>CAZZAM010000011.1:0-18088 GCA_964652775.1 uncultured candidatus Brocadiaceae bacterium | reverse complement strand
CACTGAATTCACCCTAAACAGCAGGTCAGCAGTTCAAATCTGCTCGGGGCCGCCAGCGTTTTCCGTGGTCAACCCGGCGGCGCTCGTCGGAGCTCGCGCCGGCTCGACTGCCGGAGGCCACGCAGGTGGCCTCCTCGTCTGCTTCGCAGACGACAGTCTACGCCCTAAACAGCAGATCAGCAGTGCACATCTGCTCGCGGCCGCCAGCGTCTTCTGCGATCAGCATGCGACGGCGGTGAGCAGACGTGAAGTCTCGATGGCGGCGGCCCAGCGTTCGGCTCCCAAAATGGTTTCGACCATGGCGAGGACGTTGGCGGGAGGGGTGCCGACTTGCACGGCGTGCGTGGGGGCGGCGATCCAGCCGCCGCCAGCGCCGAGGACGCGCTCGAGGTGACGGCATTCCTCGGCTACGGTCTCGGGCGTGCCGCGTGGGAGAATCTGTTGCACGCTGATCGCGCCGTGGAAGGCCAGCTTACCAGCCCAGCGTTCTTTGAGACGTTCGGGCACCATGCCGCCAGCGTCGGTCTGCACCGCCTCTAGGCAGTCGATACCGGAGTCGACCAGATCAGGAAGAATATCGAACACCGCGCCATCGCTGTGGAATAGGATCTTGGCGTGCGGGGCCACCTCGCGCACGGTTGCGCACAGACGGCGGTGATGGGGTTGGATCATGCGGCGATAGGTTGGCCGCGATATCAGCAGTTTTTCCTGACCGCCGAGATCGTCAGCGTAAAAAACCATGTCGATGAGATCGCCAGCCGCTTTGAAATTCGCGCGCACACGCGCGTCACAGATGGACGTGATGCGGGTCAGGGCATCGGTGACGAGCTCGGGATTCTCAGCCAAATTGACCATGGCCTGCTCAAGGCCGGTGAGCCAGCTGTAGATTTCAAATGGATTGCCCGCAGCCAACACGACTGCGCGTTGGCGTTGCGGGTCCCCGCTGATGATCGTCTCACGCAGGGCGTTGGCGTCCCAATGCGAGGGATCTGGCCATGCATGGAGGTCGAGATCAGCAGCAGTGGTCGCAGCGGCGAGGGGGAAGTCGACAAACTCCCGGTAACTGCCTTTGCCATAGCTGACCTGCCGCATGTGGATGCCCCATTCGTTGATAATCACGCCATCGCGCTCCGCTGGCAGTGGCTGGGTCCAATGAGAAAACAAGAGTCGGCGATCATCGACGGCCTCGCGCAGGAGGTCCCAGTCGAGTCCGAGTCCAGCACAGTGCTGGCGCATGTCGTCCTGCATGGCTGCGGTCAGACCTAAGCCCCACGAGAACGGCGTCTCAGTTGGTTGGCGGTGAGAGAGTGCATCCAGGATGCGTTGGCGCGGTGTTGAGCTCATGACGAGATCGTAACTGGGCGGATGGTCCGGGTGATGTCTGGAACGACAGTCGCCTTGTCTGGAACGGAACTGTGGCCTGGACATGCAAGACGGCAGCATGGCCAGCCTTTCAACTAGGAGGATGGTTGCGGGTGATGCGTTCAATGCCGATTAGCAGTGCGGTTTTCGAGAGATCCCCACGTCTTCACACGTTAAGGCAACCACGGGGACACAGGGAGCCAAGGCAAGGGACACGGGGAAAAGACAGAAGCGTCGGTTTCTTTCCCCGTGTCCCCAGTGGCTCACCCGTGTCCCCGTGGTTGCCTTGAAGTACGAAAGGGCGCGTCGCAACAGAAAGAGCAGCAAAAAGCTGAGTATAGCGGCATTAATGTAGCGTCTCTAGTGGGAAACACACGACTTCAGTGTCGTGAGCGTGCGCTTTCCACTTTCCCGTTCCATCGCGAACGCATCCTGTCGCCCATGGTTCAGGTCGCATGCCGTTTTGCGTTTGCCATCGACGTGCTGGCTGGCAGTCGTTGCCTTCGTCACCGGCATCCATGTACCGAGATCGTGGTGATGTTATCTGGTGATGGCGTGCTGCATCAGGAAGGGAAATTTCCTTACCGCGCTGGCACCGCGATCCTCTACCAACCGGGAGTCGATCACTGGATCGAGCAACACCGCGCTGGTCGGCATCTGTGTGTAGGCATTATAGCAGGCTTCGCCGAGCGCCTCGTGCCTGGAGTGCGTCCGGTTCCAGCGCGTGCAGACGGCGTCATCGACATGCTGGTGCGTGAACTGTCAGGCACACGCGAACAGAGTCGTCTTGATCTGTTAGCCGGACTGTTGGCATCGTATTTTGTAGCGAGCGATGATGCGCCCACGCTGACTCCACGCGATCCCGATGATCGCCTATCCCAGGCTGACGCCTTGCTGCGCGCGCATCTCGACCGTCCGCTCGACGCTGGTGAACTAGCCGAAGCGATGTTCATCAGTCCTGGCTACTTGCGGCAGATTTTTCGCCGGGCCTATGGCCATGGACCGATGCACCATTTACTCGAACTCCGGGTCGAACGCGCCAAGACCCTGCTCGCAACCAGCGGTCTGACCGTGGCCGAGGTTGCCACTCGGAGTGGCTTCGCCAGTCCATTTCATTTCAGCCGTGTTTTCCGCCGTTTAGCTGGAGTTACCCCATCACATTGGAAGGCATCGCACCAGCAGAAGTGAGTAGTCAGTCGGGTTGTTTGGTTACATGCACGCATACGGGCGACTTATCAGCTTGGTCCATGACGCATTGCGACGCTGGTTGCGTACAGTTGGAACAACACGGGTGCGTCCTCGCCGTATAGTTTTTGGCAAGTCGATCAACGATAGACGGAGGCAGTATGCGCGGTGCGCGACGGACAAGCCGTGGATCAGTGTCATGGCCTGTAATTGCCATCTGCCTTGGCGTGGCGATCGCAATCACGGTTGGGTTGTATCGACGAGGGCCGCCAATCGACAACGCGCCACACGTGCAGCCGACCGAGCCGGTGCACGCGACGCCAGTACAACTCATTCCACAGCCTGAACCAAGCGCGAAATCTGTGCACGAACAGCTAGCGCCAACGGCGGTTCCGGCGACTCCAGTCATCTCGCCGCCGCTTACTCAGCCGGGTAACCTCGAGTGTTTCGAGTTGCGCGATGGGCGATTCTTCGTTGGCAGCTATCGCGCTGACGTTGGTTCGCTGATGGTTCGTGCAGCGGTGCGCGGTGGTGTCACGACCTTGGTGCCCGACATGGTGATCACGGTGGTGGCCGCCGAAATAACCGCGCGTCGTCCGTATCGTGGTGAATATGGCGATCTGTCCACGACTCCGGTGCCTCGTGCACCAGATCCCGTGCGCAGCGCAGAGAATGCACGGGCGCGCGAGCAGGCGCAGGCGCAAGCAGCTCAGCGGCGTACACTCGAAGCTGAACGCGAGCGCGTACGTGCGCGCACACAACGGCGCAATGAGGTGGATCAACGGGTGATTGCCCTCACGGCCGCGATTGCCCGTGACCAGGAACGCGAGCAAAAACTTACTGCGCATGTCCCACAACTTGAGGAATTCCGCAAGCGGCAGGATGACCTCCTGGTTGGTTTGCAGTTACAATACAACACCGCCCAAGATCGTTGGAATATTGAAATCCAAGAACGTAATCCGATTGGTCGACAAGCGGGCAGGCCGACGCTAGCGACCGAGCAACTGGTCTCATCCTTACAACAACAAATACAGGCGGCGCGCGCCGCTCGTGCGCGTGCGACGCGCGAGTTGGCTGCAGAGTCGGCCGAGCAGCGGTTGATCCGTGAGCGTTTGCCGAACGAGCAGGGAGAACTGGCTGGGGCCAAGGCCGAAGCAACACAAATGGTAGAAGAGGATCGTGCTGCCGTCGCGACGCCTAAAAATGACGCTGGCGACCTTCAGCCACCTGCGGCGCCAGCACCGGCTAACGATCACTGAGTATCGCGCAGCACGGTGTTGCTCGCGGGTAATGCGTGGATATCCGCGCTGATGCAGGCAACTGAGAGGGACTGACAATACCGGCGGTTGGTTGATGGAGTGCTATGCCCCGCACTCAGTCGCAACTGCGTGTCCAATTGCTCGGCCATGCGGAAATACACCTGCAATGACAGGACTCTACGTGGCCCAGTACCGTCGTCCCCAGGCTGCAGCGTCGCAGCGAAGCTGTAATCGGGTACTAGTGCACGTGGGTATGTTTTCCCTGCGGGTGGTGTTGCTCGTCAGTCTTGTGCTATCTGCTCACGCGGCTGATCCGCCGCCAGTCGTGTTGTTGGCGCATGATGCTTACGAATCCGGCACCGAGCTGCGCGGACTGCGCTACGATCCCGTTCGCAAAGGCGTGATCTTGTATGACCGTGTGCTGATCGAGGACGATGGCCCTGGTATCGCGACCGACGCGAAGATGACCAACCCGGACGATCGTTCGCCGTTGCAAGAACTCAGCGATGTGCAGCGGATTAAAAAGGTTCTCCACGTTGAGCGTCCGGAGGCATTGGAGGCACGGTTATACGTGCCGCTGGGAGTGCGCGTCGAGGTGAACGGTACGCTATTGTCAGAGGTGGTGCCGATCGATTTCTGGACCGACGACGCCGATTATCCACTGGTTCCGCCGGGGTTGCTCAAGTCCGGCGACAATGAGATCGTCGTGTACAAGCCAGTTGGCAAGGTCGGGGTCAAGACCGCGTACCGGAAGTTCATCCTCCAAAATGCACCGGAACGGAAGGACTGGCCGAAGCGCAGTTACCTGAGCACTGACTCCGGCAAGACGTGGAATCAGATCGATGACGAATACATGATTCGTCTGCAGTTACGGCAACATGTACCACAGGGATTACTGGTTTCGCCGGTTATCGACATGGGCGATTCCGCGCAGGTGATTAAGGGAACGCTGGCGATCGGATCGCTGACGATCAGCGCAGATGCCGACGTGTCGCCGCAGACGAAGCTCGAATTCCAGGTCCGTTATGGCACCACGGTGGTGTACGATCAGTCCACGTGGTCGGCCTGGAGTGCGGTTGACAGTGCGATCCCCGCCGCGCATCGCTATCTGCAATGGCAGGCAACCTTCGCCACTGCTGACGGACGAGTGACCCCGGTGCTGCGCCAGGTGACGACGACGTTGAAACAGGTGGTGGAACAGGTGCCGACGTGGGCAGCACGAGTCACGGTGGATCAACTGAGCAATGATGACCTCCGCTACACCTCTCTGCCGTTTGAATACGAGGATCCCTTCCATCCCAAATGCATTGCTCTGCGCGCGAAATACAGTCTTGATAAGGTCATCGCTAGTGGAACGACCGAGCTCGAGAAATTCACCCTGTTGCGGAATTGGGTGGCAAAACAGTGGCGCTTCAAGCCACCGGTGCAGGACTATCCGAGCTGGGATGCCGATGAAATCCTGACTCGGAAGATTGGCTTTTGCTCGCAGTATGCGATCGTGTTCATGCAATGCGCGGCGTCGCTAGGCTACACCGCGCGTTACACATTTGGTTTTCACCCTGGCACGATCAAGGCAGGCCACGAAATCAACGAGATCTGGTCGAATGAACTGCGGAAGTGGATCCTAGTCGATGCAAACAATGACGAGATCAACGTCGATCCGCAAACCGGTTCACCGTTGTCGATGATCGAGGTCCACGATCGCATGACGAAGTTGTGTTACGGTGACAAGATCGCCTTGTACGATGCGCGACCTAAGTCACCGCGCTTTGCGCCCGACATCCAGATCGTGCACGGCACCGACACGACGCCGTTCCCAGGCCAATCAGCTAGCGAGACGGCAAAGGGCTGGCCGCACTGGATGAAGTGGCTCTACGTCCATTACGTGCCGCGGAATAATTTTTACACGCATCAGTTCCCGGTGCCAAAAGTTCAGGGCATGACCTTTGATTACGCCGATCACTATGTCTGGGTCGATGAGCAGACCCCGATGCCGTTGCACTATCGCCATTACATCAGTCGGCGTGCGGATCTGTATTGGACGCTCAATCAAGTCAAATACGACGTTTCCTATGCTGAGTCCGGCACGCTGCGGATCCAGATGGGGACGGTGACGCCGAACTTCGCCACCTACTGCGTGTCTATTGATGGCTCGCCCTGGATCGACACGGCGCGGACATATATCTGGAAGCTGAACCCCGGCGCCAACCGCATCGAAGTGCGGACCCGAAACACCGCTGGCATCCTCGGACCGCCGAGTTCGCTGGCCGTCACCTGGCAATAAGACATCATCCCATCAGGAATCTCATCATGCTGCGTTCGACGATCATGGCCCTTGCTGTCATCTCACTCAACCACACCGCTGAGTTCATTGTCGATGGTGGCAATGCCAAGGCGTCCGATACCAACGCGGGCAGCGCCGATGCTCCATTGAAGTCGATCCAGAAGGGGGTCGATCTGGCGGGGCCAGGCGACACCGTCACGGTGAAGGCCGGGATCTATCGCGAGAAGGTGGTATTCAGGACGGCTGGCACCGCCGATCAGCGGATCACGCTGCGACGCGCGCCGGGCGAGCGCGTGCTCCTCAATGGTGCGCTGGAGGTGCGCGGTTGGAAGCCGATCAGCGCGGCCGAAGGTCGTGGCAATCCGCAGTTCAGCAACATCCATGTGGCTGAACTCGAGCTGCCGGAAATCGAGAAACTCGACGATAAATACCGTAAGTTTATGATTCCGAACGTGGTGTTCGAGGATGGCCGACCGTTGCGCGTCTCACGTTTCCCGGCTGGCTCGCGCGAGCGGCTCGCCCTGACTGGCGGCGACAAGAGCCATGTCGTTGATGATAAAACGCTCAATCAACCGGCTGGATTCTGGGACGGCGGGATCCTGACCGTGCGTCACGCCAAGAGCACCAACTACGATCGCGCGCTCATCGCCAGTTATGCGCCCGACAAGCACGAGCTGACCAGCGCGGTCGAAGGCAAGGAAGAAACCGACATCAAGGCCGACTCCTACTGGGTGACCAACCTTGTCTCGATCATCGCGGAGCCCGGCATGTGGGCGATTGATACCAGCAAAAAACCGTTCCGCTTGTACCTGTGGCCGCACGCCGGCGAGGATCCCAATAAGCATCAGATCGAGGTGACTAGGCTCAGCCCGGCGGGCATCAGCTGGGAAAAAACCGCGAAGTTCATCACCATCGACGGCTTCGAAGTATGCCATTTCGACAAGTTCGGTATCGGCAACGAGTCGAGTGGCGGCAGCGATATCGAGATTTTCAACTGCGTCTCCTTTCACAACATCGCACTGGGGCGCGCGTCCGGCGGCATGGTCTTGTCCGGGGTCAGCAACGCGTTGATCAAGAACAACGTTTGCACTGCGAACTTCCAGGACGGTATCGAACTCGAAGGCTGCAAAAATATTCAGATGATCGGCAACGATATCTACGGCAACCTGACCGACGGGGTGAAAGTTGCTTGGCACTCGTCGAACATCCTGTTCAAACAGAACTTTGTGCATAAACAGTGGGGATTCTTCCATCCCGATGGATTCCAGACGTTTTCCGGCGTCACTGATCTGACCCTCGACAGCAACGCATTCCTCGATGTCGGCCAGGGCTGGCAGTGCGAGGGCACCAAGCGAGTCAAGCTGTTCAACAACATCTGGGTCGGCACCCATCATTCCGGCCTGTCGCTGAGCATGCGCGACTCGACCGCTGGGCAGAAGTTCTTTCCCTGCTCCGAATTCACCATGGACGGCAACACGTTTGCATTCCCCGGCTACGGTTTGATGGGCCAATCGCAAAGCGATACGTTAAGCAATAACATCTTTCACTACGGCAAAGGCGGCGGCGGCTCCATGTATGGTGGAACCTTCCCGTGGACCGAAGACTACTGCATCTTCTCGCACTACGGTCCCAAGCCGATCATGTGGGATGGCAAATACGTGACCTTCGAGGAATACCGCAAATTGTCCAACAACGGCGCGCACTCCTTTGCTGGCGAACCTGGCTTTATCAATGCGCCTGCCCGCTATACCGCACTCAAGACGAAGAATGTCGGGAAAAACACCAAGACGAAATTTCATATCGAGATCTCGCCCAAGGAATTCGCGGTTGGCGATCATGTCGAACTCAACTGGGACGGCGTGGTCCGGAAGGTGACGGAGGTGGGTGACGAATATATCGCCATTGATCCTGGCACAGATAAGCCGAACGAGATGGACGTCATCGCCAACTGGAAGGACAAGAAGGATTTCACCTTGGACATGCGCCTCGCCAAAGACAGCGTTGGCAAGGGCAAGGGCAAGGATGGCCGCGACATCGGCTCGCTGATCGATCTGCAGGCCTATAAGGCCGGTGACTTCGACGGCGACGGCAAACGCGATGTTCCGGTCGTGCCGAAGGAAGCCGCGTTCGCAGGGCACATTATTTGGGAGTGATGCGAGCTACGAGCTCGCACTGGGATCGTGCTTCCAGCCTCCAGCCCCCAATAAACCCTTGTCCAATCCCGTCCCTGGGCGGAAATAGGACTTCAGCATGCACGACCTGAACGACAGCGAGCTATTGAAAGCCTGGGGTGCCGATGATCAGGAGGCCTACGCCGTGCTGGTCGCCCGTCACCATGGCCTCGTGCGCTCGGCCTGCTCGCGTCAGGTGTCGCATAAGGATGTCGATGACTGCGTGCAGGCGGTGTTCTTGGTGCTCTCGCGTCGCCCGGCCGCCGCTGCGCGTGCGCCGAGTCTGACCGCATGGCTGTTGCGCGTCGCGTGGTACGTCTGCGGCGTGTCGCGTCGCGCCGGAGATCGCCGTCGTCAGGCCGAGGCCAAGGCGGCTGCAGCAGCCCAGGTCGGTACGGAAATCCATTCCGAAGCGTTGGATCACCTCGACGACTGCCTCCAGTGTCTGCCAGAGAAACAGCGCGCTGCGGTCAGTATGCATTACCTCGCTGGCAAATCGCCCGAGGAGATCGCGACCAGTCTAGGAACCAGTCGCGACAATGCCTACAAGCTGGTGGCGCGTGGCATCGCGGGTCTACGCAATCTGCTCACGCGGCGCGGTGTGTCGGTCGGCAGCACGGCTCTGGTTGCGATGTTTGCCGCCGAGGCGCAGGCGGCGACGGTTGCCGCACCTCCGATGATGATTGCAACGGTGGTTACTGGATCCTCGTCGATCGGCGTCACCGCGCTCGCTACCGGTGCGACCTCAGCGATGACCATGGCGGTCGTCATCCCATCAGCGATTGCAGCCGGCGTATTGCTGTCGCTGGGCGTTGCTACCACCGCCATCATCGAATTGCGCCCGCAACCCGAACCGGTTCAGCTCGCCGCACCAATTTACGCTGCGCTTGATGATGGCGACGCGCCACTGCTGCCGCAGGTGGTGTACACCAAGGACAATGCGCCAGCGACGCCGAAGTTGGAGGAATTGCCGCTGGTCGATTCGCTGCGTCAGTACGGCATTACCTGGAGTTTCGAAACACCGGTACGTATTGGCCGATTCATCAACGGTGATTGGTATGTGGTCGGCCCAGCCACGATTCGGAAAATAGATCCCGCGCCCATATATGGCAATGATGTCGGTGGGCCCAGCGATTCGCGTTCGACCGATGAGGAGTTATGGGCCAAGGATCGCAAGGCGCGTAACGGATCGACCCTGAATCCACCGTCGAATACCAACACCTGCGGCTTCGACAGTCGCATGGTGTCACGGCGATACGATCCCAAGCTGTTCACCAATCTGCCCATTTCCATGCGCCCCGGCGATTCGCTGGTGTCTACGATCAGTCGTTCGGCGGCCGAATTGGGCAAGACGGTTGGCCATCCGATTCGCGTCGCGGCGGTGTTGACCTGTGTCGCCGATCCGATGCCACCAGACGCGTTCCGTCCGGCGTATTGCGGAAAGTCAGCCACCAATGCGCCCGTCCTCGTTCTCGCTCGCGATCTGCGCCGCGAACTGTTGCTGAATCTGCCGCGTCCGACGATTCAAGCTCCGGCGAATCTGAATACCCACGCACGCATGTTCCAGAAGCCGTGGATCGATTTGGTGTCCTTCAATTTTTCCAATCCGTATGACAACATGCCGAGTTCGGGTGATATGCTCGTTCAACGGGTTGGTGAAGCTGGGCTTTTGCTGCAGTGCGATTACCCGGCACTGGACAAGGAGCACCTCATCGTTGGTTGGGTACAGGCGGGTATCGACCTCTTTGGCATAGCTCAAGGAGGATTCAGTTGGTCCGCCCACGGCGGACATCATAGCGGTCGCAAGTGGACGATCTTGCTCGCGGGAGCGCTCTTGGGTCGAAGTGACATGCAAATGCTGAGTGAGAGTGTGCCCACGTGCCACTTTGAAGAAGACGATGCCACCACTTTTGGTCCCATCGCCTATCGCGGTGAATCCTTTGCCACCAGCTGGACCGGCTCCAGAGCCATTTTTCTTGGCCACAGTCCTAATTTGATCCATCCGACCTTGGAGGGCGAAGCCGATCATTGGGCGCATTGGCGAGGGATACTTGACGTCTATCCGCCCTCGGCCTGGCCACCGCCACGCATGGATGGTGTTGATCCCGCAGGAGATCAGAGTTCAGCAGCCGATGCTTCGGCACCGCACATATCGATGGATCGCTTGCCGATGGGGCGTTGCGCCACTTGGGTCGGCCAAGCACTGACTGCACGCCTGTTGCGCCTAGAAAAAGCCTGGAATCATGATGCGTTTTTCGCCTGCGTTGATCGCTGGATGACCGCAGACGATAGGCTGTACATTCAGGCGCTACGTGATGCGAAATTGGTTGATGTGACCAAAAATCCACCGGGAGAATTCGGGCGTTATGGATTTGTTCTCGGACATCCCTTGGTCAAGGAGATGTGGAAGAAATACCGCAATCATCTCCCAACTGCGCCCGATGTGTCAACTACTCCGGATGCTGAAACCACATGGCGATGAATGCGTAGCCTCTGCTCCAACAGCTTGATTTTCTGCTTCATTCTCGCTACGACGGCCTTGATCCCCGGAGGGGAATCTGGCAGTGGCAGCAATCCAATAACAACAACAGCCCAGGAGCCATCCTCTGTGAATAACCCATCACCGCAGACGCTCGCGAACGCGCAGGTCATTGTTGATCTCGTCGGATTGGATGGAACCCCCATGCGCGACCTGCCGGTGCGTCTGAGTTTCATGCGTCACACCTTGGTGCGTATCCAGCGTCAGTCCGAGACGACCAAAATCACGGCGGTCAGCGACAGTGCTGGACAGGTGCTCGCCAAAGATCTCGAGCCCGGCGCATACACGATCACCACCAGTTGGGAGCGAAAGGAACGCTCGCTGATTGGTGAGCGCACGATCAGGGCCACGATTGGTGCTGGTCGAAACCGATTCTCCATACCGATCCCACCACAGACGGTGGTGACTGGACAGGTCTTCGAGCCAGCCGGCAATAAAATGTCGGAATCGACGCTGCTGTTGTTTCATAACGACCTTGTCGATTTCACCAAGATGGATGGCGCAATGTTCTTCGAGATCCCACTGCGGATAAAACGTCTGCCGATCTGCGTTCCCGATGCGATCGTCGATACGGACGCGAAGGGCGACTTCATGATGAAGACCTCGCCGCACGGCGTGTACCGTGTCGTTGCTGAGCATAAACTGTTCACCTCGGTGCTTGGTCCACTCAAAGAATTCGGCTCCGGTGCGGATATTCACGTCAACGAACGCCTTGTTCTGCGCGACAAGTGGCCGGGTCGCGGCAGCATCCGCATTCAACTGGTCGATCAACTGGGCAAGCCGTTGGTTGGACAAAAGGCAGCGGTCGGATTTTCGCGTCTCCCATTTACCGTCGATGCGAAGATGAAAAAAGATCCACTGTGGGGTCTGTTCGCGATGCCGTATTGGAGCAACCAGTCGTATTGGACCGAGGTCATCAGCGATCAGGACGGTTGGGTTGCGGTCAACGACATTCGCCCAAGCGCATTCCAGTTCGGGGTGAAAGTGAACGACGCATGGCCGATTACGCGCTTCACCACCACGCTGGAACCGGGACAACCACGGATCGTTGAACGCGTTTCTGTTGGACCAGGCGGTTGGATTGACGTCAAGCAGACTGGCCCAGGCAGCACCGCCAGCGGCATTCGTTGGAAGGCGCTCAGCTTGTCTGATCCGTGGACCAAAGACCTTGTGCCGCTCATCGAAAAGAATCCGTATGAGTTGGAAGCGATCGTAGACATCAGTTCCGACGGATGGGCGTGGGGCACGGAGCACCTTGGGCCGCTGCAGCCGGGCAGTTATGCAGTACTCGGTGTCCATCCCGATGGCCAGATCGTCATCACCCCCGCTGTCGAGGTCACCGCCGAAGCTACGGTGACGACGGCTGAAGTCTCTTGGCCAGAGGTGGCGCGTTCGGCAACAGCGTCGGCCACGACAACGATGGCAGCGTTGACGATCGTCGTTCGCGATGCCGCCGGCGTCGCGCTTGCTGATGCCAGCGTGCATGTCTTCCCGGTCGGGCAATTCGCTTACGCCGCTGCACCGGCAAAATCAATCGTGCAACTGCGCACAGATCAGCAGGGACGTTGCACGTTCGACGCGATTTCCAGCGGCAAAATCGAGATCGTGGTCAGCAAAGCCGGTTACGTCACGCCACCGTTCGTGACCTGTGAGCTCAGCCCTGCCGCAGCGGGCCAGGCGCAGGTGATGCTCGCGCCCGCCTGCATCATCGACGGCTCGGTCACCCTACCGGCTGGTAGCGATCCCGGCCGGGTACTCGTCCAGCTCATTGAACACGATGTGCAACGTCGCACGGCCCAGCGTTCGACCGACGTCGATCCTCAGGGTCGTTTCGTATTCCGCGACGTGCCTCCGGGCACCTATCAACTACGCGCTGAGGCCTACGGTCTGGTTCCGCCAGGCGTCACCACGGTCGAGGTCACTGCGGATCGTCGCGCTTCAGTTGCGCTCGACCTCGCCGCTCCGGTACAGATGCGTTTGTTGGTCGGCCAAGCCTATGCTGGACGGAAAATAATTTCAGGTCCGTCCGGCGATGTGTTGAATGAATCGCTCGCCTGTGAAACCGGATGGATCGACGTGAACGGTCAGTTCGTTCTGCAGGCATTCCCAGGGCGTTTGTATGACGTGAAAATCCAACCTCGCGTCCAACGACCAGATTGGCCGTACCACCGCGCCGGCAGCGCGCTCACCAGCCCACTCATTACCAAACTCGGTGCGCCAAAGGCGTACGCAAATCCTACCAAAGTGAGTAAAATCGCCGTTCCCGAGGGTACCGGTACGGTGAGCGGACGCGTTGATCTGGCCACGTTCTGCGCTGATCCCAATCACGACGGTACCTGGCTTGAGTTGCGGCTGATCGGTGACAAGGCCGTATCGACTCTTCGCGTCCGACCCGAGCGCAGCGACGTGATCGCCGCACGCAGCAGACGCGCCATCGTGTTCGCCAGCGGCGAAACATCTGCCCAAGGCCGCGCCGCTCGTTTCACGGATCTCCCTCCTGGTCGCTACCGTCTGGAGGCGAGCATCGGTTACGCCTGTGTCACCGCTGACGGCAGCTACGTCACGCGTTCATCGCCCATCGCCCATCTTGCCGACAGCATCAACGTCGAAGCCAACCGCCCAGTCGATCTCGGTTTGCTCAAACCCGGAATTCCGCTGACAATTACGCAAGCTCTGCGCGACGAAATCAGTCGCGGCCACGTATTGCGCGAATGCTTCGCCCACGATGTTCGCAACGGCGTGGTAATCGAACGGCAGCCGTAGGCGAGGAGCTACGTGCTGCGGCGCTTAGAGTTATCCCAGCCCAGGACATCGTCTGGGATTGTGCCTCTAGCCTCCAGCTTCCAGCCTCACCACTGCAAATCATCCGCCGGACTCGCCACGCCGCCGGGACCGCGCGTCGAGACATGGGTGTAAATCATCGTCGTACTAATATCGCTGTGTCCGAGCAGTTCCTGAATCGAGCGCAGATCTTGACCGCGCTCCAGCAGATGTGTCGCAAAACAATGGCGCAGTGTATGCGTACAGGCAGGCACATCGATCCCAGCCTGACGAAACGCGATGCGATACACTGACTGAATATGGTGATCATCCAGGTGATGACGTTTGAGTCGTTGATCGGCGGGATCGCGACTGAGTCGCGTGCTGGCGAATACATACTGCCACGCCCAACGTGAAGCCGTCCCCGGCGTGCGTCGAACCAGCGCCTCGGGCAGATGCACGTCGCCGTGACCCTGCTCAAGGTCCACTCGGTGCTGCTGATGTCGCTCGCTCAATAACTCGCGTAACGGTGCCAGCGCAACCGCCGGCAACGGCACCATGCGATCCTTGCCGCCCTTCCCGTGACGAACCAAAAGCATTCGCTGTTCGAGATCGAGATCCTTCACGCGCAGTCGGAGCGCCTCCATCAGCCGCAGTCCGCTGCCATATTGCAGCAACGCGATCAGTCGCGCCTGCCCGGTGATGTGTTGAAAGAACGCAGTTACTTGCGCACGTGTCAGCACGATCGGCAGTCGCATCGGCCGACGCGCCCGTACCGCGCGAATCGCCGCCTCGGGCAAGGGTCGCTCTAAAACCGTCCCGTACAGAAAGATCAATGCCTGCAGCGCCTGGTTCTGTGTTGACGCCGACACATGCCCACGCACCGCCAAGTCGGACAAAAATGCCGTTACTGCCGCCGCGCCCAGTTCATCCGGGTGTCGGTTGCCATGGAACACTACGAACCGCCGCGCCCAACCTACATACACCGGCACCGTCCGCCGCGAAAACCGCCGCAGCAAGCAGGCTGCCTCAATCGCCTGCCCCATTTCAGCTAACGGAATCCGATGCCCAGCGTTTTCGCCCCGATCGAACCCATCCGAGGGGGACGAAACCGCGCGATCTTCGGATGTATCCATATAGACCCTATAACAGAATTGGTCTGTATCACAAGTTCATTTCGGTCTCTGAACACCGACCTTACCCGATGAGCTAACTGTGGCGTTTACAACACATTAGGCGCGGATAAACCACCACTATGCCAAGGGGAATACGATTTGAGTGGGACCTTGGTAAGTCTTTATCGAATAAACAGAAACACGGAATTTCGTTTGAAGAGGCTGCGCAAGTGTTTGGAGATGTTATGGCCATAACCGTTCCTGACCCAGACCATGGTGGAGATGAGCGGCGAGAAGTGACCATAGGTCAAACGGGCAAATTGCGCGTCGTCGTTGTTTCGCATGCTGACCGGGACGGCGCTATTCGAATTATCAGCGCTCGCAAGGCGAACCGGACAGAAGTCCACCAATATAACGAAGAGGAATGAACATGCGCTCCACCTATAATTTTTCACACGGAATTCGTGGTAAATATGCATCTCGATATCGGCAGGGCACCAACCTGGTCGCTCTTGAGCCTGATGTTCAGAAGGCCTTCCCAAATTCGAGTGCTGTCAACAAGGCGCTTCGGAATTTGATGAAGTTGGCGCGGAAGTCATCACGAGTGGCTGTTTTGTAAACGGCTTGTTCTCCATGATCATGACTCCCCATCGCGCTGTCTTGGATCTTGCCTTAATCGGCTCTCCAACACACCCTAACACGGTCCTAGTGGTTGTTATAACCTCGTGCCAGCAAACTAAACTATTTAGTTGCCTCGTACAGACCGCATTTCATGTTTATTCACCTCGTACAAACCACTAAACAATGTTAGGCCATATAATTATGAAGGTATTATTATTATTATTATCCATTCTATTTAGCACAGCTATCTGTGCCCAAGATGGCATATTAACTTATGAAGATGTCGAAAAGAACGGTAAGACAGCAAAGGCAGCTTACGATATAAATACACATGATTATAGTCCATATACCATCCTCCACTTAATAAAAGATAATGGAGGTGAAAAAAGAAGCCTGGAAAATGTATTCTATGTAAAATCAAACAATAAATACCAACAAATACTGTTAATAAATACAGAGAAGTCGAATTTAACATGTATGTTGTCCAATAGTATTCTATATATAATCAAAAAGGAATCAGATAGCGACAATGTCGTAATTATAAATAAAGAAACGAAACTGGATGTAATCGACAAAATACACAGGAAACTCGCGCAAGTCCCGTGACACTATATATCAAAGGCCTAACCAGCCGCTAACTGGGAGCACATGACTTATGGTTTCCAGGCAACGCTGTTTGCTCCGGTTGCCTTCAACGTTAGATTCGCGCACCATGTCGCTTAGCCATGTGCCCCCAGTACCTTTATGTTAGCCCTGTATGGATAATGGTAAAATCCAGCAGGGAACGACTCTTGGTGTATTCTGCATTATTTCCTGCCTTGTCCCTGTAATCGGTCTAATTGTAAACTGGATAACTATAAAAAAGTTTGGCAATAACACGGATGCAAATTCTTGTGCAACAATAGGGATCATCTTGGCATCGATCTCAACCATTATAGGAATACTCGCTTTCATTTTATATTTCTTCGCAGAATGGGCGCACTCTATCATGCCAAATCCGGGATAGGAAATTGGGCTAACCAGCCGCTAACTGGGAGCACATGACTTTTGTGTTCCAGATGCCCGCTCCAGTAACCAAAATCAACGCGTACCTCACTTCGCTGCGCTCGTTCCGGTACGCTATGATTTTGCTTACTTGCGCTCGGTCTTGTTCCAATTGCCTTCAGCGTTAGATTCGCGAACGATGTCGCCCTGCCACGTGCCCCCAGTACCTCAATGTTAGCCATCTCCACGTGACGCTTTCTGCTGCTCATTACCTTAATGTATATTCAAACCGGAAACGAAATTGGGAAACAGACCTCACCCGGTATCCAGAAAATCTATATTCTGCCGTTTGTGTACTTGTGAAGAAACTACAGGAATTACCACCTGATTCGCCAGTTGAAATTTCCAATATCGACGGGTTTTGCAGATTTACTTCTCAGGGTGTGGAAATTGCTATTCTGCCGGTTGACGTGAAATCCGATGGCTAACCAGCCGCTAACTGGGAGCCCATGACTTTTGTGTTCCAGATGGCCGCTTCAGTAACCAAAATCAACGCGTTCCTCATTTCGCTTCGCTCATTCCGGTACGCTATGATTTTGCTTACTTGCGCTCGGTCTTGTTCCAACTGCCTTCGGCGTTAGATTCGCGCACCATGCCGCTCTGCCATGTGCCCCCAGTATCTATATGTTAGGCCAGAAATAAATTCTATGTATTATGTGATGTTAATGGTCTATGCGATATATGTATTATGCCAAGTGGTTCTTGTTTTCGCAGTAATATGGTTACTAAGGAACTATAAAAATAAAACGGTTATCAGTCGTAATAAAAAGAAAATATTATATTTCTGGTTGGTTTATAGTGCTTTATCTGTCGGATCAATTGCAACACTTTGGGGCATTTCATATTCTAATACTTCTCTAATTGGGGAATCAAATTATGGAATACGCCCTAAATAGATGTGAAAATATTGTTGCGCATTGGCCTAACCAGTCGCTAACTGGGAGCACATGACCTTGTTTTTCCAGGTGGCCGGCCATATAACCAAAATAGCGGCGTTCCTCGTCTCTGTTTTAACGTGGCGCTGCGGTACGCCGCAATTTTGCTTACATGGCCTCGGTTGTTGCTCCGATTGCCTTCCGCCTTAACCTCGCGCACCATGTCGCCCTGCCATGTGCCCCCAGTACCTCAATGTTAGCCCTGAAGAAAACACTATGAAAAGCATTATAATGCTCTTGCTGTTATCGGTTCTACTGCCTGGTTCCGATAATATTGGCACTGGTATAAATAGCGGAATTAAATTTGAAGCTCCGAAAGAGGTTAGAGATAATTGGATCTGGAAAACCAAGAACGACGCCTCAATTTCCGAAAAAGAAATGGCCGCAGTTAAACTATCTGTCATTGCCTATATTAAGGAAAAGTACAACATTAATAATGTTGATTGTCATGTTGAAGTATCGCCACCTCTTGGGAAAAGAAGGGTTCCAGGTGAAAAAGCCCCAGAAGTTGCAATTAAATTTGTGATCAGTGTTTGTGAAATAACTGAATATAATGGTAGCAATGCATTGATAAATTGGAATGCGTTGACGTTTAAGTTAGACGAAAAACTACAAATAATTAAATAATCATTATTGGGCTAACCAGTCGCTAACTGGGAGCACATGACTTGTGTGTTCCAAACAACGGTTCTTGTTCCAATTGCCTTCAACGTTAGATTCGCGCACCATGTCGCTCAGCCATGTGCCCCCAGTATCTATATGTTAGCCAAAAGATGAAACTTCGTTCTGGACATACGCCGATATTCTTGGCTG
>CAZZAM010000010.1:96721-101117 GCA_964652775.1 uncultured candidatus Brocadiaceae bacterium | reverse complement strand
GTTGATCGCGGTGTTGCCGTAACAACCAAGCGTGTCCCAGCGCTGCTGATCGACAATGATGAAGAGGACATTGGGAGGCTGACTCATGCGTGCAGTATGTGGTTCATGCACGCGAGTGCGAGGGCGGTGGGACAAGCACGGCGGCCACGCTCATTTTCAACCACTCATGGAGAGAGTAAACGTCGTGTTTTATCCTAGAAACGCGTTTGATTAACACGGAGGAACGGAGGCAACGAAGGGGAAGGGGCTTGCCAGTTTGGTGCCCATCACCTGGTGGATGAACATGGCACAATGTGTAACCCGATCCTTCGAACTCCGTTACCTTCGTTCCTCCGTGTGAACTGCTCCATCTAGGATCCTTGGGAGACGATGAGGATAGCGATCATGACCCAGTCTCTTGCCCGGCTTCAGGTGGCGGTCGAAAAAAGCACCCGGTATGCGGACCTTTGTCTGTGGGCGAAAAATCCAGTTCGGCGATGGCGATGCCCATCTCACCAGCCACGGTGTAGAAGAGGTACAGCTTGCCGTTCTCTTCGAACACGAAGGGGTCACGCAGTTCCTGCACCTTGTCTCCGGCGCCCCAGTCCGATGGCTTGAGCGGGTACTGGGTACCCTCCCATGGCTGCTCGGGCTTGATCACCGCGACCGGTGACGGCGCGCTCGCGGCCCACGTTGTCCAGTCGCCCGTGATGTCGAAGCGGGTCATCAAGATCTGCTCGGGGCAGTCGCCACCCCGACTGAGAAAAACCCACAAGGTGTTTCCCTTATGCAGCAGCGCGACGTGCCGGCCATTGGGGAAAATCCGCGACCCCTTCTCGAAGCAGGCCAAGGGATCATCGCTGCGAGAGAACGAGATGCCGACGTTACCGTTCTTGGAGATGCCATAGAAGCGGCCCGCATACGGGAAGACGCGCAGGTAGGACGAGCTGATCACCTCAGGGTGCGGCGTGAAGGTGAGGCCGTCCGCGCTGGTGGCGGCGAAGGTCAGCTGGCCGCCCCACTGGCTAGGATTCTTCGCTGGTTCCGCCTGCCGCACGGGCCCGTGGTAGTAGAGGATCAGGCGCTGGGCCTGCTCATCGACCAGGATCTCGGGTGAGGCGATGTGGTCCAATGTCACGGACAGGTGATCAAGCGCGAGGACGCCGCCCGCGTGCAGCTTGTACGGCCCGGCCACGCAGTCGGCGTAGGCCATGCGGATGTAGGTGCCGCCGTGGTGGGCGAAGTAGAGGTAGTATTTTCCGAGCGGATTCTTCACCCACGCCGGCACCCGGACCAGGGTCGGCCCATTGATGTTGCTGCCGTCCTTTGTGTTGCTGAACATCTTGGGAGTGATGATCGGGTTCTGAGGTAAGCGCGTGGCTTGCACCGTGACCCAGTCCCCAAGCGGTTCCTTCACCGCGGTGTCGGCCGCCGATGATTTCGCCTGCTTGGGTGGGACCTCGGCTGCGGCGAGAGCACTGGTGGTGGGCAGAAGGGACATGATGAGCAGTCTCCAGATACGTCCGTGGTTTGAATCCGGCGCGCGAGCGGGAGGAGAAGTCAGAACCGCAGCATAGGGCTGGTCAAAGTTCTAAGTGATGCTGTATTGGCTAACAGCGATAGATTCGCTGGCAATCAACGCGACCGTTGCCAACAGCAAGGCTACGACAAGTGGCCAGAGGCGTATGCAAAGATCATGTCTTGGGAAGAACGGAGCGGTTCTCATGACCGGCGCCTCTGTTCCCAGATTTGTGGTGCGGTTGGTCCGACATGCTGGAGCTGTCCGGGCGCATGCGTGCGCCAGCGCGGATCGGCCTGTGCCGCCAGGGTCGGGTAGGGATCGGCGGTGGCGGCGATGTGCGCTTCGAGCGCGGCGCGCATCTGCACGAGCTGGTCGATGTGCGCAGAATCGCGCGCTAGGTCCGTCATCTCGCCGGGGTCGGCGGCGAGATCGAAGAGCTGTTCGCGGCCGTCCTCGCGGTAATGCACGTACTTCCAGCGGCCGTCGCGCAGCATGCGTCCCGGCTCGACCGTGCTGCCCCATTCGCTCCACCACTCAGACACCACCTGGCTGCGCACCTGGCGCGGCCGCGCTGCGCCGAGCCAGCCCGACAGGTCGACGCCGTCGCAGGCCGGCACATCTGCTCCTACCAAGCCACAGATGGTCGGCAGCAGGTCGGTCAGCGAAACGAGGGTATCGTTGACGAGTTGACCAGCCGGCACGCCGGGGCCGGTGACGATAAAGGGGACGCGCACCGACTCCTCGTAGAAGGAGGTATGCTTGGTCGCCAGCGCGTGTGCGCCCATGCCGTCGCCGTGATCGGTCCACAGCAGCACCAGGGTGCGGTCGGCGCGGCCGGAAGATCGCAAGGCGGCGAGGATGGTGGCGACGTCGGCGTCGGCGCGGCGCACATAATGGCGGTAAGCGGCGATGTAGCGCCGCCAATCGGTGGTGGTGAAATCGGTTACCTGTGCTTGGCGGTTGTGGGCGCAGCACACGTACTGCAGCGAACGCGGCAGTACGGCAGGATCGGCCGGTGCGTGGTTGAAGGGCAGCTCAGGCAATTCGCCGGGAGGATCGACGCGGCAGAGGCTCTTCTGGTAGTCGCCGATCCAGCCGCAGATATCGTGTGGATTGTTGAGGTCAACAGCGAGGCAGCGCGGCGCGTCCCCGGCCGGTTCGGCGAGGATCGCACAGGCTGCGGTGGTGGTGGCCACATCGCGCAGCGAATCGCCATGCAGCGGCCAGGCCGGATGCTCGGCCGCAATGTGCTGCTCGGTCTCAGGGACGCAGGTGAATCCATCCAGGCTGCCCGCATCGTGGCACTTGCCGACATGGCGACACGCATAGCCGGAGGCGGTAAGGATGCGTCCTAAGGTCTTACGCCCGGTTGGCCACTTCGGTACCGCCGCCCAGCGCCCGTTCGAGGTCACACCAGTGCGATGTGGCAGCAGGCCACTCCAGAAGCTGGCGCGCGCGGGCATGCACAGTGGGCAGGCAGTCACAGCGGTGGTGAAGGAGCTGTCGCCCGCCGCTAGCGCGTCGATTGTCGGTGTGTCGCCCCGCCCGATGGCGAGAGCGGAGAGTTGATCAAGGCAGATGAGCAACAGATCGGGCTTCATGTCCGCAGCCTAGTGCAGGGAGTCCTGAATGACCATGGCCCGGCTGCCCGCCAGCATGCCATTTCTGCCATGCGCGAATTCCGGGAACCACGCGTGGTCCGTCTGGGCGGCGCCTTCCCTAGCGCGCAGCGCCTGAAGGCTGCACGCGCCCTTCTGCTAGACAGTGAAACCAAGCCCACGCTCGCTCCGTTCCTCTGGTTCTCCAGGTGAGCCCATTGCCGGATCACAATTGAGTAATGAGGCTACTTTCCAGCCTTCCCAATCTGCGGCCCTTTGTCTTTGGGCGAAAATTCCAACTCGGCGATGGCAATTCCCATTTCGCCGGCGACGGAATACAGCAGGTACAGTTTTCCACCGTCTTCGAAGACGAAGGGATCACGTACTTCTTGAACCCGCACACCTGAGCTCCAGCCGGAGGGAGCCAGTTCGTACTGAATCCCTTCCCACGGTTGCTCGGGTTTAAGAACGGCAATTGGAGGAGGTGCGTTGACGCCCCATTTCGTCCAATCTTCTTTCAGGTTGAAACGCGTCATCAGGATCTGCTCGGGGCAGTCTCCAGCGCGCGAGAAAAACACCCATAATGTGTCGCCTTTCGGCAGCAGGGCGACGTGGCGTCCATTCGCAATTATTTTTGGTCCCTGCTCGAATCCCGCCAAGGGGTCTTTGCCACGCGCCAGTTGGTTGCCGATATTCCCATCTTTGCAAATGCCATAGTTCAGTCCGCCATAGGGAAACACCTTGAGGTAAAACGACGAAATGACTTCCGCGCGCGGTGAGAAAGCCAGCCCATCCACGCTAGTTGCCGCAAAGGTGAGCTGGCCGCTCCATTTGCCGGTATTCACCGGCCGAACGCTTTGCCGTACTGTGCCGTGGTAATACATCGTGATGCGCTTGGCTTGCTCATCGACAACAATTTCCGGTGAAGCAATGTGATCCATCTTCACTGGCAGTTGATCCAGCCCAAGCACACCGCCTTCGTGGAGTTTCCACGGTCCGGTGAGCGCGTCGGCATACGCTAGGCGGATATACTTCCCGCCGTGGTGGGCGAAATAGAGGTAATATGCCCCCAGCGGCTTAGCGATCCAGGACGGCGCGCGGATGAGGACCGGCCCATTGATATTGTCGCCGTCCTTCCTGATCGCGAACAAGCTCGGCGTGATGATCGGATTGTTTGGCAGCCGTGTTGCCTTGACCGTGACCCAGTCTCCGAGCGCTGTTGCGATCACGGCGTCAGGGATCCGCTTGCCGTCTCTAGTCGTTTTTTGGCCATCTTCGGCCGCTAGGACGGAGATGC
>CAZZAM010000010.1:42874-96621 GCA_964652775.1 uncultured candidatus Brocadiaceae bacterium | reverse complement strand
GCGATTTGATGAAGTGGAAGAAAGCCCAATCACGGGGCTGGCCCGATTGACCACGGATCTGCGGCAGGAAGCTGCGGCCATCAAGGGCGGAATTTGCCGAGGGTTTGGTGCCGGCCGCTTCCAGGAAGGTGGGCAGGAAGTCCGTGGTGTCGATGAGGTCCTCGCAGACTGTGCCGGTGGCCCCGCCCGCCGGCCAGTTGACGATCATTGGCACCCAGGTGCCGTAGACAGTGGTCTGCCCCTTCCCGCCCGTCACTTCAATACCATTAAACTTGATATCGACCGTGTAGCCGGTCCCATTGTCGCCCAGGAAGACGATCATGGTGTCCTCGCGGAGATGCAGATCTTCAAGCTTCTGCACCACCTTGCCGACGAGCTTGTCTAAGTAGGCCATCATCTCGGGGAAATACTTGGGATCTCCATATTCCCCGAATTTGCCTTTCGTGGCGGCAGTCTTGCCGCGACTTGGAAGGGCGGGCCTGGGCTCACCGGGCATCGGCGCATCGGCGCTGTCAGGCGTCTGACTGTATGGCTCGTGTGGGAGTGGCGTGGTCCAGTACGCGATGAATGGCTTGTCCTTCCTTTGCGCATCAAGGAACTTGAGTAAGTAGTCGACATGGATGTCAGGACCATATCGCTCAGCGATATCGTCGCGTTTTTTGCCGTTTTCCCAGATATCGGCGCCCCAGTACTGGGTCTCGCCACGGTGTATGAAGTTCCATAGGCAATACTGGTCGAAACCGAACTTGCGGATGCTGGCATCATTCCCGCCAAGTTGCCATTTTCCGGCCATGCAGGTGGCGTACCCGGCATCGCGCAGCAGGTTGCCGAAGGTGATTTCCCCGGCGCTCATTTCGCCGAACTTTGTGTAATTGCGAAAATTATATTTTCCGGTCATCAATTGAAGTCTGGTCGGGGTGCAGATCGGCATGGCGTGCGCATTGGTAAAGCGAACACCGGTTGCCGCGAGTTTGTCGAGGTTGGGCGTCTTGCATGTCGTGCTGCCGTTGCAGCTCAGCGTTCCGTAGCCCAAGTCATCGCCGAGGATAAACAGGATGTTTGGTCGCCTATGTGGTGTTGCCGGGGGATGATCCGCAGCCGCCACTCCAGTCATGCTCGACAGGCCTGTAAGCAGACCGACGGAAAACATCGCCAAATAGTCAGTGGTTCGCATGGTTGTAGGTTAACAGCAATTGCCGTTGATCCATGGGGTGAACTGCGAGTACTTGCACCAGAATGACTGCATGGACGAGAATAGCCGCTGGCAATCATGGCTCGCGGCCCGCGCTGATTCCCACCGTTGTCGCGTGAGTGCCAATTGTTGTCGCTACCGGACTCATGCCTGGATTCTCGGTCATCGATGTTTGAGCACCCATATCGAATGGGGTGAGATCTGTTTCATGAAGGCCTCTCGCTGCCATGCATTTCTCTGTGGCCCTCTTGCGATCCTCTATGCCTCTGCGGCAAATCAGCTATTGCTGGATCAAGGCTGAACGCATTCCCCAGACCTGCACGGCAACCTTCTTGCTTCTTGGCGGCCGCGGGATCGGTCGCGACGATGTCGAGCGCAAGTTCAGCTGCGTCCTATTGTAGGCCCTTTGTTCGTGGGCGAAAATTCAAGCTCTGCGATGGCGATGCCCATCTCGCCTGCCACCGAGTACAGGAGATAGAGCTTTC
The DNA here is from genome assembly GCA_964652775.1 of uncultured candidatus Brocadiaceae bacterium. Lineage (GTDB taxonomy): Bacteria > Planctomycetota > UBA11346 > UBA11346 > UBA11346 > UBA11346. The sequence goes on along the minus strand of CAZZAM010000010.1, from coordinate 94,944 downwards.
CGTCGTCCTCGAAAACAAATGGATCGCGTACTTCGCGAACCTACACCGCGGAGCCCCAAGCAGAGGGGGCCAATTCGTATTGGGTCCCTTCCCAGGGCAGTTCAGACTTGAGGACGACGACTGGCGGTGGCGATGTGGTGTCCCAAGTTGTCCAATCATCCTGCAGGTTGAAGCGGGTCAGCAGAATTTGCTCGGGACAGTCGCCGGCGCGCGAGAAAAATAACCACAAGGTGTCGCCTTTCGGCAAGAGCGCGACGTGGCGTCCGTTGGGAATAATCTTTGGTCCTTGTTCGAAGCCGGCCAAGGGATCTTTGCCACGGGCCAATTGATTTTTGCCGACGCCATACGTCAGGCCGCCATGGGGAAATACTTTGAGGTCAAATGACGAGATGACCTCTGGTCGCGGAGAGAACGTCAGTCCAGCCACGCTGGTTGCAGCAAACGTGAGCTATCCACTCCATGTGCCTGTATTTATCAGGGGATCGCTCTGTCGCACCGGGCCATGGTAGTACATGGTGATGCGCTTGGCGCGCTCATCGACAACGATTTCCGGAGAAGCGATGTGATCCAATTTTACTGGTAACTGTTCCAGTCCGAGTACGCCCCCTTCGTGGATCGTCCAAGGCCCGGTAAGCACGTGAGCATACGCCATGCGGATGTATGTTCCGCCGTGGTGGGCGAAATAGAGGTAGTATTTGCCGAGTGGATTCGCGAGCCACGCGGGCGTGCGGATGAGGACCGGACCATTGATGTTTTAGCCGTCTTTCTTCATCGCGAACTGGTCAACCGTGATGATCGGATTGTTTGCCAATCGTGTTGCCTTGACCGTGACCCAGTCTCCGAGCGCTGTCGCGATCGCGGCGTCAGGGATTCGCTTGCCGTCTCTAGTCGTTTTTTGGCCATCTTCGGCCGCTAGGACGGAGATGCTGAACATGATGGCCATGAGCATGAGTCGTTTCACGGACCCTGGCCCTTCTTCTCGGGTTTAGCTGATTTTCCCTTGTCGATACCGCCGCCCTCGGCTTTCATCCGATCAAGTACTGTTTGCAGCTTCGCACGCGCGGCATTGGCCTCACCGCCGCCGGACACGGGCTTATGTTCCTTCGGATCAGCACGATAATCGTAGAACTCGCCAGTGGTGTACAGTTTCCAGCGTTGATCGAGGATCCATTCAGTTGCTGGCTTGTCTGGCGATTTGATGAAGTGGAAGAAAGCCCAATCACGGGGCTGGCCCGATTGACCACGAATTTGCGGCAGAAAGCTGCGGCCATCGAGCATGGACTTCGCCGGCGGTTTAACAGCGGCCGCCTCTAGGAAGGTGGGCAGGAAGTCCGTGGTGTCGATGAGGTCATTGCAGACTTTGCCTTTGGTGCCGCCCGCTGGCCAGTTGACGATCATAGGGACATGGGTTCCGTGGATGCTGGTTAGGGCCTTGCCGCCGACGGTCACATTGCCGTTGGCTTTGATCTCCACCTTATATCCGGTGCCGTTGTCACCGACGAAGACGATGATGGTGTTCTCGCGCAGCTTCAGATCTTCAAGTCTCTGTACCACTTTACCGATCAGCTTGTCCATGTACGTCATCATCTCAGGGAAATACTTGGGGTCTCCGTAATCATGACTTTCCCCTTGGCCTGGGGCAGGTTTAATGGTGCCCGGTTTCGGAGCGTCTGGGCTGTCAGGGGTTGGACCATAGGGCTCGTGGGGAAGTGGCGTTGTCCAGTAGGCGAGGAAGGGTTTGTCCTTGGTTTGCAGATCCAGGAACTTGAGGAGATGGTCAACGTGGATGTCGGGTCCAAATCGGTCTGCGATGTCGTTGCGCTTTTTTCCATTCTCCCAGATTTCAGAACCCCAGTACTGCGCGCCGCGGCCCATAAAATTCCACAGGCAGTAGGTATCAAAGCCGAATGCGCGAATGCTGTCGTGGTTCCCGCCAAGTTGCCATTTGCCAGCTATGCAGGTGGTGTAGCCAGCATCGCGCAACAGGTTACCGAAGGTAATTTCACCGGCGCTCATCTCGCCGAAGCGCTTGTAATTGCGGAAATTGTACTGGCCGGTCATCAACTGCACCCGAGTAGGGGTGCAAATCGGCATGGCGTGGGCATTGGTGAAGCGGACGCCGCCCGCTGCGAGTTTGTCTAAATTCGGTGTCTTGCAGGATTCGCTGCCGTTACATCCAAGTGTCCCATATCCCAGATCGTCCCCGAGGATGAACAGGATGTTGGGTCGCGGAGTCGGTGTTGGCAAAGGCCGATCCTCGCTGGCCCATCCGGTGATGGTGGAAATACCGGCAAGCAGTCCAGTGCAGATCATCGTCCAATGGTGAGTGGCTTGCATGTTTTTACCGTATCGGCAGTCGCGGCCGGTCCATGGGTTGAACTGCACGCATTTGCATCAGAATGACCGCTGAATGAATTCAGATCACCGTTGGCAATCATGGTTCACGGCCCTTGCGGATCCCAACCGCAGCCTCGTTATTATCAACTGTCGTCGCTACCGATCGCATGCGTGGGACTTGGGTCGCCGATGTTTAACCGAGCATATGTTGCACGTGATTGAGGAGGGTGGTCAAATAGGCGTCGTGGGTGGCAAAAACATTGAGACCGAGGCAGGCTCGGTGCTGTGGGTGCCTGCTGGTACGGTGCAGCATCTGCGTCATCGGCCAGAGCGTGGTCGCCTGACAATCACCAACTTGCGTTTCTCGCTAGCCAAGGCCGAGCCGCCGCCAATCCCGTTCGTCATCCGCCGCGCGCTTGGTGCGGGAGATCGATTGGCAGACGTGCGCGTCGAATGGGCCGCACATTTGCTCGGACGGGAACTGCGTCTGCGCTCGATGTTGGTGCTCTTGTTCAGCGAGTTGTGGCGTGTTCCGCAGCGTCCAACTGGAGGACTGGACCCAGTGATCCAAGATCGTGTATTGCGATTAATTGAGAAAGATTCGACGCTACGCTTGGCTCCCGAACACTTGGCTGCCGCTGTGGACATGTCGCCGAACTGGTTCTCGCGGCTCTTTCGTCGCACCTATGGAGTCTCCCCACGATCTTGGATGGTACGTCATCGCATGCAGCAGGCGTCCGAACACCTCAACCGTGAAACACCCGTTCAGGAGGTGGCGGCACAATTCGGCTACCAGGACTCTTTTCTCTTCAGCAGGCAGTTCAAGGCAGTCATGGGGATGAGTCCACGGGCCTGGATGCGCCGAAACGGAGCGTAGATTTCATGGACATCCCCGCTTTTACTGAATTGACCCCGCAGCCTGGATTCCCCGATCCGTTGCGTCGAAACGATGGTTCGGCGGTCACCACTCCACTCCAGTGGCGTCAGCGGCGTACTGAATTGTTGGAGCTTTTTCAGCATTTCATGTATGGATACCTGCCATCGGTACCGCCTGCGGTCACCGTTGAGACATTGTTCTCCGACGCATCCTGGCGTAATGGATTGGGCACCCTCCGTGAAGTCGCTATCCGTTTTCACGCACAGGCACCGCCACTGCATCTGCTGGTAGCAACACCGAATCTGCGCGCGGGTCCGGTCCCGTTGTTGGTCGGTCCAAACTTCGGTGGCAACCATACCGAAGTTGATGATCCGCGTGTTGCCATCCCGACCAGTTGGATGCCAGAACACATAGCGGGCGTTGTCGGGAATCAGGCAACGGAAGCTGGACGAGGTAAGCGTTGTAAATTTGATTTCGATCAGGCCCTGCGTCGTGGCTACGGCATTGCCACTTTCTATCATGGCGACATCGATCCAGATCGTCCAGATTTTACCGATGGTATTCATCCGTTTGTACAGCCGGAGCCACGCGGAGAGCACGCTATGGGAACGATCGCTGCCTGGGCTTGGGGCGTCATGCGTGCGGTGGATCATTTGGTGGCTGATCCCACGGTCGATCCGCGCCGTATTGGTGTCGTCGGTCACTCACGTAACGGAAAGGTCGCGTTGCTCGCTGCCGCCGTTGACGAACGCATTGCTCTGGCCTGTGTACATCAAGCCGGCATGGGCGGAAGCGCTCCGAGTCGCGGCGTAATCGGCGAGAGCATCAAGGCGATCAACGAGCGCTTTCCGCACTGGTTCTGCGATATGTTTAAGCGCTTCAATGAGCAGCCCGAGTTATTGCCCTTCGACCAGCATGCATTGGTCGGCCTGTGTGCACCGCGACCGGTGTTGTTCAGCAATGCGGTTGAGGATGGGTGGGCAAATCCTGCAGGACAGCTTGCCGTGTTGCGGGAAGCTAGCCCGGTGTATCGATTGCTTGGAGTACCAGTTTGTCCTGTCGATGTGATGCCGTTAGCGAACACTGAAACTGTACTAGCCGATACGAAACTTGGCTTTTTCTACCGCCCTGGGAAGCACGACATGTTGCCTTCTGACTGGAAGGCTTTCCTCGATTTTTCGGACCGCTGGTTGTGAGCCCGTTGTTCAACCAGGTCGACATTGTCTCAAAGGCGACGATCGAACACTTGCCACAGTGGCACAGAGGGTCACAGCGACGACCACGGTGGGGATCTCTGTGCCGCTGTGGCAAATCGCCTAATGCTGGACCTACGGTTATTTGCCAGCGCGCACAAAGGCACTGGCGAAAATCGAAACCGGCGCGCCTTTTGGCGCATCGAATACGACGAATTGCGCACCATTTTTTGCCTCCAGCGTAAACCAGGCGCCAGTCATGGATTCAGGAGCAATGCGCTTGAATCCCGACTTCTCTATTTCGCGCCACAGTTCGGTGTGGTTGCCTTCGTATATCCCGGTCCATATCAGGACGATGCCAGGAGTTGTGCACGTAAACGAGTAACGGGTTGCGTCTCCCTTGGGTAGCACGAGGCGGGTTGCTTTGGCTAACAGGCCTTCGACCTCCTTGGGGCCCCCACGCGGAGGGTGAGTGTCTGGTGCTACGGCACAGTCAGTGGTTAGATGAGCCAGCCCGGCGTTGGGCGCGGTGGTTGTGGTCTTCCCAGTGGGATCATCACCGAGGAGATCGCCAGTCGGCGCATCTGCTTGCGTCAAGAGATGGCCGGCTTGGATTTTCTCGACCCAACTTTTGATCAAAAGAGCGGTGTCGAGATCGCCCTTCTTGGTTGTGCTCTCCTGCTCCTTCTTGAGCGCAGCAGCCAACTTGTCCTGCTCCTTGCGGACGGCTTGCACATAGGCTTCGCGAGCCTTCCTCGCCACCTCAGTAGAGGTGTCGAGTAATTTCTGAACAGCGGGCGGGGTCGGAGCCTCACCGGCCATCAAGAATGTGATGAGGAAACAGAGGAGGATGGAGCGCATGGCGAGAAGATAACAAGCGCCGTGCGCGATTCGAGCAAGATTTCGTGTGATCAGGGCTTTGCAGGAGCCTTCACACAGCGGAAGCCGACATGGTTGCTTGCGGTGTATATATCGCCTTTGCCGCGCGATCCGACCACATACCTAGTGCAATATTGGTCGGTACAGAGGAACGATCCGCCACGATGAACCCGCTTGCGTTCAGTTGGTTCAGCAGGGTCAAACGACGCATCTGGGCCCTGGGGATTTCGTGCTGTGCCACCCTGCGCTGCCAGTGTGAGGTAGTAATCCGGACGATACCAGTCGCTGCACCACTCCCACACGTTCCCAGCCATGTCGTGTAGACCATAATCATTCGCGGCAAACTGCGCTACGGGTGCGATACCGACGAATCCATCAGCGCCACTATCCGCCATCGGAAATTGTCCCTGATAGATATTGGCCTGGAATTTTCCGCCGGGCTTCAAATCGTTGCCCCACGAATAGACTTTTCCGGTAAGGCCTCCACGTGCGGCGAATTCCCATTCGGCTTCGGTGGGTAGGCGTTTGCCTGCCCAGTGAGCGTAGGCCTCTGCATCGGCGTAGGCAATGTGCACGACCGGGAATTGTTCGCGGCCAGTGATATTACTCTGCGGTCCGGTGGGGTGCCGCCAATCCGCGTCAGGAACATAAGCCCACCACTGCACATAGTTGTCTAATCGCACAGGTTGGTCTGTTGGAGTGAATACGGTTGATCCGGCAATCAGATTTTCACGTGGAACTGCCGGCAATTCTTCGTGAGTTGGCTTCTTTTCTGCCACGGTGATATACCCCGTGGCGTTGACGAATTGAGTGAATTGCGCATTGGTCACTTCGGTTACATCCATCCAGAAGCCATCCACAGCGACACGATGAATTGGCTGTGCGTCGCGCGTTACTCCAGAAATGCTGCACAGGGATTCGTCAGACGAGGCGCTGCCCATCGAAAACTCACCACCGGGGATCCACACCATGCCCGTTGGCGCGGCGGATGGAGGAGGTGATTGATTGGGGATGGTTGGTTGGAAGGGATTGGCTGGAGTGGGGGGAATTGTCGATTCCAAAGCGCTGGTTTGCAGGGCTCCTACGCCGCAAACTACGAGAGCGACCACTGCTGCCACGGTTAGAGTAACCGCGATCAGTATGTTTCGTTGGCGGGAGGTGACGCGCATCAATGGCCCTTTTGCCTCGGAGTGGTTTTCTCGTCAGCAGCATCGAGATGATTCAGTATTGGGGAACTGCATTGACGCTCGTCTTGAGCGAGTGGAATGCACGCGTTTTCACGGACGACGGTCACGCCAGGGCTCGGCGCCGAGCGGCATCGTTTTCAGAACAGGACACATGTCGTGCAGGACGCGTAGCATCCCCAATCGTCAGCGAAGCAGAAGAGGATGTTGGTGCGACGCATCGTGGTTCCCTCACTCTCGATCAGCAGTAGCCGGCATTGCGATACGCGGCAGTAGCCTGCGGTCCAAAGCCCAGTTCGGCGCAACGGAGACGGAAACGCGCGACCGCGTCCGCATAGCTTGGTTCGGTGATGAGGTTGCGTCGTTCGTCCGGCTCTGTGGCGAGATCGAACAGTACTTCGGGCTGGGTTCGGCAATCGTCGTTGCCGTAGAATTGATATTTCAGTCCACCGCGTTTGATCATCAGGTTGGTGCCACGGAACTGACTGACGCTTTCGTCGTTCCAGCCAGCGGAGTCGCCGCGCATCAGCGGCACTAAGCTGCGGCTGTCGAGGCCCCTGCCCAGCACCGTATCAGCTTCGGCTGGCAACGGGACGCCAGCGAGTTCACCAAGTGTGGCAAAGAGATCGCAGAGGTTGACGTTTTCGTGCACAACGCGTGGAGCAAAATGCTTTGGATAGCGGATGATCAGCGGTACTCGTACTGAGGCTTCGAAGAATTTTTGCTTCTCCCATATCCCGTGCTCGCCCAGCATCTCGCCGTGATCAGTCGTGTAGATGATAATCCATTCGTTGGGATCCTGGCCGACCGCACGCAAGCGATCGAGTATCGAACCGTAATGCCCATCAATTGTTTCGACCATGCCGTAGTAGGCAGCGGTGGCGCGACGGATCTCCCAGGCAGTTGCCTGCTCGCCGGGGCGCACCTGACGCTGAGCCAAAAAGGGATGGTCGAATACCGGCTGATCAACGAATGGCTGAACTCGGTTGAGATAGTAACTCATCAGGTCTGGAGTGCAGACATACGGATAGTGCGGTTGAATGAGACTGAGTTTGAGCAGCAACGGCTGATGTCCCGACGGTCGGTCGTAGCCGATGTCCGTGAAGTGGTCGTCGATCACCGCGTGGGCGGCCTCGGTCCACTGTCGGTCGGTGCGACTCTGTCGCGAATCGCCAGGGAATGCACGGATGATTTCACGCGCATCCGACCACTTGCCGGTTCCTGCTGGCTGAGTCGCCGTGATGGCAGCCAGCGACGCTTGGTCCATGCCATCGCGAAATTTTTCTTGGACATGTAGATCGCCTGCTGGCCGCTCGCTCCAACCTTGCATCTGATCACGGCCCATGTGGTGTAACTTGCCGCAGCACGTTGTCTGGTATCCGAAGCGAGCGAACTGCTCGGCGAAGGTCATCGAGAATGGCGGCAGGTCGTGGCCGAAGTGCTCGACACCACAGGTGCGCGGCAGCTGGCCTGCCATCAAGCATTGCCGCATCGGGACGCAGACCGGTGATGGCGTGTAGCAATTGCGAAAGACGACGCCGCTGGCGGCGAGTTCATCGAGTACTGGCGTGCGCACGACACGATTGCCAGCGAAGCCCGCGACATCGGCGCGATGCTCATCGCTCATTAAAAATAAGATATTCGGACGGATCGACATGCGGACTCCAGACACAAGTGAGAATGATCGTGATCTTCACCTTCATCTCATGGACGACGGATTCAAGTGTGTGGCAAGCCTGGTCCATCAGCTGACGAGTGCGTCACAGCGTGCAAAACACACTGATTTCTTCGAATTCGAACAGTTCGCCAACATGTGGCTGTTAGTTCAAAGTAAAACGAGGTACGGTGAAATGCTGATCCATTCTGTGGTCAGCGACGTGGTTATTTTCGCCGCTGCGGCCACGAGTTCTGGCGCAGATAAACGCGCGTCATGACGAGACGGTGCCGGATCGGTTTGCCAGGGCACCGTGAAACCAGCGCGGTGAGGTCAAAATAGTGTATGGAGTTTTCGGCAAACCAACCCTGCCCTGACGCAGGGCGTCTTCGAGGTGATCGAAAACGATCTCTGATAGCATCGACATCTCGACGCCACGCAGTCGGTGGTGACGCTGCGGATCGCAATCCAGCCACGCACTGGCGATGCCAGGCGGCAGCCAAGCAGCGATTCCTGGCGACGTGCCGAGAACGGCGTCGGGTTGGTGCTCATGGAGCCACGCGAGGAAGTTGCTGCGATTGGACGCACCAGTGATCAATGCGGGAATGTCGGTTGCCAGGGCCAGAGCAGCGGCGCGTAGCCGCCACGATCTTTCCTCGTCGAGATTATCCTGAGGACAAGCGATGCCGATACGACGGTAGCCCTCGGCCTGAAGCCGACTATGGGCCAGACGCATGGCGGCACTGACGTCAAGAGCAACGCGCGGGTACGGCGAATCTGGAGAACCAATGCCAATCGCCACCATCGTGAGGCCACTCCAGTCGAGATCTTCCAGTCCGCGGTCTGCATTGACGGCAAGAATGACGGCCCGGTAACCGGAGGAACGCAACTGCTCGACCAGCGTTGGGTCGCTGCGTTTGTCGCGCAACACCAGATCGACGCGCATACCGCGCCGACGTGCCTCAGCGACAAATGGGCGATAATTGCGCCGTGGCCCACTTTCAGGCCACTGCACAAAGGCGATCGGAATGACACTGCGCGTACGGCGGCGCGTAGCGGCGGCAGCAAGTAACGGATCGGTACGGTACTCGCGCAGTTTGGCTAAGGCACACACCCGCCGCACCGTGGCCGCGGCTACTCCTGGTTGTCGTCGTAGCGCCATCGATACGGTCGATGGCGCGAGTCCGAGTTCACGAGCAATGCTGCTAATTGATGGCATTTGAACAGTTCGGATACTATACGATGGCTGTCAGAGCCAAGCGACGGATGATGCGGTCATGGCTACTTCATTCCTGCGCTTCGCCATCTGCGGTTTCGCGCTCCTGACCCCCGTCTGTGCGGTCGCAGCCGAGGCTCAGGGTCGCCGGCCCAACGTCGTGCTGATCATGGCCGACGACATGGGCTTCAGCGATCTCGGCTGTTATGGTTCGGAGATTCCGACTCCCAATCTCGACCGTCTGTCCGCCAGCGGCGTGCGTTTCAGCCAATACTACAGCAACGCCAAGTGCGAGCCGAGCCGTAACAGTCTGATGAGCGGCCAGTATCCGTTCTGGAAAGGCGAGGCTGGGCGCACCGTCAAACTGGCGGTCGAGATGCGCGAGGCCGGTTATCGCACCGCCATCGTCGGCAAGGTGCATGCCCACACGGTCGAGGGGTTCCAGCGCGCCTTCACCATGGATAAAGCCGGCAGCTACTGGGACCTGTCCCGGGGCACGAGGGAGCAGTTGCCGCTCACCATCGACGGCAAGGAAATCGCTGACATTCAGGCCCGTTTCCCCGGTTTCTATACCACCGACGCCTTCGCCGATGAGGCAGTGCGCTGGCTCGACGAGGGGAAGCAGCAGCCCAAGCCATTTTTCCTCTATATGGCCTTCAATGCTCCGCACTATCCACTGCATGCTCCGGCCGAGGACATCGCGCGCTTCCGCGGGAAGTACAAGGCCGGATGGGATGTGTTGCGCGAAGCTCGCTTCCAGAAGCAACTCAAGCTCGGGCTGTGGCCTGCCGGCATGCGGGCTTCGCCTCGCGACCCCAAGGTCAAGGCCTGGACGTCGCTCACCCCGCAGGAGCAGGACCGCGAGGATCTGCGCATGGCGACCTATGCCGCCATGGTCTCGCGCCTGGACACCGCCATCGGCCGTGTGCTGAAACAGATTGAGACCATGCAGGCGACCAAGGACACGGTGGTGATGTTCTGCTCGGACAACGGGGCCAGCAGCGAGGATGAAGCCAATCGGGTGCTCGGCCCTGAGCCGGGTCCGCCCGGCTCATGGTGGTACACCGGCCCGGGTTGGGCGTGGATGAGCAACACGCCCTTTCGCAAGTTCAAGACCCAGGACCATGAGGGCGGCATCAGCGATCCGCTGATCGTGAGCTGGCCTGGACAGGTGAAGCCGGGCAATGACACGCAGATGGCGGTCATCACCGACCTCACCGCTACGTGCCTCGCACTGGCTGGACGGCCCAACGACAAGATCCTCGGCAAGTCCCTGTTGCCTGGCGCAGGTGAAGGTAAGCGGCCGCTGCACGAGACGCATTGCTGGGCGATATTCTCCGCCAAAGCGGTGCGCGAGGGCGACCTCAAGGCCGTGGCCGTGAAAGGGACGTGGGAACTGCACGACATGGCACAGGACCGCACCGAACTCGACGATCTGGCCGAGAAACGGCCACAGGACCTCGCGCGCCTGATCAAGACCTGGGAAGCTTGGGCCAAGCAGGTCAATGTGCCGGGTGGGGGCAGGGAATGAGGCCGGCATTCACACCATTTTGGAGTCATCCATGATTCGCATCGCCTTCCTCTCCGCTGTCGTTGCAGTCGCGATCAGTGCGGCTGAAAAACCGAACATCATCTTCATCCTCGCCGATGACCTGGGCCAGGAATGTGTCGGTGCCTATGGCGGAACTTCGTGTCCGACACCAAATCTGGATCGTCTGGCCACCGAGGGCGTTCGCTTCACCCGCTGCTACAGCCAGCCGCTGTGCACACCCTCACGCGTCCAGCTCATGACTGGGATGTACAACAGCCGCAATTATGTCGGCTTCGGTGAACTCAAAACGGGATCGATCACCTTTGGGCACCTGCTATCCCAGGCTGGCTACACCACGGGAATTACTGGAAAATGGCAGTTGGGTGGTGGCGAGATGGTTCCCAAGGACTTTGGATTCTCCACCTGGAACCTGTGGCAAGTGACCACCAGGGACAGCCGCTACTGGGAGCCGGGATTGTCCGTCGATGGCAAACCGGCGCCTGCGACCAAGGGCGACTATGGACCCGATCTCCAGCAGCAGTGGGCCCTGAACTTTATCACCGCCAACAAGACCAGGCCCTTCATCCTCTACTACCCCATGGTGCTGCCCCATAAGCCGCTCGACCCCACGCCCGACGGCAAGAAAGGCGATGCTGCTGGCAAGCTCGAGCGCTTTCCGGCCATGGTCACCTACCTCGACAAGCTGGTCGGAGGCGTGGCCGAGCATCTGCGCAAGGAAGGGATCGAGCGTAACACCCTGCTCATCTTCACAGGCGATAACGGCACCGACCGCGGCAACACGGTGACCTTCCGCGGACAGCAGGTGAAGGGTGAGAAGAACCGCGCGTCCGAACGCGGCACGCATGTGCCGCTCATCGTCTCGTGGCCGGGCACCGCCAAGTCGGGCGTACGCGAGGACCTGGTCGATTTCACGGACATGGTGGCGACCTTCACCGACGCTGCCGGAGTGGCCAAGCCAAAAACTTGCGATGGGCATAGTCTTTTGCCCGCAATTAAAGGCACCGGTGGGACCGGCCGGACATGGGTCTATGGCTGGTACTATGGCAGCGACATGGGAAAGACTGACGCCGAGTGGGCCCACGATGGCCGTTGGTGGGTGGATGCGTCCGGGCAGACGTACGACATCGACGCCGACCCGGCGATGCTCAAGCCTGCCCATGGTGCCGAGGCAGAGGCGGCCAAGGCGAAGTTATTGCCGGTGATCAAAGCCATGGCCGCGCCGTCGTTTCCCAAAGTCGATCCGGGCAAGAAAAAATCTGGCGAGGATGGCTGAGCCGTGTCGTGCGTGCATTCCTCGCCCCATGCTTGAAGGATCCCGTGAACACTGTCACCCGTCTACTCGTCGCCTGTACCGCCACCGCTGCGTTGTCCGCAGCCGATCAGACCGCACGCCCCAACATTGTTTTTATTTTTTCTGACGACCATGCCTGGCAGGCGATCAGCGCGTATGGTGAATCGCGCAAGCTGATCGATACGCCAGCCATCGATCGCATCGCCAAAGAAGGCATGCGCTTCAATCGCTGTCTAGTCCCCAATCCCATTTGCGGACCGAGTCGGGCCTGCGTGTTGACCGGCACCTATTCGCACATCAACGGCTTCTACAACAACACCAACAACAACTTCGATGGCAGCCAGGCCACCTTCCCCAAGGCGCTGCAGGCGGCCGGCTACCAGACCGCCATCGTCGGCAAATGGCATCTCGGATCGAATCCGACCGGTTTTGATCATTGGGAGATCCTGCCCAACCAGGGCGAATACTTCAGTCCGAGGACGATCGCCAACGGCAAGCCCACCGCCAACCCGGGGGCCCACGTCACGGATCTCACCACCGCGAACAGTCTGGCCTGGCTCAAGACCCGTGATCGCAGCAAGCCATTCATGCTGATGTTCCAGCAGAAGGCGCCGCATCGAGAATGGTCGCCGGCGATCCGCCATCTCGATCATGACCAGGGCCGCGTCTATCCCGAGCCGGCCAGCCTGTTTGATGACTATGCCGGTCGCGGCATCGCTGAACGTGATCAAGAGATGACGCTCGCGAAATCTATGCAGGCCAAGGATGTGAGTCTCGTTGCGCCGCCTGGCATGACACCTGAGCAGCGCGCAGCGTGGGACGCCTACTACGAGCCACGCAACGCGGCGTTCAGGGCGGCGAAACCAACCGGGAACGATCTGGTCCGCTGGCGCTATCAACGCTATATGCACGACTATCTGGCCTGCGTCCGTGGCGTGGATGAGGGCGTGGGAGAGATGCTGGACTATCTCGACCGCGAAGGGCTGGCCGACAACACCATCGTCGTCTACTCCTCAGACCAGGGATTCTTCCTGGGCGAGCACGGCTGGTTCGACAAGCGTTGGATCTTCGAGGAAAGCCTGCGTACACCGCTCTTGGTGCGTTGGCCCACGGTGGTCAAGCCCGGCAGCACCTGCGACAAGATCGTCTCGAACATCGACTTCGCGCAGACGCTGCTCGATGCTGCCGGGGTCGCGGCGCCGGAACGCATGCAGGGTCGCAGCCTCGTCCCGCTGCTCAAAGGCCAGACGCCGGCAGATTGGCGCACCTCGTTCTACTACCAGTACTACGAGTATCCCGTTCCTCATCGCGTGCGGCCCCACTACGGCGTGGTCACTGACCGCTACAAGCTGGTGAAGTTCTACGCCACCGGCGAGGACTACAGTGAGTTGTTCGACCTCAAGACGGATCCGGGCGAGATGCGCAGTGTCTTCGGGCAGCCGGAGATGGCTGGGGTCCAGAAACAACTCGAGCAAGAACTCGCACGCCTGCGGAGTGAACTCAAAGTGCCTGACGAAACACCAGCGAAGGCATTCGGCAACAAGCCGATAAAACAGTGAAACGCTTGCCATGTATTATGCAAACGCCGAAATCGTTACGGTGGCTTGTCGAGCATCTCGGGTGAAGCTCGGCTGCTGTGGCTTTACGCCGGCGAGGGCTCGAAATAGACGCCTAGTGCATCGCAGCGTCTGCGTCATTTCGCAATACGATGTGATTGGGGAGCTGCGACCGTGCCGGCATCACCATGTGTTCGAGGGATAGCCGCAGACTAACTGTGATGTACCACACATTGGACTCGCAGCTAGCAGCTCGCAGCTCGTGGCAATGACGCCTCACGGCATCGTCGGCGGATCCCACGGCTGCGGACCCAGGCCAAGCCGCGATTCTAATGCTTTCACTGCGTCGTCAGTGGTACGGAATACGTTGTTGCTGCCAAATAAATCAAGCAGTCCCGAACGTTGAGCGACATCCTGCACTGGGCCTTTGAGTCCGCTGAGAACACAGGTGACGTTCGCGTCGGCCAGGGTGCGGGCGATACCGCGCAGGGCTTCGCATCCGGTCGCATCGATCTCGTTGACGCTTTCGCAGGCGAGGACGATCGCACGTAACTGTGGGCGTGTCGTCAGGACGGAGTTGATGGCATCTTCAACCGCGGTGGCACTGGGGAAACTGATGCGCGCATCAGGCCGCAAAACTGCGAGATCTGGCGATGGTTCGAGATGCATGGTCCGACAATCGCGCCAGGTGCCATCGGGGTGCTTGGAGCAGTCAGCAACTCGCGGACGGGTCAGCCGCCACAGGAATAAGCCGACAGCAAGTGCGATGCCGTACAGAAATCCACGGAACATATCTGGTGCCAAAGCCAAGGTCAGGACGAACGCAGCCAAACCGGCGATGCCATCATGCGGCAACGTCTTCCAGGCGCGCAGCAACGGTCGGAGATCGATGAGCGGAAGCACTGCGACCACGACGAGTGCGGCCAGCGCGGCCAGCGGCATCGGCGCCAGCAACTGCGTGCCACCAAGCAGGACGATCAGTACGACGACGGCCGAAACGACGGAGGAAATCGCGGTTTTTGTTCCAGCGGCGAGTGACAACGCCGAACGCGACAGCGAGCCACTGGGCGGAAACGCACTGGTTACCGACGCGGCAAGCGATGCGGCGCCTTGGCCGATCAACTCACGATTGAGGTCGATCGATTGGCGGGTCTTGGTCGCGCATGAACGCGTAGCTGACAGCACCTCAGCAAAACCGATGAGGGCGACCAGCATCGCGCCGGGCAGCAATTGCATGACTGGGGAAAGATCCATGCGCGGCAGACTGATCGATGGCAATCCAGCTGGCAAAGCGCCAACTGTTGCGCCGCTGTATCCGGTCAACCACGAGACGAACGTGGCAAAGCCAAGTACGAGGAGTGCGCCGGGCAAACGCGGCCAACGTTTGCAGATCAGCAAGGCGATTAGGCACCCAATACCCATGCACACGACTGCCCAGTGCGGGTGGGTAAGATCTTGTGCGACTGAGGTGAAGCCGTTCAGCGGCGATGCGCCGAGCGTCGTTGCTGGTGCGCCGATCAAGTTGGGCAGTTGCGTCGATGCAATAATGATCGCCGCTGCGGCAGTGAATCCGGTCAACACCGGATGACTGATCAGTCGCGTCATGTCAGCAGCGTGTAGCAGACCGAGTCCGATGCGGATGGTACCGACGAGCAAGGCGAGTAGTGCCGCCAGCGCAGCGTAGTCACTTGATCCTGGCGTAGCCAACGGTGCGAGCGTTGCCGCGACGAGAATCGCCGTCATCGCGACCGGTCCGGTGTGGAGTTGGTGACTCCAACCAGCGAGCGCACCGATGACGACGGGCAGCAGCGCGCAGTACAATCCGTGAATCGGCGATAACCCAGCGAGTTGGGCATAGGCGAGTGATTGCGGCACCAACAACAATCCGACGGCCAATCCAGCAAGCACGTCGGCACGCACCACGTCGGCGGTTAATCGCGGCCAGCGTGATGGGCCAGTCGCCATGCGCTCAGCCAAAGAGTCGTGCACAGGTTTCAAGCCCAGCGTGCAGCCGGTCGATGTCCTGCTTGGTGGTGTAGACGCCAATCGACGCGCGCGCCGTTGCCGGAATGCCGAAGCGTTCCATGACTGGTTGGGCGCAATGGTGACCGGCGCGGATCGCAACATTTTCCATGTCGAGGACACTGGCGATGTCAGCGGGATGCGCACCGGGCATGGTGAACGACAAGACGCCCGCGCGCTCGGGTGCGGTGCCGATGCGGCGCAGACCACGAATCTCTGCCAAGCGTTCTTCGGCGTAGGCGAACATTGCGTGTTCATGCGCGAGCATGGCCGGACGATCGAGCGACATGAGCCATTCGAGGGCGGTAGCGAGCGCGACCGCTTCAGTGATTGGTGGCGTTCCTGCCTCGAAGCGCGCAGGTGGCGCAGCGTAGGTGGTACCGGCGAACGACACGCGTTCGATCATCTCACCGCCACCGCGCCATGGCGGCATCGACTCTAACACACGGCGTTTACCGTACAGAATGCCGATGCCGGTTGGTCCATAGACTTTGTGTCCGGCGAAGGCCAGAAAATCGCAATCGAGCTGTCGTACATCCAGTGGCAGATGCGGGGCGCTTTGCGCGGCATCGACGAGGACGAGGGCGCCGGCGGCGTGGGCGCGGCGGGTAATTTCGACAACCGGATTCACCGTGCCGAGAGCGTTCGAGATGTGGACGATGCCAACTAACTTCACACGGCCACCAGCCAGCAGTCGGTCGTACGCATCGAGGTCGAGCGCGCCGTCGTCACGCAGCGGGATCGGCTCAGGTTGGAAACCAGCGGTTTGCCAACTGACCAGACCGGCGTGGTGTTCCATGCCACTGACCAGGATGCGATCGCCGGGCTTGAGCTGGCTGCGGCCCCAGCAGTGCGCGACGAGGTTCATCGCGTCAGTGCAGCCCATCGTGAACACGACTTCGCCACGATCGGCGTTGAGGAAGCGTGCGACGGTCGTGCGAGCCTCTTCGTACAGCTTGGTCATGTGCGCAGCACGGCGATAAATGCCACGATGCACGGTGCCGTATTCACGGCCAAGGAGGGACGCCATGCGTTCGATGACGACA
This sequence comes from uncultured candidatus Brocadiaceae bacterium, assembly GCA_964652775.1. GTDB lineage: Bacteria > Planctomycetota > UBA11346 > UBA11346 > UBA11346 > UBA11346. The sequence goes on along the minus strand of CAZZAM010000010.1, from coordinate 78,137 downwards.
CGCGGCTTCTGCGCGGTCGCGGCAGTGTCGAGATACGCGAACGGCTTACCGTCCTTGACGTCATCAAGGCCGGGAAACTGCGCGCGGATAGCTGTTGCGTCAAAGGGCATGAAGTAAGTTCTTGGCGGCTAATCGCATCGCCGGATCAGCAAGGTGCAACAGGGCTTCGTCGAGGAATGCGGTGGTCAGCAGGTTGCGAGAGGTGGTTCCGTCCAGCCCGCGCGCACGCAGATAGATCAGTTCGTCCTCATCGAGCGCTCCGACCGTCGCGCCGTGGCTGGCTTCGACTTCGTCGGCGCGGATATCAAGTTGTGGTCTGGTGTCGGCGCGAGCACCTGGTGAAAGCAACAGGTTGCGATCTTGTTGGACGGCCTTGGCGCCATCAGCACCTTTGAGCATCGTTACGACGCCATCGAACGACGTGCGTGTGTTGTCACGCAGCACGGCTTTGATGAGTTGATCGCTCTGCGTTAGGCCAACAGCGTGAACTACGCGCGTAAGGATGTGAGCCTGAGCGGTTCCCCGTACGGATGCGGCGGCAGTGATCGCACAGTTAGCACCTGGCGCAGCGAGTCGCGCTTCGATGCGGTGACGCACCAAGCGTCCGCCTAGCTGTGCGATATGGATGGCGAAGCGTGCGTCTTGGGCAACGTCGCCGGTTATCGCAGCAAGCTGAACGTCGCCATCTGTCGCCGGTAGATCGTCGAGTTCCAACGTAGCGCTGCGACCGAGTACGGTGTGTAGCCAACTCGCTGAACGTCCAGTCGCGACATGACGCCGCAGACTGATGCGAACGACAGCACCGGGAGCGAGATCCAGGCGCAGTGCCCATGCACCGCCATGATCATCAAGCTGGAGATGCTGCGTTCCGCTGAGTGCCAATCGACGCACACCGCCAGCGATAGCCCAGGCCATGCCGGCATCGGTTGGTGTTGGTAGCGCGTCTGCGCCGACGACTTCACCGATGGCTGGCCCATCTGATTGCGCTGGAACTGCATCAGCGAGTGATTTGCAATCGACGTAACGCCAGTCTTCGTCGCTGGATGTGGGCAGGCTGAAGCCCGCGCTCCCAGGTGTCATGCTTCGAACCTGTCATAGCCCTCAGCTTCGAGGGTGCGTGCAAGTTCCGGGCCGCCACTGTGGACCAAGCGGCCACGGACCAAGACATGCACGCGATCGGGAACAACCGAGTCGAGCAGGCGCTGGAAATGGGTGATCAACACGAGCGAACGATCAGCACGGCGGAAGCCATTGATTCCACGTGCCACTGCCTTGATCGCATCAATGTCGAGGCCGGAGTCGGTTTCGTCGAGAATGACCATACGCGGTTCAAGCACATACATCTGCAGAATCTCATTGCGCTTCTTCTGTCCGCCCGAAAGCCCAGCGTTGAGCTGACGCTCGGCGTAATCGTCCGGTGTTTCGGAGGCGCGTAGGCGTTCGGCGAGGATCGGCGCGAACTCCTTGGCCGTCACCTCGGGCTGGCCCATGGCCTTGCGTTGACTGTTGAACGCGAGGCGGAGGAACTCGGCATTCTGCACGCCCGGCACTTCGGTTGGATACTGGAAGCCGACGAACAGTCCGGCGTGGACGCGTTCTTCAGGTTCTTGCGCGAGGATATCTTTGCCATCCAGCAGTGCGGTGCCTCCGGTGATGGCGTAGGCCGGATGTCCAGCCAGGGTCTTGGCGAGCGTGCTCTTGCCAGAACCGTTCGGGCCCATGATCGCGTGGACTTCGCCTGGCGGTACGGAGAGAGACAGACCATTGAGAACGGTCTTGCCCGTGACGGTGACGGAGAGATCGGAGACAGATAGCATAGGAGTGGTCATGGGGAAGTCCGGAAGTCCGGAAGTCCGGAAGTCCGGAAGTCTCGTGGTTCGGACGTTGGTTGTGGTGTGAAGCGTCGCGGATACTGAGTGCGTCTTAGTCCGCTCAATCGATAGTATAAAAGACTTCCGGACTTCCGGACTTCCGGGCTTCCGGACAGGTGCAATGAAATTGTCATCCGACTGAATTCTCCAACTTGATCTGTAATAATTTTCGCGCTTCGGCGGCGAATTCCATAGGCAGCACCGCGAGGACGTCTTTGGCGAATCCGTTGACAATCGCGCCGACGGCGTCCTCGGTGCCGATGCCACGGGCGCGCAGATAAAAGAGCTGGTCTTCTGATAGCCGACTGGTCGACGCTTCATGCTCGACTTGGGCGTCGGCACGTTGGACATCGACATAGGGATAGGTGTGCGCTTCGCAGTCTTTGCCAACCAACATGGAATCGCAGCAGGTATAGTTGCGTGCGTCTTCTGCTTTCTTGCCGACCTGCACCAAACCGCGATAGACGTTGCGGCTGTGATCGGCGCTGATGCCCTTCGAGATAATCGACGAACGCGTGCGTTTGCCCAGGTGAATCATCTTGGTGCCGGTGTCAGCCTGCATGCGGCCGTTGGTCAGCGCGACGCTGTAGAACTCGCCCACGGTGTCGTCGCCGAGCAGGATGCAGCTCGGATATTTCCAGGTGATGGCGCTGCCGGCTTCGACTTGCGTCCAACTGATCTTCGAGCGTGCACCGCGGCAGAGGCCGCGTTTGGTGACGAAGTTGTACACGCCGCCAAGTCCGGTGCGCGGATCGCCAGCGTACCAGTTCTGCACCGTCGAGTATTTGATCTCGGCATCGTCGAGCGTGATCAGCTCGACCACCGCAGCGTGGAGCTGATTCTTCGACGTCTGCGGTGCGGTGCAGCCTTCGAGGTAACTGACGTGACTGCCAACATCGGCGATGATCAGCGTGCGTTCGAACTGGCCACTCTCGGTGTTGTTGATGCGGAAGTAGGTCGACAGTTCCAGCGGGCAGCGCACATGTGGCGGAATGTAGACGAACGATCCGTCAGAGAAAACAGCGCTATTGAGTGCGGCAAACCAGTTGTCACCAGCTGGCACGACCGACCCGATCCAGCGCTCGACCAGGGCGGGGAATCGCGCGACCGCCTCAGAGATCGAACAAAAGATCACGCCGGCGTCGAACAGTTTTTCCTGATGTGTGGTCGCAACCGACACCGAGTCGAACACCGCATCGACCGCCACGCCCGACAGGCGCTTCTGCTCGTCGAGCGGAATACCCAGCTTCTCAAACGTTTTGAGAATCTCAGGATCAATCTCATCCAGATTGGCGTGGTTCTCGACCGCTTTCGGCGCTGAATAGTAGCTGATCGCCTGGTAATCGATCGGCGGATAGGTGACGCAGGCCCAGGTCGGCTCGTGCATCTTTTGGAAGGCGCGGAACGCCTTGAGGCGGAACTGGAGTAGGAAATCAGGCTCGTGGCGGGCGGCGCTGATCTGGCGGACGATGTCTTCGTTCAGACCGCGCGCGAGGGTGACGGCTTCGACGTCGCTCTTGAAGCCGTATTTATAATCCTCGGCGGTGAACGTTGGGGTTTCGCTCATGACGCGACCTCCACGCTGATCTGTGGATGCAGTACGGTTAAAGCATCGCGGAGGAACAAGCTCACGGTCTGGTTCGCTTCGATCGGCAGTCCGGATAGCACGACGACAACGCGCAGATCGTCGTGGATACCTTCGAGTTTATACGATGCTTGCGGAGCTTTCTCGGACAACACGCGGGCGATGATCGGATCGACGGCCTTCGCTTTTTTCAAAAGCGACAGCGGCAACCAGGCACGATCGGCCGATGTCCAATCTGGTTCACGCTTGCGCTGATAGGTCAATTTCTCGGCTGGCTTGGGCAGCAGTTTCACCGTTGGCAAAATGGCAACGGCGCGTCGTTGGAGATCGCTGATGAAAGCGAGTGGGCCATCGGCACCGCTGTCGCAGGCAGATGTAGCCGCATCATCGCGCAGCAGCGCTTCGACTTGGTGCAATGGCAACGTGCAGGCTTCGCTGACCGTGCGCCCGCGCACCAGTTCGGTGAAGGCGTCGGCAGCGGGATGGCTCCAGCGCGAACCAAACGCGAGGAAGCGCGCATCTTCGATTCGACCCGTCCCGAGATCGACCAGCCAGGACGCATGCGCCTCGCCGAGACCGTCCGCTACCGCGAGCAGACCGAGCTGGCGTCGCGCAGCATCCAACGCCCGAAACGAACCCCGGCAGTGCGGCTTGCGCAAGCGGGCTTCGGCTGTGCGGGTCAAAGGCGGGGCAGTCGCCGTGGGCATGGCGGAACCCTACTCGGCATTTCCCGCCGCTCCACCCCATCGGGCGTATGGCAGACAGCGCATGTTTGCATGGTGAACCAGCGTGTATTGAGGGGGTCGTATTAACCTAGATCCGGCGATGGGATCACATGGAGAACCGGAGGAACGGAGCAGGCCTGGGCTTAGAGAATCAACGGTGTTCACCCAGCAGGTGAGCCTACATCCGGCGATGGAATCACATGGAGAACCGGAGGAACGGAGCAGGCCTGGGCTTAGAGAATCAACGGTGTTCACCCAGCAGGTGAGTGCTTCTTTCGCCACAAACCCAGTGCGACTCCGGTCCTCCGGTTCTCCATGTCGATCGAATGCTGCGTTGAGGATTAAAGCAGTGGCCATGGTGGCCAGTCAGCAGGAAGCCGATGGCGCTGAACAGCTATCGTCCCGATTCCAGTGCCTGGACATCGGGCCGCTGCCAGAACATCCGGGCGACCGGGATGCGATTCCAGGACTGGTCCCAGGTGGTGCCGATTTGTCGTAGGCTGGGCAGTGCGTGCAGCATCTTCAAATCCTTTGCTGATGCCGGCAGCGAGAGGACGAGGCGTTCCAACGGGCAGGTAGCGAGTGGTGATAGGTCGGTCACAGGTGTGCCGTCGACACGGAGTTGGGCCAAGGGCGTCTTGGACAATGGACGCAGATCGGTCACCAGCGAGCCATCAAGGGTCAGCGATTGTAATGGGCAACGCGCGAGCGGAGCAAGATCAACAACAGGCGTGTGCGAAAGATCCAGGATGGTCAACGGCAGGCCGCTCAGCGGTTTGAGATCACGCACTTTGGTTCCGGCAAGCCCGAGCGCGACGAGGCGCAGCTTGGCGAGTGGAGTTAAGTCGGATACCGAGGTATTGGTCAGGTTCAGAGTCGAGAGCTGCATGCCGCTGAGCGGCATCAGGTCGCTGATCGGCAGACCATTGAGGTCGAGTTCGGTGAGCGCCATTCCGGTCAGCGGTTTGAGATCGACAATGGAACAGCCAGCAAGCTGCAGTTGGCGGAGTGGGACGTTGGATAGCGGACCCAGGTCCGTAACGCGGGTGCGTTCAATCGCTAGGCGGCTCAGTGGTACGTTGGCCAACGGGCCGAGGTCGGTGACCCGCGTATTTGATAGGCGCAGCGAGGTGAGCTTGCTGCCATTGAGTGGTTCCAAGTCTTCGATCGTCGAAGAATTGAGATCAAGCTCGTGTAAGGTTGCGCATACCACCGGTGCGAGATCGGTAATCTGCGTGTGGGTTGCGCGCAGAAAGCGCAGCGGCGCACCGCGCAGTGGTTCCAGGGACGCCACCGAGGTTTGTGAGATCTCAACGCTTTGCAGTGGCGCTCCCTGCAATGGCGAGAGGTCGTCAACCCGACTTTCCCGGGCGTTGAACGTGGTCAGTGGCATGCCTTTCAGCGGCGTCAGGTCACGAATCTGGGTAAACGAGATATCCAGATCGGTCAACGGCATGTCCTTGAGAGGTCCGAGGTCGAGGACCTTGGTGCGATTCAGGCGCAGACGCACGATGGGCATGCCGGCAAGCGGAGCGAGATCGACCAGGTCCTGTCGTTCGCCCAGGCTATCCAGGTAGATATTGCCATCCTTGTCAGAGCTGAAGCCACGTTGAGTGCAGCCAGGGAACGCTTGTTCCAGCTGCTTGCGATAGAGGCCGATCCGTTCCTTGCTGCGTATAAACAGGGCTTCGGCGATGGGCAGCATACCCATCGTCACCAAACGGTCTGCAATCCCGGTGACGACGGCTGAGGTCTCTTCGTCAGACGCTTCACGACACAGTCCTAACAGACGTTGAGCGTTTTCATCCTCGGTCTCCAGTCGGAGATAGGTCTCAAGCAGTTTGCTGGCCGCGGCCCAGTCGCGCCGTTCGATTTTCAGCTCGGCGCGCAACAAAAGTGCCGGTGCGAATTCTGGGTTATAGCGCGAGGCCAGTTCGGCATCTGTTCTCGCGTCGTCCCAGTCCCCGGCGGCGGCAGATTGCTTGGCACGAACGATCAGTGCCGGAGCGGCGCGTTTTTGTTCTTGTTCCCGTTCATGCTTCTCGGTGGCGAGCAGGTCGCGTTCGAGGCGAATGGTGCGGAAGGTGAGGACGAGTACCACGGCCAACAGTAAACAGGAGACCAGGCCAACCACGACTGCGGCGCGATGCCTGCGGATCAGCCGCATCAACATCTCGGTGGCGGTGTCATCGCGGGCGCTGACCGAGCGGAACTCAAGGTGAGCTTCGATATCCTGACGCAGTTCGATCACCGTCTGATAGCGGTGTTCGCGTTCTGCTGACAGCGCCTTGAGGGTTATCGCAGACAGATCAAGGGGAATATCACGCTCAGGGGCGCGCGCGCCTGGCGGACGGATGCGGTGGTTGATGACGTTATCCAGAACCTCATCGACATCGCGTCCACCGACCGGTGGGAACATGGTGAGGATTTCGTAGAGGATGGCCCCGAGAGCGTAGATATCGCTGCGTTCATCGATGCGATCAAGATCGCCCCGGGCCTGTTCGGGCGGCATGTAGACCGGCGTGCCTTCGACAGTGCCTTGAACGGTTTTGCCTTCAGCTGAATCAACCGGGCGGCGGAAACTTTTTACGACTGCGGCAAGGCGATCTTCGGCTTCGTTGGCCTTTGGCCCTTTCGGCAATGGCGAGGTGCGTTGCGTCGTGGTCGGTTTGACGGCGATGTGCGGTTCGGATGTGTTCTTGCGATTCTGCGGCAGGATGCGGGCAAGGCCCCAGTCGGCGAGCAGCACCTCACCGAAGTCGCCGAGCATGACATTGGATGGTTTGAGGTCGCGATGTACGACCCCGCGCGCATGCGCGAAAGCGACCGCGTTGCATACCTGGATGAAGATACGCAGTAGGCGGAAACGGCTGAATTCTGCGGCCTCTGGTGCATTGCTGCGCACCAGATCAATTACGTCGGACAGACTACGTCCGCGCACCAGCTTCATGGTGAAGTAGAGTCGCTGATTGGCATCGACACCGATGTCGTGAACTGGGACGATATTGGGATGCTCAAGCTGCCCGGTGATTTGCGCCTCTTCAACAAAGCGGCGGCGATCACGCGGACTCTGCTCACCGATCAGCACCTTCATCGCCACATCACGGTGCAGATCACGATCAACGACGCGTAGTACGGCACCCATGCCGCCACGGCCTAGCTCCTGGTCGACGATGTACTTCTCGTCATGGCCGTCATGCAACAGTTCAGCAACGGTACGCCGTGGATGCTGGCCCGAGGTGCTGCCAATAGATGCGTCGGGTGCCAGGGTGACGCCGGCCGGCAGACCGATGTGGCTGAGATGTGCTGCCTTGGGTACGACCGTGGGTAGCAACTTGGTCTCGAAATCGTCAGCGACTCCAGCCAAGGACACGGTGGTTGGCTTCTTGGACGATGTGCCATCCGGTATGAATTCGGTCGCGCAGGCCGAACAGAGAATGCGTCCTGCCTCATCAGCACGATCGCGGCGGCAATTCCGGGCACAGGTTGGACAGAGGACGTAAACGGCCATGCGCGTCAGTTCGGGCAGCCGCCCTGCATGGCGACGCGGAGGATGTTGCCGATCAGACGATCACCGCGCTGGCGATGAATCGGCATGAAGCGAGCGGTATCAGCGAGAATGCGCTGCGCGCCGTTCGCGCCATTCGCAGCGCGGATAAAGTCGGCATCGGATTCAACCCACGACTTCACGGTTGGCTCATCAACCTCAATGTGGAACTGCAATCCGTAGCTGTTGCCGATACGGAACATTTGTCCCGGACAGGCGAGCGTCGCCGCCAAATGATCCGCACCCGGCGGAATCGTGAACGCATCGCCGTGCCAGTGCAGGACCAACTCGCTGCGCTCAAGTCCGGCGAGGACATTCTCGTCACCGGGATCGCGCAGCAGATGAATCGCGCCCCAGCCGACTTCGTAATGTCGCTGCGGAGGATCACCGCAGTGCAGCGGCGCCACGGTTGCGCCAGCAGCATGCGCCAACAGCTGTGCACCCAAGCATATGCCGATCACGGGATGATTGTCGTGCAGGCAGGCGCGCAGGAGCTCGACTTCGGGCATGAGAAACGGATACGCCGGATTGCTCAGATCGCTGACGCCCATCGGCCCGCCCATGCTGACCAGCAGCGCACCCGATGGCGGCTTCGCTGGCACGGTCTGGCCTTGATCAAGGCGCACGATTTCGACCTTTAATCCCATGCGTTCTGCGGCTGTGCCGATCCGCACCGGACCTTCAAGCGCAGCGTGCTGTAAAACGACCAAACGGGTGATGGGCGATGGCATGGCGGCCGCAGGGTACCTTGAACAGCAGGGGGGCCAATGGGGGAAATGGCGGTGGGATTGGGGCGTGTGGCGATGGGTGGGCGCTGCTTTTGGACGCCCAAGCGTAGGTGATTTCTGAAGTCGCGATTACGTCGCAAAACGGTGGGCCAATTTCAGGGGCTGCATTGCTGTACTCAATGCCGTCGAGTTGAACAAGGGCCAAAGGCCCGTTGGTTATCCCAGCCTGGGGCAACGCCCCAGGAACTCAGGCGATATGATGTAAAGGGCTGAAGGCCCGACCTAAACGATGGATCGGGCTTTCAGCCCTCGCTCATGTTCGGCGGTTCAATCCTGGGGCGTTGCCCCAGGCTGGGATGGGTTGCGCCGTTGGCGCAGTGCGAGCGGCGTCGAACAAAATCCGAGCCAGAGCGGCGGTCGGTGGGGTTTGAGTTGAAGTAGGCGCATGTGACGGCCATTTTGTTTTCTCTACCACGAGGTAGTGTTCATCAACCCATTCCAAGGTTAATAATCGGATGCATTTCGCTACGAGCACAGGCACAGTCTTAGGTACCGCTGGTGCTGCGCTGTCTGTCCCTACTTCAACAGTAGTCCCTGTTCTTGGAACAGCTGGTGCTGCAGTTGGTGCAAGTACGGGCAGCGGTAGTAGCAACGGCTCATCGTCCAGTGGCGGTACGTCGTCATGGTAGCTCGTCACTGGGTATTGAGGACATTGTTTGCTGCGTGCGTACTTATAATAAGCGCCACGTTGTATTGGTGGTATTTGATGACGCCTAAGAATTATAAACTGGATCTCGTCAATTATTCAGCTTATGTGGACAAAGCAGGAGACCTCGTCCTGACATATAGCACCGGTCCTGAATCAATGTGGTACTGTTCGGGTTATACGTTGAGTCGACGTGGCAACACTGCGAGAATCGATTTCCATCGCGCCTATTACTCTGACGGAATTCCATCCTACTCAGATGGCGTGATAAAGATTGTGCAATTTAAAAATGACGAAAGGGTTTTTATAAACGGTCAGCCCATCACTATATCAGTTGGCGAAACTCGATAAGCATTACGTACTGCGCAGATATTCATCGGTGCTCTTTCCTCTGTGCCCTGTGACGAATCGCATCAGTGTCCACTGAGTCAAATAGGCTGACGAATTTTCCACATCACTCACAACCCCGCAATCGTCTCTCTGACATTCGCCAGCTCAACTTGTTCTGTCGCCAAAAGCCCTTTGGTCTCCGCGACTTGTTCCGCCGGAGCGCGTGCGATGTAGTCGGCGTTGCCAAGTTTCGACTGCTTGCCGGCGATGGATTTCTCCAGCGTAGCAGCGCGTTTTTCGAGCTGGGCTTTCAGCTTGCCGAGGTCGGCGAGGCCGCTGACCGGGATGTGGACCTTGCTGGCACCGACCACCGTGGTGACGGACTGGGCGGGCTTCGTGGCGTTGGCGGCAATGGTCAGCTCGGACAGATTGGCGCGGTCGATTAAGAATGCGCGTTCGCTGTCGAATGCGGTGGCGGTCCCAGCATCCGGCGTGGCGACGGTGGCGGCGACGGCAATGCCATCGGCGATGCCGAGGAGATTGCGCGCGTTGCGCACCGACACGACGAGGGCTTGGAGGCGATCCATCTGGGCGCGCTTTTCCTCAGCGCCACTAAGGAAACTGCCGGGCTTCGGCCAATGTGAGATCATCAAGAATGCGCCGTCCTGTTTGACGCCACGTACCTCTTGCAGCAAGTTCCATAGATACTCGGTGATGAACGGCATGCCGGGATGCAGGAGACGCAATGCGATGTCGAAGCAATGTGCGAGGCAATTAGCGGCATCGCGTGCGGCATCGCCGCCTTGCTTGAATTGCCGCTTCGACCATTCGAGATACCAGTCGCAGAGATCATCGCGGAAGAATCGGTAAGCCGTGCCGACGTAATCGTTGAAGCGCCAGAGTTCTAGGCTGTTGGTACAAGAAAGTACAATGAAATCAGTCTGAGCTAGAATCCAGCGTTCTGGGAATCCAAGCGTCCCAGCATTACGTCGTTGGCTGAGATAGGCATACGGACTCGCGTCCGCCGGCTGCGCCTGCAAGTTGCTGAGCAGGAACCGCCCCGCGTTCCACATCTTGTTGGCGAAGTTGCGGCCGGTTTCAAATTTCGACGGCGAGAGTTTCAGATCCTGGCCTTCGGTGGTCATCTCGAGCAACGTGAAGCGCACCGCGTCGGCACCGTAGCCGGGACAGTCGTACGTCTTCTTGAGATACTCCTGGCTGCCGCCTGAAATCATGATGATCGGGTCGATGCCGTTGCCTTTAGCCTTCGACATCTTGTCGCCCTTTTCGTCAAGGACGGTGCCGTGGATGTACACGTCGCTAAACGGCTTCTTGCCGAGGGAGAACGTGCCGGCCATCACCATGCGCGCGACCCAGAAGTAGATGATGCCGCGATCGGTCACCAGCGTGCTGGTCGGATAATAGCGGGCGAGCGCTGGATCGGCGTCGGGCCAACCAAGGGTCGAGAACGGCCACAGTGCTGACGAGAACCACGTGTCGAGCACGTCGGTTTCCTGCGCCAATTGTGTGCCGCCGCAGTGTGTGCAAGCCTTCGGCGTTTCGATCTCGACCGTGTATTTCCCACAGGCTTCACAGCGCCACGCGGGAATGCGATGGCCCCACCAGATCTGACGTGAGATGCACCAGTCGCGCACATTGGTCAGCCACGAACGATAAACGCCGGTCCAACGCGACGGATGGAAGTCGACAGCCTTGTCGCCTTCGGCGGGTGTCAGCTTCAATGCCTCGTCAGCGAGCGGCTGCATTTTCACGAACCATTGCTCGGTCACCATCGATTCGATTGGTGCGTTTGAGCGGTAGCTGTGACCGACACTGTGCGTGATCTGCGTGCTACCCTGCAATACGCCCGAGGCTTCGAAGTCGCGGACCAACTGCTTGCGGCAGGCGAAGCGATCGAGGCCGGCGTAGGTGCCAGCTTCTTTCGTCATCAGGCCATCAAGACCGATGCAGCGAATGAGCGGCAAATCATGACGTTTCCCGACTTCGTAGTCGTTGGGGTCGTGTGCCGGGGTGATCTTCACCGCGCCGGAACCCTTGGTCGGATCGGCGTGTTCGTCACCGACGATGGGGATCTCGCGGCCGATGATCGGCAGGCGGACCTTTTTACCGATGAGATGTTTGTAGCGCTCGTCGGTTGGATTGACCGCGACAGCGCTATCGCCAAAGAATGTTTCCGGCCGCGTCGTCTCGACGTTAATCGAGCCAGAGCCGTCCACGAGGTCGTACTTCAATTTCCACAGGTGGCCCTGCTTCTCGACGTACTCGACTTCATCGTCGGAGAGTGCGGTGCGTTGGACTGGGCACCAATTCACCATGCGCATGCCACGGTAGATCAGTCCGGCGTCGTGCAGGCGTTTGAAAAACACGCGCACGGCGCGCGATAGACCTTCATCCATCGTGAAGCGATCGCGGCTCCAATCGCATGACGAACCGAGTTTGCGCAGTTGTCGCGTGATTATGCCGCCGCTGTGTTCTTTCCAAAACCACACCGCTTTAAGGAATGCTTCGCGACCGAACGCGTCGCGGTCAAGGCCAGTTGGCGTTCCGCGTTTCGCGTCGGGCGCCGAAGCCGGAGTGATTCCAGAGGCGGCAAGATCAGCGATGAACTGTGCGTTTTCCTGCATCCGCTTCGCGACCACGGATTCGGTTGCGATGCCAGCGTGATCGGTGCCCGGCTGCCACAGCACGTCGCAGCCCTGCATGCGCTTCCAGCGGATCAGCGTGTCTTGCAGCGTGTTGTTGAGCGCGTGGCCGATGTGCAGAACGCCCGTCACGTTGGGCGGTGGAATCGCAATCGTGTAGCTGGGCTTGCCAGCGACGGCGCCAGCACCGGCGCGGAAACATCCGGCGGCTTCCCAGCGAGCGTAGATATCCGGCTCAATGGTCTTGGCTTCGTAGGCTTTGGGCAGTTCGATGGTCATGGATTCAATCTGGGAACGCCAGGCTCCAGCCTGGCCGGATGATGATGATGCGCAGCCAGGCTGGAGCCTGGCGTTCCCAGGCAATCACATGCCGGACGGTCGACCCTTGGTGTCCTTCGCACGCTTCACCCAATCCGCTGGCGCGACGATCACGGTGCTGCCTTCAGCTGGAGGTGCCTTGCCGACATTCCATTCATCGTAGGGGAGCGACAACATGTTGCCGGCCTGTGTGCCGCCGATGACGTCAACTTCGATATAGTGACTGATGCCCAACTCACGATCATGGTCGAGGGCGTCGCCGGTGACGCTCCAAACTTTAATGACCTTGAGTTCCATGACTTCGGTTCGGGCCAAAGCCTGGTTGCGGTTGTAGGCCGGAACACGGAATTCACGGGAGGTACTGCAGCCAACCAGGAGGACGCATAGGCCTAGCAGCGGGAGGAGGTAGCGCATGCGCGCACTCTGTGCTTGCGATGCGGCTGGCAACGGTAAGCGTCCCTCCCGGCAGCTTGGAAAATCCGGTGCAGCCTACTGCTGCGATGGTACCCGGATTTCTCAAGCTGGCTCTCTACATCAGGGGCCCGAGGGCCCCTTCAACCCCCAGGGTTCCACCATGAACGCCGCCGCCCCCGCTACCCTCAATCCCCTCGCCGAATCCGCCAATGCGGCCATCGCCAAGGATTGCCCAGTCATCCTGTCGATGCTGTCCGAGCGCGGTAAGCGATTCTTCTTTCCGGCCAAGGGCATCCTCGCCCAAGGTGCCGAGGCCAAGCAGAAGGCGACGTTCGCCAACGCGACCATCGGCATCGCAACCGAGGGCGGTGGGCCGATGCACCTCGCCTGCATCAATCAGTATTACCAGGGTCTCAAGCCGGCCGAGATTTTTGAATACGCGCCCAGTCAGGGTCGCCTGGATCTGCGCCAGGCGTGGGCGGCCAAGCAGCGCGCCGAGACGCCGTCGCTTGGTGATCACCCGACCAGTCTGCCGATCGTCACCAACGCGCTGACCCATGGTCTTTCCTTGGTCGGCGATCTGTTTCTTGATCCCGGTGAAGAGGCGCTGTCCAGCGACCTGATGTGGGAGAATTACAACCTGACCTGGGAGACGCGCATCGGCGCTCGGATCAGCACCTTCCCGTTCTTCGATCAGAAACTGACCGGCTTCAACATCGCCGCGTTCACGCAGGCCTTGGCCGAGCGCAAAGGCCGCAAGCTGGTCGTCGCGCTGAACTTCCCCAACAATCCGTCTGGCTACACGCCGAATAAGGCCGAGGCCGGTGCGATCGTCAATGCATTGACTGCGGCGGCTCAGGCCGGCACCAAGTTGGTTGTGGTCTCCGACGATGCGTACTATGGCATGTTTTTCGATGAATCAGCCGAGCGCGAATCGCTCTTCGGCCGTTTGGCCAAGGCGCATCCGAATCTGCTTGCGGTCAAAGTCGATGGCGCGACCAAGGAAGAATTCGTCTGGGGATTGCGCGTTGGTTTCGTGACCTTCGGCATCGCCAACGGAACCAAAGCGGTGTACGAAGCGCTCGAGCAAAAGGCCGCCGGCATCGTCCGCGCTTATATCTCCAACGTATCGATGCCCGGCCAGACGATCGTGTTAAAGGCTCTGCAAGATCCAAACTTCCGCGCCCAGCAAGCCCAGAAAGTCGCGGTCCTCAAAGGCCGCGCCGCGGTGACCGCCACGCACTGTCGCAAGCCCGAGTACGCCGATGCCTGGGATGTGTACCCGTTCAACTCCGGCTACTTCATGTGCCTGCGCATCAAGGGCACGACGGCGGAGGCGGTGCGCCAGGAACTCCTCGCCAAACACGGCGTCGGCACCATCGCTCTCGGCAAGACCGAGCTGCGCGTTGCATTCAGTTGTCTGACCGAGGAGCAGATTCCGGAAGTGTTTGCGCGCATCGCGACCGCGGTACGTGCTGTCAGGCCGGCGGCCTGACGGCACGTACCGCGAGCTTCGAGCTGCGAGCTTCGAGCTGCGAGTTTCGCAATGGTCAAACTGCGCATAACTCGTTGTCCCTGAGTGATGCGGCCCCACTCCCTGACAACTTCGGGTCAATCTCGAAATTCGCAGCTCGTAGCTATCAGTCGTGGCAATGTCCCTCCCCCGCCGTTCTCGGGTCAATCTTGAAACTCGCAGCTCGCAGCTCGTAGCTATCAGTCGTGGCAATGGGTGATACAGACCGCCCCACGCCTGACCGCGTACCCTGTCCCAACGGGGGTCGGGCGTACCCTCGCCCCGGACTGCCACGGGGTTGCCGTGGCCAAGGATTTGCCCATGCCCGTTCGTCCGGTTCCGCTCGTTGCCTCGCTGCTCGCAAGCGTCGCCGCCCTCGTCGCGGCCGAGCAACCACCGGTTCCCCGACGCCCGGACATCACCCGGGATATGAGCTACGAAGACTGGCTGGCTGGCAGGGATATCAAAGAGCAGATCTACGGCAGCGCACAGAGTGGCGAGTTCGATGAGTGGCGCTTCCACATCGGTTGGGTGCCGGGCATCGACCGCGTTCAGGTGAAGAGCACGGTCGGCGGAACCGCGTACCCCGGACCGGTCAACGTCGAGACCGATCGGACGCTCAATAATCCGGTCTTCGGTACGACACTGGAAGCGGAATGGATCCTCGGCGATTTCGACCATGAACGTGATGGTTGGTTCTATTCGCTCGGATTCGAGTATTACGAACGTCGTTACAAAATTCTCTATGCGGTCGGCGCGAATTCGCCCGATCTGACCATGATAGCCACCGGGGTCGGTGTCGGCATGGGCTACGCCTGGTATCTCACCCCGCACTGGCGCTACGAGATCCAGCCGAAGCTCACGCTTGGCTTGGTGTGGAACCAGATCGACCTGCTCGATTTGGAACTCGCCAACCAATCCAACAAGACCGGTACCGGGCCGTATATTGAGCTTGGCCTGCGCCAGGCGCTCATCTGGCATCCGGCCAATACCCAGCGCTGGCATCTCGGCGCGTCACTTGATTACCGCGCTGGCTACGCTCAGACCAGTTACCGCACGCAGACCGTCCTCGGCGACACCAACAGCGAAGTGCGCCTGTGGTGGGCCGGCTTCGGTGCGACACTGTTTTACGGACAACGATTCTAGCCTTGGATCCCACGAGGATGGGCAGCACGGCGGGCTATCGATCGGTAGCATTGGTTCTGTTGTGTGCCCTGATCTCTACCGGATGCAGTCGTAACAATATTCCACCCGAGCGGTCAGTGGTCATCAAGCTCCGCCGGGAATATCTTCTGCAGTATGTTGGTCCCCAAGCCAGCAGACCATTCGCATTTCCGATTCAGGAGCATGTCAACGAAACCAAGAACAAGTCACGATTCCATGTCACGGTGGAATTCGATCGTCCGCAGAATCATGTAAAACGGAAACAGCAACAAAGTTCTCGAGAATATATCAAAGAGCAGGCGAAGGACCTGGCAGATGAGCTAGGCCGCAGCTTAGGTGAAGCAATTGTAGGCGCGATTCTTGATGGGTTATTCCAGGCGATCGGTGCGGGCATCAGTGCTGGTGTGGAGGCGCTCCTCGAAGGCAAACTGAGAGATACAACATACTGTGTTCTTATCAGCGACGGTCACGAGAAGGTATACTTCTATCCGGAGATCGGCTTCAATCGCTTTCGGACAAGCGAAGAGGTTAAACGGATTCTTAAGGCCAATACCATCCACATCGAATTGATGGCGGACGGAAGAAGTAAACTCTACCAGGAATTTGAGTACCAGATTAGTGAGCAGAAAGGGTACCTGGATCTCAGCTTCTCCCGCGAGGGCAGGGCGTACGTCGACGGTCATGAGGTACATGCGAAAGTACCCGTGGAGCAGGCCAAGACTCCCACTCAGCCGTAGAGTTACCGCCGATATTTCTTCAAAATCCGATCTGCATACGACGGCCACAGGGTTGCGAACGACACCTGCCAGCGCGACAGCCAATGCGGCCAAACTTCCGGACGCGGACGAGCGATCGCCGTCGCGATCTTGGTGGCGACAACTTCGGCTGTCTGAGTTGGCAGACGGCTATCGACGTGGTGCGGACGATTGCTGAGCGCGGCGCTGGTCGCGAAGAATTCCGTCGTTGTCCGTACCGGATGCACACTGGTGACCGCGATGGCGTCATCGGCTAGTTCAACGCGCAGCGCTTCAGCGAGCGACAACTGCGCCGCCTTGGTCGCGCTGTACGCTCCAACATCTGCCGCCGCACGGCGGGCGAGTACCGAGGACACGATCACGATCTGCCCCCGCCAGCCATCGCGCTTGTCCTGGCCGCGCAGCAACGGCACTGCGGCGCGGACTCCGGCTGCGGTGCTCAGCAGATTGGTCGCCAGGATCTCGCGCCACTCGGCGTCGGTCGTCTCGGCCACCATGCGGGTCAGCCCACGCCCAGCATTCAGCACGACCGCATCCAGCCGACCAAGCTTCGCGTGCGCCGTGCGAACGCACGCCTCGGCAAACGGCGCATCGGACAGATCACCGGGCAGCACCAGATGTCCACCGCCGCAGCTGGCATCCACGTCACGCAACCGCTCAACCCGTCGCGCCACCAGCGCAAGCCGCGCCCCCCGTCGCGCCAACTCCTGCGCCAACGCCGCGCCGATCCCGCTCGAAGCGCCCGTGATCAAGATCGACATGCCGGCAATACGTCGCATGGCGGGAGAGTAGGCACGCAAAGAAGTCCGGAAGTCCGGAAGTCCGGGGTCCGGAAGTCTGGTGGTGCCATGTTGGTTGAACCATCAATTACGACGAAAACAGCAAGGAATTCAGAGACTTCCGGACTTCCGGACTTCCGGACTTCCGGACCGTGGCAATCCCTCTACTCTTCCCCCGTGCCCCCCGACGCCGATCTCTCTCCGCACGCGTTGGCTGCCTTGGTGGCGGTTGCTGATACCGGGTCGGTGTCGGCGGCGGCGCGGGCGCGCGGGTTGACCCAGCCGACGTTGTCGCGGCAGATCCGCGAGCTGGAGCGTGCGGTTGGGGTGCAGCTCATTGAGCGTTCGAATCAGGGTGCGCGGCTGACTCCGGCGGGCGAAACGTTGGCGGCCGGTTCGCGTGAGGTGTTGGTGTCGTTGGTGGCGTTGACCAACCGGGTGCGCGCGTCTGGCGATGAAGTCGGTGGCGAGGTGCGTCTAGGCTGCATCGATTCGATTGGCATCTACGTGTTGCCGAAAGTGCTGCCGGCGTTTGTGCAGGCAAATCCCAAGGTGCGGTTGAGGGTGGTTTGCCAAAGCAGTCCACAGTTGATGGACATGTTGTTGACCGGAGAGTTGGATGTTGCAGTAGGTACGACCGAACATCCCGGCTTACGCTGCGAACGCTTGTTCCAGAATCCCCTGGTGCTGATCCACCCTCACGATCTGCGCGAGAGTGAGATCCCAACCACGCTGGCGCAACTTGCCGAACGGCCGGTGATCACGTTCTCGAGTGGGCTGACCGTTCGCCGACTGCTCGAGCAGGCGTTCGAGCGTGCCGGTCTGCAATTCAAGCCGGTGATGGAACTGGCCAACGTCGAGGTGATCAAGGCGATGGTGCGCAGTGGGCTTGGCCTCGGCGTTATCCCTGATGGCTGCATTCCCCACGGTGAACTAGCCGCACGGGCGATTCCCGAGTGTTCCGTGGCGCGGGTCATCCGTTTGCTGACGCCGAATCGGGAGCCGAATCAAGCGGTTGAGCGACTGCTTCGGCGACTGCGTACGTTGCGACGGACCTAAACGGAAACGTCCAGGTTATTTTCACCTAAGGTTGGCGGTTGCCTTGGATCGCGTTGTTTGGATTTAAAGTAGGCCAATCAACGAGGAATTTTTGGATCCCTGTAAACGAACTCTGAGAATTGTGAGCGCCAGTCTGCTCTTCAATTACGGAGATTTTTCCGCAAACGGCTCTGGATACATCGGCGCTGCTGTTGGTGTGCTTGACGTCTCATGCAGCAAGCAGCGCACATTGCTGTCGCCAACCTTCGTCGTGACCGGCACGCGCACCGAACACTCAGGCATGCGAGACGGGCAACGCGGATGGAAGACGCAGCCGGACGGCAGATTGGATGGATCTGGCACTTCGCCGGGCAACTGACGGGCTTTGCGCGTGCTGGTCGGATCGGGCTTCGGGCTGGAGGCGAGCAGCGCCTGCGTGTAGGGATGCTTGGGATTGCCAAACACCTCTTCGGTTGGTCCGTCTTCGACCAGGCGTCCGGCATACATGACGGCTACGCGATTCGAGATATGGCGCACGACTTCGAGATTGTGCGCGATGAAGATATACGAGAGGCCGTGCTTCTCGCGCAGGTCGAGCAGCAGGTTGAGGATCTGTGCCTGCACCGACACGTCGAGTGCGGACACCGCTTCGTCGGCGACGACCAGCTTGGGGCTGAGGGCGAGGGCGCGGGCGATGACGATGCGCTGCCGCTGGCCGCCGGAGAACGCATGCGGATAGCGATTGAGAAAGTCCGCCTTGAGGCCGGCCTCGACGATCAGTCCGCGCACACGGTCGCGCAACTCGCCCTTGTTGGTGATACCGTTGACGATCAGCGGTTCGCTGACCAACTGCAAAACGGTCATGCGCGGATTGAGCGACGAGAACGGATCTTGGAAGATCAACTGCATGTGCTTCCGCAGCGGACGCAATTGCTTTTGGTTGAGCTGGGCAAGATCGTGCTGTTTTTCACCGTCAGGCGAAAACAGCATGCGTCCCGAGCGCGGAGTCAGTGAACGCAGGATGCTGTAGCCGGTGGTCGATTTGCCGGAGCCCGATTCACCAACCAGGCCAATGGTTTCGCCGTGCTTGAGTTCGAAGCAGACGTCATCGACCGCCTTGATCCACGAGATCGGTGTGCCGAAGAACGTCGTCGCCTTGGGGAACCATACTTTGAGATTTTCAACCTGGAGCAGCGGCTTCATGGCTGATCCTCGGGAAATTCATTATAGAGGTGACACGCGACGTGGGTTGTCGGATTGATCCGGCGGACGCGTGGCAGTTCGCGCTCGCATAGACCGGCGATGGCTTTTTGGCAGCGTGGGTGGAACGGGCAGCCGGGCACGCGTTCGAGCGGACCAGGCACCGTACCTTGGATGGTCGGCAGACGACCATCAGCGCTGAGTTGCGTGCCGATGACCGATTGCAGCAACGCGACGGTGTATGGGTGGCGCGGTTGCTTGAACAGCTCAAGGACGTTCGCCTCTTCGACGATGCGTCCCAGGTACATCACGGCCACGCGGTGCGCGGTCTCGGCGACCACAGCGAGATCGTGGGTGATCAGCACCACGCCGATGTGGAACTCGGCCTGCACCTGTTTAATCAGATCAAGGATCTGCGCCTGAATCGTCACATCGAGGCCGGTGGTCGGCTCGTCGGCAATCAGCAAGCGGGGATTGCAGGCCAACGCGATCGCAATCATGATGCGCTGACGCATGCCGCCAGAAAACTCGAAGCTATACTGCTTGTAGCGCTTGGCGGCGTCAGGAATGCCAACCCGGGTCAGCATCTCGCAGGCGCGTTTGAAGCGGGCTTCGGCATCGAGGTCGGTATGCAGGCGCAGCACCTCGTCGATCAGCGTACCGATGCGATGTACCGGACTGAGTGCGGTCATCGGCTCCTGGAAGATCATTGCCAAGCGACCACCGCGGATCGCACGCATCTCTTTGCTGTTGCGTCCGAGGCTCAGCAAATCGATGGGGTTAGCCCCTTCTTTTTCACGAAATAGGATTTTGCCCTGCGGTGTGCGCCCCGGTGGTTGGACCAAGCCCATGGCAGCGTAGCTGCTCTGACTTTTGCCGCAGCCGCTTTCACCGACGATAGCAAGGATCTCGTCGGGATGGACGCGATAATTCACGCCACGCACCGCCTCGACCACGCCGTCATCAGTGTGGTAGTGGACGTGCACGTCCTTGAATTCGAGGATGGGCTCCGGCATGGCGGTTCCGTCAGGCGTAGGGGTCGGCGGCATCACGCATGCCCTCGCCCATGAAGTTGAAGCTGAGAACGATCAGGATAACGCATGCGGCGGGCATCAGCAGCCATGGCTGGTTGATCACCGAATCGACGGTCGCCTCCTGCAGCAGCACGCCCCAACTGACGACCGGCGGACGTAGTCCGAGGCCGAGGAAGCTGAGGCTGGTTTCGGCGAGGATCATGCCGGGAACCGCAAGACTGAGGCTGGCGATGATATGACTGAAGAAATTGGGGATGAGATGGACGGCGATGATGCGGCCTTCGGTTGCACCGGCGAGCAGGGCCGCCTTGGCGTAATCCTCTTCGCGTAGCGATAGTAGTTTGCCGCGCACCGTCCGGCACATGCCGGTCCAACCGATGCAGGCCAGGATCATGGTCATGCCCCAGTAGACCTGCAGGGGAGACCAATCTTTGGGAATGGCGGCACCGAGGGCGAGCCACAATGGGATCGACGGAATCGTCATCATCACTTCGGCTGAGCGCTGAATGATCATGTCGATGCGGCCACCGTAATAGCCAGAGATGCCGCCCAGGGTGAGGCCGAGGAAAAACGAGAGCAGCACGCCCATCAGGCCAAGCAGCAGCGAGATGCGGCCGCCGTAGAGCATGCGCGACAGGCTGTCTTGACCAAGTTGTCCAGTGCCGAACAGGAAGCAGGTCTGGCCTTCGTCGACGCCAAACAGATGGCGATTGCTCTCGAGGCCGAACAGCCCCCACGAATGACCCTCGACGAAAAAGCGGATCGGAACCCGGACCGACTCGTCAACCCAGTACGTTCGATCCAACGTACTCGGATCCATGTTCTGCCGATACGGATGCACATAGAGGCGCGGCAGCGTATGGTTTTCGACGAAGCCGACATGTACGATCTGAGGCGGCAGATTGATGAAATTCGAATGGATCTTGACCGGATCGTAGGGCGCAAGGAGCGGTGCGGCTAGGCACAGCGCATAGATCAGAAACACCAGATGGGTGCACCAGAATGCTACGCGGTGCTTGCAGAACCGACGCCGCATGAGCGTCCAATGACTGGCCTCATAATACGCTGTCTTGCCGGCGTCGGCGGGCGCTTGAGCAGGAGGGATGGTCGGATCAGCCATGCTACTTCCCACCAAAACGGATACGGGGATCGACAATCGAGAGCAGGATATCGCTGATCAGGATGCCAACGACGGCCAGGATGCAGTGGATGAAAACACAACTGGAGGCGAGATAGATGTCTTGGCTTTGCAAAGCCTGCAGCAGGCGGGGTCCGAGCGTGGGCAGGCCAAGGACCTTCTCGATGATCAGCGAGCCGCCAATGAGCGCCGGCAGGATCAGGCCGATGCTGGAGATGAACGGATTGATCGCCACGCGCAGTGGATAGCGCAGGACGGCCACCGCCGGATGAACGCCGCGTGCCATGGCGCACAGCACGTACTGTTTTTTCAGTTCGTCGATCAAATTGGCGCGCAGGATGCGGATCATACTCGCGGTGCCGGCTACGCCGAGAATGACCACCGGAACCCATAGGTGCATCAGCAGGTCGATTGTTTTGCCTAAGGACCATGGTTGATCGCGATACGGCTGGCTGATCAGACCAGTGGGATCGAAGGTGGGCGAGAAGTGCTGCATCACGACTTGAAACACGAGGGCAAGGATAAATGCAGGTGTCGCCATGGCGACGAGCCCGAAGAAGGTCAGTGAGTAGTCCCAGGGCGTATTCCTCCTGACGGCAGCAATGATGCCGAATGGGAACGCAACGATCCAGGTGATAATGAGGGCGCAGAAGCTGATCGCGATAGTTGGCGGCAGCAGTTCGATCAGAATGTCGGTTACTTCGGCGTCGGTCTCGAACGATTTGCCGAGGTCGCCAGTGACAAAGCCGCGCATCCAAAAGACGTAGCGGATCAGGATAGGTTGATCGAAATGGTAGCGTTCGCGCAGCGCCGAGATCTCGGCCTGATCGACCTGTCCCTCTTTTTTCATCTGATCGATTTTGAAGTCGAGGAAGTTGCCTGGCGGCAATTGGATGACCAGAAACACGAGCAGGCTGATCACCAACAGGGTTGGAATGGCGATCATTAGGCGGCGAATGATATAGCGGATCAACATCTCAGTTGCCCACCTTGGGATCGAAGAAGAACGCTTCGGGACAGCTATTACCTGGCTCGTGCGCGATCCACCCAGCGAGTGCGAGTTTGGGAACGTTCTTGAACCCGTTGCGGACATAGACCAGCCGTCCCGGGCTGGTCATGATGCCAATGACCGACAGGTCCTCGGCGGCCTGATCCGTGAGTGCTGCCCAGGCCGCCAATTGGTCAGTCTTGTTTTTAGCGGTGAGTACCGACTCCCAGATTCGATTGATGTCGATGAGCCACGGTGGTGGTTCTTCAGCGCCGCCCTTGAAACCGCTCAGGTGTTTAACCCAGGCCGACCATTGCGGCGACTCGGCGGGATGGGTGGGGGCAAAGCTGCCGGCGAGCAGTGGACCGAAAGAGCTGCCGCCCTCCCAGACGGCAACGATGTCGGCGGTGCCCATCTCGATCATGCGATTCATCATCATGCCCTGGCGGAACTTCAACTGCACATTGAGGCCGAGTGCTTGCCAGGCATTGCACGCCATCTGCACGACTTCGTTCGGGACGCTACCCGCTGTGTTCAGATCGATGGTGATTGGTCGTCCATCCCAGAAGAGACGCATGCCATCTGAATTACGTTTGGCGATGCCGATCGCATCAAGTAGCGCATTGGCCCGTGCCGGATCGTAGGCAATGTACGCCTTTGCCAGCTTGGCGTTGTAGTAGGGAGAGCCCTCGGGAATGGAGTGCTGCATGGGCTTGCCCATGCCTTTGTAGACGACGTCAATAATCTCCTGGCGATTCAGTCCGAGCGAAAGCGCTTGGCGGAAGCGGCGATCGGTGAACAGGCGTCGGTATTCAGGATCCCGGTGAGTCTGCAACGGCCAGAAATTCACTTCGCCACAGTAATCATTGGCCCACAGGCGGATCTCGTATTTGCCAATTGTCTCGTTCTGTTTGAGCACGGTGAAATCGGCAAAGGTCAGGTCGCGGATCTGGAAATCGATATTTCCCGAGCGTAATTTGAGGAGTTGTACGGCGTGATCGACCCCGGTTTGGGTGATGATGCGGTTGATGTAAGGCAGTTGATTGCCGTGTTCATCCACTTTGTAGTAATAGGGATTGCGGATGGCGATGTTGGTGAGTTCCTTCTTTTCACTGATCGAGCGCCACGCAGTCAGGGTTGGTACATGCGGATTGAACACCGGATGGTAGTTAGAACTTTCGCGATAACGGTCCATCCAATTGCCGTATTTGCGCGGACCGTGTTGGGCCAAGTAGTCAAGCCCGGCCTCGCGATTCAACGCGATGATCTGAGCTGGGACCGAGGCCCGGATCAAGGCACCGTGGAGACGGATGCGCTCGACGGCTGACAGCGTGGCCACGCCGTTACTAGCTGCGCGGCGCATCAGGTCTTGGCGATCACAGAGTTCGTCATAGCGCCGCCAGTCCGGAAATCCGAAGCCAAGGACATTGCGCGCTTGGATCTCGCTGACCTCCTGGTCGAAAGCGGCTTCTGGCCAGACGCCTGGCTGGTAGAGGTCGGATCCTTCGGCGATGCGGTTGAGGTCGGCAATGAGGCGCGCGCGATCAGCAGGGGTCGGTTGTTCGCTGGCGGATATGGCAGTCAACGCGGCGCGCGTGGATTCACTCAGCAATCCAGCGAGGCGACCGAGCGCAGTCGTTCCATCCTGGGCGCTCATCAATAGGCGAGCCAGTCCTGGCCAATCGATGATGTCACAGTCGGCCAATTCGATCATGCCGTCGACATGCCAGACCTTGTTAGTATTTGACGGCTTGAACAAGCCGGTGTAGCACATGAAGGTCGCGGTTTTTTCCAGGAAGATTGAATTCGGGTTATCAAAGGTGAAGCGGACAATGTGGGAGTTGTCGCCATCTTCATCGGGAATCGCCTCGACCTTCACGCGACGTTTTTCGGCCGGAGTTACCCAGCGGGCAAAAGCAGCGCGAAACAGCAGCATCTGCAGGCGGGAACGATCGGCGGGATCAAGCTCTGCACTTTTTGCTGAAACTCGCTCAAACAGCGCCTTGCGTTCGAGCATGAGGTGGAGTTGGGCGATCTCGGCCTTGGATAGTCGTGAGTGGCCCTTGGCCGTGAGGTCGCGGATTTCCTGAGTCAGGTCCAGTGATCGCCACGCGGATCCGTCAGCGAACACGTCAACCGACAATATGCGGTTGAATTCATTGGTGAGCGCGTCTTCGCCGGTCGCGGGAAGCGCTTTGCCGGCAGCGAGGTCACGCAGCAGGGCGAGCGCTTCTGGCGTTAGCTGAGCGCGCAGTTGAGCGGCGGGTGATGGCGAGGTTGGTTCATCAACGATCGCTTTGGCGAGCGCTGGCCAGTCGCGCACGTCGCCGACGTATAGCCTAGTCGCACCGTCGGTGGGGCGCGTCCAGTCTGGTGGCGACCAGTGCGCTGAACCGATATCGACGTTGCAGGTCCAGGTAATGTCCTGGGCGGTGAAGGGCTGGCCATTAGACCAGCGGTGTCCCTTGCGTAAATAAAAGGTAAAAACGCGGTTATCAGGGCTGACCTCCCAGCGGTGGGCCAATCCGGGCTGGAGGCGTCCAGACGGGTCGAAGCGGACGAGCGACTCGTAGCCGATTTTGGTGCCCAGGTCGCCGCGAGCGCCACTGATGCAATGCTTCCAGTCACCGCCGTACACGCCGATGCCGTCCGGGCCACGGACCACGGCCGGGTTGCGTGGCATACGCTCGGCTACTGGTGGCAGCCAGTCAGGGTCATCGCGTGGTTTGGTGGTACGGGCAGCAAGCTCGGGAGCTTCAGCAAAATGAGTAATGACGATTTCAGGAGCATCTTGGCTGCCAGGCTGTGCTTGGGCGTAACTATATCCCGGGAAGGATACACGCGAGCGGATCGGGGTGGGAATGTTGGCGGCGAGGACGTCTGCGAGCGTGAATGGTTTTGTTGCGGTGACGTGGACGCTGACCTTGTCGCTCGGCGGACTGTTGCGTGCCAATAGTCGTTGGACCACCGACGCGCCCATGAGGCAGACGACCAGCACCAATGCGAGGCGCAGAAACAACGCGATCATACCGCGTGCTCCTGAGAGGACAGTGGATTGATCATGCAGCCACGGTACTCCATCAGCATTGCATCCAAGGCGGCGTACTGTGAAAAGGCAACGCGGTGCGGCAAGCACTCTGTCCCACATGGATCGTGCAAAGAGGACCAGTGTCTCACTGCCAACCCACGAGGCATCGAGGCGTGCTTCGGGTAGCGGACGTCTGGACGATGGTGTTGGCTTGGCTTCATGGTCGGAAAGTGGCGTCCCTGGCAGTCATGGTTCCCTGGGAAATGTCGGCTAATTCCCATAAACTCAGGTAGGGGATGGGGTGCGCCAGGTATCGGGTATTGACAGTTCCCTCCACGTCCCTACTGACTTCCCCACACGACGCGTTCAGGAGCCGTCCATGGGCCTCGAAGAAGACATCATCAAGCTGCTCAAGAGCGAAGGCTACCGGATCAACGAGACGATCCGTGACGCTCTCGACGACTTTCTCGACACCGTCTATGACGAGAACGAGGAGATGGAGGACGATCTCAGCGACGATGACGACAAAGAAGAGAAAGAAGACGACCGTTAGCACAGCTGGATTGACGCTGTCGTAGGTCTGGCCGACGTCCTCTGCGGGTGTCGGCCGCGTCGTTTGCAGTCTATTTGAGGAGCAGTTGGCGAGCGAGCGGCGAGGGCCAATCGCCCGCTGCCCCAGCCGTTGCGGCCTTGCGCAGGAGATCGATGTAGGCGGCATGGTCGCCGGACTGGTCAGCGAGTCGGGCGCACATGTAGTAAAAGTCGTTTTTATACCAGGACTCAACTGGAGCTTCGCTAGGCAGAGCCTCGTTGCCCAGGAAGGTGCGGGCGTACCTACCTGCGAGGCCCTGATCCAGGGCGGCTTGGCTCCAGGCTGCAATGGCTTCCTGGAAATCATTGCCCCGCGCTAACAGATCGCCGAGCCAGAGCCACGCCCACGGCGACAACTCAGGCGATTGAGGATCCTCGGCGACTTCGCGATAGGCCGCCAACGCTTCGCTACGCTTGCCCGACAGACAGAGCGCCTCGGCCTGCTTCATGCGCGCTTTACTGCGCCAAGCCAATGGAGTTGCGGGATCGTCGACAACTTGCTGGTAGAGACTCAGTGCCGCCGCGGCGCTATCCAAAGCCATGTACAAGTCGCCCGCAGTGCTCAGTGCCATCGCTACGCGTTCTGGCTGTTTGACAAACAGGGCCGCTTCGGCACCCGACTTCAAGAGAGCGATAGCACGGTTCTGATCAGTAGCGGCCACCTGTTGCGCTCGCAGCACATAATCTTCGACCAACTGTTCGGCGGCGTCCTTGGGCACGTTGTCGAGTAATTGCTCGGTGCTGTAGGTCTTGCTGAGTATAGCGAAAGCCTGGTCGGCTTCTTCGAAACGTGCTAGTTTGATCAGACAGGCCCAGGCGTGGAAGGTGGCGACGAGATGGTAGCGGGGGATATCCGTCTGGGCGACCTTATTGAAATAGGCCAAGGCGGTCGTCAGGTTGTCTTTCTTGCCGACCTCCTTGCCGATTTCCTCGTAGCACAGGCCGGCGCGCAGCATCGCATCGCGAGCTTGGGGTGGTGGATTAATTGTGTGCTCGCGGAGAAAATCTTCGTAACGATCTTTAGCCAGCTCGTACCTGCCGTCTTGGCGATACATGTCCGCTTGCAGCAGATCGCTCCAGGCCAGCTCCTGGCGTTGCGTCTCCAGTGTCACCTCGGCGATCTGGATCGCTGCGGGATCAGCCGCGATGTAGGTGCCCGAGGCATCAGGACCTTCAAGTGGGACAAGGTCGACGAATGACACCACCGCGTCGGTTCCAGTCACGCCATCCAACAGGTGGATTTCCAGCGTGTCCTCATGGCGGTGAAATTTCAGCCGTTGTGGACGACTGAGCATGAGTGCGCGGCCAAGGTCACGCCCAGTCATGACTTTACCTCCACGTAGCAGCTCGATCCGCGTATCCTTGTTGGTGCCTACGAGACGTGCGGTGTAGCCTTTGCCGATATCACGGTCACTGATCATGAACAAGGCATCGAAGAATGGCAGTAGCGGTGTAACCGTCGCTTCAAGTCGCACTGGACCGGACAGCTTGGGCAGCTCGGTGTAATAAAAGCCGAGGCCAAGCGATTGGCGCGGTTTGCTGTGCAAAGCAGCGCCACTCCCGCTGATGTCACCAGGGGGAACCAGCGGCTGGACATGAATAAGCTTGATCATCCATGTCTCATTGGTGGAAGGTCCGGGTGCGCGCACCACCGTCGTCCTGGATCCCAGCCGATGCATCGCCTCGCGCCCAGCGAGGGCTGAACCGGCCAGGACGATGAATAGGAGGAGGCCTGCTCCGGCGAGGGTGCGGCGCCTACGCCAACACGTGCGCAGGAATGGCAGCATTCGGCCCGGACGCGTCGTCTTGACCTGCCGACCTTCCATGAAGCGACGCAAATCCGCGGCCATGGCTTCCGCGAATCGGTAGCGATCGCGTGGATCCTTGGCCATGGCGCGTAGGATGATCGTTTCAAGATCACGCGGCATGCCGGGACGATGCTGACTGGGCGGCGTCAACGGCTGTTCGATAACCTGACGCAGCAGCGCGCGTGGATCATCGGCGGAGAACGGCGGGGTTCCCGAAACCATCTCGTAGAGCACGGCTCCCATCGCGTAAATATCACTGCGCGGACTAACCGCCGTGCGTTGACCGGCGGCTTGCTCGGGACTCATGTACGCCGGCGTGCCGATGACGGTGTCGCTGGCGGTCAGGCGCGATTCGAACTCTGGCGCTGCGGCCAAGCCGAAGTCGAGCACCACGACCTGGCCATTTTCCCGCAGCATCAGATTACCGGGCTTGATGTCGCGATGGAGAATACCAGCAAGATGGGCGACGTGCAGTGCTTCGAGTGCACCGACCGCAATCCGTGCAGCGCGATCGGAGGCGAATGGACCCTCGTCGCTCATCACCTTGTCGAGACGTCGGCCATCAACCAGATCCATGACGATCCATGGCCGGCCAAGATGTTCGCCGAAGTCGAGCACACGTACGACACCCGGATGATGCAATGCCTGCAAGTAGGCGACCTCGCGCGCGGCACGGCGGCGTTCCTCGGGTGAAACCCGGTGCAGCAGCTTCAGCGCAATGTATTTACCGACTGGAACCGCGCAGCTTTCTGCGGCTTCGGCGCGCCAGACGGCACCCATGCCGCCGCGACCGAGCGGAGTTAAAATGCGGTATGGCCCGATGCGTCCGCCTCCGGGCAGGTTGAGTGCATTGCTCGATGCGGCGTCCTGGAGACCTTGCGTGCTGTCGCTCCATCCTCGGGAACCGCTGTTCCAAGACTGCCACGACGGATCATCGCCGACCCGCGTCTGTTTCTCTTTGCGGTCATCAGTCATGGTGTTCGGGATCTCGGCGCAGCTTGGCGAGCCAGGCAGCGTGATCGAGCGGTTCACGACGGACGATATCAGCGGCAAATCGTTTGATTAATTCTTTCACCAGTGGATGCGACTCGGCTAGTTTGAGTGCCGGCGTTGAACCGACCGCGGTCGTGGAGTTGGCTGGACGACTCGACGTGGTCGCGAGCGGCAACGATGCGGGTGCGGGACTCAACGCGGTTGCGCTCGTGCTGGTGATCTGACTTCCGCCCATGATTGGGGCCGACGCGCTTGGCTGGCGCGGCGGCCCTAGCGAGGGCCCGCAGCGGCTCCGGCAATGCCTTGTGCTTCAGCGCGGTCGATGCGTTGGAGCAGACGCTCCAGATCGTGGACTTCACCGAGGCGAGAGATGCGCACGGTCGCCATATCCAGACACAAACGAGGGTCAGACCCGTGACGCAGTTGTTGCTGGGTGCCGGCCAGCACCTGACACGCGCGCAGGATTTTTTCCGGCGTCGCCTTGGCCGCGAAGGATTCCAGCTTGTCGATCGGCAGGCCGAGACGTTTCACCGCCGGGGCTTGGGGTCCGCACGCCTGCAACAGCATAATACCGCGCAAATGTTCGAGCAATTGATCAATGACGGTTGCGGCCGACGCGCCTCCCGCGAGCACGGCGTCGAGGCGTTCCAGTGCCGGCGCGCTGTTGCCATCAAGCATGCTGGCCAACATGTCGCGGAGGTCTTCGCCGCGCGCTGCGCCCAGCAGCAGGTCGAGATCCTCTTCGCTGGCCGCGCCATCGCTGACTGCGATCAATTGATCAAGCAAGGTCTGGGCATCGCGCATGCCGCCACCAGCAGCACGGGCAACTCGGTACAGCACGGGTTCGGATAACTTGGCGCCCTCCTTCGCGGCGATGGTTACCAAACTGGCTACGATGGTCGGTAGATCGAGCGAGCGAAAATCAAAGCGCTGACAACGCGAGATGACGGTTGGCGGAACGCTGTCGACTTCAGTGGTCGCAAAGATGAAGCGGACGTGCGCAGGTGGTTCTTCCAGAATTTTCAGCAGGGCGTTCCACGCTGAACTCGAGAACATGTGCACTTCGTCCATGATGAGAATCTTCACTCGCGCCATGGTCGGCGCGAAGGTCATCCCATCGGAGAGGTCGCGCACGTTGTCAACGCCGTTGTGACGGGCGGCGTCAATTTCCATCACATCGGGATGGCACGAGTCGGTGACGCGTTTGCAGTGTTCGCACACGCCGCATGGCTCGGTGGTCGGACCGGTTTCGCAGGTCAAAGCCTTGGCGAGAATCCGCGCCATGCTGGTCTTGCCGGTCCCGCGTGGGCCGGTGAACAGGTACGCATTGTGCACGCGATGGCTGCGGATTGCGTTGGTCAGCGTGCGCGACACCACCTCCTGTCCGACAACCTGGGTGAAGTTCTGCGGCCGATACTTGAGGGCGATGACTTGGTAATCCACGGTGGCATTCGATCGTGGTTGGTGGGGGAGGGAAGAGGGGATAGGGAATGCCAAATGCTGGAATGCTGGAATGCTGGAATGCTGGAATGTTTGAGTAAACACCGGACACGCTTGGCACTGGGCCTGTTTCCCAACGGACTTACTGGAAAAAACCGTTGTTTTCTACCAATTCCAGCATTCCAGCATTCCAGCATTCCAGCATGTGGCATTTCACCTGCCTCTGGACCTCCGGTCAGAGTCCCCATCGTTCCGCCTCGGAGAACATCCCATGGCCACCGCCGCCGACGCCGACCTCATCCTCAAGCTCTACGACCTCCGCCGCGAGTGCGTTTGTCGCCAGGCCCGTTCCTGGTTTGCCAAGTGGACCCCAACATCGGCCGAGGAGGTTAGTGCTGTCAGCACCGACGGCAGTCGCCAGGACAACGCCTGGTTGCGGCAAGCGACCTCGTATTGGGAGATGGCCTTCTCGCTCGCCAACTGTGGTGCGATCGACGCCACCCTGTTCGCCAAGAATTGCGGCGAGGGTCTGTTCTTCAACGCGAAGTGTCAGTACCTGAAGAAGAAGTTTCCTGACGCGTGGAATCGTAGCATGGCCGAAGTGGATGCCTTCACCGCCAAGAATGAGATCGCCCAGAAGAAAGCCGAGATGATGAAGGGCCGCTTCCCGGCTGTTTGATGGGACTGCCATGAATACGGACTTCCGCACGCATCTGCGCACAGAAACAGCGGCGTTGGCCGAGCAGGGATTGCTCAAGCCCGAGCGTGTCCTGACCTCGCGTCAGGGTGCGTTGGTCGAGGCTGATGGCCGTCAGGTGCTCAACTTCTGCGCCAACAATTACCTGGGTTTGTCCGGCGATCAGCGCATCACTGATGCAGCGGCGGTTGGTTTGCAGCGCTGGGGTTTTGGGTTGTCGTCGGTGCGCTTCATCTGCGGCACGCAGTCGGTCCATCGCGAATTGGAGCAGTCCATCGCGACATTTCTCGGACTCGCCGACGCGCAACTCTACGGCAGTTGCTTTGATGCCAACGGCGCGGTATTCGAACCGCTGCTGGGCGAACAGGACGCGATCATCAGTGACGCGCTGAACCACGCTTCGATCATCGACGGCATCCGCCTGTGCAAGGCCAAGCGTTTCCGCTACGCCAACAACGACATGCAGGACTTGGAAGCACAGCTCGTCGCGGCCCGCGACGGTGGTGCGCGATTCATGATGATTGCGACTGACGGCGTGTTCAGCATGGATGGAACGATTGCGAATCTGCCGGCGATCTGCGATCTCGCTGACCGCTTCAGCGCCATCGTGCTGGTCGATGACAGCCATGCGGTCGGATTTCTGGGTGCCAATGGCCGCGGCTCGCACGAGTTCCGCAACGTCATGGGCCGGATCGACATCATCACCGGAACGCTGGGTAAGGCGTTGGGTGGAGCGTCTGGTGGCTACATCGCCGGCGACCGCGAGATCATCGGCTGGCTGCGTCAGCGCGCGCGGCCGTATCTGTTTTCGAACACGCTCGCCCCGTCGATTGCTGCCGCGACCCTGGAAGTGTTCAAGATCATCGAACGCGAAGGCCCGGCGATGCGCGCGCGTCTGCAACGCAACGCGTCGCGCTTCCGAGCTGCGATGACCACGCTAGGTTTCACCTTGGTGCCTGGAGAACACCCGATCATCCCTGTGATGCTCGGTGATGCTCGGGTTGCCCAGCAACTCGCCGCGCGACTGTTGGATCACGGCGTCTACGTCATCGGCTTCTCCTTCCCGGTTGTTCCCAAAGGCCAGGCGCGCATCCGCACCCAGATGTCGGCGGCGCACTCCGATGCCGATGTTGATCGTGCCGTCGCCGCCTTCGCCACCGTCGGGCGCGAGCTCGGCGTCATAACGAAATGAGGAATGCTGGAATGCTGGAATGCTGGAATGTTCAAGCAAAAGATGACGCGAAGGTCTTGCCTTGGCTCAATATTCCAGCATTCCAGCATTCCAGCATTCCGCATTGCGCCGTACCCAGGAGTTTCCCGTGAGCTCAACCATGCGTGCCTTGGTGAAAGCTGAACGGGCCCCTGGCCTGACCATGCAACTCGTTCCGGTGCCTGAGATCGGCCCCAACGACGTGCTGATTCGCATGCGTAATTCGGCGATCTGCGGCACCGACATGCACATTTGGAAGTGGGACGCCTGGGCCCAGAAGACAATCCCGGTGCCGATGCATGTTGGTCATGAGTACCTTGGTTTCATCGAACGCGTTGGCTCGGCCGTCACCGGCTATCAGGTTGGCGATCGGGTGAGTGGCGAGGGTCACCTCGTCTGCGGCAACTGCCGCAACTGCCGTGCTGGCAAACGCCATCTCTGCCCGAACACCGTTGGCGTTGGGGTGAATCGTCCAGGGTCATTCGCTGAATATCTGTCGCTGCCGGCAGTGAACCTGTTCAAGGTTCCTGACGAAATCAGCGATGATGTCGCGGCGATCTTCGATCCGTTCGGCAACGCAGTCCACACCGCACTGTCGTTTGATCTCGTTGGCGAAGACGTGCTGATCACCGGTGCCGGTCCGATTGGCGCGATGGCGGTGGCGATCTGCCGCTTTGTCGGCGCGCGCCACGTCGTCATCACCGACGTCAATCCGTGGCGTTTGGAACTGGCGAAAAAGATGGGTGCGACCCGCGTGGTTGATACGCGCACGCAGGATTTGCAAACCGTCATGAAAGAACTCGGCATGACCGAGGGCTTTGACGTCGGTTTGGAGATGAGCGGCAACGGCACGGCGTTTCGTGGCATGCTTGGCGCGATGGCCAATGGTGGACGCATCGCCATGCTCGGCATCTTCCCCGACGAAGTCGCGATCGACTGGGGCCAAATCGTATTCAAGGGTATCGAGCTCAAGGGCATCTACGGCCGCCAGATGTTCGAAACCTGGTACAAGATGGCAGCGATGGTCCGCAGCGGTCTTGACGTCAGCCCGGTGATCACGCATCACTTCCCGATCAACGACTATGCCAAGGGTTTTGAGACGATGCTGAGTGGGCAGTCGGGAAAAGTTATCTTGAATTGGTAACCCTGGGATCGCCGAGTTGAACTCGGCTCGCATCATGCCGAGTTCAACTCGGCGATCCCAGACGCACCAGCGTCCGAAACACCAGCCTCCCAGATTCTCTTCGCTCAGTTTCGTTCCACCCACGCTCATCAATCTGCGGAAACACCGCATCGCCGGTCACATCCATTCGCACTTCGGTCAATACCAGTTTGGTCATCAGTGGCATTGCCTGCGCATAGATCGTCGCACCACCGATAACGCATGGTTCGGGATCCGTGGTGCGTGCAGCGGCAATCGCCGAGTCAATGTCCGCATACACTTCCGCGTCGTTCGCAACGTAACCAGCTTGCCGTGTGATCACCAGATTACGCCGCTTCGGCAGTGGTTTCCCCAATGAATCCCACGTCTTGCGACCCATGATCACGGCGTGACCACTGGTTGTTGCCTTGAAATGCTTGAGGTCTTCCGGCTCGTGCCACGGCAGTTTCCCTTCGCGACCGATCACGCGGCCGGGGACACTATAGGCCACAACCAGTGACAACGGCAGCATTAGACCGCCACCGCTGCCCTGATACCCGGATGTGGATCGTAGCCCTCAATCGCAATGTCCTCGAAACGGAAGGAGAAGAGATCCTTCACCTCGGGATTCAGTTTGAGTTTAGGCAACGGACGCGTTTCACGTGACAACTGCAGATCAACCTGCTCGCGGTGATTGAGATAGATGTGGGCGTCACCGAAGGTGTGGACGAAGTCGCCGACCCCGAGGCCGCTGACTTGCGCGATCATGTGGGTGAGCAACGCGTAGCTGGCAATGTTGAATGGTACACCGAGAAAAATATCGGCCGAGCGTTGATAGAGCTGGCACGACAGCTTGCCGTTCTGGACGTAGAACTGGAACAACGTGTGGCAGGGGGGCAACGCAACCTGCGTGGCTTCGGCGGGATTCCAGCCCGAGACAATCAGTCGGCGGCTGTTGGGATTGCGGCGGATTTCATCGAGAACAAAGCGAATCTGATCGACGCCATCGGTCGCGTAGGCCCCGTCGGCGGTCTTGCTCGCACCAAAATTGCGCCACTGGTGGCCGTACACCGGACCAAGATCGCCTTCGCAGCGGCCAAAGCGTTTGCATTGTTCGGCGGTTGCCCACTCGTTCCAGATCGTCACTCCGCGTTCGGTCAGCCATTGGTTGTCCGTGCGCCCACTCAGGAACCACAGCAACTCAATGATGATCGACTTGGTATGAACTTTTTTGGTTGTCAGCAACGGAAACCCGGCATTGAGGTCGCAGCGCAGTTGATGGCCAAATATGCCGATGGTCCCAGTTCCGGTGCGATCGTCGCGGCTCTGACCTTCACTGAGCACCCGCCGCAGCAGGTCGTGGTACTGTTTCACCCGAACTTCCACCACAGCACAATGAACGCAGCCAACGCGGCCACCCACGCGAGGATCAGCCACATGGGGACCGGCCGCTCAGCGGTCGCGCTGGGCGCGGCTGACTTTTGCAGTTCTTGACTGCGGGTCTTCGCGCTGGCCATGATTTTCGACGACAGTTGTTCGTCCTTGAGCGGCACCGCTGCCACACCCGAGACGCTGTCGCGATGCGTGCGTAGCGCTGAGACGATCTGTCGCGACGCCTGCTGGTCGGCTTCGCTGCCGCCGGCATCGCCCAGTCCATCGACAATCTCTTTGGCTCGCTGGTCAGTCACGACGGTGCAGCGTTAGGCTGGCCCGGCGCTGGCAAGAGCCGTGTCGCCCCGCAAGGCAACCGCTGAGGCGCAGAGGCCGCGGAGGTCGCAGAGGGTTGAGGTTAGGATGCTCAGGATTTCTCAGCGCCGATCATCACTTGCGAGGTAACGACAAGCATGCTTCCCCTCTGC
>CAZZAM010000010.1:9070-42864 GCA_964652775.1 uncultured candidatus Brocadiaceae bacterium | reverse complement strand
CTCCGCGCCTAACATCAGTTGCGTGTTCACTAAAAACCTCTGCGCCCTCTGCGTCCTCTGCGGCCTCTGCGCCTCAGCGGTTGCCTTGGTGATTGGTGTGAAGTCAGCCTTCGAGACCACCTGGTGCTGCCCCATAAAGACCCGCTGTCCTGGCCAGGGCCAAAATTGCCCGGCAGGCCGAGGTCACCGTCGGTTCCCAGGCGACTTGGCCGGCGGCGACGCGGTCGAGTTCGGCTTCCATCCGGGCAGTGAAATCCAATTCGATGAAGTTGCCAGCGTAGCGCTTGATCAGGAACGACGTCACCCGCAGGCCAAGTTCGGTCGCGTGGAGTTTGCGCTGCTTGTCGAGGATGTACTCACGGAAGAGCAAGGTGTTCAGGGTCGCGGCGTAGGTCGATGGCCGGCCGACACCCTCCTTTTCCAAGCGTTTGATCAGCGAGGCCTGAGTGAAGCGCGGCGGCGGCCGGGTTGTGCGTTTGACAGCATCGAGCTCGAGCAAGTTCAGCTCCTGGCCCGGTTCCAGGAGCGGCAGTTTCACCACGGCGTCATCCTCGTCGTCGTCACCCTTCTTGCGCTTCTGCTTCTTTTCCTCGGTCGCGTCAGCGGTCAGCGTGCGCCAGCCATCGAACAACACGACCACGCCCTTGGCTTGGAAGATACCCATCGGTCCGCCGTTCCACGCGGTCGGAGCACACGCAACGTCGATTGTGGTCTGCTGATCACGGCCGTTGGCCATTTGGCAGGCGACGAAACGATTCCAAATCAGCGCGTAGAGATCCTTGGCTGGGCCAACGACCGCATCGACCCCGGTTTCCGGATGGGTTGGGCGAATCGCTTCGTGTGCTTCTTGGGCGTTGGCAGATTTAGTCGCATGGATGACGGGTGACGCAGGCAGGTACGCAGGGTCAAAGCGTTCGCCGATCAGCGTGCGTGCGGCCTGCACGGCTTCCGGCGCAAGTGCCACCGAGTCGGTGCGGTGATAGGTGATGCGGCCGTCTTCAAATAATTCCTGCAACAGTTTCATCGTCGCATCGGGGCGCAGCCCAAGCTGTACTGATGCCGCCTGCTGCACGGTCGCTGTATTGAACGGTGGCGGCGGTCGGCGTTCGACTTCTCGGCGATCACAGGTGTGGACCAACCACGATTGTTTGCGGCACCATTCCACCGTGCGATTGGCGATGTCGGCGTCGATCAGTCGCGTTCCCAACGCCTCACCTTTCCAGGTGATCAATTTGGCGGTAAATTTCGGTGGTTTCTTTTGGCGTTCGAGTTTGGCGGTCAGCACGAAGTGATCGACGGCGTTGAACTTCTGAATCTCCCACTCGCGTTCAGCCACCAGGCGCAGAGCGACGCTTTGCACGCGACCGGCACTCTTGGCATCCTTGCCGCACGAGCGCAGGGTCGGCGATACCAACCAGCCAACAACGCGATCGAGGACACGGCGCGCCTGCTGCGCATCGACCAGATGGCGATCCAACTCGCGTGGACTGGCGATGGCGCGTTGAACTTCGGGTTTGGTGATCGCTTGGAATGCGACGCGGCGATAGCGGCGTTCGCCGAGCAACTGCGTCAGATGCCACGCGATTGCCTCACCTTCACGATCCGGGTCGGTCGCCAGCCAGACTTCGTCGCAATTAGCGGCCATGCGCGTGAGATCGTTGATCGCCTGCGAGGCTTTTTCGAGCGGCTGGTAATGCGGACGAACTGAGCCCCCGACGAATTCGACACCAAGATCACCTTTGAGCGGCAGATCGCGCACGTGCCCATACGACGCACCGAGGACGAAGCCGGGGCCGATCAACTCTTTCAGCTTCTTGATCTTATTGGGCGATTCGACGATGAGCAGTTTCATGGCGACGCTGGGAGGGTCGAGCACCAGCTCGACCATGCGAATCGAATTGGTCGAGCTGGTGCTCGACCCTCCCAGGGACAAATCATGCGAGGTGTGTTGTGCATAATGCCAACGCCTGTTCAAACAGATCCGGAGCATCGCCGGGAAGCCAACGGATGTCGGGAAAGCGGCGATACCACGTCAGTTGATGTTTGGCGAGTTGTCTCGTTCCGGCAGTCACATCCGCGATACACTGCTCCAGAGTGATCGTGCCATCAAGATGTGAGCAGACTTCCTTGTAGCCGACGGCTTGCATCGCTTCGGGCGACAGACGCGGACGGATCTTCCGGACTTCGTCGATTAGGCTCCGGGCGAACATCGTCCGCGTGCGTTCGGCGATACGTTGATGCAGAACGGCGCGATCCCACTCCAATCCGATCATCAGCGGCCGCAGATCGGCGCGGCGCGTTCCGTCGGTGGTGTGGAAACTGGAATACGACTTGCCGGTCAGGCGATACACTTCCAGCGCACGGATGATCCGCCGTTCATCGTTCGGATGACGCGTGGCGGCGTAGGTGGGATCGATTCGCTGCAGTTCAGTCCACACCGCAGCAGGATCGGCTTGGTACGCCGCCTGCAATGCTGAACGCACCAGCACATCACGCGGCGGCCCAGCACTGATGCCCTCAATCAGCAACTTGGTGTACAGCGGAGTTCCACCGGCAATTACCGGCGTTTTCTTGCGCGTATGAATCTCGCGAATCAACCCATCAGCCAACGCAAACCAGCGGTTGGCGTCGCAACGATCTTCTGGTTCGAAACAATCGATCAGATAATGTGGAACCACGGCGCGTTCCTCGGCGCTCGGCTTCGCTGTTCCAATATCCATCCCGCGATACACAGCGAACGCATCCGCCGAAATGACTTCTCCAGGTAACGCCTGCGCGAGTCGTGCCGCCAGTGCCGACTTGCCTGAGGCTGTCGGGCCGAGGATGAGGATGATCGGTAGTGGCTTGTTCATGCACTACAGCCAAGGCAACCGCAGAGGCGCAGAGGCCGCTGAGATCGCAGAGGCGAAATCGAATAGGGATTTGCACAGAGGCTCATGCGGACACTTTCCCCTGCCTATCTCTGCGTCCTCCGCGGCCTCTGCGCCTCTGCGGTTGCCTTGGGTGGACATCGGATTCACGTGGTTGGCTTCGCTTTATACAACGCCGCGTGCGTCTCGTTCAGCATGGCTTTGACGTCAACGCCCGGTGGCACTGGCGTGGTGTCAACTTTATCGACTAGATCTGGCGTCGCGTATTGTCCGGGGAACCAATGGCCTTTCGCTTCGAACATATTGTAGCGGTATTTTCCGAACGTCTCCATGTCGTAGCAATGCAGCAGACGGCGGAAGCGGAGGACTTCGGGAATGTTGATCGTGCTCGGATCGTTGCGGCATTCGTAGCCGTCCCACGCCGCGAGGGGATCTTGGGCAATGCGCGCATCGAGGCTCAATTGGATTGCGAGATCACGTGCGCTCAGTGGCGCAGATACCGGGAATATCCCACGCATTTCGTCAACGTGTGGGCGTTCAGTCAGACCGAAGGACAGGGTCTGGATTTCGGGATGCTTGAGGCACCAGCGTGCGTTGAACTGGATCGGCGTCAGCGGCGCGCAGAGCTGGCGCAAGAGCGGCGACGGATGGAACAACTGTCCGCCTTTGTCATTGGGCGAGATGATGAACACGCCCAGGCCCTTCGCCGCCGCGTAGTCCACCGCGCCACGGTTCCGCTGGAAGAAGTAGTAGTAGTGCAGATTGACGAACTCGAACAGCCCGGTGGCGATCGCATCGATGATCACTTCTAGCGGTGCGTGGGTGCTGAATCCAACTCGGCCGATCACGCCCTGCGCTTTCAGTTTATGCAGCGCCTCTACCGGTCCGCCCTTGGCGGTGGCGATGCGATAGCACTCAGCGTTATTGATCCCGTGCCAGCCATAGAGATCGATGTGATCGGTCTTCAGCCCTTTGAGTTGTTCCTCGACCAGCTTGTAGGTTTCGTCCGCCGTCTGCGGCGCGCCTTTGGTCATCAAGTGGTAACGGTTGCGCGGGACCTTGAGGTCATCGTTCAGTGCCAACCCGTAGCAGTATTCTGAGCGCCCATAGCCATGCGCTGTCTCGATGTGGTTGATCCCAGCATCGAGCGACATCGTGATCATCTCGCGGCACTGCGCGCGCATGTCCTCTGGCACGACTTCACGCGGTTTATCCCATCCGCCCTTGTAACGCATCCCGCCGAGGGTGATGACCGAGAGCATTGGCCCTCTCCGGCCAAATTGCCGATACGCCATGGGAGCTCGTTGATTACGGATAGGGTCGGTCATGGTGCGCAGCATTGGGGGTGGGCGGCGGCGGCAACTGGTGGGATGGCATTCGAAATCGCGTGGCCACTTCATGGTTGTGTCTTATTAGCACTGTTCACATGCGTGGTGCTTGTGCGTCTGAGTCGTAGAGCTACGAGTACACCTGGGACTGTTATCCTCATACTAATCCAAAAAACCTGGCGGCGGTCACATGCGCATAAGGAGTTATCTTTTCCTAGTGCTCCTGCTCTTAGGAGCAGTGCTTGTCAGTTTATATGGTGTCGTGCGGTATAAGAGCACGGTTGTGCTTCCACAGTTAAACGCAGAGCTAGTGACTGCGATGTATCAGCAAGTGAACTCTGATCTCAGCGTCGTCGCTGATAAGGACATCGTTAGAAATGCCAACAGCGCAATAATTAATCCGGAATCCGGAAAAATGGCATGCACGGATGGCGGTTGGATTAAATACTCTATTCATACAGCGCATTACGGAGAGGATCATCATATGAAGTTGTTGTTTGGCCTGTTGGTGTGTTCAATAGGCAGTTTTGATAAGGTTGTCATACTGGACAACGACGGAAATTATTACGAGTCAACCGAGCATTTTTGCGATGGATTGATTCTAAGTAAATATCAGTTCACTAAAGCCGAATTCATTCACGATGTGAAAGCAGTCAAGGTCGATGCTGAGTATGTCAAAGAACAGTTCGCCAATCATTGACTGCGATTGCACGGGTTTAGTTCTCTACGAAATTTCCAAGGGCCTCCATGATCAAAATCCTCGTCCTCTACGCCAACACCGACCACGTGCATTTTGATTTCAACTATTACGCGAACAAACGCATCCCGATAGTCATGCGCCTGCTTGGTGACGCCTGCGTCGCCTACGGCATCGATCGCGGTGTGGTCGCAATCGACGGAGTCAGCAAGCCGCCCTCATCGCCACGTCCTGGTTCACGTTCCGTTCGCTCGCAGCATTCCAGGCCGCGTTTCAGCAACATGCGCCGACCATCTTGGCTGATGTCGTTAACTACACGAACCTCCAGCCAATCATGCAAATCAACCCGATCGCTGTATGAGTCCTGGGAGGGTCGAGCGCCTGCTCGACCATGCGAATAAAGACGTGTTATTGGGAAATAGGTCGAGCTGGCGCTCGACCATCCCAGGCTAAGCGATGGCGTGTATTGAGTTGGCTAACGCAACATCGACCGCAAGCAGGCCGGCAACCAATTCAGTATGCACCTGCGCGTAGGGCAGCGATCCATAGATGATCGGAACCATGTCGGCAGCGTAGCCACCGCGCGCGGCGGCGGTGTGATCGGCGGCGTAACCAACCGAGTCATTGGCGAAACTTAGCACGAGGGGGATGTCTGCTGCGGATCCCTTGACCACATCGTTCTTGATCGCTTGGAAGGTTTCGAATGGCGAGGCCAGCAAGGCGATCGGCCCGAGACGAAATCCCTGTAGCTCGATCGGTGGTGACATGTCGCGTCCGGCTTCCATATCGGCAACCATGCGGCGGAGGGCGATGAGGTGCACCATGTTGATGCGCATCGACTGCGCTGATTCATCGGGAGCGGCAACGATGGACGCTTCGGTTTCGGCGAGCATGCCCCGCAGTTTGGCGAGATCCCACGGCTTGCGGGTAAAGCGCACCAATCGTTGATGGGCGGCCAGCTGATCGACTACGATCGGTTGCGCACGCTGGATGCCGACGCGTACGGCGGCGGCGTACTCTCCGGCGATGATGTCCAACGCGCGCAGTGATTCCGCTGCAGGTTTATGAACGACGCGGGAATTCACGTCACCTTGCGCACCTTGCAGGAACATGCCGGTGGCTCCGGAAAATTCCGTTTCGAGTAGGTTGGTGGCGACGCCACAGAAATCGCCGTGAATGTGCCGACTGTCAGAACAGCACACCACTGGATGGCAGCCGAAGTAGGAAACGAAACCGATCACTGTGCCGTCAGCCGTAGCGGTGAGCACATGGCAGGTGGTATCAGTCAGTTCCGGCTTGTTGGGACGCCAACCCGGACGCATCACCTCATCAAGTGGCAGGTTGTCGCGATCGTATTCGCGGTTCTGACCGATGCCCTCGCAGGGAACTTCGGCATGCGCGAGGGTTGCCTCACGGAGGTTGCCAACCGCGTCGATGCAGGCTCGGGCAACGCGGGTTGGCAGGATTTCGCAGTATGGCGGGTCGGCATCGCCCCAGCCCGAGGTGGACATGGTGGTTGGTCCACTGTGCGTGTGCGTGCTATGCACCATGATTGCTGATGCGGGCAGTCCGGTTGCCGACATTACCGCAGCCCGGATTTTTGCGCTCATCTCGCGTCCGATGCCGACCAGATCGCAGCTGACGATGACCAGACGTGTGCCCTCGACCTCAATGGCCATCGCGCGCGCCCACAGGCGATCGCGGATCGCGGTTGAGTGACGATTTAGGAATGCCCCGAAACCGCACAGCTCGACGCCGATACGCGGCGTGATGTCAACTCGACCGAATCCGATGCGCATGGTATCTCCGTTGATGAGTGTATTCAGTCAGTCGACACGCGGAACTAGCGAGTTGTTTTTCCTTTTTCGGTCAGGAACTTCACGATGGCGTCTGCAACAACGGTGTTGGATTCAGCTGTGAGATGGACGCCGTCCTTGAGGATATAGCGTTCTTTCCCATTATCTTTGATGAGCTTCCGGAGGATCACATCAATATCACAGAGGCGTGCGCCGAGCTTTTTGGCCACGGCACGAGTTTTCTCGCGGTATTGCTCGACGCATTGATCCAGGCCGCCCCACGTGGCGAAGGTGGGACTTTTACCAACTTTGTGCCACTCGTCGATCACCGGTGGGAACGTCAGAAAGACGAGACTGCCGCCCTTGCTGGTAATTTTTTCAGCGATGGTGAACAGATTTTTCTCGAATTGATCGACGGTTACATGTTGGGCCGCGTCGTTGCCACCAAACTCAACCAGGACCAGGCCAGGCATGTGGGTCAAGACATCGGTGTTCATCCTGGCCATACCTTGAGTTGACGTGTTCCCATTCCCACCCGCATTGCTGATGGCAAGCGTGTTTCCGGTTTTCTTGAGTCGATCCGTGAGTAGTTCCACCCAGCCTAGACCCTTGTTCACTCCGTAGCCAACGGTGATCGAGTCACCGAACGCGACCAACGTTGGTGGTTTTGCTGAACTGGGCTCTGCAGTTGCCGTGTGACCCGTGGTGACGCAGATCATGAGTGCAAGCGGGATGAGAATCAGTTGCATGAACTACTCCACCAGGGTCGAGCGGTGATTGAGGTCAGGCTGCGGCTCCGGCTAATTTTTTAGCTGGTTGCGTGCTGAGCAGCGCAGGGATCGAGTGGTTGACTTTAGCAACAGCTTCAAGCAGGGAATCGATGAATGCACTGTCGCCAAGCAACTGCGTATGTGAGAGGAGCAGGGCGGTGTGGGCGACTGCGCGTTCCACATTCGGGAGCTGCAACGTCCGGTAATCTTGGATGTTTTTCTGATCGCGGAAGGGCACCGGACTGGTGTTGTCGTACAGGTTCATCAGCGGTGCGCGATACACCGGTGCATACGGGCGCGACAGGCGACAGCCTTCGGCTGCCAGCGCCGCGACATAGGTGCTGGTATCCAGACCATTGGCGAGGTGCGCTTGGTAATTCAGCGTCATCGCGTAATAGGCCTGGCGGGTGACCCGCGGATCACGGGCGACCGCGCGCAGCGGACCGCCGATGCGCGCGAGTCCTGCGCTGAGCCGGGCGGCATTGCGTTCCCGCAGCATGGTCTGCTCGGTAATGCGCCTGAGTCCACCGCGCAGCAAGACCGCCTGCATTTCGGTGCCGCGGTAGTTGTGGCCATAGCGATTGCCCGGCGTGGTCGCTCCGGGCATGAAACCGACATGCTTGAGGCAATGAATGGTTTCGTAGATGGCTGGGTCATTCGTGGTGATAGCGCCGCCTTCGCCGCAAGTCAGGACTTTTGACTGCTGCATCGAAAAACTGCCGACGTCGCCGATCGCACCAGCGCCGATGTTGCGCCAGCGACTGCCGTGTTGGTGGGCAACGTCTTCCACCACCTTGATGCTATGACGGCGGCTGATCTCCATGATGGCATCCATGTCGCACATGCAGCCGTAGAGGTGCACCGGAATCACGGCCTTCGTGCGCGGCGTGATCGCGCGTTCAAAGGCCTGCGGGTCCAAGCAGAGGGTTTCGGGATCGATGTCGGCGAAGACGACGTTGGCCCCGATATCCAAGGCGGCCTGCGCGGTCGCCACCCAGGTCAGACCGGGAACGATGACCTCGTCAC
This sequence comes from uncultured candidatus Brocadiaceae bacterium, assembly GCA_964652775.1. Taxonomy (GTDB): domain Bacteria; phylum Planctomycetota; class UBA11346; order UBA11346; family UBA11346; genus UBA11346. The sequence goes on along the minus strand of CAZZAM010000010.1, from coordinate 34,377 downwards.
CAGGCACAACGCCAACTGCCTGCAATGCGCACTGCAGCGTCACCGTGCCATTGGCGAGCAACAGACTGTGCTTGGCACCGATGAAGCCAGCGAACTCCTGGCAGAAGGCGAGTTCATGCGGGCCATTCCAACTCCATTGTCCACTGCGCACCACGGCTTCCATCCAGGCCGCTTCGAGATCGCCGACGATCGGCCAGGTCGGCACCGGTTGCGAAACCGCCGGGGTGCCGCCATGGAGGGCGAGGGTGTTGGTGGGGTTAGACATGGGCGACCTCGGGGAGTGAGGGTTTGTCGGTAAAAGATGCGAATCTTGCCACGGACGCAGCGATCTACTGGCGATTTGTACCGATATTTCCTGACGATGGCAAATTGCGATTGATGCTCCAAGTTACCCAAAGATGCTCATGGAAGCTGAGCGGCAGGAGCCGTTGATGCCGGGTCTCGAACTATCCGACGCGATGGTGAGCGTGCTCCAAGCCGTCGAGCGTTGGCGATTCGTCAGCACACTGTGGCCAGCAGAAGTTCCGGTGGTCACGCGTCCGCGTGGCGCGATCAGTCATGCCCACCCCAATCCTGAAATCATGATCGCACTGAGCGGAGCGTGCGCGTATGGACACGGCGACAAAGCCTACAACTGTGCTCCTGGAACCGTGTTTGTTTTTGATCAATTCGAACCTCACGATGTTGGCTATGCGCGGGCGACTCACGATGCGACGCACGTGTGGATCTCGATCATGGAGCAACGCGTCTTTGCCCAGCGCATGCGCATTGTACGCGGTGCGATTCTTCCTGGATGCCCAGCATGCTCAGTGCAGATGGATGACCTCGGAATCGACCTGCGCCGTGCCCTCGCTGATGCGCGTCGCCTAGCGCCTGCAACGCCTGGATTGGCCAGGACTCGTTTCGTTGGCGCCGTCGCTGCGTTGGTCATTGGCATCATCGAACAAGGCGCAGCGTCATCGTCGGCGAGTCCCGAGACGGTTAGAGAACAAGCGCTAGAAGCGATCAAACGCCATATTCAGCATACTGCTGGCAACGGCGTGACGGTCGAGCAACTCGCGCGCATTGTCGGGATGAGCAAATTCCATTTCATGCGCCTGTTTAAGCGGCATGTCGGCATGACCGTCCACCAGTACGTCGATGCCTGTCGACTCCAGCGGGTCGGTGAGCTGCTTGCCGGCAAGGTGAAACTCAAGGAGATCGGTCGCCAGTTGGGTTATTCGAGTCCGGCGGCTTTCTCGCGCTGGTATGCGGGGAAGCGTTGAGCGCTGACATGCGCGCGTCGCAGACGATGCTTACTTCGTTCCGTTGATCACTGGTCGATGATTGTAGAGCCGATCACGCAAATTGCCGAGCCATACCCAATGACGCGGCGTCAGGTCGATATCAGCAATGGCGATGGAGTGATGGTTGGGCGCACGGGCGACGACGTTGCCCTCGGGATCGATGATCCCGGTGATGCCCCAGCGACTCAGCGGATCTGATTTTCCATCGTCCACATAGATGCTGGTGACGAGAAATATCTGATTCTCCATGGCTTCTGATTTTCCGAGCAGAGTCGGGAATCCGTAGGATGGAGCGATGATCATCTCGGCACCACGCTTGCCGAGTTCGCGAGCGAGTTCGGGGAATTGGAGGTCGTAGCACACCAACAGGCCGACTTTGCCGAAACGGGTGGTGAACACCGGCAGATCGTCGCCGGGCATGATGCCTTTGGCCATCTCGCCGGAGGTTGGTGCGTTTTTGCGGTATTTACCGGCGACATTGCCGTCGGGTCCAAACATGACCGCATCGTTATAGACGCGGATGCCGTCACGTTCGTACATGCCGACAACGATGTAGATGCTGTGTTTGCGAGCGAGCGCACCGAAGAAGGCGCAGATCGGCCCGCCAGGAATTGCTTCGGCTGAGGTGACGTGCGCATCGGGTTGGCCCAGGCCCTGGGTCGTGTAGTGCTCGCTGAACGTTACCAGATCCGCACCTTGGCGTGCAGCTTCAGCGACGAACGGCTCCGCCATGCGGCAGTTGTCCATCGGATTGTCGCCACCATTGGGCTCGAAGTTCACTGCTGCGATCCGAGCCTTGCGTGGTTTGGGTTCGGGGACTGTGGTCAGAGTCGTGTCACTCCAAACGACACTGCTGTTCGGCGCGAATTGCAGATTGAGTTCGATGGCGACGCGGTTGGCATCGTGCGGTACGCGGTAGATGCCGCTTACTTCGGTCCAGCCGTCTGGCCCGGTGGCGCCGACCACAGGCAATTCGTCCATGGCCGGCATGCCGCCGTCTGGCGAACCGCCGTAGAGTTCGATGCTCTTTGGTAGTACAGATGGCGCATCGCGGCGCGTTATATTGATCAAAGGACGCACGTCTGTGTTGTCGGCTCCGGCCCACAAGAGACGGACGAGCACGCTACGCCGTGGAACTTCAACCCCGCGCGCTTGGTAGTAGGTTGTAAATTTCACGAAAGTTTTACCGACCACTGGCTCACTCTTAATCCAGTAACCTTGCAGGCCCTGACGTTGATCGCAGGTGATCGTCAGTGATTCGCCGCCACTGCGCCCACCGGTCAGATTGCGCGTGAATGTCGGTGCGATCTCTGCTCGCGGTGCGCCGCTGACCCAGTCAGAGGACACGACGGCATCGGCGGTGATGGCAAGGCTCATGAAGACCTGCAGAAGGAGTGGGATGCGGCCGTGCATGGGTAGAGCTACTTGGGACCCAAGCGGAGGTAGCGATGTTCGGGAATTCCGCCGACGAGTTTGCCGAGGTCTGATTCGACGCGTTCCTTGGTGCCAAGCGTGTAGCTGGTCGGGGTGGCGAGGTAAATGTTGCTCTCGGCCGTCACCTTGTTGGTCCAGGGCTTCCCGCTCATGACCATCAACATGGGCCCGGTCATGATGTTGTCGCGCACCACCGTACGCATGTTGGCGAACGTCGCGCCGGATTTGTCGTTGAGTCCGGCGATGGTGAAGCCGGAGGCGGTATCGCCACCGCCAAGCAGAATGTTGTTTTCAACCAGAACATCGCCGGAAACGGCATGCCAGAACGACAATGGTTGGCAGCTTTGCGCCTGACTATCGAAGGCATTGCCACGGATGATGACGTTCTCGGTGTTCTCGCAGGTCATGGCGACGTTGCTGTTCCATACGGTGTTGTCGGCGACCAGGATGTCCTTTGATTTCTCGTACACGGTGATCCCGTTGGTGTGGGTGGCTGGGCTGTCGCCAATCCGGTTGCCGACAATCTCGCTGGCGCTGGTGATGAAGAAGGTGATCGGACCGCCAAATATATTCGTCAGCGTATTGCGTCGGATCGAGCAACGCCAGGCGGTGTGGAGACAGAATCCACGTGCCCGGTAGGTGTCACGCACGATATTGTCTTCGATGTGCGAATCCTCGGCCTGGATGAGGTAGCAGGCCGCCGTGCGGTCATTGGTGGTCGACCGGATGCGTTCAAAATCATTGTTGGCGATCCGTATGCGGGCATTGCGGTCCTCGTCGTTGTTCCAATGCCCCTTCACGTAGTTGGTGATGCCGTATTGGTAGTTGCGGATGTGGAATCCGACGATGTGCACATCGTGGGCTTTGTACGCCAGCCTGAACATGATGTCCATCTTGGCCGTGGTCACTCCGGTGGTGTTCGGATCCTTGTCGTCGAGCGGCCAGAGCAGGACGGTGGGGCCGTCCTTCTCGGACTCGAAGACCACATATTCGCCGGGTGCATCCAGCACTTTGCTGTGCGCGCTGTTGACGACCGCGATGGCGCCGCGGTCCTTGTATGGCTCGGTCTCAAGTTTGTCGAAGGACACGCCGCCGGTCGCAGCATCCCACGCAGTGATTTTGCGCATGCTGACGCGATTGGTCGAACGATAGGCCTGGATATAGCAGCCGACGAGGCGCTCGCCGCCAAGCTCGGAAAGGATGGGATGGGTGGCGCTGGTGATCTTCAACTGACCGGCTGTGGTCGGAACGTATTCCTTCCAGCGGTCGGTGAAATTGTAGTCGGTCGGCGTCGGATATTGGGCCAAGCACAAGGTGCGACCATTTTGCAACAGATTAGCGCCCAGGGCGGTGGAACCGGCCGGCAGTTTTGCTTTCCACAGATGCTGGAAGTGGTCGTTGCCGCCCGCCTCAGCGGCGTTGGCACAGCGGGTCCAGCCGGTCACCGGTCGTGAGCCATCACAGATCGCCCGGCCCTTGCCGAACGAGCCATCCGTGTTGCCATCGATGATCACGGGCTTGTCGGCAGCTCCTGACCATGCCACGACTAGGCCGCCGGGGTAGATCACGCCACCCTTGAAACGGATGCGGTCGCCAGCCGCGGGGGAGCGGGTGGCTGCGTTGCCGGTGGCTTCGGGATCGCCCGGACTGTGCTTGAAGGCGGTTGTTGCCGAGGTGCCGTCCCGGTTGTCGTCGCCTGCCTCAGCATCAATGAAAAAATCAGCCGCCGTCAACGTCGGCGCGAGCAAGATGGCCAACAGCGGTGGAGACAGATAGGGCATGACGATCTCCTGGATGGTGGAGCATGATTGATTCGGTCGCAGTCAGGTTTGTGCAAGGTCGATGATTGGCGCTTCTGGATGACCAGTGATCGTGTTGTCCTTGAGGCTTGCGACAGTCGATCCCTTGGCAATTACGACGGCATGGCGCTGGCATGCTTCAGGTCCGTTACGGGTTTCACGGATCGTGTTGCCTTCGATGATCACGTCACGGTGGAGCGCTCCGATGGCGATGCCGCTGCACGGGAATTCATTGGCGGGGATCTGCGGGGCGCGCCGCGAACCGTTGTTTTCGATGATATTGTTGCGGATGGTCGCACGGTGCGCCCCATTGGCTTCGGTCTCATCGCGGAAAGCGATGCCGTGCTTGTTGTTGTTGTAGATGTGATTGCCTTCGAAATGGGCGTCGGTGTCTTTGTGGCCAATACAGATGCCACTGCGATGGAGCCGCGCTCCGTTACCGGTGATGATGTTGTCGAGAAAGCGTCCGCGTCGGATTCCCCAGCAGACCCAGAGTCCATCCGCGCCGCTGCCGCTGATCGTGCATCGACGTACGACGACATCGGTGCTATGACTGCCCGGATGGATTCCAAAGTTGCCGCTATCGATCACCGAGCAGTCTTCGATCACCGCTCCGATGCTTGAACTGCTGGTGGTGATGCCGTCGTAAAGGGCGTTGCGCACGGTCAGACGGGCCACATGAACGTGCTGGCTGCGCCAGATGAAAACAGCGTGGTTTCGCATGCCGGCAAGAACCTGGTCGGGATCGGCGACCGCGGCATCAATGTCGAAGCCGTGAATAGAGGCGCGGTCGGCCTGGTCAAAGATGATCATGGGGAAGTAATTGACGGCGATGCTTCCGGCCTCGGCGATGACGTCTTTCTCGAGGTGGTCACTGAAATGACAGACGCCATCTGCAATTGCAACGACGCTCAGCGGTTTGTTGGCCATCACCCAGTTGTTCGCCAAGCGATCAAACAGGCACACTCCCATGCCGATCTGCCAAGGTGCGGGGTCGGCGGGTGTCATCTGGCGTTCGCTCTTGTCGGCATCCACCGCCAGCCGACTCCAAACGAGCGGTCCGCGATGCAGCTTGGTCTTTCCGTGTCTGCCAATGACGGCAACCCCGCTGCGCATGCGCAGCGCATCGGAGAGTAAATAGTCTCCTTCGGCAACCAGAACTGTGCCGCCGCCATGAGCAGCCACGGCGTCGATCGCGAACTGGATGGCGCGGCCGTTTCGTCCAGGGATGTCGGCATCGGGACCGCCGACACGCAGTTGCAAGGTGGAAGCAGGGTCTCCGCAGGGGGTTGTCGCTTGATGGCGCTGCTGGGACTGAGGCGTCATAGCGCGACCACCGGTGGGATTGACTGGGTTGATAACGGCGAGTCCCACAGCCCGGTGCTGAGATATTTCAGGCCGGAGTCATTGAGGATGATCGCGACGATGCCTCCGCGGCATGGCCCGGCGAGGAGCTTGAGCGCGGCGGCGAGATTCGCGCCGGACGAGAAGCCGGTGAACAGGCCTTCCTCCTTGGCTAGGCGCCGCGCGCCGTGGACGGCTTCGTCGTCAGTGATCGTGAGGTGGCCATCAACTCGGAGACCATCAAGAAAGGTGAGTGAAGAGCGAGCGTAACCGCCGCCTTGGATACGATGTCCTGGTCGCGTAATTGTTTCGCCCTTCAGAGCAGCGGCACCTGCTGGTTCCACAAGATAACAGGCAATGGATGGATTGTGTTTCCGCAGCGCTCGGGCGCAGCCAGCAAACGATCCAGCGGTGCCGGCGAAATCGCAGAACGCAGTGATCTTTCCTGCGCTCTGCTCTACCATCTCGGGACCGGTGTGCAGGAGATGGGCACGTTCATTCGACCAGTTGTTGAACTGATCGGCGCGGAAAGCACAGCGTTCTTTCACCAGCCGCTGGGTTTCAGTTTCGACACGTTCTAGGTCTTCTCCGGACACTTGGCCAACGATTGAGCTGGCACATTGATCGACGAGCACAACCTCGGCCCCGAGTGCCTGCATCATGCGTGCGCGCTCGCTGGAGTTGCCTTTCGACATCACCGCGACGAATGGATAGCCTTTGACGCCGCACACAATGGCGAGGCCAGTGCCGGTATTACCACTGGTCAACTCGACGACGGTTTGGCCTGGCTTCAATCGTCCATCGTGCTCAGCGTCTTCGATGACTTGCCGGGCGAAGCGATCTTTTTTGGAAAATCCTGGATTCAAAAATTCGCACTTAGCCAGAATTTGGCCGCCAGTTCCGGCAGTGATGCGATCCAGTGCGACCATCGGGGTCATGCCGATGATATCAGCGGCGGATGCGGCACAGCGCTGCAATGGGCTAAAGTGGTCGGTCATACGGGATGGTACGAATTACTTACCATCGCTGAAAGCATAAGCACCAAGGTCTGGTTTGCGCGAGGTTGGACGGGTCTGGCCATCAATATCCGTAGTCACGCCAACATCAGTGCCGGCGCCAATTGCCGCACCGCCAGCGCACAACCGGAAGTCGCCGTGTTCAGCGTCCACGAACACCTTCTTGAGGTCCTTCTCGACCAGTTCATCAGTGCCGATCAAGCCCTTGGTCTGATCCGAGCCAAGGCGGGTATAGAGGTTATTACTGAAGGTGCCCGATCGGAACACATCGTGGTCGCTGCCCAATCCATCGATGATGTTGTTCTTAACCACCAAGCCCTCAATTTTTCGACTATTCGAAAACATGCCAACGGTCCAATCAACGGCAGGATTCGCACGGACGATGGTGTTGTTGATAAACTGGACGTTCTTGAGTGGTTGGCTGGGCCATATGCCCACGACGATGCCGTTACCACTGCCATCAAGATAGTTATTGCGGAAGATGAAGTTCTCGCCCTGTTGGAACGTCAGGGCGCAGTTACCACCGGCGACTTTGTTGCGCTCGATCAGGATATTCTTGCAGCCGACATAGAGGGTGAGGCCGTTGGCGTGCGAACCGAGATTATCGAGCACCGTGTTGCCGACCATCTCGCTATCTGAGCAAGTGTAGAAATCGAGGGCGGTGCTGGTGTTCTTTACCAGGCGACAATTGCGTATCGACGACTTGGTGCACGTATGCAGGACGACGCCCTTGGTGTGGCCGGGATTGTCGTGAATGTGGCAACGATCGATCACCACCGAATCGAGGTGACTGCCGGAAATCACCGTTCCCATGACCAGCATCATTTCGCAGTCACGAATAGTGAGGCCGGTAGGCACGGCGCCATTGCCCTGGTTGGCATAGATGGCGTGGTCATTCTGTCGACGCATCACGAAACCTTGGATAGCGATGTGGCTAGCACCGGACAGGGTGAATGCGCCCTTGCTCACTGCTCCGCCAATATCGTTTGGTTGGTCGTCTTTGAGTGCTGGTGGTAGCAAGAAAATCCGCGAGAGCTTGGGATCAGCAAGATTTTCAACGCTGTATTCGCCCGGTTGATCGATAAGGCGGACCGAGTTGAACAAGCAGAAAGTAGTCTTTTTGTATTGTGTGTCGCCGAATACCGGCAGGGTCAGGGTCGACGTTGCCGGATCATAACTTTTGATCGGCAGGTAGAAGATGCCGTTATTGCCTGCGTGAAATGCGAATGTCATGCCGTCGTACCAATCAGCTTGTGGCTGATTGAGGTGTTCTGGATCGGTGAACGTCATCGTATCTGCTCCTTTGAGCAGATTAATTCCTTGGCTGTCAAATGCCGCGACCTGTTTGACTTTCGTCCAATCATTTTTTTCGCCGTCGTGAAACGAGATGATTTTGAAGGTTAATTTCGTAACGGTAACTGGCGCTGGCAGTTCGAAGCGTTGCAGTTTTCCCTTGTCGTCTTTGACCAACGCAGCATTCAGGAGTTCCTTACCATCACCAAAAACAGTGATGTTTTTGATCGCCGAATAGTTTCCTGGATAGCTAAAGCCGACAGCGGAAATCTCGGCCGCTTTTCCCAACGTATAGGTGAATCCGCTGCCTGGCGAGACCACGGCGGTGTTGCCGGTCAGCAGATTACTGATCGGCTGCTTGCGGTCTTCCTTGGTTCCCTTCTCGGTGGCAATGCTCAGATCGCTGACCGGTTTGAGAAGGGATGGTGCAGTCAGGTACAGGTCCTTGTGCTCTTGCCAGAAGAAGTCCTTGGGATTGGGATGTTGGGCGATTGGCAACGCGGTGGTGGAGTCGCTAAGATTGAGTGCTTTGTAGTTCTTTGGTCGCGGGACATCGACGTAGAAGATGTCGGCCCAGCGTGGATTGCCCTTGGCTTCCTCGGCCGAGGCGCAGCGCTTCCAACCCGAGAGCGGGGTGGAGCCATCGATGATCGCCTTGCCGCTCCCCCAGGTGCCTGCGGTATTGCCATCGAAGACGATGGGTTTGCCGGCCTCGCCTGATACGCCAACCAGAATCTCTCCGCGATAGATAACGCCGCCCTTGAAGATGACCGTGTCGCCGGGCTGGAGTTTGGTCGCGGCAGCTAGTCCGGTGGCAGCCGTGTCGCCTGGGCAGTGTTTGAAAGCCGTCGCGGCGGTCAGCCCGTCCTTGCTGTCATCGCCGGCATCGAAATCGATCTGATAGCTTGCGGCGTAGCTCGCCGACATCAGGCAGAGTGCGAGGATGAGGGTTCGGATGAGGGGCATGTTACACTCGCTTCGATCGGTTGGCGGCAGACGGACGAGGTTGGCGAACGGGTGCAGTTCGAGGACTTCGATCCCCGGAGACAGCGGATCGCGACAGTAACGCATCGAAGCCTCCGTCAAACCGGTGTCCATAGTCCCAACTGGGTCTGAGTTGCACTGAATCACAGGTTGATCCCCTGTGGGGGCGTCCCAGCACCGCACTGCTCAGACGAGGGCTGCGTAGGTATCTTGCTGTAGGCCGCATGTTTCTAAGGTCTGCGGACGAAACCCCATCCGGTGGATGTATGCATCAGCGCATCGCTCTGTTCGTTCTACTCTTATGCGCTGCTGCATCGTTGGTGGCTGCCGACGAGGCTTGGCTGACCATCACCTCGGATCGCGACGATGGCGTCTATACGTCCAAATCCAAAGCCACGTTCACACTGACGGCGGTGGGCAACACAGCGCAGGATGCCAAACTCAACTACAAGGTCCATTGGGATCACGGCAAGGATCTCGCTCAAGGAGAAGTGGTGTTGAAGGGCGGGAAGGCTGAACTCGTTCAGATCCTGCCTGAGCCAGGTTGCCTTGTACTGGAAGTAACGCTCGACAAACAGAAGGCTGAGTACGGAGCAGTCGCAGATCCGTTCAAGATCATGCCATCACGCACGGCGCCCAAGGATTTCGACGCATTCTGGGATGCGGAAAAGCAGGCGTTGGTGAAGGTCCCCATGAACGCGCAGTTGGTTCCAACGACAACCGACCTCAATAAGGCAACCTACGGTCCAGTGGTAGAGTGTTTCGATCTCACCCTTGATTGCACCGGCGGAAAACCGGTACGTGGGTACTATGTGCGGCCAAAGGGCGCCAAGGTGAAGAGCCTGCCTGCATTCTTGAGCCTGCACAGCGCCGGCGTCCGCGACAGCAGTATCCAAGCAGCGTGGAATCAGGCGAAATCGAATCGCATCGCCCTCGATATTAACGCGCACGGTGTGGACAATGGCAAGCCGGTTGAGTTCTATAATGGATTGCGTGACGGCGAACTGCGCGGCTATCAAAGCAAAGGCATTGACAAACGGAACACGTTTTATTTCAAAGGCATGTATCTGCGCATTATCCGCGCGATTGATTTCCTGACCAGTCAGCCCGAGTGGGATGGCAAGATCGTCATTGCGGCAGGGGCCAGCCAAGGTGGCGGACAGAGTTTGATTGCCGGCGGCATCGATGCTCGAGTGACTGAATTGTGGCCCACGGTTCCGGCATTTTGCGATTTAACGGCCGCGCAACTTGGTCGGCAGAGCGGTTGGCCGGGCAATGTCGCCAGCACGCCGCAGGGCATTGAAACCGTGGGCTATTTCGACGCCTGTCATTTTGCCGCACGCTTCAAAGGCAAGACGCACATCGTTGTTGGCCTCATCGATCACACCTGTCCGCCAGCGGGCATATTTGCCGCATTCAACCAACTCGGTGGCGAAAAGAGCATTGCGATCATGCCTCTGCGTGGACACGGTGGCGACGCGACGTCAGCGCGACTTGAGAAAGACCCCCGGTTTACCCACCGGCCGTAATTTTTTGGTTTTCTTCGTGCGTTTCGTGAGATTCACCACGCAGATCTCGCCGCCATATTCACGTTCGATGGTCAGTTCATTTCGTTTAGCGTTCAGAGTCATGGACTTGAAATAGATCTCCTGCACATCGGTTTCAAGCATCTCGACAAGCGGATCGGAGAATATCTCTAGCGTCCACAGCGTCGCATTGGTGGCGACATCGATGGCTGCCAGGTGGCGACTGATGGAGCCCTTGCGTTGCTTGGGAGTATCGGCGGCTTGTGCGTAACGCACGCCCTTGTGGTTGATGGCTGGAACGATTGGTGGAGCGCCGCGATCGGCTTGTGCGTAACGCACGCCTTTGTGGATGATGGCTGGAACAATTGGTGGAGCTCCGCGACTCATGCTTTCCCCTGTGCTGTGTGTTCAGCTATTGTGATGGTGACGCCGTTGAGTTGTTCGCTGTGCTGACCGGTGAGGATTTCATAGGCACCGGGTGCGACAATCCAAGTGCCGGCAGACGCATCAAAGTAGGCGAAATCACGCGGCGTGAGGGCAAGTGTGACCTCGGCTTCGCTGCCGACTGCCAGTTCAACTTTGGCAAAGGCTTTCAACTCTTTGGGTGGGCGTGCAACCGGCGGCTTGATCGGACGGACATAGAGCTGGACGACTGCTTTGCCGACGCGTGATCCGGTGTTGCGGACTTTCACGCGCACGGTTCCGGCGCCGTCTGCTGCCAGCGATGGAACTGGCGGCGAGAACGCGAAGGTCGTGTAGCTGAGTCCAAATCCGAACGGGAAGTGCGGCTTGATCTTGGCGGTGTCAAAGTGGCGATAGCCGATCGACAGGCCCTCGCGGTAGTTCACGGTGGCGCCGTCACCGGGATAATTGGCGGCGGACGCGTGGTCGCTGAGTTTATGAGCAATGGTGTCGGGTAGATGGCCACTTGGATTGACCAAGCCAAAGAGGATGCGACCGAGTGCGCGGCCGCCTTCCTGACCTGGGTACCACGCTTCGATGATGGCCGGAACCTGCGGCTCCCACGGCAGTGCCAAGGTGCCGCCGTTATTGAGAACCACGACAACGCGTTTGTTCGCTGCGGCGATGCGTTCGATGAGCTGGATCTGCGACGCAGGCAGATCAATGTCGGCGCGATCACGCGCACCACCCTCAAACATGTTGGAAATACCAGTGCAAATGATCACCGCATCAGCCTCGCGTGCAGCGGCGACGGCACGCTCAATCGGACTGACCGCGCCAGGAATTTGCCATTCCAAGCGGATGCCGGCGCGGGCTGCGCGCTTGGCATAGAGGATATCGATCGCGACTGGTTTACCGGCAACGAAGTCGCGTTCGGCAACGTGGTAGGTGTTCTGGTAGTTGGCTTCAAAGTTTTCCGCGTTCTCAGTGGCCCAGGTGTCGAGCTCAGTTTGCTCGCCGATGCGCAAGCTGATGCAGCCTTCTTGGGCGTGTAGTCCCAGGCGATAGCGGCCGCTAACCGGCGGAACGATCGTTCCGCGTAGACGGATCGCGAACGGTCCCTTGATGATGCCCGGGCACGGCGCAGCCCATCCCCACGAGTGATCCACGCGTGGCATGACCATCTGCACATGCGCATCGCCCTTTGGTCGCTGACCATTCCACAGCTCAGCATGCAGACCCGGGGCCTGTTTTCCTGCGGCATCCGTATGTTGGAACGCGCCGTCAATCGGCTCCATCTCGCCGATCAGCGAACAGCCTTCGAGATGTTGGATCTCGACATTGGTTCCGCAGACTTCGCGGATGCCGTCGAGTGGACTGATCGTGTAGAACGGTGTCACTGACGCGCTGCCGCCGCCGCCGATGCGAGCCGAAGCCGCGTTGGGACCGACGACGAGGAGCTTTTTCAGCTTCGTGCGATCGAGGGGCAGCAGTGCATTGTCGTTCTTGAGCAGCGTGATCGATTCCTCGGCGACAGCCAACGCAGCGGCGCGATTTTCAGGACTGTCGAGTTGCTTGGCGACGGCTTCCGATACCTGTTCGGGCTGACCATAACCGATGATGACCGCGAGCAGACGGCCAACTTTATCGTCAAGTTCGCTTCGCGTCAGCGTTCCTTCTTTCACCGCACGCAGTACGTTATCGCGGTTGAGAATCTTGCCCGGACCCGGCATTTCCAAATCGACACCGGAAGTCAGCGACGCATTGGTTTTCACTGCACGCCAATCAGACACGACGAAGCCGTCGAAACGCCACGCGTCTTTCAGCACGGTTTTCAGCATCCACGGCGACTCGGTGGTCGGCAGTCCATTGAGCTGATTGTACGATGTCATCACCACCGCTGGATCGCCAGTCTCGATCGCGATCTCAAACACGCGCAGGTAGAGCTCGCGCAGCGTCCGTTCATCAACAGTCGCGCTGACCTTGTCTTGGTCCTTCTGTTGGTTGTTCGCTGCCATCGCCTTCACACAGGCTGCGACACCCGCCGATTGAATGCCGCGAATCAGGGCCCCGGCCAAACGGCCAGCCAGCACCGGATCTTCGGCAAATGTTTCAAAGCAGCGCCCATTCAGAGGAATGCGATGCAGATTGATCTTCGGCCCAAGCATGATCGAACAGCCAAGCGCCCGCGTCTCACGTCCGATCGCCGCTCCCGCGCGCTCCATGAGCGTCTCGTTCCACGTCGCCGCCATCCCTACCCCAGTCGGGAAGCACGTCGCCGGACTCGCGCGATCGCCACACAGCGACACCCCATGTCCACAGTCCGCCACCCGAATCGAGGGAATCCCCAACCGTGGAATCCCGCGCAGATGCCAGTCATCCGTCCCCGCCAGCATCCCCGCTTTTTCTTCCAGCGTCATCATCGCGAGGACATTGCGAATCCGATTGCGAACTTCGGGTGTGCGATGTTGGCTAAATGGGAGCATGAGGTTCCTTGCGATGAGTCGCATGAGCGTTGAACACTCCTGCTGAACACAAGCGCTTCGTGTTCAGCAGGACCATACAGCAGACCGCGTTTGCGATATGGGATTCGAACTTTGCACCGGTCTCGTCATAGGCGGGACGCAATGCGTGACCATCTCCCTTCCAGTTACGTATCCGACCCATAGATTCCCGCCATGCTCCGACGGTTAACAATTGAGTATCCAACACACCCCAACATGGTCGTGCATGTTGTTGTGACGTCATGTCGGCCAAGGAAACAATATAGTCACCTCGTACAAATCGCTAAACAATGTTAGACGAAACATATGGGAAACGACGGATTTACATTAAAGGGATTTATTGCCTGGCTACTTATAGCATTGGTCTTCACATTTTTGGGATGGCTAGCATTTATTCCTCAATCAATCAATATTATATCGTCCATTTCATGGAATGAAACGAGGTGCGTGGTTAAAGGCATTTCACTTGAAACAAAAATCACGGATGAACATGAAACATTGTCAAAGATCAACATCGAATTTGAATATGACTATCAATTACCACATTCAGCAGAGTTGACACACGGCCGAACAACCGGAAGAGTTTTCGCATTCATGAATGACTTTAACGGATTTAACAGTAGCAAAAATCGCTATGTCAATAATATATTGGTTGGCTCAACTAATAAGTGCTATTACAATCCCAGCTATCCATCTGAAGCTGTATTTTGTCGATTCGGTTTATTTGTTGATTGGATTGCTGCAATAATAACAGCGCCATTGTTTTTCCTCACTTGGTATTATGGACTTGTCAATATTAAGAGAACAATACTCAATAGATCGCGTCTAACCAATCGTTGATAGGTGAGTACATTTCTTGGTCTTTACAGACCCGCTCCAGTAACCAAAATTTCAAATTGCTACGTCCGGGGCGCCGCCATTATCCCACCTCCGCAAATAGAATTTTGCTTTCGCTCCGCTACATTGGCTTTTCCAATTGCCATCCACGTTGGTTCGGCAACGTGCCACGCTGTTACTCTATGTTAGCCATACAATAAACAGGAGCTCACATGAAAACATTCATTTTATTACTTTTAGCTGTCACCAGTTATGCGGTCACAGACGAAGAACGTAAGGTCCATATCTCAAAGTGTACCGAAATTGTAGATTTGACTATGCCAGGACAGGCGTTTACCGGGTTAGTGGAATCGCTCAAGCTAGTGGTATATAAAAAGAATCCTGCCTTTTCAGTCAAACAGAAGGTATTCGTCGAAAATATGTTGAATGTTGCGACCGTTAAAAAGGAGATGGCAGAATATTATTATGAAAGTCTGGAACCAGACGACATTGATGCAATATTGGCCTTCTATAAAACGAATGCCGGCGTCAAACTTTCGGGAATCATGGCAAAAAATAATATGGGATTGATGTCCAAGGCTACTGCAGTTGCCTTGGGTGCAGAACTTGGCGCACAGTCAATTAAATAAAGTAATGGCTAACCAGAAACATTGAGGCCTGGTAACCGCGTGATCGTGCGTTTCCTTTTGGAAAACGGAGGTGATGAATTAGAAGTGGTAGTACGTGCAGTTGATCGGCATTTGCACCATGGGATTCGAACCTCGCGCCGGCGCCCGCCAACGAGCGGGACGCGTCCCATCTGCATGGGACGCGAGGCGCGACCGACACCCGTCCCTGGGTGTCGGGGCGTTCATTGCATCCCCTAGCCTCCGCCAACAGAAAACCCAGCCGCTTCGGGCTGGGTTTTCTGTTGGCGGAGGCGGAGGGATTCGAACCCCCGGAACCCGTTAGGGTTCGCCGGTTTTCAAAACCGGTGCATTAGACCACTCTGCCACACCTCCGTGATCCAGTCAGGCCGGGACGCTATCGGCACTCCGCGCCACGCCAAGCCATGTGGCTCGGCTTCCTATCACTGCTCCGTCGTCGGTGCCCCATCATTGGTCGGCGGCGTGTTTGGCACCTTGAGGATAAGCAATGATTCGCTGCTACTCGCATCAGCAGTCAAACGTACGCGCAGTTTCCACGTGTCAGACCCGCTGCCACGCACGGCGTTGTCGATTCTGCCAAGCACCAAACCGGGCGGCAATCGCCCATCTGAGCCGGCCGTCACGACGCTGTATCCAGGCTCGATACGCAGGCCTTCGCGCTGTTCGATGAATTCCAGTCGTGCCCATCCGGGTTGGCCGCCACCAACTAAAACGCCTTCAGCGAGGTTTTCTTTGCCGTTGAGGATGGTTGCGGGGATGCGGGATTCACTGTCGGCGAGCTCTTGTACCAGACAGCGGCCTTCGCGGATGCCGGTAACCATGCCGGCAAGACTCCAGCCGATGCAGGCTGGTTGATCGACCGCCACACCGGCGGCAGTGCCGACATCCAAATGCAGAAACCGCCGTCCACTGCGCGCCGTGCGGCCGACGACGCGCCCGCGCGCGATGACCACACGTTCGGGAGGAAATCCGCCCTCGCCCCTGATTGATGCGTACTGGGCCAAGCGCGCGCGCAGTAAGACATTTTCGGCGTTGAGATGTACGACCTGTTCTTGTGCATCACGCATGCCATTGGTGTCGGCTTGATCATTTCCCGCCAGCATGCGTTGCCATGCAGTGAGCAGACCGTCGGGCCGACCCCACAACGCAGCCGATCCACCGATGGCCAGGATCAGCGTGATGACAGCAAGGCCGGTAAAGGTGAACCAGGGGCGCGACATGGCGGAATGGTGTCGTATGCCGTGCCAGTGCCAACAGCGATCAGGTCAAAGCACAAATAATGCACGAGTCAACGTTGTGGTAAAATCCGGTAAGCTGCGGTTCCGCACGCTGGAAGCTCGATGGGCAGGCCCCGTTCTCGCAATGAGGTGCCGTCAAGCAGTCGTGGGGGTATGGATTTGAAGACGTCCTGAATCTGACAGTCGCGTTGGGCCAGTGGACCTAGGTTGAGGTTGCCGACGGCTGGATTCCAACTGATGTTGATCACGACCAAGAGGCTGTGATGCGACTGCAGGGTCCAGAGCAGGCCGATAATTGAGGGGCAGTCGCGCGCTTCGACCATGCTCCAGGTACCGTCCTGGCGAGCGGGTTCGCCGAGGAGGAGGAGGAGATCACGGTAGGCGTTACGATGCGCATCGCTGCCGGCTTCGGGCGGACGCCGTCGAGCATGCAGCGAACTATGGAGTGACCGGCCATCTTCCTGTCCGTAGTGGCAGAGCAGCATGCCGGGCACCATGCCAGTAATGAAGAGTGCTCCCCGGTGATGGGAAGGATTGGGAAAGCGGGCGGCCGCACGCTGTTCTTCATGGTTTTCCATGAAGCGGACACAATGCATTTGGTAATCGAGATTCGCGCGCAGATGTCCCTTGATCGATTCCGGATCCCCTGACAGCAGGCGGTCGTAGAGAATCTTATCGTAAGTAAAGTCAAAGCCTGCCTGCTGCAGTTCGTATTCGCGGTTCCAATAGACTTCGGCCATGAACAACGTGCCGGGGTGCAAAGCGCGCACTTCGTCGAGGCAACGTTTCCAGAATGAACGCATGGGACGTTGCCATGTGCTCTGGAAGACGTCGGGCAGCAACAACATGGCGACATCACAACGCAACCCGTCGCAGCGTGCAGCGACATCAGCCGCCATGGCGATGACGGCGTCGTGGACCGCCGGGTTGGCATAATCGAACTGCACGGTGTTTTGCCACGGAGCGAAAAACGGATCACGGCCGTGCGCAAAGATACTGCCGTTGAGGCGAACCCAGGCACTGGGATCACGCGCGATTACCTGCTCGTCGCCGCGCACGAACAATTCTGGATGTTCAATAACCCAAGGATGATCAAGGCCGACGTGGTTCGGGATGAAGTCGAGCATCAAGGACAAACCGAAACTGCGCGCCCGTTCGCGTAGGCGTTCAAGCGCCTCGTCGCCACCGAGAATGGCATCACACTGGCTGCTCGATGGGGCCAATGGACTTCCGATGACGTCGGCATCGCTGGCACCGGGTAGGACGGAAACGAGATATTGGCGCAGTGGCACATCGGCGAGCGAAACGGCCCGAGTCAGCACGCCGCATGGCCAGACGCCCAGCAGGTAGAGCCAGGTGAAACCGTGTTCAGCCAAGTGCTCGAGCCACGAATCGGGAAGATCGTCCAACGTTGCGGTGCGACCGAGTTCGGTCGAACGCTCGTTGGTCCAGGTTCTAACGTTCAGTTCGTACAGCTGCTGCATGGGGCCGTATCCGACCTTGTAACGCATGTCCCAGGTGTTGCCAGTATCGACACCTACGGCCTGAGCGCCTTGTCTATGCAGACAACAACCACGGCGGTAGCCGCCGTGGTTGTGCTGTCAGGTGACGACGACCGCGAGAGGTCGCTTTAGAAGCGGACCTCTGGCTTGCGCAGGCTGACGCCGCAGGCGCCGAGTGCGGTTGAGATCTCTTGAACCACGCTCTGGCCCGAGCCTTTGGCGCGGTAGAGGTCGAGGTCGGAGTATTGTGCGAGATCGCCAATACGGGTGATGCCGAGATCGGTCACGACCTGAGCCGCACGTGGGGTGAGTTCGAGTTTTTCGATGTTTTCGCCGAGCATTTTCTGATCTGCCTTGGTTGGTCCATGCTCGCTCTCGTCGCGATACATGCCCAGACGGAGGCCGCGGACGGCGAGCATCTCGCGCACTTCCTTCAGCGAAGTCTCACCAAAGTTCTTGTACGAAAGCATTTCGGATTCGGAAATGCGCAGCAGGTCACCGAGCGTAAAGATGTTCATCTTGGCCAGGCAGTTACGGCTGCGGACCGAGAGTTCGAAGTCGTTCACGCTGGTGCGCATGATCTTCTCCATGCGTTCGCGTTCGCGCTCTTCTTTCTCGTCGTAGAACATCGAGCGGCTAGAGCGGGCGTCGCGGAGCAGCGAGGCGGCTCGGCGATGACGCGGATTGTAGGCCAAAACCTGCCGGAAGCAGTCGACCGCCGCGTTCGATTCGCTGCGCTCGTCGTAAAGCATACCGAGGTTCAGAACGCCGGGCAGATAGGCAGGCCAAGCGTCAGCGCACACAAGGTAATGTTCAGCAGCGAGTTCGTCGTCGCCGATACGATCAAGCAGCACGCCGAGCTTGAATGCGGCTTCAATGTGTTCGCCATCGCCCTCGAGGGCGGCTTCGTAGGCCTTGATCGCGGCTTCGGTATTGCCTTTGAGCTCAGAGACTGCGCCACTGAGGAACTCGCGGTCTGGACCCTGAGGCACGCTTTGCAGCGCCTTGTCGGCCTCATCGGTGGCACCGCTGCCGATCAGCGCGCGGACCAACTCGGCTTTGGCTTCGGGAATCGTCTTCGCGGCGGCAGCGAGATGGGCCTTGGCTTCGGCGAACTCACCGAGTTCAACTTCCATCAAGCCGAGCACGAGCTGACCGTAGGCATCCTTGCTTTCGATCAGGTCTTCGGCATCGGCGAAGCGACCGATCGCGTAGTTCGCAATGGCAAGTCGAACCTTGTCCTTGCCGAAGCTACCACCATCGGCGACGACAGCGGTTAGGCGGGTACGCTCTTCGACATCCTGGCCAACCGCGAGGCGGAGCCGACGGATCTGGGCAGGTGAAGGACGTTCGCTGGCGGCGAGGACCTGGGCGCAGGGGGGCAGCGCGGCGGTAGGCATGTGGGGTTCCTCGAAAGGGCCGGGCAGGCTATAAGGCACCCTGGGGCGGTCAACCCTGCCCAAGTAGAGCGGCACGTATGGAAGTAGGGTCGGTCAAGGTGCTGGTAAGCGCGGCCAGTCCCGGTCGGCGCAGCCGTTGGGCGAGCATGGCCATGACGCGCAGATGTTCGGCATGATCCACCTCTCGGGCTGCTATCATCAAGGCTAAGGTCACTGGCCTACCGTCGGGCGCATCCCAGGCGACACCTCTGGGTATGGTGGCAATGGCAATACGGCAGCGCGGTACCGCTGGACTACGTGCATGGGGTATGGCAACCCCATCACCAAGGGCGGTTGTTGTAACATCTTCACGTTCCAGCACGGCGCGGATGAAGGCGACCCGGTCATGAGCCTCCAGATCAGCGGTCGCAAGATCGGCAAGCGCGGAGATGACCAGCGACTTGGATGGCTGGCCCGGCAGACAGATGATCTTGGTTGGATCCAGCAGATCAGCGATGTTGGGGATTTGGCTCAATCGCAGTGACTGCGCAATCAACGGTTCTCGAACTCAATGAGCAGATCCAATAAACTCTGACCAGAGGAAACCTGGCGCAGGAACTCGCAGAAGTGCTCCTTGCGAATTTGACTGGCAAAATTCTTCATCAACTGGAGGTGCTGGGCCTTCAAGTCTGGCGGCGTTACCAGGAGAAAGACGGAATGGACCGGTTCGCCGTCCAGGCTGTCAAAATCCAGGCCAGCTTCGCAGTGACCATAGGAGCAAAGGATGTCTTTGACCAGCGACGAGCGGCAGTGGGGAATGGCAATACCGTGACCAATCCCAGTAGATCCAACCTGTTCGCGTTTCATCGCTTCGTCGAGGACCACCAGAGATTGCTCCGAGGTGACGCGCTTGGTTTTCACCAAGGCCTCGGCGAGTTGCTGGATAACGGTGCGCTTGTCGGCGTCGGCTGACAACAAGGTGAAGGTCTTAGCGACCAACACTTGGGACAGGCGCGGTGACGGCAGGGTTTTTTCAGCGATGGCCACAGGTGGTTTCCCAGTGCATCAGTTGCAACGATTTACAGAGTTGCCTGCCCAGGTCAACGGAACCCATCATATTGAGTGTAGCCTTTGCTATCTATACAGACCCATATAGGATCGGCGGCCGACCCGTAGGAAGCTGCCGTGCATCTGGCTTCCACTGACAATCCACAGGTAAAGCGGTTGATTGCCCTCCACGACTCGGCTGGCCGGCGTGTAGCTGGTCAGTTTCTGGTTGAGGGACGCCGCGCGATCGACGGCTTTCTGTCCGCTGGATGGCAGCCGATCATGCTGCTTGTGCGCGAAGATCTGGAGCTACCAGCGGGATGGGACGAGGTGACGCGAACCTCCGCCCGTGTTGCGGCCAAATTGAGTGCCGCGGCGACAGCGTCTGGATACGCAGCCGTATTCGCCCTGCCAACCCAGGCGACACTGGATTTAACTGCTGGTGGTTTGGTTCTCGTTGACGTTGCTGACCCAGGCAATCTCGGAACCCTGCTGCGGACGGCTGCCGCCTTTGGCATTCAGCAGGTGGTGTTATCCGGTGGGGCTGATCCGTACGCTGCGAAAGTCGTGCAGGCGAGTGCCGGGGCACTGGCCGCGCTTCGTCTGCATCGCATGGCTACTCCGGAGGCTCTCGTTGGCGCCGCGCTGTGCGCCCTGGTGCCGCGTGGTGGTCAGTCGCCAATGGCACTGTCGCTTGGTCGTCGCTGGCTAGTCGTAGGCGGCGAGGCAGAAGGAATTCCCGAGTCGTGGTTGGCAGTCTGTTCTGAACGGTTGACCTTGCCCATGTCAGGACCGACCGAATCACTGAACGCCGCAGTCGCGGGTGCGATTGGGATGTGGGAGATGTTTGTGCGCACGCCGTCAGCATCATGACGGCCGCGTTCCTCACCGTCCTGTTATGGACCTGTTCGGTGATCGGTGCGGCACGCGCAGCGGCGGCCCTCGGCGGATCGTATGCAAATCGTTGGCGCCTCGTCATCGCGCTCATCCTACTTGGAGTGCTATTGCCGTTTGTCGGCACACTTCCCCATGGTCATGCATTTCTCTGGCTGCTCGCGTCAGGTGCGGTTGGACTCGGTATTGGCGATCTCGCCATGTATCGCGGCTATGAGTTGGTCGGTCCGCGCCTCATCGTTCTCCTAACCCAATGTCTCGCGGCGCCAATCGCGGGCATTATTGAATGGTTATGGTTGGGCAGCGCACCGCGTCCTGCCCAGATCGCTTGGATTTGCATGACCATCGTTGGAGTGGCGCTTGCGCTCGGACCGAAGGCTTTGCCCAAGGTAGATGCTCGCCACCTGCGAGCAGGCATCTATATGGGATTACTGTCGGCTTGCGGGCTGGCGATGGCTGGAGTCCTGACTCGGCAGGCAGCTCACGCTGGCGATGGCAGCGGTCTGCTGCTGATCGGCCTTGCTGGCGGAATCGGTGCGGCATTTGTCCGCAACTTAGGTGGCAGCGTCGCCGCGTTTACCGCTGGCTGGATGGTGTCGGCCCGCTCTGGTGCGGTCCCAACCCGGACGATCTCGCGGCTCCGTGGTTGGTGCTGGTTGATCGGAACCGCCTTTTGTGGTCCAGCGGCTGGGGTGGTCTGCTATCAGTGGGCATTGATCCAAGCTCCAGCCGCAACGGTGCAGGCGGTCCTGGCGCTGGTGCCGGTGTTAGTCATGCCAGTGGCCTGGATCGTTGAGGGTGATCGTCCATCGGCAATGGCTTGGATCGGGGCTGTGGTGGCCGTTGCTGGCGCCATCGGCGTGGCGTGTTCATGATCGTATGGCGATGGAATCGTCGCTTGTTCAACCTGCGGCCGTGGTGATATTTCGGTGAAGACTGCATGAAAGAACCGCAACCGACGTCTCGCGATTCGATCCCGGCTGTGCTGGTGATGACCACGCCTACGGACAAGCGCGAGGAAGAGGCGGATCGTGCGGCCGAGATGACCAGCCTGCTCGACACCGCGAAGCGATCGCTCGTCGGTCGTCTGCTGCAACACTGCGAGCGCCCAATCGGCGCGACGTATATCGGCAGCGGCAAGATGGAGGAGTTGGCGAAGCTGGTCAAAGAACGCGGCGCAGACGAAGTCTGGTTCGACTGCTGCCTGTCACCCAAGCAGCAGAACAATCTCGAAGAGGCGGTACAGCGTCCGGTCTTCGATTATGAATGGTTGATCCTGGAAATCTTCGCCATCAACGCACGTACCGAAGAGGCGAGGCTCGCAGTCGAGTTGGCGCGCAGCGAATACCTCAAAGGTCGTTTACGTCGATTGTGGACCCACCTTGATCGTCAACGCGCGGGTGGTGGGCCCGGCGGATCGGGCTTCCTCACGGGTACCGGTGAAAAGCAGATCGAGATGGACCGTCGCGATGTTCGTCAGCGCATTCAGGTGTTGAAGGACAAACTCGACGCCATCGCCGGACGCCGCGAGCGCATGGTCGCTGGCCGCGCTGATTGCTTCAAGGTTGCCCTGGTCGGCTACACCAACGCGGGCAAGTCCACGCTGATGAACGCATTGACCAATGCGGGCGTGCTCGCTGAGGATCGCCTGTTTGCGACCCTCGACACGCGCACGGCGCGACTGCATCTTGAGCGCCACAGTCACGTGGTGATCTCGGATACAGTCGGCTTCATTCGCGACCTGCCGCCCAAGTTGATTGCCAGTTTCCATGCCACGTTGGCCGAGGTGCGCGAGGCCGATCTACTGATCCACGTGGTCGATTCCTCAGCGCATGCAATGGAACAGCAGATCGCTGCAGTCGAAGAAGTACTGACCACGATAACCGCCGACAAGGTGCCGGCGATCGTGGCGTTCAATAAGGCTGACCGCGTGTATTCCAAGGCTTTGGTTGGTTCGTTTCGCAAGCGCTATCGTCACGCGGTGTCGGTCAGCGCCTTGACCGGTCTTGGTTTGACGGAATTGAAAGAAGCTATCAGCCAGGCAATCGATCGTCGGCAAAGCCGGCTCACGGTCCGCTTCAGCGCCGCTGACGGCGCGCTCGGCGCATTCATCCGCAGTCGCGCCCGGATCGAGTCCGAGCTTTATGAAGGCGATGACGCGATCCTCACCATTCTTGCCGATGAGCACCTAACTGCCGAATTGCGCGACCATCCTAAGTTGGTTGTCGCAGCGTCGGTTGCCGTAGGGTAATCCCGCGTGCGCGGATAGTCCGAGGTCGCAGGCACAGCCCAGGAGTACCGGTACGTGAAAGCCATCGTCGTCATGTTCGATACGCTGTGTCGACATTTCTTGTCGCCCTACGGCAACAACTGGGTGCAGACGCCGAATTTTCAGCGTTTGGCCAAGCGCACGGCGCAGTTCCAGAATGCGTATGTCGGCTCGATGCCGTGCATGCCGGCGCGGCGCGAGATGCATACCGGGCGCTACAACTTCCTGCATCGTTCCTGGGGTCCACTCGAACCATTCGATCACTCGGTGCCGCAGATTCTCAAGGAGAGCGGTGTTCACACGCACACCGTTACCGATCACTATCACTATTGGGAAGATGGTGGCGCCACTTACCACAACCGCTACTCGACCTGTGAGTTCGTCCGCGGTCAGGAAGGCGATGCGTGGAAGGGGTGGGCTGGTCCGGTCGACGAAGGCGAGCAACTCCTGCCCTTCAGCAAGTATCCCAAGCGCCGACAGGATTGGATCAACCGCTGGTGGATGAAGCGTGATGAGGACATGCCACAGCACATCACATTTTCCCAGGGCATTGACCACATCCGCCGCAACAAGGACTTCGACAACTGGTTCGTGCAGATCGAAACCTTCGATCCACATGAGCCGTTCTTTTCGCAGAAGCGTTGGCAGGATTTGTATCCGCATGACTACCGCGGTCCGCACTTTGATTGGCCGCCGTATGCGCCGATCACCCAGGACAAAGAGACGGTCCATCATATCCACTGCATGTTTGCCGCTCTGATGTCGTTCTGCGACGCCAACCTGGGCAGAGTTCTTGATGTCATGGACGAGCAAGACATGTGGAAGGATACGTTGCTCATCGTCAACACCGACCATGGATTTCTCATGGGTGAGCACGATTGGTGGGCCAAGTGCGTCCAGCCGTTCTATCAGGAGATCGCCCATATCCCGCTGTGGATCTGGGACCCGCGCAGCCAGGTGGCCGGTGTGCAACGCAACAGCCTCGTGCAGACGATCGACTTCGGGCCGACCATCCTCGATTTCTTCGGGCGCCCGATCCCATCCGACGTGCAAGGCCACAGTCTGCTGCGTACGGTTGCTGACGACACGCCGGTCCGGCAGGCAGGTTTGTTTGGTATCCATGGTGGACATGTGAACGTCACTGATGGACGCTACGTGTACATGCGCGGCGCAGGCACGCCGGATAACGCTCCGCTCTACGAGTACACGGTGATGCCGACGCACATGAATGCACGCTTTGCGGTGAAGGAATTGCAGGAATGGGAGAAGCATCCCGCGTTTGGCTTCACTCAGGGGGTGCCGGTGATGCGCGTGCCCGCACGGCTGCCAGGGAAGGCGGACACCATCGCGAATCCCCGATGGTCCGGCACGTTCCTCTATGACATTCTTGCTGATCCGCATCAGCAACGGCCACTGCAGGACGCTGCGGTTGAACGTATGATGATCGACCACCTGGTCCGTCTCATGCGCGAAAACGAGGCCCCGGCAGAGCAGTATGTGCGATTGGGTCTGCCGTCGCCGGTCTGACGAGGCGTCATGCCCTTGACCCATGGGGCAATCTTGCACGATCCGTTGCCGTTGTACCGGACTGTAGCTCAATCTGGATAGAGCGCTTCCTTGGGGTGGGGAGCGAGGGCATCCCGCTGTGCGGGACGCGAGTCCCCGTAAGGGGAGTCGGCGCCGAGCGACGGCGAAGGCTCTGCCTGAGCCCGGGTGGGCGTAATATTTCACATGAATGTCCCTAGGGCATCGGCGCAGCCGACGCGAGGCCACGGGCGTGGCGTCGGCGCCGAGCGACGGCGAAGGCTCTGCCTGAGCCCGGGTGGGGGAGATTCATCGCGTTGAAGTAGATAGGGCATCGGCGCAGCCGACGCGAGGCCACGGGCGTGGCGTCGGCGCCGAGCGA
>CAZZAM010000010.1:616-8970 GCA_964652775.1 uncultured candidatus Brocadiaceae bacterium | reverse complement strand
CGGCGAGGACTCCGTCCGAGCCTGGTGAGGTTGCAGGTTCAATCGAGCGTCTTCAGGAACTCTTGACCACCGTGGCGACGTTGCACGATCCGGGCCGTCGTATCGGACTGTAGCTCAATCTGGATAGAGCGCTTCCTTGGGGTGGAAGAGGTTGCAGGTTCAAATCCTGTCAGTCCGACCAACAGAAAAACCCGCCTCGTGGCGGGTTTTTCTGTTGGTCGGACTAACAACTTTGGTCCAGGAATTTCTGCCACGCCATGGTCCTCCTTGGGGTGGGGAACGAGGGCATCCCGCCTCGCGGGACGCGACGCCACGGGCGTGGCGTCGGCGCCGAGCTTGGTGTGGTTGCAGGCTCAAAAGCTTATTTCTTTATCCATCGCAGCATCCAGTCCGCGTCTGCGTCGTCGCCCTGGTATGCGCCAATGTTCTTCCGTTTTCCATTGGCCGAGGTTAGCGAGGGATCACCGGCTCCAATTGCCGGACTGTCATTCTGTAGACGATAGTCGCCGATCTCCGGATTCATGAACTTGGGATCAACGCCGTAGGTGCTGTGGGTGTCGAACGCAGCGATCTTCTTTGGATAGGTGAAGTCATGGCTGTAGATGTTGTAGTCGCAGGTGGTGCCGACCTGGCTGGAAACATCAAAACCAACTGGGCCATTCGGTTTTCTACCTTGAGCGGTATTCGACGTGCCGTTGTTGAAGAAGATATTATTGAGAACGATGGCGTGGTGGGATCCCTCTGAAGCAGTTAGTGCGCCGTAATACGCATCAGCCACCACGTTGTTCGTGAAAGTCATGTTGTCCGAACCGCGGGTAAGCAACACGGCATAGGCATTCGTCTTCCGGAATACATTGCCGGTCAAGGTGATGTGATGCACTTTGTTATCTTGGTTCTTCTGCTCGGCCGTGTCGGAACACATGAACATTTGGCCGATGTTGTAGCAGTAGTTTTTCTCGATCAGAATGTGGGAGGCGAACTGGACTTCGGGATAGACGGAAAAAGTCTGGAAGGCATCAAGATGCGGCTCGCTTTTAGGGAATTGCTCCTGATCTAGGAAGTCATGCAGGTAGTTGTAGCGGATGACGTGACCGGTACCGAAGAGGCGCAACGCATCCTCACCGCCGACATTAGCTCCGGTATCAGTGCGGCAGTTGGTTCCATGAGACACCTCGTTGCCTTCGACGATCCAGTTATCACCCAAGACACAGATCGAGGAGCCATGGCAACGGAACAAGGTGTTGTCCTTAACCAGAATATTTTTGACATCGTGAGTGTCAGAGCGGATGCCGCCCCAATGCCCTTTTTCAGGATTTAGGTCATGGAGGAAGTTGCCGACTATGTGAATGTTCTCTGCGCCTTTGAGAAATATGCCGCCCATTCCAGCTCCAACCGCCGTGATTTCGAAGTGCTCGATGCTGACGAAGCTGGCCCCGCTGACATCAAATCCCTGGGTTACCGCATTTGCGGATAGATTGCCTGGAAATGCGACCGGATGCAGGGGGTCCAGCAGCTGATCCTTCTTCACATGCGCCTGATTCGGAATCGTGACTCCTTTGAGGGTGATCGGAAGATCCTTGGTCCCACTCTTCGTGACCATAGTGCGGCCATATTGGCCGGGCATGACCACGATGGTGTCACCGGGATTTGCTGTCGTGATGCCGTGTTGGATGGTCAGCCAGGGGGCCGCTTGGGTTCCTGTGTTACCGTCGTTTGCTGCCGGGTTGGCACTGTTCACATAAAATGTACTGGGCGAAGCTGGCAGCGTGGGGGCGGGCTTGGGGTCCTCGGCACGTAAAAGAACTGTGCTGCCAAGCGTCAGCATGACGATCACGGTAAGTGCGTGTTGAGATGTCATGCGGAGTCCTTGAGTTGATCTGTCAGCGGTGGGAAAGCCGGATACGGAATGCAATGCAATGCAACGCATCTATTTTTTAATCCAACGCAGAATCCAGTCCTTGTCGGGATCTCCGGACTGCATGGCTCCAATATCCATTCGTTTGCCGCTGGCTGACAGCAGTGATGGGTCGCCAGCGCCGATGGCTGGGCTGTCTTTCTGCAGACGGAAATCACCGATCTCCGGATTGATGAACTTGGGATCAACTTTATACGTGCTGTGCGTGTCGAATCCCTTCTTCTTGTAGGGCCACGTGTAGTCATGGCTGTACATGTTGTAATCGGCGACGGTGCCGGGGATGCAGGAATCGTCAAAACCAAAGGGACCACTGGGCGGCTCCCCCTTCTTCAGTCGTTCTGTGTTGCAGTTGTAGAAAATATTATTTATGACCGTTCCATGGTGTGATTCCTCGCCCATGACCAACGCACTGTAGAAGGTCTCCGCCACCACATTGTTGACGAAGGTTATGTTATCCGACTTGCTTCGGAGCTGGATGGCAACGGCGGCGGTTTTGCGGAAAATGTTATGTTTGAATGTGATGTGATGCACCTTGTTGTCTTTGGTCTTCATCTCTGCCTGATCTTCACACATGAACATTTGCGAGATGTTGTAGCAGTAATTTTTCTCGATGAGGACGTTGTTGGCGAATTGCGAGTCGGGCCAGACGGCAAATGTCTGGAAGGCGTCCAGGTGGGGTTCGCTTTTGGGGAACTGTTCTGAGTCAATGAAGTCATGTAAATAATTGTAGCGAATGACGTGGCCGGAACCGAAAAAGCGTATGGCGTCTTCTCCGCGCAGTCGAGTCCCGGTGTCAGTGCGGATGTTCGTGCCGTGCGAGGCCTCGTTGCCTTCCAGTAGCCAGTTTTCGCCCAGGACGATGATCGACGTACCGGCACAACGGAACAAGGTGTTGTCTTTCACGACAACATTTTTCACGTCGTGCGTATCCGAGCGAATGCCGCCATAGTTTCCTGCTTCATCAGGATTTAAATCATGGAGGAAGTTTTTGACGATTTCAATGCCATCAGATTTCTCAAGGAATATGCCGCTTTTTGCTTTGCCGACAGCCGTTATTTCGAAGTTTTCAATTCTGCAGAAGGCTGCACCAGAAATGTCGAATCCCTGAGTAACGGCATTCAGCGCAGCGTTCCCGGGAATTGCCACTGGATGGAGCGGATCCAGCAGCTTGGTTTTGTCAGCGTGGTCTTGGCTAGGAACCGACGCTCCTTTGATGGTGATCACCTGATCCTTTGCACCGCTTACACTGACCACGGTCCTGCCGTATTGCCCTGGCATGACCAGGATCGTGTCGCCCGGTTTGGCGACCGTCAGTCCGTGTTGCATGGTCTTCCATGGCGCAGCCTCAGTGCCCGGGTTGCTGTCATCTGCCTTGGGATTGACGGCATTGACATACAGGGTTCTGCCAGTCGCTGATGAAGCGGGGTTAGGCCTGGTGTCCTCTGACAGCAGTATCGGCGTGAAGCCGATTGTCAGCATCGCCATGAGTCGCAGGGTGCAGGTGGAAGCCATTGGTGATCCTTCAGGACGGCGTGGTGTACAGGCATGGGCGAGTGTACGTGTCGATGTGCTATTCATGGATCCAACGCAGGATCCAGTCTTTATCAGGAGCTTCGGATTGTGCGGCTCCAATATCCATTCGTTTGCCGTTGGCTGAGAGCAGGGATGGATCACCCGCGCCGATGGCTGGGCTGTCGGGTTGCAGGCGGTAATCGCCAATCTTCGCGTTGATGAACTTGGGATCGATTGCGTAGGTGCTGTGGGTGTCGAATCCCGGATTCTTGTAGGGCCACGTGTAATCATGGCTGTACAGGTTGTAATCGGCGGTGGATCCGGGGATGCAGGAAGCATCAAAGCCCAACGGACCACTGGGCGGTTGTCCCTGCTTCACCTGCACGCTGTAGCAGTTATAGAAAATATTGTTGATGACCGTGGCGTGGTGCGATTCCTCGCCAAAAATCAGGCCTCCGTAAAACGTTTCGCTGAACACGTTGTTGATGAACGTGGCATGATCAGACTTGTTTCTCATTTGAACTGCCCAGGCCCCGGTCTTACGAAACACATTATTCTTGAAGGTCAGATGATGGACGCGGTTGCCTGCGGACTTTACCTCTGCTTGGTCTTCGCACATGAATATCTGGCCGAAGTTGTAACAGTAATTCTTCTCGATGAGTATGTCTGAGGCGAATTGGACGTTCGGGGAAACCGAATAGGTTTGGAAGGCGCTGCTGGCCGCACCGCTGTTAGGGACCTGCTCTTCATCGAGATAGTCATGCAAGTAGTTGTAGCGGAGGACATGGCCAGACCCGAAAAACAGCACAGCATCTTCGCCACCGGTATTGGCACCCGTGTCGGACCGACAGTTGGTTCCGTGCGACAGTTCATTGCCCTCGACCAGCCAGTTTTCGCCGATGATGCACAGGGTCGTGCCTTGGCAGCGGAATAGGGTGTTGTCCCTGATGACGATGTTCTTCACGTTGTGCGTGTCGGAGCGGATCCCGCCGTGATTGCCCTGCTCGGGATTGAGGTCGTGGAAGAAGTTGTTGCTGATGGTGATGTTGTCCGCATCGCGCAAGAAGACGCCGGCGGTGGCTTGCTGCACGGCGGTAATTTCAAAGTTAGTAATGCGGACCCAGCGCGCTCCGGCAACATCGAATCCCTGGGTGACCGCGTTCAGCGCCGGATTTCCTGGGAATGCGTGCGGCTGGAGCGGATCAAGTAGCTGGTCTTTTTGGACGTGGCTCTGACTCGGTGGCATGACTCCGGTAATCGTGATCGGTTGCTCCTTCGTTCCGCTGACCGCGATGACGGTGCGACCGTATTGTCCGGGCATGATCATGATGGTGTCACCTGGCTTGGCGACGTTCACGGCGTGTTGAATCGTCAGCCACGGAGCGTCCTTGGTTCCAGGGTTGTGGTCATGTGCCAAAGGATTGGCGCTGTTGACGTACACGGCGCCGATCGGCACGGCGGATGTGCCACCCGAAAGAAGTAAGAATGGCGTGGTGCTGAGAGTCAGAATGGCAATGAGGCCGAACGTGATCTTGGTCGTCAGCGATAAGCCCATCACCGTGGTGAACCATCCAGCGTGCATGGATTGAGCGATGGCTGCGGCACCGGGCGCGACAGTTGGCGTAAGTCCGGCATGCGTACAGGCAGAGACAATGGCTGGTTCGCTGGCCGCAGCTTCACTGGTCAATCCGCTAGCTAGCGCAGCAGCGCCCAGGGTTACGCCGCGTTGAACGAAGAAGGCGCGCAGATTTTCCAGACCGACATGAACCCGATTCTTCACTGCATCGACTGAGCAACCCAACTCTGCGGCTACATCAACCTGCGATTTATTTTGCAGGTAGAAACGCACCACGGCCTCGCGTTGACCAGGGCTAATGGCGGCCAGCGCCTCATCAAGTTGCGGTCGCGCATCCTCCCAGCTTGGTTCTTTGGTTTTGGCAAGGTGTTGCATCTGTTGTACCTCGGCGGCCTCGCGTTCGTGTCGACGCCGGCGGATCCGTGCGCGGCGCTGGTTTGCCACCACGCCGCGTACAGAGCCCATCAGCCAGCTGAGCAGGTGATCGGGGTCATTGATAGATTCGGGGCGCTGCGCCAGCAGAATAAACACAGCTTGGGCAGCTTCCTCAGGGTCTGGAGAGCCAAGACGACGACTCATGGCGGCGACCATCGAAGCGTGTCGTTCGCAGAGGATCTGGAACGCAGCCTCGTCGCGGTTCGCGCGCCACGATTCGAGCAGATGGCGATCAGGCGACGTGCGCATGACGAGCTGTTGTGATGGCTGATCGCAAGATGATCCGGCGATGCTGCCAGTTCGATCTGGGATGACGTCCAGTAGCGCGGTTCCAACCTGCATACTGTCCAGTGTCCGCTCGATAACGCAGGTGAGATGCCATCTGTTGGCACTGTGGTAGGTGGGCGACCAAGCGGAAGCGGAGGGCAGCAGGGCTACCGTGGTCACAAACGTAAGACATTTTGCAGCAGTTGGATAAGGGGGATTAACCTCCCCGCGCCCCACGCTACGCCTAGCTCATGGCATGATCGGGTCTGCGTTCCGGTCGGGATGTTCAAAGGTCAGGCGGAAAAAGGCAGCTTCACGTGCACTGGCGTTTTCGCTGTGTGACCAAATCCATTTCGCCATCGTTCCTTGTGGCATGCCGATAACGAGGCTGTTCTTTTTTGCGTCTCCGTTCCCTTCTCGAGCCAAGCAGGCTGCGGTCCAGGTGGAATCATTAAAACCGGGTAATTCCCAGTTGTCTTGTTTAATGCGACTGGCGCGCGTAGCCGTATCGCTGACCAGTCGTCGCGTTCCGATACGAACGTCGAAGAGCAGGCCTGCACCAAACTCCTTGTTCGAGACTTTGACCGCCAGGGTATTCGTGCCATGACGCAAGGGTATGTCGGCGGTGATTGAGGCTTGTTTCCATTCCTTCCCTTCTCCTACTTTTGTCCCATTTAAATAGGCAACCCAATAGTTGTCCCCGCTCATGATAATGGTGCAACGGTCCGAGGATGGCACCAATGCGGGTGTGGCCGCTGGAGGAGGCCCAGGAGGTGTCATGACAACTGGTGGTGATTGCTTGGGAATTGGAACAGGGACTGGAACTCGTGGTGGACTTTGGACTACTGGTGGTGGAGTTTGAACGATGGGAGGTGCAATGGAGACAGGTGCTCGGGGAGTCGACTGCCGTGGTCTGTCGCTCATGAGTAAGACCGCGACGACGACGCTGACCAAGACCAGTGCCCCAACGGCAACTATTGGTGCTGACTTGGATCGTTGTGGCGGCAGGGCGAGTGGCCTGCGGTCAGAACCAACCAGCGCCCGTTGTTCCCCTGATTTTCGATCAAGGTTCTCGGTGACTGAGCCAAGCATCTTGCCAAATGCGCTGCGTACTTGATCGTGCGGCTGAATTGCTTTGTCGTGTAAGAGCTCGCGCATGGTCTCAAGATCGACTGGGCCAATGTCGCCACGCAAGGTCAAGATGTAGTAGGTCTTACGCACGGTAGAACTCAGCGGGCAGCCTATGGACCTGCCTTCCCATGGCAATCTTGGACTACAAGGGATTCACCTAAGCCCGATACATCCGGTTGGTGTGCGCCTAGTCTGTGAGCCACCTGTCGATATTCGCTTTGATAAATTCGTCATCGATCAGGTGCGGATAGGCGGCGGTCACGCGGTCCAGTTCGGCCGCCTGTCCGGGCGACAGCGTTTCCTTCGGATCCAAACACCAGATGCCGGCAAGCAGACCCTGGCGGCGGAGCACTTCATGGATGCCGGGAATGCAGCCGTGGAAATGATTCGCAGCGTCGAACAGAGCTGCGTTCATGTCGGTGACTTGCGTCGCAAGAGTAAGAATGTCGGCTGGCAGCGGCCCGGCGCTGCGGCTGAGTGCGGCGAGTCGCGTCTGCAGCTCGACCGCACGCTTGGTCCACACGCCCCAGTGGCCGAGCAGACCACCGACAATGCGCAGCGGCTTCGTGCCGTTGCCGAAATTGTACTCGGTGAGCAAATCGGTGACGATCGTGTCATCGTTGCCGGTGTAGAGCGTGACATCGTTGGCGCGGCCAGCGTCGATCACGGCGCGGACGACATCGATCGTGCGGTAGCGATTGAACGGAGCCATCTTGATCGCCACGACCGACGGCACCTCGGCGAGTTTGCGCCAGAAACTGTACGGCAGCTTGCGACCGCCGACGCTTTCTTGCAGATAGAAACCGATCACCGGCAGCACTTCGCCCACCGCTTTCACATGCGCGACCAGTGCGTCGTCCGACGCATCGCCCATCGCGACCAAGCTCAGCAGCACCGCATGGTAGCCATGCTTGCGCGCGGTCTGTGCTTCGGCCACCGCCTGCGCGGTCTTGCCGCACGCACCAGCGATGCGGATCAGCTGCTTGCCGCTGCGGGCAGACCAGGATTCGATATTCTCGGCGGCGAACGCGAGGAGCGGCTCGTACAAACCAACCGCCGGATCGCGGATTGCGAACTGCGTGCTGTGAACCCCAACCGCCAAACCACCGACGCCAGCATCGATGTAATAGCGGACAAGCGCCCGCTGATGCCGCGCATCAAACTTCCGGTTGGCATCCAGCGCGAGCGGCAGCGCAGGAATGGCCGTGCCAGCACGCAGACGAACGAGGAGATCGGTGGGGATGGGCATGGGATGCACTCCGGCGGGGAACCTTGGCGGGTTGGGAGGGGCTGCAAGGCATTCGATGAGCTGCGAGCTACGAGCTGCGAGCTGCGAGTTTCGACCGTGGCAATGACCCGGGAACGCCGCTCTCCTGAGCGGCCGGGGCAATGGATTCCCCTGGGGCCACTGGCCACTGGCCAATGCTAGAAAGCTAAAATTAAATTAGGAAACGCCCACCAGGGCGGGGCGGGGGGTGGCGGGCCGGGGGAAAGGGGGGCCCCAAATAGCCCGCGGAA
>CAZZAM010000010.1:0-606 GCA_964652775.1 uncultured candidatus Brocadiaceae bacterium | reverse complement strand
GAAACGCCCACCTGGGAGCGCCGGCTTCAGCCTGCCGGGGCAATGGAAGCCCCAAATTCAGCAGGCTAAAGCCTGCGCTCCCAGGTGGGGCCCTCGAAAAAAAACGCTTAGCTTTCCAGTATTGGCCACTGGCCCGCTCGCAAGGAGCCACATCGATCATCCATTGCTCCGGGCCGCTCAGGAGAGCGGCGTTCCCGGGAAAGACACACCAGACACAACGTCTGGCGAGTACATGACCTCGCGCGTTGCTACGAATGGATGGCTGGATACGAAGAGATTATGCGTTGGACGATGCTCATTTTGAACATTCTCGCAGCCGTTGCCTTCTTGCTTCTTTCCAGTCTTGCAACTGCGGCTCAGCACGCGCACGCATACAGCACGTTTCGTGAGCTCGAAATGAATCACGTACTCGTGGAGAAGCCGACATATACTGATGGAGAGCCGCTGAATGTAGAGGCGCGATTACGCACCATCGGAGCAGGTGGCGACTATTACTCAGTGTTGGGTTATCTTGGAGCTGGCGCCTGTTTGCTCAATGGCGTTATCTTTTTCGGGTCTTCTCCCGATTGAGTGGGTGATTTGAGACAGGTTCAGAGCGGAATGATC
>CAZZAM010000009.1:0-107110 GCA_964652775.1 uncultured candidatus Brocadiaceae bacterium | reverse complement strand
GCGGCGCGATTACGCCAGCCGGCAAACCGCTGTCGATTGGTGGCACCGGTATCAGTGGAGCCGGCGCGTTGATCTACACCGGCACCAGTGGTTGGGGCGGCGCAGTTGCGCTCACGGCCGACACCTTGGTCGTGGGCACTGGCACCTGCACCGTGACGGGTGCGCTGTCCGGCGCGTTCAACCTGACTAAGCAGGGCAGCGGTACGCTGACGCTCAACGGTAATAGTTCCGGATACGCCGGTACGATTGCCTTCACCGACGGATCGTCAGGCAAGATTGTCGCTGGTCACAACAACGCGCTCGGCACAGCGGCGGGAATTACGGTTATCTCAGGCGACATTCTGGAGCTAGCGAGCGCGAGCATTCCCGTGGGCAAAACCCTGACGATTGCCGGCAATGGTGGCGGTGCGACGGTGGGCGCGCTGCGCTTTACCGGCGCGGGCAATGGCTGGGCTGGTGGCGTTACATTATCAGCGGCGACCACCATCGGCGGCACGGGTTCGGGCACGATTAGCGGAGCGATTAGCGGGGCATTCAATCTGACCAAGTGTGATACCGGCACACTGACCCTCAGTGGGGATAACAGCGGTTACGCGAACGCGATCGCCTTCCAGGACGGATCCTCAGGCCGGATCGTGGCGACACACAACAATGCCCTTGGCACGGCGGGATCGCTGACAGTGACATCGGGCGACACGCTGGAACTCAACGGTGCCGGCGTGAGCGGCAAGACGCTGACACTGAGTGGCGTCGGCGACACGGCGGCTGGTTGCTTCATCACGACGGGCAGCGCGGACGCCTGGTCGGGTGCGGTCACCCTCGGCGCGGCGTCGTCAATCGGCGGCACTGGCGCTGGCACAATCAGCGGCGCGATCGGCGGTGCGTTTGGATTGACGAAGCTGGGAACTGGATCGTGGACACTGACCTCAGGCTCAAACGCGTACACTACCTCGACGATCAATGCTGGAACGCTGGCGATTATTTCACCGGGAATTGCCGGCACGGGCGCCGTAACGGTGAACACCGGCGGCATTCTGGCCGGAACCGGAACGGTGGACGGCGCGGTGACTGTGGCGGGAGGAGCAATCGCACCCGGAACAGTCGCCGGCAGCATCGGCACCTTGACGCTCAGCAGTTCGCTCGGCGGTACATCTGGCTCATTGGCGATGGGGCTCTCGGGCGCAAGCGCGGACCAGATAGTTGTCAGCGGATCGGGAACGCCGGTGACGTTCACGAATCTGGTTCTCGCACTCAGCGGCACGTTGTCTGCGCCCGTATCCCTGATCACGTTCGCCAATGGCACCAACGCAACGACGTTCAGTTCGGTGACTGGCAAACCGTCGAATTGTTCACCCGTGCAGTATCTGACCAATTCGGTGGATCTCGCCCCGGCCATTCTTGATCTGGTGTGGACCGGCAGTTGCACCGGCAGCGGCACGACCACCAACCGGATCTGGGCGTTGGGCAATCTGGTTGCCGGCCGCACCCCGCTGACCAGCGAATCTGGATCCTTATGGTACCAAGTATTCGAACTGCAAAATAACTCGGATACTGCCGTCGATATCACCATCACCGGTGGCAACGCCGTTGGCGGTACCGCCTGGACCAACGGTGCCAGCGCTGGAGCTGATCAATTCGTGATGGAGATGAAACCAGCCGCCGGTGCCTACGCCGATCTCACCACCGGCCGCACGCTGGCGTCCGCGCTGGCGATCAGTGGAACGAAGGCATTTGACCTACGCTTTACTACTCCAACCAGTTCAACTGATTCGACCAGCAAAACAATCACCGTCACGGCGACGGCGACGGCGCCGTAATTTGCTGTGGGGCGGACCCCACTCAGAGACGTGTGGCTCGACGGAATGCTACTGCTGGCACGACCGTTCAGTTACTTATTTCCGTTGGCTCGGTATGGTCGGCTTTACTTCACGTTCACCATCATCGGACATCCATGCGGACACCAAAATTATGGCAAAATACAGCGCGATTACAACAAACAGTGCAACGACGACTGTGATGACCTTGTTCAACCGTAACGACACGACTAGGAACTACCGCTCGCGCTTCGGACTCTTCGGTTCCAACGCATGCGATGGCGCAACCTCGACCGGCGCATGCTTGGAATACACCTTGGTCG
This sequence comes from uncultured candidatus Brocadiaceae bacterium, assembly GCA_964652775.1. GTDB lineage: Bacteria > Planctomycetota > UBA11346 > UBA11346 > UBA11346 > UBA11346. Next base: position 104,973 of record CAZZAM010000009.1, on the reverse strand, counting down.
CACTCAAGAGGGCGGCGGTGGAAATAGTACTCTTCACCACTTTGATCTTCGCTTTTTTGCCCTTGGCGGTTGGTTCATTCCAGCGATCAATCAAACCAGCTTTGAAGTCCTGGTAGCGCTGGATGGATTCAGCAATGACTTGATGGGCGACGACGCGGTCTTCCCAGCCGTAGGTGTCGGACTTCTTGCCTTCAAGCTCTTTGTAGATGTTGAAGAAGTAGTCGACTTCGGCGAGGTAGTGTTTGGGCAGATGCTGCAGGCCGTGCACTTCACGCATGCGCGGATCGTTGACCGGAACGCCGAGAATTTTGTGATCCAAGCCGGCATCATCACGCATGACCAGCACGCCGACTGGACGCACTTCAAGCAGACAGCCTGGGAACGTATCGCCTTCGACAATGACGACGACGTCGAGCGGGTCACCGTCCTCGGACAAGGTGCGCGGAACGAAGCCATAGGCACCCGGGTAATGCACCGGACTGTAGAGTGTCCGGTCGAGCCGAAACACATTCATCTCCTTGTCGTACTCGTACTTATTCGATGACCCCTTGGGGATCTCGATGATCGCGTTGACGACGTGGGGGACGTTGGGACCACTCGGAAGGTCATCCAGATAGCTGCGCATGGGTGGTGTTCATGCCGTGATCTGGACGAAGTTCCAGCCTGGAGATAGCTGCGAGCTGCGAGCCTTGCGTTATGCAGGAGGCACCCCCCGTGCAATGTCATTGCGTTAAGGCCGGGATGTCGCTTGTGCCATGCCTCGCCGCCGAGGTTTTCTCACGTTTCATCCCGAGGAATTCTTCAAGGCAACCACGGGGACACGGGGGACCAAGACAGGGGCACAGGGAAAAGGCAGAAAAGCACATCCTGCATGTCCCCCGTGTCCCCAGTGAATCCCCGTGCCCCCGTGGTTGCCTTGCGTTTCTCCATCGGTGGCTCTTAACGCAACACCATTGACCCCCGTGGCTGCCCACCCGCTGGCATAGGGATTATCTTCGCTCTTCGCGTGTGTAACTCGCAGTTCGGAACTCGCAGTTCGGAACTCGTAGCTCGTAGCTGGTAGCTCGCAGCTCTCTTGCACGACCGCGCCCACCAGAGATGACCCCACTATGCGCTTGATCACTCTACTCGTTATCCTCGTCCTTGGCGTCACTGCCTGCCAACCGCGACTGCCATTAACCCGCGCTGAAGCCGCGGCTGCAGCAAAAAATTGGTGTGTCCATGCGGGCAAGTCCTGGGATGACCCGGTCGAGGTCAAAGAAGTACCTGAGCTGACTAAGGATGGGCATAGTTGGTGGATGGTTCGCTACCCCGGACCGGCCAACGAATCACGCGTCCTCTTGGTCGATACCGACACTGGCTGGGTGAAGCGAGCACCGGCACCAACTCCAGCACCGACACCGCCACCAACCACCGCACCGGCACCGACAACAGTCACGACGCCGTGACCGTCGTTGGTATGGGGATCATGTAGCATGCGCGAATGCGCACGTGCACGCATGCTGAAGAGATTCAGTAGCTGGTGTATTCTACACATTCCAGCATTCCAGCATTCCAGCATTCTCCATTCCGTCTTCCTCTAACCCATGCACCCCCTGATCCGCCTCTTGGGTCTCTATCGCCCGCACCTGCGCTTCGCGCTGGTAGTCGTGGCGGTATTGGCGTTGGTCAACCTCGTGCAGCCGGCATCGGCATGGTTGATCGGCAAAGCGGTGGAGGACATGCGCACCGGTGACGCTGTCGTGCGCCTTGCCGATGGCAGTCACGATGCTTCACGAGCCTGGATGTGGGTCTGGCTATTACTCGGTGTCACGGCATTGCGCGGAATTCTGCAATACGGTGCGACCGTCGCCTCAATGATCGTCGGACAGCGCCTGCTGCATACATTGCGCGATCGCATTCTGTCAGCTGTACAATCGCTCGATCTGAGTTGGCACCGTCGCCATGGCGCTGGCGAGGTCATCAACCGTACAACCCGCGACTGCGACATCGTCCGCGACGCGATCATTGGCGGAACCCGCAACCTCATCGAATTGGGCATGGTGGTCATTGGCACGTTGGGCCTGTTGCTGCATTACCATTGGCTCCTCGCCTTGGCGCCAGCGTTGTTGGTCATCACCGCCATCCTGATCATGCGCAGTCAGGCAGGCCGCCTGGTCGCGCTGAATCGTGCGTCAGCGGAATCGTACGACGGCGTTTGTCAGGAGTTGTCCGAAGGCGTGCAGGGCGTGCGGGTCATCAAAGCCTTCGCCCTCGAAGACCAGCGCGTCGAACGCTTTACTGGTAAAGTGTCCACCTTTACCGGAAAGGCACGCGCGGCGGTCAGTTTCATGGCGACGCGGTTGCCATTGCCGCAGCTCGTTGTGTCGCTGGCTCACGTCTGGGTCTTGGGCTGCGGAACCTGGCTGCTGATGCATGGTGAGCTGAAACCGGGGGATCTGGTCGGCGCGATGCTGACCGTGCAAGGACTCGTTTTCCGCGTCGAAGCAGTTGGCTGGTTGGTGCGCATGTTGTCCGACGCCTCGGCCTCGGCGAGCCGCATCGTCGAAATCCTCGATGCTAAACCGGCGATTCAGGATGTCGGCGCAACTGTTCCGACTGGTCCGCTGGCTATCCGCATGGAACAGGTGCATGTGGTCATCGACGGCCGGCCGATCCTGGATGGCGTCGATCTCGAACTCCGTCCTGGTGAGATCGTCGCCTTAGTTGGTGCCACAGGCTCAGGGAAAACGAGCCTCGCTCGACTGCTACCGCGACTGTGCGATCCCGATGCTGGTCGCATCCTGGTCGCTGGACTTGATCAGCAGTGGATCGATATCCGAACGCTGCATCCGCACGCTTGGCGGCGACGCTGCCAACTGGCCTTTCAAGAGGGCTTTTTGTTTTCCGATACGTTAGCCGCCAACCTGCGTCTCGGTAAGCCCGAAGCGAGTGACGCAGAGATCGCCACGGCTCTACGTCTGACCGCAGCCGACGACGTCGTTTCCAGCCTCAGCGATGGTCTCGCGGGTCGCATCGGCGAACGCGGCGTGACCCTGTCGGGCGGACAACGTCAGCGTGTCTGTCTGGCGCGCGCCCTGCTGATGCAGCCGGCAATTTTGATTGGCGACGATGCAACCAGTGCCCTCGATGCCGTAACTGAAGCACGCATTATTGCCGGATTACGCCGCGAGATGCACACCGCCTCCATCCTGCTGATCTGCGCCAAACCATCTACTTGTGCTGCCGCAGACCGCGTGCTGGTGCTGCGTCAGGGCAAGATCGTGGCGTCGGGATCACATCAGGAATTAGTCGAGCGCGACGCGTCCTATCGCGATCTCCTGGGTCTTGAGACACGGAGTGTCGCATGAGCGATCTCCAGGAAGAAGAAGACCTCGCGCGCACCAAACTGGACCGTGGCACCGCGCTACGCTTGTGGTCGCTCACCAAGCCCGTGCGCCGACAATTGTTGCTGCTCGCTGCCTTGGAAGCATTTCTCGTGGTTTCCATTGTCATTCGACCGTGGTTCCTTGCCGAGGCGATCGACCACTCGATCGCTGGCACGGCTACGGTGGGTCTGATCACGCTGCTGCTGCTTGGCTTATTGACCACGTGGCTCGTCCGCTTTGGTGGTGCAGGCGTTGTCCAATGGATGACCGGTAACGTTGCCTTGCGCCTCCTGGGTGATCTGCGGCGGCAACTCTATGCACACGTCCACGGTCTCTCCATGCGCTACTTTGATACGACGCGGGCAGGCCGCATCGTTTCGCGGGTTGATCGAGACGTTGAAGCGTTGCAGCCCGCATTGGTCAATGCGATTCCCGAGTTCCTCGGTGTCATCCTGCGCTTTATCGGCGCCTCGGTGGCCGTGATCTTGATTGATCCCTGGCTGTTCGCCGTCCTTGCCCCACTGCTGCCGATTCTCCTCGTGGTTGCGACGATCTTCCGAAAAACCGGTCAGCAGTTGTGGGGGAAAGTGGCCGAGGCCAAATCGCGGGTGACCGCGCATCTGTGTGAGACCATCACCGGTGTCGGTGTCATCCAGCAAAGCGCGGCAGAGGCGAACAATCGTTCGCATTATGGCAGCATGCTGACCACACTCGATGGCTGCGCTGTACGCGCATCGTACTCCTGGGGTTGGTTCCAACCCTTCACGTTCATGTTGGTGACCTTGGGTATCGCTGCGTTGTTACTGGTCGGTGGCTACCACCTCGCCGAACACCGCATCACGGTCGGACAACTTGCCCAATGCGTCTTCTACGTGTTCCTGTTCCTGGGTCCGCTGCAAGAACTGGGCGATCTCACCGAGCGACTGTCTGCCGCTAGCGCCGCCGCCCAGCGGGTATTCTTGCTGCTTGATACCCAAGCCGAGATCCGTGATGCCACCGATGCCAAACCCCTGCCAGCTGTCCGCGGTGACATCAAGTTGATCGACGTGCATTTCTCCTATCTGCCTGACAAACCGGTGCTCAACGGCATCAATCTCCATATTGCTGCTGGAGAAACCGTCGCCGTGGTTGGCTCAACTGGACACGGCAAGAGCACCCTCGTCCAACTGCTGACGCGATTTTACGATCCCGGCAGTGGCAGCGTTACGATCGACGATCACAACCTGCGTTCGGTCACGCAGGATAGCCTGCGCCGCCAAGTCGCGGTTGTGCCACAGGACAACGTGCTCTTTTCAGGAACAATTCGCGACAATCTGCGCCTCGCCCGACCAGATGCCACAAATGACGAACTTGACACTGCGGTACGCACGCTCGGTGCAGATGAGATCCTCTTTGCCCTACCTCTCGGACTCGAAACCGAGTGCGGTGCTGGCGGCAGTAAACTGAGCCACGGTCAGCGCCAGTTGGTCTGCTTGGTTCGCGCCTTTCTTGCTGACCCACGCGTCCTGGTTCTTGATGAGGCGACCAGTGCGGTTGATATCCACACTGAACGTCGTTTGCAGCGAGCGCTTGCCCGGCTCTGCGCTGGCCGCACCGCGGTCATCGTTGCACATCGTCTAGCCACTATCCGGGACGCAGATCGCATCGTGGTGATCCGCGATGGCTGTATCGTGGAACAAGGCGCGCACCAAGAACTGCTCGCGCGCGGTGGAGCCTACGCCGCATTGTACCGTAGCTCAGCGGAGGCCGCGGGAGAGACGGGATGAAGGATGAAGGATGAAGGATGAAGGCTCGCACGCCTACTTCCTCACGCTTCCTTCTTCCATCTTACCTTTGTCACAGTCTCCACCGCCACCACAGCCACCCTGCTGGGATGGCTGCGATCAGCGCGCCAAGCATAACTCCAACCCACGGTGGACCGGGTGTCGTGTCCGATGACATACTGGAAACCATCAGCAAGACGATGGGAATTAGCGCCACGATACAGGCCTCAATTGCCGCGACCACGACACGATCGCGATTGCGGAAGCGAATGAATACAGCCATGGCGGACATGGCAGCCAACACGGGAATCAGAAACCGCGTCCAGCGCGACCACACCAGCGCCACGTCCGCACGTTCGGAACGGGCAAGCAAAGCTGACGACGTCATGGTATAACGCGGCAAAAGGCGTCGTTGCAGATCTTTGGGCGTCAGGTCCAGACTCAAGGTCTGCGGCAAGGGCCCCGGTGGCAGTCGCAACATGCGTTGGGCGCCACCCTCAATAAACAGGCACAAGAGTCCCTTGGGGGCAAACCAGGCCTCTTGTTGCCAGATCAACTGTTCTGCCATCGCGAGACGATCCGTGGTTGCAACCACAACCTGATCAAGCTCCGGCTTCTTGTCTTCGCCGACGAGGTAGCAACTACCGGCAAACCAGGTCGCTCCATCCGTGCGCCATACGCGACCTTCGCGAGTCTGACCCTCGAGACGATCCTGCATGGCTAATGCACGAGCAGTTGCCCGTGGCGTCGCAAAGTCGGCAATAACAGCATCAAAAAGTCCGACGACCAGACATCCCACCAGCAAAACTCGGGTGGACCGCTGGACCGTAAATCCAGCCGCACCCAAGGCGGTAAACTCACCCCGGCGCAGCATGGGAACCGTACAAGCCAGCACCGAGATGATCGCCGAGACTGGCAACGCAAAATTAATCAGCCCAGGGAGACGACTGAGAAACAGTTCGACCTTGAACCATCGATAGGGTTCTGGCCGCACCAAAAGATGGAAGCCAAACAAAATATCAATAACCATGAATATGGCGACAAGCGCCACCAGCACGAGCAGCATATTGCGCAAAAACTGGACGATCAGGTAGCGGTCGAGGGTGGGAAGCATCAGCGATGCCTCCACAGCAACCAACCGCCAATGCAGCCAAGAATAATCGGCGGTGGCCAGACCCAGATGCCGGCATCGATCGGCAATTTCTCGCCAATTTCCCGGGCGAGCACGTAGGAGGGGAACAGCGTCCCGATCACGGTCAATACCCCCAGACAGGCGGCTAGCATGCGGTTGCCACGACCGATCGCGAGCGCAAGTCCGCAGGCGAATGCCCAATAGGCGATACAGGCAACTGGGAGCATGAAGCGGAAATGGAACGCCCGCTCCCAACCACGCAGGTCGCGCTGCTGAGCGAGCCGCTTGTCTTTCTCCTGCGTTGGCTCTTGGGCGGTTCGAATTCGCCGCAGAAGCTCTGCAGTCGACATCGAATCTGCCCGTTGTTCTGCAGCGTCGCCATGGGTTGGAATCCGCACCGACCAAGACGGCACAATGGCAGTTGCCACCCGTGGGTCCGTGCCAGGTTCGCGGATCAGCAAGCGGGCCTGGATCATTTCCAACCCGAGTGCGGCAGGATCGTTTTCACTACGGGGAATAGCGACCCAACGCGCACTCGGCGCATAGACCGCAGACATCGCACCCTGCTCACCCAACTGCACACCGAACAACCCAAGTAGACGATCGTCTTCGGCTCGCTGGGCCGCGAGAATGAAAGCTCCATCTTGGAATACCGGCGTACGGCGCTCGACCTTGGCCGCCAGCGCCTGCTGCACTAAATTGCTTTTACCCTCCATCAGACGCTGACTCAAACTTGGCAGAATGAGATGCGCCGAGATGCCCATCCAGGTAGCCAGCACCAGCGCCACCGGCAGCGTGGTCTTGGCGATCTGCCACGTGCCAACGCCAGCGGCCATCAGCGCGGTCAACTCGCCATCCTCACGCATACGTCCGATGACGCCCAGGAATGCCGTAACCATGGCCAGTGGTAAGGCGAGCATACTGAGCAACAGGGTCTGCTCGGGGATAAACGCGAGCACCGACAAAATCGGTGCCCCTTGTTTAATCATCGGCGAGGCAACCCCGACCACGATCAGCGCGAGATAGACCGCAGCGTAAAACCCCCCGAGGAGGATCGTTTCGCGCAAAACCGCACGCTGAAGCACCCGCATGGTGGGGAGTGTGGGAGAGGGAGGGAAATGCCAAATGCTGGAATGCTGGAATGCTGGAATGCCGAAAATTACCGCTGATTTACGTGTGAAAATTCCAGCATTCTGGCATTTGGCATTCACCATTCCGTTACGTCCCCTCCCCTCAGCTCACACTTGCCCCCCCGCACCTACCTCGGCAGTATTACGACCTGGGGGATCGGCCGATGTTGACCATGGAAGAACTACTACGGACGATGGTCGAGCGCGGCGGCTCCGATCTGCACCTCTCGGCCGGATCCGCGCCACGCATCCGGGTTGATGGCAGCCTGGTCGAGATCCAGGGCGCCGAGATCCTGGGTCCGGAGCAAACGAAGAAACTGATCTACTCGGTCCTCGACAACCAGCAGATCGCCCGGTTCGAACAAGAGCTGGAACTGGACATGAGCTTCGGCCTGCAGGGCGTTGGTCGTTTCCGTGTCAACGTCTTCTATCAACGCGGCGCCGTTGGTACGGTCATGCGTCAGATCCCGTACGAGATCTTTTCCTTCGAACAACTTGGCCTGCCAGTCGAGGTCTGCACCCGTCTGTGCAACATGGCCCAAGGCTTGGTCCTGGTAACCGGGGCCACTGGGTCCGGTAAGTCGACTTCGCTCGCCTCCATGATTGACCTGATCAATCAGACCAGACCCGATCACATCATCACCATTGAGGATCCAATCGAGTTCGTCCACCGCAACAAGATGTGCTTGGTGAATCAACGTGAAGTCGGAACCGACACGCTTGGATTTGCGCAATCCCTGCGCCGCGTGCTGCGCCAAGATCCAGACATCGTACTGATCGGCGAAATGCGTGACCGTGAGACCATTGAAGCGGGATTGACTCTCGCAGAAACCGGCCACTTGACCTTTGCCACCCTGCATACGTCCTCGGCCGTTGAAACAATCAACCGCATCATCGACGTATTTCCGGCCAACCAGCAGAACCAGATTCGCACCCAGCTCGCATTCGTACTTGAGGGCGTGTTCTGTCAGCAACTCCTCGCCAAGAGTTCAGGCAAGGGTCGAGCCATGGCTTCCGAAATCATGCTGCCCAACTCCGCCATCCGGGCGCTCATCCGCGATGACAAGTGCCACCAGATCATGTCGCACATCCAAACCGGTGGCAAAGTCGGCATGAAAACGATGAATCAGAGCCTCTACGAACTCTACCACAGCCACGTCGTCACCTGGGACGAGGCGATGTCACGATCGCGCGATCCCGAAGACCTCAAACGCATGGCCCAACGCGACGGCGCAGGCTAATCGGAGCAACCCATGGTCGCACTCAATCGTTTAACCAAGAAAAAGCTCGGCGAAATCCTGGTTGAACAGGGACTGCTCACACCTGAGCAGGTCCAGGACGCGCTGCGTATGCAGCATCAGACCGGGATGATGTTCGGCGAGACGCTGGTTCAGAACAAGCTGATCACTGAGGACAAAATCGTCGCCGTGCTGGTCGCCCAATTCGGCATCCCCTATATCAAGCCGGTCAACTACAAAATTCCCAAAGAGCTGCTCGAGATATTTGAGCCGGGCATGATGCGGAAGTTTCAATTCGTGCCGATGGATTCGATCGGCAACGTGCTCGTCATCGCCATTGCCGGCCTGCTGGCCGAGGACGTCTTCAAGGAAATCGAGACCCAGACTGGTTGCAGCCTGCAGATCTTCCTTACGAGAATGAGCGAGATCGATGGCGTTTTGAAAGCGAATGGATTATGAAGCTTTCGCTTCAGGGGCTTCGCCCCTACGGCCTTACCGGCCTACCCCCCTGGCTTTGTCGGGACTCGGTTTCGCTTACCTGCGGTGTCGAAACCGCGGCGGCATCGGCTACGCCGATTGTATGCCGCCCCCGCCCCTCGGCGCCAGCCCAACGCTTTGCGTTGGTGTCCCATTGAGAACTCGGAATTAACCCATGGCCAACGTCACCGGATACAATCGCAAGCTTGCCACCCTGCTGCGTAAGGCAGGCCTCGTCGATGACGCAACCCTTGCCACCCTGGTCGAGAAGGCGAACAAAGACGGCGCCCTCTTAGCCACGCTGGTGGTAACCGAAAAGTTGGTTGATGAGTTGACCCTCATCGGCTTGGTCAGCGAAGATAGCGGCTGGCCACCAATTGATCTCGACAAGTTGAAAATAGACCTCGATGACATGAAGTCCTATAACAAGGGCAACGATCTGCTGTCGGAAGACGCCGCGAAATTTCAGGGCGTTATGCCCATTGCCGTTATTGGCGACCACGTCTCGCTGGCGGTTATCAATCCCTACGACGTCCTCGCACTCGACAACCTCAAGCTTGCCATTGGCCGCCAGATCATCCCGGTCGTGTCCTGTGAACGCGCCGTGCTGAAGGCGATTGAGAACGCATTCCACGCCCAGGATAAGGCGATGGAACAGATGATGGAGGACATGAAGGGCGTCGAAGACGATGATGTGACGCTGGAGGAAAAGAAGCAAAAGGATGAAAACCTCAAGGATGACGCCGATCTCGGCGCAGCCGGTGATGACGCCCCGGCGGTGAAGGCCGTGAAAGCCATGTTGTCCATGGCGATCAAGCTGGGCGCTTCGGATATCCATATCGAACCTTATGAGAAGAAGGTTCGCGTTCGTCTACGCATCGACGGCATCCTTCACGAGAAGATGGAGCTCCCGAAACGACTTGAGCGCGCCATCTGCTCGCGCATCAAGATCATGACCGACACAATGAATATCGCTGAACGCGGCAAACCGCAGGACGGACGCATCGCGGTCAAGATGGAAGGGAAGAAATGCGATATCCGCGTCAGTTCGCTCCCGCTCGTGTTCGGCGAGAAGATATGCATGCGTATTCTCGCCAAGGGCAACCTGAAGGATATGAAGGAACTGAATCTGGAGCCGCAGGTATTCGATATCCTGTCGCGCGGACTCAGTGCCCCACAGGGCATGGTGCTGGTCACCGGGCCAACCGGTTCGGGCAAGTCCACCACCCTGTATTCATGTCTCAAAACCGTGATGACGCCGGAAGAGAATGTGAACACGGTTGAAGATCCGGTCGAATACGAACTCGAAGGCATCAACCAATGCCACGTCAACCCGAAGCGCGGATTGACCTTCGCGAGTGCACTGCGCGCCCTTCTACGCCAAGACCCTGACACGGTCATGATCGGTGAAATCCGCGACCAAGAGACCATCGAAATTGCGGTGAAAGCCGCGCTGACCGGTCACTTGGTGCTATCAACTCTGCACACCAACGACGCTCCCTCGACGATTACTCGTATCATCGACATGGGCATCGAACCGTTGATGGTAGCCTCAACCGTCAACGTGGTGCTGGCCCAGCGCCTCGGCCGCCGCCTGTGCCCCAACTGCAAGGTGGACATGCCGAAGGATGAATGGCCAGATGCCGCAGCCCTCCTCCATATCGGCTTCAAGCCTGAAGATCTTGAAGGCATGAAGATGATGAAGCCGACTGGCTGTAGTTTGTGCTCGAACGGCTACAAAGGCCGCTTCGCCCTGATCGAATGCCTGGAGATGAATAACCAGTTACGCAAGATCATTATCGCCGGTGGTTCCGACATCGAGATTCGCAAAGTCGCGCTGGAAACAGGCATGATATCTCTCCGTCGCGCCGGCCTACTCAATGTCATGCGCGGCCTTACGTCGCTTGACGAAATCATGCGCAACACGGTTGGCGATGAGACCGAAAGGCCCGAGAAGAAAGTAAAATCATCGGATGGTGGTGACAGCGACGGCGACGACGCCGACGGCGAAAAGAAACCAGCGAAGGAAATCGAAATCCCGTCCTGAAGCCAGGCGGTTTATCCTAGAAAACGCACGCGGTTCGCAGTTCCGATCTGCCTGTCTTCGTTACCTCCGTTCCTCCGTGTGAACTGCGCTTTCAGGATTTATGTGGCAGGCAACTCGGCGACCATGCGCTCCAGCGCTGGTACAGTGACGCCCAACCGATGTGCTCGCCGCAACGGTTCGTGGAACATCGCATCAATTTCCAAAGGCAGCCGCGCACGCCAATCCAAGAGTGTTGAGGTCTGATAGTCGCCCATCTCATCGGTGCGCCTAATCTGTTCCAGAGTCCACTCGTCTTCGTCGATCCGTTCAGTGCGACCATGCTGGGCGAGATCCGCATTCCCGATGCGAATGGTCTCGCGTACGATCTGCTCACAACGCTGCCTGATGTCGGGATTATCGAGGATCTGTTTCGTAGTCCGTCCACGGCCACCGCCGGCCACACTTAGTCCATTGAACGGAATATTCCACGCCAGCTTCCGCCAGCGCGCCTCCAACAAGCAGGGTGGCGTAATCCGAGAAATACCGGCCGAATCAACCAGTTGACCGAGGCGCTCCTGCGCGTTGACCTGATCGAGGAAATGGCCGACTCCAACCTGTCCGTGAGCCAAATGCCGGATGGTTCCGTCCTCATCACGATTCACACAGATGAAACACAGCATGCCCCAGATGCGCTCGGGTGGACACCAGGCTGCGCACAGATCTTCGACCCCAAGACCATTCATCAGCACCACCAGGCCGGCTCCGGCTTCAATCAAGGGACGACACAACGCCGGCGCGGCGGCTAAATTCGTGGTCTTCATCGCGAGCAGACACCAATCTACCCCACCGACATTGGCTTGCTGTCCATCAGCACAGGTTCGGAATTCCGTTGGTCGCAACCGCAATTCTCTGCGCGTCAACGATGACGCTATGCTCTCGGTTGGCTCCTGGAACACATGCATGCCGCGTTCTCGCAACAGCCCGAGATCCCGTCGCGCCACCAAACGCACATCATGCCCGGCAAGGATGAATTGGGCCGCATAGAATTGGCCAATCGCTCCTGCTCCGACTACTGCGATGCGTGCCATGGGTCGTGACGCTAGACCCGACCGGCCTGTTTGCCAGCCGGACGAGCGCGGCTACGCTCCCAGGCTCACTACGCTGGAGTCAGCATGCTCATTTCCGAATCCTCCGCCTGGTCAACCTTGACCGCTCACGCTGCCGAGATCAGCCCACTGCAACTGCGCGAGCTCCTGAAGGACGAGACTCGGGCCGCCGCCATGCGCTGGGAGGTTGACGGCGTCTTGCTCGATGCGAGCCGCCAAAACGCGACCACCACCACGACCAAGCTGTTGCTTGAGCTCGCTCGCGAGGCCGGGCTTGCGCGGCAGATCAAAGCCATGGCCAGCGGCGAGAAGATCAACCGCACGGAAAACCGCGCGGTTCTACACATGGCGCTGCGGGCACCACGACGCAAGAGCATCGTCGTTGACGGGGTCGATGTGGTTCCCGACGTTCACGCAGTACTCGATCGCATCAAGGCCTTCACCAAGGAAGTTCGTGGCAGCAAACGCAAAGGCGCAACTGGCAAGAAGCTGACTCAGATTGTATCGATCGGTATCGGCGGCAGCTACCTCGGCCCGGAATTCGTGTACGAGGCGATGCGCACCGACCCGACCTGCGCCAAAGCAACCAAACGCCGAAGCCTGCGCTTTCTCGCCAATGTTGATCCGATAGACGTAGCCCGGGCACTCGCAGGACTCGATCCTGAACGCACCCTCGTGATCGTCATCTCGAAGACCTTCACCACCGCTGAAACCATGCTCAACGCGCGCACCGTACGCGGCTGGCTGGTTGACAAATTGGGCGAGGGCGCGGTCGCCAAACATATGATCGCGGTGTCAACGAACCTCGACGCCGTAAAGCAATTCGGCATTGATCCGGCCAACGCCTTCGGTTTCTGGGATTGGGTCGGCGGTCGTTACAGTGTATGCAGTGCGGTCGGCGTGCTGCCACTGGCGCTGCACTTCGGTTACAAGCCGGTGCAGGAATTCCTGAACGGTGCGCAAGCCATGGATCGTCACTTCTTGAACACGCCACTCGAGCGAAATCTGCCGGTCATGTTGGGCTTGTTTGGCGTCTGGCAGTCGAGTTTCCTCGGCCGTCCGGCACGCGCCCTGCTGCCGTACTGCCAAGCTTTGCTCAAACTCGCACCGCACATCCAACAGGTGGACATGGAATCGAACGGCAAGCGCGTGACCTCCGAGGGTCAGGTTCTTCCCTTCGCCGCTGGCGAAATTGATTTTGGTGAACCCGGCACCAACGGGCAGCACTCCTTTTACCAACTCATCCACCAGGGTCGCGTAGTTCCCTGCGATTTCATCGGCTTCCGTCGTTCACAGCAGCCACTCCATCCCACCGGAGAAGCGGTCAGCAACCATGACGAACTGATGTGCAATTTCTTTGCCCAACCCGATGCACTCGCCTACGGCAAGAGCGAACAAGAATTGGCGCAGGAAGGCGTGCCGGCCGCGCTCATTCCCCACAAGGTGTTCTCCGGCAACCGCCCATCCAATGTGCTGCTCCTCGATCAGTTGACCCCCTATGCAGTCGGTCAGCTGCTTGCGCTCTATGAGCACCGCACCGCGGTCCAGGGCTTCGTCTGGGGCGTCAACAGCTTCGACCAGTGGGGCGTCGAGCTGGGCAAGGTCCTGGCGAAGACCGTGCGTGGTCAGCTCGCCAAAAGTCGTGCGAGCCCAGCCGCCCAATTAACCGGATTCAATCCGTCTACTGGTTACTTACTCAACAGTTACCTGGCCGACCAAACCCTGAGCAAGTGATGGCCTATGAGCCGAGCGTGTCCAAAGACCGCGCTTTTTCTCGTTGGTCCGCCTCAACCTAAACCCTGGATGACACAGTTGCGGCTGGATCGCTGCGCCGAGGTCATAAATCATGTTTGGCTGGGGTGATCCCTCAGACCATCCCGCGTCACCCAGCTTACCCACACCCATGCAATCGATTATCGCCATGACGTCATCCATCACCTCACGCGCGCTGTTTGCCATCCTCGTGGTTTTTCTGGTCAGCCAGCCCGTCCTGCACGCCGAGGACGGCGATGATGCGGTCATGGCCTTGACCCGGGAATACATAGCCAAGCGGAAATTACCCACGCGCTCGGAAGGCGATGGCCTCTTCCGCATCCTCTGGGTCGGAAACGCCGCTGCTCCGGCGAAGACAGCCATGGTCAAACACGGCAACGATGCAATCAAGCTCTTGGAGCTTTGGACCGGCAAAAATCACCTATTCGCGCCAGAGAAGCCCACGCCCGCAGATACCTTCTGGCTGGTCATCATGCCGACCGACGCCGATGTCATCGGCCTGCTCGACTTGCTGCGCTCGCAAAAATTGCTCGGCAAGCCTGAGAATGGTGACGACCTCGCCCGTAAACTTGCGAACGTCGTCCACCTTCGTGTCCGCGCATTTTCGTTCGCGAGGATCAATCCTGCTGGCAACTTCGACCACATGGCCGCCTACACCGCCGCCTGCATGGCCTTCGATTGCATGTCCTATTTTGCCAAATTGCGAGGCCATCACTGGATGCGCGAAGGCTTTGCGACCGAAGTACAGATGGCGCTTCTCGGCTCGGTGCGCGCAACCACCGTCGCCTACGAACTAACTGACAAATCCAAGGGGACCGGCGATTGGTACGCCGAAATGACGGCCATCTTCAACGGCACCGTGAAAGGTGTACGACTCATGTATGCCAGTGACGCCCTGGCCGGCACGCTGGATGCGATTCCAACCTCCATGTATCAGCAATACTGCGCCATGTTCATATTCCTGCGCGACTCAGCACTGATGCGCAAGGATGCAGTCGGACCCGACAACCGCCTGGCCCGCATCATCGCGGCCTGGCGCGATGATCACGCCAGCGATACCGACGCCACCTACGCTGCCTTTGGAACCAACGACAAGAAACTGTCGGCCGCGTGGCACGCTTGGGGAACTCAGCCGAAGCAGGCGCCGAGGAAGTAGAGCGGGCTGGAGGCTGGAGGCTGTCTCTCCTGCGACCTAGTTCGTGTCCAGCATATTCCTGATGATCGTTTCAGTGTGTTGGTGACCAAACTGTTCGTCGTTGCGTTCAATCTGTCGTTTGATGTTCGCGAATCCCGCGTCGTGCCCGCCGATGAAATATCCCCAGCCGCTCACTTTTTCCGGTTCAAGTAGCTCTCCTGCCAAACGCTTCCGCAATGCTTCCCGAACTCCATCTCGATAGCCTGCGATGTAGCGTTCCAACGGGCCGTCATAGATCAGGCCAATATTCAGGTACTCTGTCGGAATATCGATATGCACATCAAACGAGACTGGTGGCCGAGCCGCGCAGCCCACCCAGAGTAAGGCAACGGCCAGAAAACAGATCGGCCGGATTCCACTCATCAACGCCAAGACCAACTCAATCATTTCGGCAGATATACCGCTACAAACTGTTCGATCTCTAAACTTTGTTCCGGAGTCAGCCCAGCGCGTTCTTCGCTGATGGTGGTCGATTCAGCCCAGGCGCAGATCGTTCCGTGCGCTTGGATGGCCGCATGCCATGCGCCGGGTTCCAGCACGTACCACGTCTGTGGCAACATGGGCAACGCCATGATGACGCCTGGTTTATTGGCGCGTCCAGCGAGCACCAGGACCGCAGCGCCCTGTAACAGCGTTCCCGCCTGACGACCACCGTGATTCCGCGTCAAGTCCACCACCTGACCAGGCATGCGGCCCTGGATGGGATTGGTTAAACCCAGTTGCCATCCCGATGAATCACCTTCAAGAACGCGCACGTATCCCGGTTGACGACTGCGCCCGACTTGGAGCTGATCAATGACCATGCGTTCCAATGCGAACGGATTGCGCTGCACGGCATGGGCCGCCAAGCGAGCAACGACCTGATCGACCGTCAGACCATCACAGATCACGCGCAACGCGTCATCGGCAACGGTCAACGCTCCCACCGCCCGGGTTGAATCTCGACGGTCGCGCTCAACAATTTCACGCTCGACTGCCACGAGATCTAATGCGCCACTCTTGCCTGCGGCAGTCCATTCGGCCAAGCGCCGACGCGCGCGCTCGGCCGGCGTCGCATCAAGGTAGATCTTCAACTGCGCCTCTGGGCAAATTACCGTAGTCGCATCGCGACCCTCGACTACGACATCGCGTCCGGCGACAATCGCCTGCTGCTGGTGGACCAGATGCTTGCGGCACGCCGCATTATCAGCGACGCGCCAGATTTCTGCGGTGACACTGGGCGAGCGAATCTGCTCTTCGGACAACGCAACGCCGTCAACGCGAACGAGTCCCTCGATTGAAAAATCCACCCGCAATTGAGTGACTAATGCGGCCACCGCCGCTGAATCCTTCGCGTCGATTCCAGCCGACAAAACCCGCACGGTACAGGCGCGATACATCGCCCCAGTATCTAGCCGCAAAATCCCCAAACGAGCAGCCAGCCGCTTCGCTACGGTACTCTTGCCAGCTCCAGCCGGACCATCGATAGCAATGACCAGTGGCCTGGCCATGGCCGGTCCACCGGGACGAAGTTCAGGCTGCATGGCCGCGATTCGATGGGGAAATGACAAGAATAAAAGGAAAATGCCACATTTCAAAATGCCAAATGCTGGAATGCTGGAATGCTGGAATACCCAGTTACTTGCCATCAACCCAACGCATTATCGATTCGCGACTGTCCTGTATGGGTCTCCCCATTCCAGCATTCCAGCATTCCAGCATTTGGTATTCTGGGATTCCTATCCCCCATTGCCTCCTGCACCTATCCGCTGATCCTGCCGCCAATGCGCACGGTGATTCTTGACTACGATGCCGGCAATTTGACCTCGGTGCAACGGGCCTGCGCTCACCTCGGACAAGAAACGCAGATCGTGCGCGATCCGACCGCTGTTGATCATGCAGATCGGGTGATTTTTCCCGGCGTGGGCGCGGCTGGTTCATGCATGAGCAGCCTTGAGGCATCAGGGTTGGGCAACGCGTTGCGTCGCGCCATCGCCTCTGGCAAACCGGTTTTGGCTATCTGCGTCGGGTTACAGCTCCTATTTGAACGCAGCGACGAAGATGGCGGTGTGCCCTGCCTCGGCATCCTGCCCGGAAAAGTCGTGCGCTTTCAACCAACTGACCACGCGTTGAAAGTTCCTCACATGGGCTGGAACGACGTCGCGTTCGCGGCTGATGAACCACTCGCTATCGGTCTTCCGGGTCGGCACTGCTACTACGTCCACTCGTATTACGTCGAGCCTGGACCTGGCGTCCGCGTCGTTGCCTGGAGTGACCACGGGGTTCGTTTCTGTGCTGGCATCCGCCGTGACAACTTAGCCGCGTTCCAATTCCATCCCGAAAAAAGCGGCGCGGTTGGCCTGAAATTATTGGCTAATTTCCTCAAGTAACCTGAGACCCATAGCCAAGGCAACCGCAGAGGCGCAGAGGCCGCTGAGAACACAGAGGACTACAAATTAGGACAATCAAGATTCTACCTCACCGGTCCCCGTAAATTAACTACCTCTTCTTCCTCTCCTCTGCGACCTCAGCGGCCTCTGCGCCTCTGCGGTTGCCTTAAGAATTATATCCACGGCTAATTCGACGGAATCCGTTCACCAATTCCACGCGGCCAAATTTCCAGGCCCTTCAGCAACGCACCCTTGGGCAAGTCGAGCTGGATCATGGCCGGAGCTCCTTCGCGTAGACCCGCCTGCGGATGACGAACTTCGACCCTGCCAATCCACGAGCGCATCATCTGAGCGGTGACATGAATGGCGATTTGAATGGTGTTGGTACGTGGGGTTTCACGGCGCAAAATTTGCAGCGGACGCAGATCCTCGCGCATCGACAAGGTCAACACGCCGGATGGATCACCCGACCACGTGACACGATGACGGGGGTCGTCCGCCTCGCACACCTCAAGTCGGAAACGATCAGTGACACCCTGGGCAAACTGGATTCGACACAGCACATAACAACTACCCTGACCGTATGGACCCAGGGACAAGGACTGCCAATCGTAGATCAGCAAACCTTCTTCGCCCTTCGGCCCCCAGGCCGGATTATCGACCCGCGCGGCAGTCTGCAGCTCGCTCTTGGCGTCCTCGAACTTCATCGCCTTGTCCACGAACCACACGTACAACCGGCTGCTGGAGAGCAGCTTGGAGTTCAGCGTACTCAAGCGGCTCTGCAAATCCGTGTACTGATCGCCGCGGATGAATCCAAGTTCCTTGCGCAGGCGATCCATGTCGTCGCGTTCGCTGCGATTGAGCTGGCGAATGCCAGATCGCTCGTCGCCGATATCTTTCAAGCGATGCTCAATATCGTTGAGTTTGCGCGTCCATTCCGCACGCCGCACATCAAACATGCGCGGCACATAGAAGATGCCAAGGATAACCAGAGCGGTGACGAACAGGGCAATACTCGCCCACACTGCCTTGGGAAATGCGCGCAGACAGAAGCGGATCCAGCTCGACACCCGGATACGACCCCAGAACGACATCCATTCGCCGCGACTAAAACGATCGAGGTCGGCAACGAACTCGGCCATCGACTGGTAGCGTTCGCTCATGCGATGGGCCATGGCTTTGAGCACGATGCGTTCGAGTCCGATGGGATAGGATGCCACATGCTCGCGCGGCCAACGCGGTTCGACCCGCTCGCTGCGGATGGCCGACAAACAGCTCTCCCGGTCTTGCTTGTGCGCGTAAGGCAACTGGCCCTGGGTGGACATCTCATACAAAACGACGCCCAGCGAATAAATGTCGCTGCGGTGATCGACCCGCTTGGCGTCAGTCGCCTGTTCGGGACTCATGTAGTCGAGGGTGCCGATGATCTGGCCGGTTCGGGTCAAACCCTCGCTGTGATCTGAGTCCTTGGCGATACCGAAGTCGGTGAGCAACGGATGCTCAACCGTACCGAGGATGTTCTCTGGTTTCAGATCGCGATGGACGACGCCCTTGGCGTGGGCGTGATCAAGGGCATTGGCAATGCAGCGCACGATATGGACGGTTTGCGGAATCGAGAGACGGTCGTGCTTGTAGTCACGGGTCGCCATGTCCATGACCATGTAGGCCGTGTTGCGATGCCGCCCGGCATCAAGCTCGAGCCGATTCACAATGCCGAGATCGTCGTTGCCCGTATTCACCGAATGCACGGTGACGATGTACGGATGGTCGCCGAGCTTCTGTGCAACTTCGGCTTCCTGGAGAAATCGTTTGTGGCCAGATGTCCCGACCCGGGCGTTGCACACCTTGATCGCAAATTGGGCATCCGGCGGGACGTTGGTCCCCAGGTAGCTCGCTGCGATACGCGCCTGCTGATCGCGCGGCAACTGGCGAATCTCGCGCTGGATCATCTCGCGCTGCGTACCACCGAGCTTCATCGTCAAAAGATGGGCATAGTCGTACTCGGCGGCATAGACCTCGCCCATGCCGCCCTTGCCCAGGCCGGCGACCAGACGCCACATGCCCAGGGTCTCACCGACCAGGGGATACTCGTTGTCAGTGTCTTTTCCCGCCTCGGCCATGTATCGCGGCAATGTCCCGGGAGTTGGAGCGGGTGCAACCATCTGTCCATTGCACCGGGCCTTGCCATTGCACCTGGCTACGAGCTACGGCTCGCTACGCGAGCTGCTACTCGCGCTTACGCGCGGGCTACGTTCGCACTTCGGACGTAGCCCGCGCGCAGCGTGTGTAGCCGCCGGGCCGCAAGGCCAGGCTGTAGCCGCGCGCGAAGCGCGCTGTAGCCCAGACCCACCGGAAACCCCTTGGCCTCCCCACTTGTGGCTACACCATGCGAAGCCCCAAGGACATCCTCATGGCCGATCCTGTCGCCGCCCTGCTCGAGCTATGGACCATCGACCAGCGCCGACGGGAGCTGGCCACCGCGCGCGAAGCTCGGCTGGGTTCGATAGCCAAGGTCGAAGCTGATTGGAAGACCGCCGAGGCCGCCGCCGTACTGGCCGCCAGCGAAGCCGACAAGATCGACGCCCTCATCCGCCAATACACCAGCGACGCCGAGCGGTGCGACAAGACCATCGCCGAGTTGAGCGCCAAAAAACTCGCCGCCAAAAGTAATAAGGAGTACATGGAGATCCATAACGGGATCGAGCAGGCCCGGGCCGAGAAGACTCAGCGTGAGTTATCCGTCAAAGAAACCACGGCCCGTAAGGCTGCCCTGGTCGAAAAAATGCAACTGGCCGCCGACAAGGCCGCCGCCGCCAAGACCGTGTTCGACGCAGCCAAAGCCAAGGCTGGTGCCGGCCAAGAGGTTGTGTCGCCCGAAGAAGCCGAACTCACGCAGAAATCCGATCATCTCAAGGCAAGCATCGATCCCGAGTTCCTGCACCCCTACGAAAAGTTGGTCAAGAGCGGTCACAAACAGCCACTCATGCGCGTCGATCCCAAGACCCGTTCGACGCCCTTTGGTGGCCTGCTGTCGCACAATCAGGTCGAACAGATCCGCCAGGGCAAACTGGTGATCGATCGGGCAACCAACTCGATCATGTATATCGGGTAAGAGGCCCGTTCGCATGCGACTCATCCTCGGCATCGGTGGCGGTATCGCGGCGTACAAAACGCCTGATCTGGTTCGTCGCCTGCGTGCTCGCGGTCACGAAGTACGCTGCGTCACCACCGAGAACGGTGCCCGCTTAGTGGCGAAGGATGCGCTGGCCGTGGTATCCGGCGCTCCGGTCGCTGACTCGCTCTGGCAAACTGGCGTCATGGAACATATCGACCTGCCGCGCTGGGCCGAGGGACTGCTGGTCGCGCCAACAACCGCTGATTTGCTCGGTAAATTCGCGCACGGCATCGCCGAAGACCTGCTGACCACGCTGTTTCTTGCCCTTGAGCCAAACAAACCGGTCTGGCTGTGCCCGGCGATGAACTCGGTCATGTGGGAGAAGCCCCAGGTGCAGGCCAACCTGCGTCTGGTTGTCGAACGTGGAGCCAAGACCATCGGCCCTGTCACCGGTAACCTCGCCTGCGGCGAACACGGCATCGGTGCGATGACCGATCCCGAAGCGATTGCCATCGCCATCGGCTGATCCCACACCCCTTTCAAGGCAACCACTGAGGCGCAGAGGCCGCAGAGGTCGCGGAGTGAAGACGTGCGACAGAACCTCAACGTACCTACCGTTTATAACTGGATGATTACGTCCCTGACTTCTCCTCTGCGATCTCAGCGGCCTCTGCGCCTCTGCGGTTGCCTTGGAGGAGTTACACTGAGCTACTCCAGCTGATGTCGTCCACACCGCTGCCTTCGAGCGCCCGCGCTCGTTTCTGGTTCATCGCGCTCGGCGTTCTGATCACCCTGCTGTTGCCATTGCTGTTCATCGGCATCGTCCATCGCTTGTGGGTCCGACGTCGCGCGCTGGCCCAAATCCGTGGAAAAATCACCGGTCTGGGTCCCGCGCTGCCGCATGGTGGCATCCTGATCCATGGCGTTTCGCTTGGTGAAACCGCGTTGATGAAACCGTTACTCGCGCAGTTGCCTGCGGAAACCACGGTGGTGTTGACTTCATCAACTGAAACCGGCCTGGCTGGGTTAGCGGCGATGTTCCCCGATCGCCCCCAAGCAGCGTGGCCACTTGATCTGCCGTGGGCCGTGCATGCGTTTCTACGGCGCACCAAACCACGCATGATCATCCTGCTTGAGGCCGAGCTGTGGCCGCTCGCACTTCTGGCAGCGCGGGCGCGCGGCATTCCCGTGGTCATGCTCAATGCCCGCGCGAGCGAGCGCAGTCATCGGCGCTGGCGGATGCTGCGCGGGATGGCGCGACGACTCATTGGTTCACTGAGTCTGGCCGTCGTCCAAGAACCCATCTACGCCGCCCGGCTGGCCGACCTCGGTATTCCGCGACAACGACTTGCGCTGTCTGGCTCGCTCAAAGCCGACATGGTACGTCCGGCAACCGTCGCCGCAGCCGAGGCCGAAGCCCAGCGCATTGCGTTGACCGATGGGCCATTGCTGCTGCTCGCCTCGACCAGCGATCCGGAAGAAGCACCGTTGCTGGCGTCGTGGAAAAACTGGGGCGCAACCAGCGGCTGGCACTGTGTCGTCGTGCCTCGCCATCCCGAACGCGGCGAAGCTATCGCCACGCACGCGCGCGCGCTTGGCCTGACCGCACGCTGCACCAACTCTCCCAGCCCCCAGCCTCCAGCCTCCAGCCTCCAGCCAGCAGCAATCATCATCGTCAACGAAATCGGTCGTCTCGGCGCACTCTACGCCCTCTGCGCTGCACGCGGTGGCATCGCAGTCGTCGGCGGATCGCTCGGCTCAGGCCGCGGTGGACAAAATATGCTTGAGGCCGCAGCGGCGGGCTGCTGCACCGTGGTCGGCTGGGACACTCTGGCGCAACCCGATCCGATGCGCCTGCTGCGTACCGCCGGGGCCGTGGTCGAACTCACCCCAGCGCAGGTGGATGCAACGTTGGCCGCGCTTGCGGTGGATCCGGCTCGTCGCGCCGTTCTCGGCACCACTGCTCAGCAGGCCTGGGCACTGGGGCGCGGGGCGCTCGCTCGCACGATGCGTATTCTGAAGCGCTCCGGACTCCCATTGCTCGCCACACAAACGCCCCAGGATTCCCGGCCATGACGATCACCCTCACCATCATGTTGGCGGCCCTCATCGCCATTCCCTCCATCATCGCTATCGCTCAGGCTGCTGACGGTGGGTCGCGCATCATGGCCGCGATCATGCTCGCGCTGATCGTCATCTACGTTGCCGGACCCAAATTACCCGGTGGATACGTCACCGAAGACATTGGTAAGTACATCGCCACCGCCGTCGGCGTGTGGTCAATCGTCTGCTGCGTACGCATCCAACATACTGTCGTGTCGACCCTTATCGTTGTTGGCGGTGTGCTGACCGCGCTCCTGGCTTGGAAGGTCGTCGTCGTAGCCTGACCTTGCGCCGGTGCTTTTGGGTCTATCTTTTCCGCCCCAACCGCTCAGCCGTCGCTGAACTTCCGGAGTCTGCATGTCCATTTCTCTCTTCACCTCCGAATCCGTCTCCATGGGTCATCCCGACAAGGTGGCTGACCAAATCAGCGACGCCGTCCTTGACGCCTTCCTGGCTCAGGACCCGCGTTCGCGCGTGGCCTGCGAGACCATGTGCACGACTGGCCAGGTGATCGTCGCTGGCGAAGTCACAACCAAAGGTTTCGTGGACATCCAGGATGTTGTCCGCCGCACGATCAAAGAGATCGGCTACAACGTCCCCGGCATCGGCTTCGACGCCGACAGCTGCGGCGTGATGGTCGCCCTACACAGTCAGAGCCCCGACATCGCCCAGGGCGTCAACGAAGATCCGAACCATGAACAAGGCGCTGGCGACCAGGGCATGATGTTCGGCTTCGCCGTCGATGAGACGCCCGAGCTGATGCCGCTGCCGATCGCGCTCTCGCACAAACTGATGGAAGCCCAGGCCCAGCTCCGCGCCAGCGGCAAGCTCAAATACCTGCGCCCGGACGCCAAGAGTCAGGTGACGGTCGAGTACGAAGGCGACCAGCCCGTACGCATCCACACCGTCGTCATCAGCACCCAGCACGCGCCGAACGTCAAGCAATCGCAGATCCGCAAGGACATGATTGCGATGGCAACCAAGGTCATCAACAGCGCGTCCAAGACCAAGGTCGATAAAAAGACGGTCTTTCACATCAATCCGACCGGCAAGTTTGAGGTCGGTGGCCCGCACGGCGACTCCGGCCTGACCGGCCGCAAGATCATCGTCGACACCTACGGCGGCATGGGCCGTCACGGCGGCGGTGCGTTCTCGGGCAAGGATCCCTCGAAGGTCGACCGCAGCGCCGCCTACGCCGCACGCTGGGTCGCCAAGAACATCGTCGCCGCTAAACTCGCCCGCCGCTGCGAAGTCCAGGTCGCCTACGCGATCGGCGTCGCCAAGCCGGTGTCGGTGAAGGTTGATACCTTCGGCACCAGCCACGTCGGTGACGAAGTCCTGGCCGAAGCGGTCAACGCCGTATTCGACCTGCGTCCGAAGGGCATCATTCACGCCCTCGACCTCCTGCGCCCGATCTACCGCCACACCGCCTACCACGGCCACTTCGGCCGCAAGAACTTCGCCTGGGAAAAGACCGATAAAGTCGACGCGTTGGTTGCTGCGGTGAAGAAAATCACTGGCGCCTCGGCGTTAGCTGCTGCGCGCTAATTGCTGTGGGGCTCTGCCCCACCCCCCGCGGGCTTGGTCGGTGTTCGCTGTCGCGTCGCTACGCTAGCGACAGCGTGGCGCATGGGCTTCGCCCATTATATGCGCCACCACACCTTCGGCGCCCGTGTTGCTCCGGGAGTAGCCCGCCTTGATCCGGTTGCTGGTTGCTGGTTGCTGGTTGCTGGCCGCTGGCTGCCGGTTGCCGGCTACCCGCTGCCAGCCATGCGCGCCATCAGCTTGTTCAACATCCGGCCAACGATCCGCGCCTGATCTGCAATTGCCACTGAGCGCTGGTCGCTCAGACATCCGCAATCAGCCGCGATGATCGCCTGCGCTTCGACTTCGGCTGCAGATGCGTTTGCGATGGCGAGGAACCGTAAGAAGTCCCGATCAGACCCACGTTCTGATCCCTCAGCGATGTTGCTCGCAACCGAGATTGCCGCCCGACGCATCTGCGATTTCAGATCGCCTTCGCCGCGCATGTCTGCGGTAATCGAGGAGACGAGTTTAAGAAGTTGCCTGGCCTGATGCCAGACATGAAGATTGATGAAGCGTGACATAGCAGCTTCCTTTCAAGACCCCAAGACCGGACCGCGCGCAGCTGTCAAGGCCGCCACAGGCGCCGCGCAGCGGGAAGCCTTGACGGCGAGCACGATCCGGACGCTGGGGGATTGCAAGGAAGCCACACACGCAAATTGAAACAGAGCCTGTCTATTCGATACCAAGTGACGACGAGGAGCCACCCGAGCATGGGGAGCTGACTTTAGTTGGACGTTTCTTTTTGCGTCGATTCCAGCAGTCGCTTTCGTACGACATGGGCACCCCAGCAAACGGCAATGATCGCCATGGAACACATTGGAATCACATATGCTTCAAGAGAGCGCTCTCCCTTGCCATGAATGTCGTAAAAGCACGCCTGATTCAACGGATACGCAGCAGCCGCCATTCCAATGCAAATTGAGAGAACCCTTTCGTCCATCCTATGCAGCAACCCCGCCGACATACCGCCAAGAATCGGCACGATGAACATGAGCGGGAACGCTAGCCCCATATTCTCCAACCCATTTCCGAATCCATACGTCCTATTACCAACACCGACGAAAAAATGCATCGCCATCACGATGCAGAATAATCCATAGGCAATATACCGCACGATCAGTCTTCGCCGGAGATCATCCGCTCAAAATCCCGAATCACCGGCCCAAAGTCATCAAAGCGATTGAACGGATCCTTCGCCAGCATCGACGCGAGGATCTCGTCAAACAGTGGCGGCAGCTTGAACTTGTCGGCCAGTTCTGGGATCGGCTGCTCAAGATGGGCCTGCTGGACTTCTTTGAAATTGTTGCCGATGAACGGCGGACGTCCGGTGAGCAGGTGGACCAGGATGCAGCCGACGCTGTAGAGATCGCTCTTCACGTTGCAGTCGCCGGTCTTCGCCTGCACTGGGCAGAGGTAGAACACCTGGCGGGTGGCACCTTCGGACTGCAGCAACTTGCGATTCACGCTGTTGAGACCAAGCAAACCGAAACTGCCAAGATGCACATGGCCCTTGCTGTCGAGGCTGACCAGCGACGGCTTGATGTCGCCGTGGACGAGACCGGCTTCGTGATAGGCATGCAGAATGCGGCACAGCGACAGGATGACTTCGATCGCCTTCTTGGGCGAGAAACCCTGATGGACGAGCTGAGCGAGCGTGCTGCCGCCCGGCGGTTCAGTGGTGTACCAGATCAGATCGCGATCGCAGCCACACTGAAAAACCCGGATCAGATCGGGGCTTTTGAGCCCAGCCGCCGTGGCCAGGATGTCCATGAAGCGCTTTTTGAAGTCGATGTCCTCGCGCTCGACGATGCGTGGATCGAGGACCCACAACAAGACCTCGCGGCCGGTCTTGATGTGTTTTGCCCGATGCAGTGGACCAGCGACTTCCTGGCGTTCGAGCGCCAGGATTTTGTAGCCGCCGAGTTCCTGGCCTTCAAGTTTACTGATGTCTGTACCAGCAGACGCCGATGCACTGGCATCTTCCAGTTCCATGGATTCGCTCAGATGAAAACTCACCTGTACATCGCCAAACTTGATCTCGTCGCCATCGGCCAGGTTGGCTGGGCCGCCGATTAGCGGTTTGCCGTTGAGCGTCGTTCCGTTGGCTGACAGCAGATCTTCGACAAACCAGCCGCCATCCTGGCGATAGACCCGTCCATGTTCGCGACTGATGGAGGCATGATTCACCGCCAGGTTGTTGGTCTTGTCGCGTCCGACCGAGCAGGTGTCACCGAGGCGAAGAATCTTTTTCTGAACGAGGAGATGTGCCATGGTTCCTCACCTTATGCTGGACTGATGGTCAGCCATTCGAGGACGAATACCGAGCCATCAGCCCCGGTGCGTTCGAGTCGGAGATCGCCACCTTGGCGAACCAGACAACGCTTTGCGACCGTCGCACCAAGACCAAGCCCGCGGGTTTTTCCCGTCACAAATGGGTCAAACAGCACCTCACGGATATCCGCCGGCACGCCCGGACCGGTGTCGTGGACCTCGATGCGGCGATCGCATACCTCGAGGCGCACCAAGCCACCCTTCGGGCAGGCCTGCACGGCATTGCGTACGACATTCAGCAGCGCCTGACGCGTGAGATCTGCATCGCCAAGGACCGTGCCGGTGCCGCCCCAGGTCAGGCGAACGCTCGCGTGCGCCGCATCCGGCTGCATGAGATCGCACGCGCCACGCGCGACACTGGCCAGATCAAGCTGCTTCGCTTCCGCTTCGCGCTCGCGGCAATAGTAGAGCAGATCGGTGACCAGGTTGCCCAGTCGCGCCACTTCACCGAGGATGGTATCGACCAGCTCGACATCTTTGGGATCGTTCAGACTTTCGCGCAGCAGTTCGGCATTGGCGCTGATACCGGCGAGTGGATTGCGAATCTCGTGAGTGACCGTCGCTGCCAGGCGGCCCAATTCCGCCATCGGTTTGAGACGAGCAACTTCCGAACGCAGTTGCCGACGTTCGGTGATCGGTTGTTCCGGATTTTCCGGTGCCGACTGCGGGCGGTAGGATGGATGCAGACCGCTGTCCGCACCGATTGCTCGCTGTTCGGCTCCGCTCACGCTTCGCCCTCAGCGACGGTAGGTTCGCCAATGTCACGGAGTTTATTGTAGAGCGTCGTACGATTGATGCCGAGGCGATCGGCCGCCTTCGATTTTTGGCCGCCGCTTTCGGCCAGCGCCGCACGGACAACCATCGCTTCGATCTCGGCCAGATTGCGCATTTCCGGCGGCAAAATCAGGGTTCCTGCTGGCAACGCCGGTGCCTCGGGAGCGCGCGCCGGTTGCTCAATCGCTGCGCGCAGGCCAGCCGCCTGGTCCCCACGCTGCGGCACCACGACGGCTTCATCCATCGGCAGGTCGTCGGGCGCGATCTGGTCGGCCTCGGCGCAGATCACTGCGCGTTCGATCGCATTGGTCAACTCGCGCACATTACCCGGCCAATCGTAGGCGCGCATCGCGGCTCGCGCAGCATCACTGAGGACGGCCTGCGGCCGACCCAGCTCCGGTGCCAAACGAGCCATAAGGTGATCCGCCAACGGCAGGATATCCTCGCGGCGTTCACGCAGTGGCGGCACTGGGATCGGAACCACCTTGAGTCGGAAATAGAGATCCTGGCGGAAACGTCCAGCGGCGACTTCGCTGCGCAGATCGCGGTTCGTCGCGGCAACCACGCGCACGTCAACTTCGACGTCAGCCAGTCCGCCAACCCGACGGAAGCGCCGCTCCTGCAGCGCGCGCAGCAGTTTGGTCTGCAGCGAAAGCGGCATTTCGCCGACTTCGTCAAGGAACAAGGTTCCGCCGCTGGCGACTTCGAAGAGCCCACTCTTGCCCTTGCTGTCGGCACCAGTGAACGCGCCTTTTTCGTAACCGAACAGCTCGGCCTCGAGCAAGTGCTCGGACAACGCCGCGCAATTAATCGCGACGAATTGCTTGTCGGCGCGCGCTGAGCGCTCGTGGATCGCTTTTGCAACCAACTCCTTACCGACGCCGCTCTCGCCTTGGATCAGCACGGTCGTCGCTGGGACGCCAGCAACGCGTTTGATCAAGCCGATCACCCGCTTCATCGCTGGACTCTGGGCGATGATCGCGCTGCGACCGCCGCTCTTGCCCGCCAGACGTTTGACCTGGCGACCAAGCGACTGCTTCTCGAGCAAATTGCGCACCGTGGTGCGTAGACGTTCGAGCTTGAACGGTTTCTCGAGAAAGTCGGCAACCCCCGCCTGCAACGCCTCGACCGCCAGATCCACCGAGCCATGACCAGTCAGCAGCACGATCGGCAAATCCGGATCGATCCCCCGCAACTTGGCAATCAGCGCCAAGCCATCGCCATCAGGCAGACGTTGGTCGAGGATGACGAGGTCGGGATATGCTTCGCGAACAAGATCCAGGGCGGCGGCGCCGGTCTCCGCCTCGCGGACAGTCAACTCAGGAAAGGCACGGACGATCGCACTACGGATCGACGGTTCGTCATCTATGACGATGATGGTGTCCGGCACCGGCTTAGCCGCCCATAATCATGCTGAACTGTTCTTGGCGTCGCTCGGCGGTGACGCTGAATCCACCGTCGTGCAGATTCTTGATCACGCTCTTGCGCATCATGGCACTGTCATTCGGCATGGTTCCCTCGGTCAGTTGCTGGCGTTGGTAATACTCCGCTAGCGCAGTGGGCGCAAGGACGTCCTGGCTATTCCAGCAGCCTTGCGCGTGCCCAGTTAGCGATTCCCGACCGGCGGCAACCGATCAGGGTGAGCACCGGGACCGGGCGGAACCACGCCCGGAAGCCCACGCGGCAGTGATTCCAAATCGAAGCCGACCCATCGCCAATCAGCCAAGCGATCGCCCTGCCATACAATCGACGGTCCCATGCCACGAATGGTGAGTCCCTCGATCTCGGTCAGCCCGGCATGGGTGGTCGCGAGACCGACGCCCGGTGCGGTCAGTACGACGTGCCTGATGACGATGCGCGTGCGCTCAAGCGTCATCGCCGGAGCAACAATGGCCTCGACCACAACGCCACTAAGCGTCGTTGTACCTGAACGGAACCGCAACGAACCACTCACCTGCGTGCGCTCAAGTTGCACATCAGCATGGTCAGCCTCAAGATCGCCCAGGCGCCCAGCAACACAGCGGAAAGATCCGCGCTGGCCAACCTGAATAAGACCGACGGCACGAATCCGCTCGCATTGGACATGACCGCCACCGACGCGCATGTCACCGGTGATAACCGCATCCGTTACCTGCAATGTACTGCTGCCAATGATCTCCACCGCAGCTTGGCCCTCACCAGCGATAATTTCGATGCCCTGGATACTGGCATCCACAAACCCCGGCTCACAACTGAGCGCACTCGCTGAGCGTGACCCATGCAGCACTACCCCAGCGCCAGCGGCGCGCAGACGGAGACCGGCGTGAGCCGCTCCTAACCGCCACGGACCGGCATAGACGCCAGGGGCGAGAACCAGTACCCGGTGCTGCGCGTCTTGCATTGCCAACGCGGTCAGCGCCGCAGAAAAACCTGCGGGATCAATACTGACTGTTTGCGAGCCACGTGAGAGCATGATCCCGACCACCATCGCCACGAGCAAGGTGATGATGCCCGCTGTCGCGATCACCATCCGCAGCATGCGCGGTGGAGCCGGAGCGACTGCGACTGCGACGGCAACCGGAGCAGATGGCGCTGGTGCGAGCGCCGCTGCGACGGGGGAATCAGTTGGCTTGCTGGTTGCGCCTAGCTCCTTGGTCATGACCAGCGGCG
Organism: uncultured candidatus Brocadiaceae bacterium; assembly: GCA_964652775.1. GTDB lineage: Bacteria > Planctomycetota > UBA11346 > UBA11346 > UBA11346 > UBA11346. The sequence goes on along the minus strand of CAZZAM010000009.1, from coordinate 74,837 downwards.
AACCATGGGTGGACGTCGACAGCTTGGCGGCCAGGGCCTCGATTTCGGCCCAGGTTGCAATGCGCTGGGCACGACGCTTTTCCAACATGCGTCCGACTAGCACGACCAACGCCTCCTGGACGCCAGCGGCGCGCAGTTGACCCAAATCCGCGGTTTCGGTCACCTGTTTGTACATGATCACCGCGGAACTCTTGCCGCTGTACAGCGTCTGACCCAAGAGCGCATGATAGATGGTTGCGCCAAGGCCGTAGATATCAGCCCGCTGATCGACATCGTGCTCGCCGCTGGCCTGCTCAGGGCTCATGTAGTGCGGCGTGCCGAGTGCCAAACCGGAACCAGTCAGACCACCGATGCTGACGTCTTCTTCGCCGGGCTGCTTCTCAACCCGCGCCAGACCAAAGTCACACAACTTGGCGCAGAACGGCTCGGCAACGCCCGGCCGTGGTGGACCGAGCATGATATTCGCTGGTTTCACATCACGGTGAAGGATGCCATGGTCCCACGCATAGCGGAGAGCAGACGCCATCTGGCGGAGTAAAAACACACCGTGGTCGGCAGCAAATTTTCCCCGTTCGACCAGCCAGGACTTCAAGCTCGGTCCCTCGACCAGCTCCATCATCATGTAATGGGTGCTGAGCGATTCACCGGACGACAACGTACGCACGATGTGGGGGTGGTTGAGGCGCTGGGTCGCCCGCGCCTCGCGCAGGAACCGGCGGACGTATTCTTCGTTCTTCACCAACTTGCCCGACAACAGCTTGATCGCTGCGATCCGACCATCCGGATGCTTGGCGCGGAATACGTCGCCCATGCCACCGCTGCCCAGCCGGCCTTGAATGATAAATCCATCCACTTCCAAAGCACGAATCGCCGATGAGCTGACGCTGCGCCGCAACTCGCGGGCGTCGCCCTCCGACAACATGCCGAGGTCCTGGAGGAGGAAATACAAGCCGTGGTCGATCCCGCGATCTGCAAGCGCTTTTTGCTCGACCTTGGCGCGTTCGACCTGTTCGGCGGTTACATAGCCGCGCTCGAGCGCAAGTTTAACAAGACGATCGTCGCCCATCGTTGCCACGCTACAGGGTCCGGACCCTCGCGCCAAGGGCGGTTAGCTACGAGCTATGAGCTGCGAGTTACGAACGGAGTACGGTCGTTTGCCGGGGGCGCAGGCTTGGTTGAGGCTGCGCACCAGGGTTGCCGCTCGCAGTGCGCCTCCTAGCATCCTCCCGCGGAGCCAAAGCCCATGACTGAAGCGAATACCCCCAGCGTCACACCTGCGGCATCCCCAGCTAACGCCAAGCCACCGGCTGAGTGGAAGCCCGAACCGCGTCAGTGGACGTGGAAGGATCTATTCACTGCGCCGATGTTGGCGTTCAAACCCAAGTGCATGGTGGTGTCGGCGCTGACGTTGCTCGCACTCGGTGTCTTGGCGTGGGGATTCCAAAAGATCGCACCCGACATCAGCGGTAATTGGATCTGGCCGGTCTATGCGCTGTTCCTTGCGATTGCCCTCGCTGTGTTTGGTGCTGGTGCGACTCTGGTCGCCATCTTTCTCAAGGCCGATCTGCTGGATGACGAATTCCTCTCGCTTGGCGAAGCGCTTGGCCAATACAAGAGCCGCCTCCTGCCCGCGATGCTGGTACCGATATTCCTTGCCGTGCTGGTCGTCGGTGTTCACGGCCTGATGGTCTGGTTCCCGCTCTTCATCGCGTCGATCCCGTACGCTGGCGGATTCATCTACGGTTTGTTTTACGTGTTGTTCTTCGCCGCCGCCGTGTTTGCCGTACTGCTCTTCATCGTGGTCGCCTTCAGCATGTTCGTCTTCCCGGCCATCGTCTCGATTCGCCGCCACGGCTGGTTTGACAACGTCGTCGATACCATCGAAGCCGTCGGGACCCGACCGCACATTTTGATCGCCAGTCTATTGCTGACCTTCCTCTTCATCGTTATCACCCTGGGGATCACCGACAAAGCCCAGTCCTATTTGCAGCACACCGCCGCCTCTGCCATAGTACCAAAGTGGGGCGAGTCTAAATCTGAGCCAACCCGGGTCGAGCAACGTTCGGGTGAGATCAGCAGACGCGCGACGATGTGGTTGGATTTTAACAACGTGAACCAGGTTCTGCTCGCTGATCTCACCAGCAACTTTTTACCCATGGGCCAGGGCTATCGCAATGTGTATGAAATTCCCCAGTCTCAGGTCCCCGATGATGGTCGGTTCCACATGGGATCTGGTTTGATCGGTGGATTCTGGCAGACGCTCATCATCGCCTGTGTATTCGGCTACTGCCTCAACCTGTTCATCAGCGGCGGCATGCTGACCTATCTCCTCGTCCGCGAAGACGACTACTGGGATGACGAAGATCTCGAAGACCTCGACAAACTCGCCAAGGAATTGGAAGCCGAGGCCAAGCGCGAAGAACAAGGCGCACCAGCGCCAGCCGCCGAGCCGCCCAAGGCGTAAATTGGGAACGCCGATCTCCTGATCGGCTCGAGTCACACTCGTAACGACACAGCCGTCATTGCCCCAAGCCGATCAGGAGATCGGCGTTCCCGGGGTTTCGCTTAAGAACGTTTGCTGAGCATCTCCATGCCCTCAAGCACGAGCCACGGCCGCTGTTCCATTCCAGGCATGCGTCCCGAGCGCACGAGTTCGTCAGCTCCGCCGCCAGTAATAACAACGCGTTCAAGGTGCGTTTCCTGCCGCAGCCGTTCGACACAGGCCGCCACCATCGCCGGGTGACCAATACCAGCTGCAGCGGCAATTGCTCCGCGTGTGTCGTGTTGCGCCGCGCGGGCGGAAGAATCCGCAGGTTCGGGAGCGGGTAGCGCCGGTGCCCGAACCGACAGGCCAGCGATCATCGCCTGCGGACTGGGCATGATAAGCCCACCGGCAAAGCGACCATCAGTACCCCAAACCGTCAACGTCGTCGCTGTTCCTGCATCAATAACGATGCTCCCCGGTGGGGTCGCTAATCCCGCCACGATGCGATCTAACCCCATACCCGGATATTGTCCGCACTCAGGCAGGGCAATGTCAGTGCCAACGATGCGCACCGTCTTGGTCCACCACTGACGCACGACGTTGGATGCATGTGCTGCGCCGGGCAACAGGATCAATTCCTCGGCCACACGATTATTCAGCCACTGGTCGAACAACTGCGGATCGGGCAGCATGCGCACCCGGCTGCTGCCGAGCGCAAATTTCACCGCCGTGTTACCGCAATCAGCAAACAAGATCATGCCGACTGCACCTGTTCGTTAGTGCTTGCCAGTGCTGCCGAAGCCGCCTTCACCACGCTTGGTTGCCGCGAGATCCTCGACTGGCTGCCATTCGAGGCGCTCGACCTTGGCCAGGATCAACTGGGCGATGCGCGTTCCCCTGGTAATGATCATCGGATCTTGTCCGAGATTGATCAACATGACCTGGAGTTCACCACGGAAATCGCTGTCAATGGTTCCCGGCGAATTGAGCACGGTGATACCGTGATTGGCCGCCAAACCGGAGCGCGGACGGATCTGCGCTTCGAACCCAGCGGGTATCGCGATCTTGAGTCCGGTCTTGATCAGCTCGCGCCTGCCCGGTGCCAGTTCAATCGGATCGGTAATGGCTGCTACCAGATCGATACCGGCAGATCCGGCGGTGGCGTATGAAGGCAGCGGCAGACCGGCGAAATGCGGCAAGCGGACGACGTGAACGTGGGGCATGTGGCCCATGTTCAGCACTGGCCTGCCGCGTCCAGCGGCGAACGGTGCAGTCCGGAAGTCCGGAAGTCCGGAAGTCCGGAAGTCCGGAAGTCATCATGCATTGGAAGAAATCACGCAAAAATCCACCCGATAAACAGTGCGAAAGTCGTGGTTACCTGGAGACCCCGGACTTCCGGACTTCCGGACTGCTTCGTCTACCCTGCAGAACGCAGGGCACTGGGTTCTGGCCCACCTGTGCTTGACCCATAGACTCCCAGTCCTACAGATTCAAGCCTAACGAGTCGCGAGATCCTCCTGTGACCAGCAGTTCGCCTGCCATCTCTACCGCTGACGGCGCATCGCGAGTCACCATCGCCGATCCCAGCGGCACCGCCATCGTTGCGCCGCTACTCGAAATCGGCCCGGCCCAAGCACTGATCAAGACCGACGTCGAGTTCGAGGCAAATGCCTATCTTGATCTGACCCTAGAACTCAAAGGTCAGCCGCCACGAAAATTTTTCGCTCACGTCGTTGGACCGGAGCCAACCGGCGTACGCATTCGCTGGATGCACCTTGATCCAGGTGAAGAACAGAAACTTAAAGGCCTGCTCGCCGCCTACGCCAGGACGAGCGCTACAGCCCCAACTGGTCACGGCTCTGGACATGGCACCCGTCGCGTCATCAAGCCACGCACGGAAACGTTTACCCCGTTCTCCGGCGGTGGCGAAGTCGATATCCCTGCTGCACCAGCGAAACAGCAGGGAGAGCACCGTGGCACGCGTCGCTTGATCAAGCCGAGTGGGCGCATGGCAAGTCAAGGCGGCGACGATGCCGAGCCAGCGCCAATTGTCCCGGGCGAAGAGTCACGCAGTCATCCGGTGGTCATCGCCACCACCGAAAAATTTGAACGTCTGAAACACCTGGATGACGTAGCGATTTCTCGACCAACCAAACGCGCAGACCAACCCGCCAGCGAAGGCGTCGCTGTACCAACGCCCGGTCGTGAAATTCCGCCTGATCCATTCGCCGAAGACGCCAAGAACGAATCGCAAAGTTCCAGCGCCAGCGGACGTATGGCCACCGTCAATAAGGACGGACGCATGGACGTTGGCGCGGCCATTCGCTCAAAAGCAAAAACTGTTCGTGCGTCAGACCTAGCCGCCCGCCACGATAAAGTCCGCGTCCTCAACATGAGCACGATCAAGGCGCTCATTCAAGAGGCGGTCGAAGAAGCAGCCGCGCATCTGACCCGCGCGTTGGGCGAGGCTGAACGCAAGCGCCTGCTTGAGGAAGCCGAAGAAGGATTCAAAGAACGACTCAAGGCCTTTGAGATCGACAAGAAGAGTGCCGAAGAAAAAGCCCGCGTTCTGCAGAATGACCTAAAGGCCGCAACCGCGTTGCTTGAGCAAGAACGCAAACGTTCCATCGCCGCCGACCAGTTCACCGTATCAGAATCGAGTCTGGCCGAAATTGACGTGCGCATGGCCAAGATCATCGAGCGTTCGGTGCAACGCGGCGAGGCTGGACCCGAGCTCGAGCTCAAGCTGCGCGATATGATCGCACACATTCTCGACTCTGAACGTGAGAAAATGCGCGAGAAGGAACTCTCCGCGCACAACGACAAGATCGCCCTGCTCGAAAAGAAGGTCCATCGCTTGGCGCACAGCCTGGACGAGACCGAGAAGGAACGCGACGAAGCCCGCCAAATTGCCGAGCTAATGGAGAAGCAAGGGCTCAGCATCGTCGACGTCAAGAACAAGTTCCGCATCGGGCTGGCCAGCGATGATCAGAATCGCGAGAAAAAATTGGCGCTCATGCGCGAGATCCTGGAGCAAAACCGCGAGCTGCGTCGCCAGCTTGGGCTTAAACTCCGCGATCCGGTCGAGGCCGCACGTGAAGCGCGCGAAGAAACTGAACGTGCCCGCGCCGAAGCCGCACAAGCGCGCGCCGAAGCCTTGGCCGAATTGCACACCTCGGCCAAGCCAGCCCCGCCATCCGCTGACGCTGATCCGACGACGCTCGCCGCAGGCGACCGTGCTGATGCAACAGCTCCAGCAAGCACCGACCAGGGTGACGGCAGCGAGGCCCCCATCAATCCGGACGACCTACCCTGGGAGCCACCGACCACTGCGGCTGCGCCAGCCGCCGTCCAGGACGATCGCGGGATCAAGATCATGCGGAACGTCAAGCAGTTCGAGCCACCACCACTGGCGATTGCTGGGACCGCTGACGCTGCCGGAACCGACAACGAACAAGTCGAAATCGCAATCAACCCGGATGACCAGCTGTGGGAGCCCGAGGCCCAACCAGCGCCTGCACCTACTTATCAAGGCGGCGTAAAACGCGTTGCCACGGCAAAAAAAGACCCACCACCATGACGGACCTAGCTCCGCATCACTCACTGGCCCGGGCACATCAACTCCAGGCCGCCACCTTTTCATCACCCACCCCTAGACTACCCCACGCAAGGAACCCCGCATGAGCGACACCGTCTATCTCGGCATCGACCTCGGTACGAGCCGCACCTCCATCACTACCTCCACCGGTGTCCGCGAGACCGTTTGGTCCTACGTCGGTTATCCCAAGGACCACGTCGCCAAAAAGAAGTTCGGCGGACGGGACATCATCTACGGCAAGGAAGCCCTCGATGGTCGTCTTGCACTCGACCTCTACCGCCCCATGGCCGGTTCATCGGTCAAGCACAAAGGCGCCGTCGATGACGGAAAGCGCAAGAAGGCGATCAAGGATCTGCTCGAACACGTCGTCGAGATGGCCAAGGTACCCAAGGGTGCCACCGTCTACGCGATGATCGGCGCGCCTGCCGAAGCCTCAGTCGAAGGCAAAGCGACGATTCTTGAAGCTGCGAAGGACTGCATCGACTCGGTCATCATCTGCTCCGAGCCCTACGCTGTCGCCTACGGCCTCGACTTCATCGACAACACCCTGGTCATCGATATCGGTGCCGGCACCACCGACCTCTGCCGTCTCCACGGCACCATGCCCAAGGCCGAAGACCAGCGCACCCACGAGCAGGCCGGTGACTCCATCGACCAGGAACTCGCCAAGCTGATCAAAGAGAAGTATCCCGAAGCCCAGTTCTCGATCAACATGATCCGCGGCTTCAAGGAGAAATTCTCGAGCGTTTCCAGCAATATGGATCGCGCCGTGGTCGAGATGCCAGTTGCCGGTAAGCCACAGAAGTTCGACGTCACCGAGCTGATCTACAAGGCCTGCTACACGTTGGTTCCGCCGACGGTTGCCGCCCTGCAGGATCTGATCGCGACCTACGACCCGGAATTCCAGGTCCAGATGCGCAACAACATTCTGCTCGGCGGTGGTGGTTGCGTGATCAAGGGACTTGGTCTTGCGATCGAGAAGGCGCTCGAGGAATACGGCGGCGGTCACGTGACCACGGTCGAAGAACCACAGTACGCCGGCTCAAACGGCTCGCTGAAGTTCGCCCTCGACATGCCCGCCGAATACTGGAAGGAATTCAAGTCTGGTCGCGGTGAGGCCGCCGCGAAGGCCTGATTCGTTTCTGTTGTGCTATTGTCCAACACCCGGCGGGTTTCCCGCCGGGTGTTGTCGTTTTCTGGGATCGCCGAGTTGTACTCGGCTGTCTTGGTTGCATTTTTGGAACGCATGCCGCTACAACCATCCTCTGACGCAACCCTACTCATCCACACCGCGCGGCTTGAGCTTGAGCCCATTCTTCCGGTTCATGCCACCGAAATGTTTCCCGTGCTCAATGATCCCGCTCTTCACACATTCACCGGCGGATCCCCTCCCGCGACAGTCGAACAGCTTGCCCAACGCTACACAAAACTTGCCAGCCGGCGTTCACCGGATGGAAGCGAGCTCTGGTACAATTGGCTCATGCGCGACCAGACGCAACGCGTCGCCATTGGCTACATGCAATCGACCGTCACCTCGACACATGCGTATATCGCCTGGGTGGTCGGTACCGCGTGGCAAGGTCAGAAATTCGCCGCCGAAGCGGCACAAGCTGTCGTTACTTGGTTAGAAGCACAGGGCGTCTCAGAGATCCGCGCCTGTGTAAACCCACGCCATGCATCCAGTCAAGGCGTCGCGCGGCGCGCCGGATTACTGCGCACCAATCAACTCAACGATGGCGAAGAAGTTTGGGTACGTAAGCCTTGAATTCGAGCCGAGTGCAACTCGGCGATCCCAGGATCACGGAATCCGATACCCAACGCGAGACAAAACCCCGGCCAGCCAAATCAACGGCAGTCCAACGATCGCGGTATGGTCATCGCACCCAATGCGTTCGAACAACGCGATGCCGCTGCTTTCTAATTTATAACTTCCCGCGCAATCCAGCGGCCGATCAGCCGCAACGTAACGCGCAATCGCCGCGTCATCGAGATGGCGCATCGTCAACTTGGCCATGTCGGTGTGACGCTCGACGCCACCAGGATGAATGACGCATACAGCAGTCACCAATTCATGCGTGTGTCCGGCCAGTCGTTTGAGTTGCGCACAGGCACCAGCCTCGGTTTCCGGCTTGCCCAAAATCGCTGTGCCCAACTGTGCCAGTTGATCACTGCCAATGACAACCGCCTTGGGGAAACAATTCGCCACCGCTCGGGCCTTTTGCTCGGCTAATAACTCGGCGACTTGCTGGGGCAGCAGCCTGGAATCATTCTTGACCACGTCTTCATCAACCCCCGGCGCTTCACTGGTGAATTCAATACCCAATCGAGCAAGCAATTCCTTCCGATAACGCGAGGTCGAGGCCAATACGAGCGGTGGAGCCATGGTCAGGATCGTGGCCCCCATCGCGGGGATGCAATTCCACCGGACTTCCGGACTTCCGGACTTCCGGTCTTCCGGTCTTCCGGACTTCCAAACCATCCTGCCCAAGGTTAGCGATTTCCCTGCTTGAGCGACCTTCCCGATCGCGATGCTGCCCCCCAGATGAGTACGCTCGATCACACGCACGATGCCCGCACGGCAAAACGCGGCCTGATGCCCGACATCGCCCACGAAGCCACCGATCAGTTGACCGGTACTTTGGACAAAGTCGGCATGCGTGACATCGAAGTGCCAGTCCGCCTGCGTGACAACAGTGGCCAGGTCATGCTCGTCCCGGCCAAGGCCGACGCCTTCGTGTCCTTGGATGACCCCCAGGCGAAGGGCATCCACATGTCCCGGCTGTTCCTGTCGCTGCAGGCGATCCTCAGCGAAGAAGAACTCAACCTCCAAGTGGTTAAGCAAATCCTGCATGCGTTCGTCGGTTCGCATGCGTTGATCAGCCGTTCGGCGGCAGTGAAACTCTCGTTCGATCTGCTGGTGCGCCGGAAGGCCTTGGTGTCGGCCAATCAGAGCTGGCGGACCTACCCGGTGTCGGTTGCCGGTGACATCAAGGACGGCCGCACCCGTTTCCGACTCAGCGTTCGCGTCGCCTACAGCAGCACCTGCCCATGCTCGGCCGCACTGGCGCGCCAGCTCATTCAAGAACAATTCAAATCCGATCACGCTGGTCGCACCGCCGTGCCGACTGACGAAGTCTCCGAATGGCTGCTTAAGGAATCGTCGATCTGCGCTACCCCACACAGCCAGCGCAGCTATGCCAATCTAGACGTTGAAGTCTCCGATCCGGCCCAGGCACCAACCCTGGTCGAGTTAATCGATCTGGTCGAAACCACCCTGCAAACGCCGGTGCAAGCAGCAGTCAAACGCGAAGACGAGCAAGAGTTCGCCCGCCTGAACGGCATGAACCTCATGTTCTGTGAAGATGCCGGACGACGCCTGAAGCAAGCCCTCGATCGCGATCCGCGCCTCAATGACTGGCGCGTCGAGGCCCGGCATGTCGAGAGCCTGCACCCGCACGACGCTGTATCGATGGTCGTCAAGGGCGTCCCTGGAGGCCTCCGCGCTTAAGTTGTGGGGGCTCTCGCCAATTCAGCTCGTACGAGCAGATTTATCCACAGATTACGACGATTACGCAGGCGCGAGAGTAGGTCAAAACGCGAACTGCGAAATCTGTGCAATCTGCGAAATCTGTGGATAAAACTTGAAAGGGTAGGCATCGACTTCCGCACAAGCCTCCGCTCACTAGCGCATCAATCACTTCTCGTTAGGGTGTCACCATGGCAGGACCACTGACAGTCACGCTCTCCGACGGCCAAAAGCTTGAAGCGCTCAAGCGCGTGCGCGATCATTATCAGGAAGAACTCTCGGTCGTTGAGAACGACCTGACCGAGATCCTCACCCGCTGCGCCGAGGCCGATTTCATCGCCCAGTACTTGGGTGAACAGCCCGAGATCGCCGAGATGCGTGCGCGCAAGTCCGAAGCCGAAGCGAAAGAAAAGCGTCGCCAGTATCTTCTCAAGCTCATTGATCGCCTGAGCCAAGTGATTCCCAAGCAACCTGAATTGAAGCCAACCCTGCCCACTGGCGGACCCGCCAAAGGCGGCTCGGCATCAGGCCTTCGCCGCTACTGATGGCCGAGATCCGCTATCGCCCCGCTCGTCTGGCCGATGTGCCAGCCATGGGTGCCATCATCACTGGGTTTGCTGACCAAAAGCTCATGCTGCAACGGTCCCAGTCCGAGCTGTACGAAAATGTCCGCGACTTCCTGGTTGCCGAAGCCGAAGTCGGCGGCATCTGCGGCTGCGTCGCCCTCCACATCGACACCGACCGCATCGCTGAGGTCAAAGCGCTGGCCGTCGCCTCCTCAGCCCAGGGTCTGGGCATTGGACGCGGCCTCGTCCTGGCGGCCATCGACACCGCCCGCGAACTCGGCCTGGAACGCGTGTTTTGCCTCACCTATCAGGCTGATTTCTTCGCTAAACTCGGCTTCACCAAGGTCGATCGAGCCAGGCTCCCCGACAAGGTCTGGGGCGAGTGCGTCCGCTGCCACCGCTTCCTCGATTGCGATGAAGTTGCTATGTGGCGATTGGTTGATGTGCCCACCGCTGCTCCTAACTAAATATTGCGATTAACCTAGATAGCTCCTTTCAAGGCAACCGCAGAGGCGCAGAGCTACGCAGAGGTCGCAGAGAGCTTGGGTTAGAAGACATTGCTGTTTCTGGGGCCACTCACGCACAGGATGACAGTCCAATTGACGCTCCCCTCTGCGATCTCCGCGGCCTCTGCGCCTCTGTGGTTGCCTTGGGAAGTTTCAACGGAGCAATTTAGAATTAAAAGTCGCTTGCCGGAGGCACAACTGGGCTCGGCTCTCCCTCACCAGTTGTTGGTTTTGTCGCCCGGACCTTTGCCGCTGCATTCCAGGGGAATTCGGAGTTTAAGTAATCCTTCGGATGGTCTATGGCCTTGCTGATGATCGCCCGGGTTTGCGGATGCGGTTCTTCGGCAACCCGTTTCACCAAGGCGTGCAACTGGGTCGATAGGTCGGGTTGCGAGCTGCGCTTGTACTCCCTCAGTGCATGGATCATGCGGGCGAGTGTTTGCCCAGCTCTGGCCCGCACCTGTGCGTCGGTATCGTTCGAAGCAGCAGCCAGCAGCGCATCGGCTAAGTCGGTATAACATTGACGCCCCAGATCGGGTAGCGGCCAAAAGAAGCAGCGTTCAGCAATAATACAGCGGATACTGGGATCACTATCGGAGCGGAGGGCCTGACCGTACTGGAGCACTAGCGTACGCCGATCTGCATCGCTCAAACCCATCATATAACTGCTCGCCGCCGCCTTGCGAACCAGCGGACTTAGGTCTTGTAAGGCCGTCCCATGCGTGGCGATCAACTCGGCAGATTCATGACGACCACCATCAATCATCAAGCTGACGGCTCGGGCCCGTATGTGCTCTTCGGGATGAACCAGCCACGACTGCAGCACCGATCGGGGCAAAAGTACTTCGCCAGTAAGAGAGCTACGACCATGGAATCCCCCCATGGCTGAGAGGCGCGTTTCCATGTCGTGATCTGACGCGACCAGAGCGATGACCCGCTGGATACCTTCTGCTCCACAGCGAGCGAGCTGGCCGACAGCGATGCGCCGTTGCTTCAACGGCTTATCCACATCAACCATAGCAAGCAGAACCTTCATGCTTTCAGGCGATCCGCCGAGAGCTTGCACATGACACCACAGCAACGGATTATCAGCCTTGGGAATAGTCTCGATGAGCGCCGCTTCAGCACTGGGCAGATGCATCGCGGCGAGTGCGTCAGCGATATGGCGATATGCATCTCCTCCCTTTGCTGAACGCAGCATTTCCTTCAATTGGGGCACGAGGTTCGGATTCCGGATGTGACCTAGCGCCGAGCTAGCATATGTTCCCGAAAAATACTGCGGCAAAATACCCAGCAATATCCGCTCGATCCGCTCGCCACCGATGTAACCGAGTTCCCCAATAGCCGCGTGCCGCGCACCATCGCCATCCCGCAGCGACTGCGCACCTTTGCACAGCAGATCGACAGCCCGTGGCGTACCGATCCTGGTCAGTGCACTGGGAACATGATTGCGAACGAAGTGTTCGTCATCGGATGTATCCAGGAGGATCGCCGCGATCGACTCGACTGCGCTTTCATCGCCGATCTGCCCGAGCGCCTGGATAATTTCTCCGCGCATTGGTCCCCAACGACTTTTGTTTGTGGCAATGCCGAGCAGCGGTTGCACCGCCCGTGGATCATGCAGACGACCGAGCGCCATGATCGCTTCATCATTGGGCTGATAGAGATAGTCGGGGTTGGTTACAACTTCCAACATCGGTTCAACCGCGCGAATATCGCCTATCCATCCCAGAGCATACGCTGCTGCGCGGGCGAGGCGGTCCGGAGTATTGGTGCTGAGAATCTTGCTCCGGATGATCCGTTCGACGGCCCCCTGCGGGGCGAATCCTTCCCGCAGCAAGGCGATGCAGCCCGGGACGATGGCGCGCAGGCGCAGGTGACCAGCGGTGCGTATAACAGTGGCACGCGATTCCTGCTGCCGCTCGACCGCTTTGAGCACTGCCTCGGCGACCTCGGCGTCTTCGCTCCAGGCAACGATCGGCGATGCCCATGCGGCGGTACCTGACGCCAACGCCCTCGATGAAAAGTTGCCGCTCAGGCCTCCGGTCAGCGGCTCGAGTTGCCGAACGACCAGGTCGGCGCGCTGCCCTGGATTAGCTAACGACAAGAGGAGCGGCCGTAAACAGGCCGTGTCGGCACTGTCGGCCAAAGCCTGCGCCGTCGCCAAAATCGTGGCTTCGTCGTGGGCCGACTTGAACGCATCGACTAGGCGTGTCCGTTCGCCCTCCGGCAGAGGACGGTCGATGACGATGGTATCGTTCACCAGATTCCAGCGCAGGCCGATGGGCACACACATCCCCTCAAGAACTTCGCGAATAGGTTTTGCTTGAGCGCGAACCTGCATCGTCCGCAGTGCAGCGTTGGGCGCTGGCGAAGTGACGTAGATTCCACTACCGGACGCACTGCGTTTGATCCCTGCAAACAACGCATCGGGCGCAGCAAAGTTAAGTCGATGGTTCTTGGGCAGGGCCGACTGCAGAGCAAAGATTACTTCTTCTAGAGGTCCCTCGACATCGACGGTGATCGGCTGATCCAGCACCGCCGATGATTCATCGGCATGTCGGCGGTCGACAACTGCGGATCGGTCGATCACCAACGGCGTTGCCCGCGACAGCCAAGCGACATATCCGACGAAGGGCACCGCCAAGACAAGCATGGCGGTCAGGGCGATTGTCTTGAATGACCAGACCGTCGTCGTCGTGGCCACCCCAACCGACGCAACCATGCCCTTGGCCATCGCCTGTTGAACCATGACACCGAGACTCGCGGGAACCTCTCCAGCCGGAAGGGCGCTGAATGCCGTGACGATGCCTGCCGCCGACACCGCAACACCACGCCGGGACAAGAACTCGCGCAGTTGCTCGACTCCGCGACTGACGCGCGTGCGAATCGCCCGCTCCTTGGCACCGAGGGCCGCCGCGATGTCGCTGAATGATAACTCATCAAGATAGTGCATGGCGACCGGGATACGGTACGTCGGAGACAAGGTCTCCAGGGCCTTCACGATCTGCTCATGCAATTCGGCCTGGGATGAATCCACACCGTCAGTGGATGTTGGGCTCATGGCGCGCTCCTCGCGACGATGGAGACGGGCTTCAGCAGTGGCACGCTGACGCGCAGCGTTGGCCACCACGACCATGATCCATGCTCGGACTGGCCCATCCCCGCGATAGCTCGCCGCATGCGCCACGCAGCGGATGAACGCGTCCTGCACCGCATCCTCGGCATCGCTGCTGTTGCCAGTCAAACGGCGCGCCAAGCGGTAGGCTGGTGCCGCATGCGCATGCAGTAGCTGACCCATCGCCTCACGATCCCCCTGGCGGCGGAAGGCCTCCAGTAGGCGGCGATCGGCATCGCCATCAGACGTGAGGAAAGCAGCCTCGTTCATGAGTATGGCGGTATCCACAGGCATGGCTCCTGACAAGGAGACTTCGCCAAACCGATTTTGACTCAGCCTTTTTTCCACGACACCCGTCGTGCTGCCAAGGCTGCAAACGCTTTGCGGCTCAATTCATAGCATTTTCGCAGCTTCGGCGGCCCTGGTGCCGTGGCAACTCACCCCTTGGCCATGATGACTTGATCTGCTGGCAAACCCGCTAGGGTTCCGCCCTCCCAACCAGAGGTCATTCATGCCCCGAGTATGCGTTTTCACCGGTCGTCGCGCGCGCGGCGGTTGGACCAAGGCCGAAAAAGGCGCCCGTCGCGATGGCGGCGTAGGCAACAAGATCAAGGGCCGCTCGCGGCGTTTGGTCAAGCCGAACCTCAAAAAGGTCCGCATCATGCTCGACGGCAAGATTCAAAGCGTCTACGTCTCGACCCGCGCCATGAAGAAGGGCCTTGTCATCAAACCGCTCCGGGTCAAAGCAGCCGCGCCCGCCGCGACAAACTAATCAACCACGACCGCGCCCCTCGGCGTGGTCCGCTGGCGCGATGGCGGAGCGGCTACGCAGCGGATTGCAAATCCGTGTACCCCGGTTCGAATCCGGGTCGCGCCTCCAAACCATAAACCTCGGCCCTGCCGGGGTTTATGTGTTTAATACGTCTAAAAATTGAGGTGCCGTTTCGCATCTTGGGGGAGGTCTGGGGGAAGTATTCGAGCCTTAGCCTTGGCACACCCCAATCCCCTACCTGGGACGGGTTGTCCTCTGACCGCGTGAAGTCCTGGAGCGAGTTGGCGATCCCGCCTCCAAGCGCTCAACATAGGCCCGAAAGACTGGATGCGCTGTTTCCAGGGCAGCGGCAACAATGAACGCCTCCCGCTCGGTACCCGCTAATTCCAGCGCATCGGCCAACAGTTCGACATGACGGACGGGAAAGGGGCACAGCCCGCGCGACGCGAGACTAAGCAGTCCATGGCCTATGCCGACCCGACGGGCGACAGTCCGCAGCGACATTTTCCCGCCAGTGAGGCGGCGACGTAGTTCTTCAGCGAAGCCCACCCGATCAGGCTATCGGGTTTGTCGTTCGTTGCATGCTTGCATTGGGTGGTTTAGTTCACAATACCACTCAACGCCCCCTGTCTCTGAGGTCACATGTCCATCCGCTCCTTTTTATTCACAACTCTGTTTATACTCGCCATGTGCCTGTTTTCGGGCTGCCAGACAACACGCCCCCAGTCATTCGTAGAACAGCCCGCCACTTGGAACTCTATCACTATTCGTAAAGGCCTGGCCAAGGATGCGGCGTGGCAGAAGGTCGCGGATCTACTCGCCAAGAGCTATGACCTTGAGGTGATGAACAAAGACACCGGCTACATTCGCACGGCATACAAACTGATACGTGAGCGCTATTCCTCGGGGCCAGACGGTGCTTCATATCGCAAGCGCGTGATTGCCAAGATCCAGAGCGATACCGACGTCATCGAAATCAGGACCGAGGCGGCGTGGTGGGAGTTCAACTGTTGGGTCGAGGGTTACGACAGCACGGACTTGAGTACCCTCAAGACAGACATCTCGGCAGTCATCGGCGACATCACCAAGTAAACAGTCGCACAATGAATTGTGCTCATAACATGAATCACCAAGAATTTATCCAAATCCATCAAACTGGTTCAAAGAAGGTTTTTACCAGTTATGAGAGAGCCAACTACATATTGAAAAATAGTCGATACACTCCGATACCCCATAAAGCAGCCGCATACTTATGGGAAATTCTCGGAGGATTGGGAGCGATTACGGGCCTTGTCCTTTTCTTTTTCATTCTTTGGTACTTTGCCCTAGCTGTGCTACTGGGTTCCTGTTGGCTGGTCCATGCCTCCAAGTTAGGCGATGCAGCAAATGCCTTGGATTTGGCATTGGAAAATGAGGCGTTCTATAACGACTGCGTGCGTCATAATGTTTTCACCATCAAAACGTGACGTTGATTTTCCATTAATCTGGACATCTCAGATGTTAGCGACGACATCGAAAAATTGAACAACGTTATGCAAACCCCACTGAATTCAGAATACACGCCCAGCATCTTTCCAACTTGACTACGCCGGATCACCCCTTTGGGGATAAGCCGTAGCAATCATCCGCATCAACTCCGCATCACTTAGCAACAGGAGGTCTCGTCCACGCATCTCGCCTGATTGTTCATCTGCTGCCATAGCCTCTGAAATCAGACCACCCTCTCGTGGTCTTCCTAGAACATAGCCAAGCCAAGCAACCAATGCCGAGACGTTATGGTCCTCGACTCCCATCTGATAGAGGGCTGCCAGGGCCACGCGGATCTCCCGGGGGTCAATCGATTGAAGTACCTCAGCGCGAAGGGCTGTAATTCGGCCAGCGGCGGGGTTGCCACCATATCTATTCCCTGGAAGGAAACGGCCAGATGCGGCGTCCCTTGCCATTAGGATACCCTGTTCCTCTTGCTGGGATCCAGCCGCAGAGTCGTCAGGCATCTTTACCTCTAAGGTGTTTCGGTGCGGTCTTTCCCGTTCGTGACGGGGGTAGGCCAAGGAAAGGGGACCAGGTTGGACCAGCCTTGCCAAAACTTTCCTTCATGCGCGCGCACATGGAAAAGTTAAAGGAACCCCGGTCCAAGTGGGTCCAATTCATCATTGGCCAATTAATCAGCGGACCCATATGCGCGTCCTTTCGCCATTCACTCGTGGCCGTTCTTGACGCCACCCCCGGCTGCGCAGGGCGTCGTTGAACCTGTTTCCTCCAAGCGGATAGGCTCCCGTCCCACGGCACCACGTCTCATAGGCGCAACGAACTTCACTCGCTGGCTTCCCAGCAACTTCATGTTCGTCGCATTCACCCAGCCATAAGGCGACAGTGTCGAACCGATCGCGCAGGTCCTGCGTCGCCGCTTCGACGCTGGCTGGGATCTCCAACCCTCGCCTGCCTCCTCCAGCAGCCAACCAGGCCTGGCAGCCGCGCACCGCCCAGGCCAGCAACGCAGCTTGAGCAGCGGGATCCTGAACAAGGGCTTTTTTTACTCCAGGGTCACGCTTCGCGGGATCGAGTGGCGGAAACGACACCTTCACGACACGACGCCATATTCCCACATCATCGGCATCCATGCGCGGGTCAAAGTTCGAGACGAGCCAGAGCTTAAAAGTCTGAGCAAACTCAATTTGATCAGCGTAGAGACGACGAGCCGTCACCCGTTCGTTGCCAGTCAACTGTTTCACCAACCCCGCGTCGAGCTTGGCCGACTGCTCGCCTTCGGCAGCGAATGCGAAACGTGCCCCACGCAAACGCACGAGATCCGGGCTAGCACCGTGGCCTGACCGCGCCGTGTTCTTTGAGGCAACGAACGATGAGAACGGCAGCTTTACTGCGTAATCGCCAAGAATTGCGGCGAAAGCCTCCGTCAACGTCGTCTTGCCATTGCCTGCGTCTCCTTGAATAAGAAACAGGGACTCGGTCGATGCGTCACCGGTTAGACTCACGCCGAAACACCTAGCGAGGAAGTTGGGCAATGCCGGATCAGCACTCCCGATGTTGGCCAGGATGCGCTCTAATGCCTCGTGACGGGCATCAGGTCGGTACTCGACCGGGGCAAGCTTCGTCAACATATCCTCACGTCGATGTGGTCGGAGTTCCCCACTCTGCAAATCGATCGTCCCATTTTCACAGTTCAATAACCATGGATGCGCGTCGAGTGCTTTTGCGTCAATGGCAATGCCTGCCTCTGCCCGTGCCAATTCAAGCGCGGCGCGAATATGCTGCATATCTCCCAGCCGCTTTGCGCGTGATACGATCTTCCCAGCCTTGTCCGCACTCATGTTGGCACAGTGCGCGCACACTTCGCTCCACCGCCTGTCCCAAGCCTCCTTAGCTAGCGCCAACACCTGTGATGGAACCCGCTCATCTGATGTTGCCCACCGCTTGCCATCCCACCACAGCCAACCTACACCGGCCGCGAAACGAATACGGTCACCGGCGTGCCTGGCAATATACCATGCCTGCTCGGCATCTGTAAATGTGAAATCGTCGCGCTTGCCATCATCTTCCTCCAACATGCCGAGTACTTCCTTGAATGGGTCCTCTTGTCTTTTGTTGAGCAGCCATCCGCGTTCGTGCTGTGATGGCTCCTTCTCCACTGAATCGACAGCATGATCAAGTTCATGCTGTCTCCACGGCGGCTTAGCCCGCTCATCGTTCCATGTGTTGAGAATTCGCCAAAAGAGTTCTCCTTCGAGGTTGAATCCACTGCGCAACGCACGCACCACGGCCATCATCGACTTGGAACCGTTAGCGCCGTCAACAGATTCCGGCATAGATCGCACATAGGCAAAAGCACGGCGTTCAACTCCATCATCGGAGACAGGCAGCAGAGGGATTGCGTTTAGCCCACTACGTGCCGCTAACTCCACCGGTGTTTGTGCCGACGTAGACGCTGAACCGCGCCACAAACTAAGATCGAGGGCTTCTGCTTGCGGATTGTAGTACACATCCGGGTCATGCGCCAAGTAAGCGAGACGGGCGGGATCTTTTGTCGAAGGATCATTGACCATGCCCAGCGAGTCCAACCACCGAGTCACAGCGCGCCACGCATCATTGTAGCGACCCGCTGATGGCCGAGACCAACTGTAATGGCTGTCGCCTTCGTGTTTTGTGAGTCGTCTCACCAAAGATGCCTGATGTTTCAGCCCGGTCACGCGCACAGCTCCTTTGAGTCCAACACCGGACGGAGATGTGTACAGCAGCGCAACATGAGGACATGCGCACAGCTTTGTGCGAGCATCGGCCATCGCTTCGGGCGTCATGTCGTCCAGATCGATGCCGACCAATTCGGACGGCTCGCGCCAATCCTTGTTGGATCGCCGATCAAATACACCTGCCAATGTAACGGCGGGCAGCGACTTTTTGAGATCAGCAATGGCCTTCTTGCCGGTCTTACCTCCACCGGCATCGGCAAATGTTTGGCGGATGCGCTTGGTTGGCTCGACCTGCTTCGAGCGGACGAAATCTGCCACTTCTTTGAGTGGCCAAGAAGCTAGCGGCGTCGTATCTGTGACAGACCTAAATGCGGACACTACGGGATCGAATGGCGTTGCGGTCATCGCTCGTCCCCTCGCAGTAAATTGAAATCATTAAGCGCAACAAAACGAGCTTGCTCCTTCGAAGGACAAGATTGGCGGATGCGTGCTCCGGGCGCAACGACCACCACAAGAACCACAGGCATCTGGTCAAATAAATGTTGGATCTGACGCGGTGGACCTTCGGCTCCGATGCAGCGACGAACTCGCCAAACACCAGGACGATGTCCATGCAAACTGGCCCACTCCCGATCAGCAGCGCTGGCCAGATCGGTATCTCGGACACTCGGATCGGTTGGGTCGTAGGCGATTTCTCCCATCGGTGCATCGCGACCAACATCATCTGATTTGTGATTGTTGTTAGTCATGACGCCCCCGCATCATTCGTGATTGACTCGACGCCATAGAGTTCCGCCGCATCTCTCAGATCGATCAGCGCACCCCGCTGCCCTCCCCGACCCTGCCGATACATGCAACGCAAACGGCCCGCATGACAATCCGCTCGCACTGTGCGTGGATCGACGCGGTACCGTGAACCCACTTCACGCGGACTGAGTAGCTGACGTTGCACTCCATCCTCCAGCCGAGCTTCCAAACGTGCGACAGCCAGTCGAGTTGCCAATAACTCCTGCCGGACTTGGTCCATAACCTCTGGGGCAACAATCAGCATGGTATGCTGGATATCGCTACGAAATGGTCGTGAATCAGCGGGACGGTTCATGAGGCCACCGCCTTACTCGCATCATATTTCTTCAAATAGGACGCCAGATCGGCACGGCAAATCATCCAGCGCCGACGATGCGTACCGCGCGACGATGCGTCGATTGCGCCAGGCAATTGCCCAGCGGCTGCGCGCCTGCGCATGGTTTGTGGTGACGCGCCCAACTCGACAGCGAGAGGTGCCAAGGGGGCGAGTAAGTTTGATGTGGACACGGAGACTCCGACAGCAGCGCGGGTGGGGAAGTCTCGCTTCCTTGATCGCGTCCTGTCTCCGGTTTTCCTATAATCCGGGACTCTGCGCCCAGCCGACGAAAGCTAGGGTAGGAGAAACTCCTGTCTT
Organism: uncultured candidatus Brocadiaceae bacterium; assembly: GCA_964652775.1. Lineage (GTDB taxonomy): Bacteria > Planctomycetota > UBA11346 > UBA11346 > UBA11346 > UBA11346. The sequence continues at coordinate 54,620 of CAZZAM010000009.1, read as the reverse complement.
GTGTTCCGGGTCGAGTACCCAGACGTTCCGCTGCATGCTCTCCATCTGAATTTAGGATCAGACGGGCGAGGGCCGTTTGGCTATTACGTTGCTATCGCGCTGCTTTTTCAGCGACAGCTCTGCAACTGCCCGGCCACGTTGTGGTGTCGTTCATACAGCCTGACTGCCTGTGCGTCAATACGCACGATAGGCCGATGGCCTTCTTTTAGCCCGCTGCCCATCGCAACCCCGCATGATTTTCTAGTCTCGAACGTGAGCCTGAAGCCGCGCAATAACGTTGAGCATAAAATGCGGAGCCAGAAAGAGTTGCCGCCTTGGCCCGATCTAAATATCAGCAGGCTTTCCACATGCAGAACAACATCTCCATCGTCGTTATTCCCACCGACCAACTTCAGGCACTCATAGAGCAGGCGGTCGACCGTGCTTTGAAAGTCCACAAGCCGAGCCAACCCGTGGCAGCGGTGGCCCCGATAACGCCTACGACGTTTCCAGAGCGGATGAGCCGAGCTCAGGCAGCCGAGTACCTGGGACTATCACCCAAGACCCTCTGCGTTGAGGTATGCCGTCGGCGCTTGCGAGTTCCCTATATCAAAGCCGGTCGAAAAGTGGTCTACGAACGGGTTGCATTGGAACGCTGGTTGGCTGAGCGTCGGGTGTCCTGAATCCCTGATTTGTGCCCTTTTCCTGACTGCCCTTCTCCAACGGCGCAGCGGGAAATGTCGCGCAGGAGGAGATGTTTCCGATCTGGTTTAGTGCGCTATTGTCCGGCCCATGCAATCGCAGTCGGTCGACACCTTCATCGCTAAATGGTCGAAATCCTCAGGCAGCGAAAAGGGTAATCACCAGTCCTTCGTCATTGAACTGTGCGACCTGCTCGGTGTGCCACGTCCTGATCCGGTGGTGAAGGACGGCGATAACGCTTACGTCTTCGAGAAGGCCGTTGTCCTACACGACGATGCTGGTGCCGAACGGGATGGTTGGATCGACTGCTATCGTCGTGGGTCCTTTGTGCTGGAGGCCAAACAGTCCACCGCCTCTGGTCCGAATCGGCGCGGCACGCCAGCTCACCAAGCACGGTTGTTGGGAGCGCGCAAACAGGCTGAGGGTTACGTCCGTGCCCTCGATCCGGCGCACGAACCCGTCGTTCCTTTTCTCATCGTTCTCGATGTCGGCGGCAGTTTCGATTTGTTCTCCGATTTCACCCGCACGAATCGTTTCTGGAGTGCCTTCCCTGACGCGGCGTCGAATCGCATTCGTCTCGCTGATCTAGTTGATCCGGCCAAGCGCACGCTACTCGCCCGTATCTGGACCGAGCCCTATTCCCTCGACCCATCGGCCAAAGCCCAAGTCGTCACGCGCAATGCCGCCGAACACCTGGCCGTTATCGCCCGCGAATTGGAAGCCGCCGGACACACGCCCGAGCGCGTCGCTGGTTTCCTGATGCGCTACTTCTTCTGCGCATTTGCCGAAGACATCGGCCTGATGCAACCGCGTCAGTTCACCGAGTTTCTTATTGGCTTCCGTGGTAAGGCGACGCATCTCGCCCCGGCGTTGGATATTCTCTGGCGCGATCTGAATCACGGCGGTTTCTCGCAGGCTTTGCGCGCTGAGGTACTGCACTTCAATGGCGGGCTGTTTGCTGAGTCGTATGCCTTGCCGGTTACCGAAGCGCAGCTTGATCTGCTGATCCAAACCGCTGAGTTCGATTGGTCACCCGTCGAGCCGGCTATTTTTGGTACGCTACTTGAACGTGCTCTCGATCCACGCGAGCGTCACCGCCTGGGCGCTCACTACACGCCACGCGCCTACGTCGATCGCTTGGTGTCGGCCACGATCACCGAACCGTTGCGCGCCACCTGGCAGCAAGTGCAAGATGTGATTGAGGATCTGTTAGGCGACACGGTGGCTGATCAGATCAAGAAAAACGCCGCACGACTCATCCAGGAATTAACTGGCGCAGACAAGGTGTCAGCGAAGAAAACGAAAAAGACACAAGATCAGTCTGAGCATGCACAGCTGTTGGCCCAGCGCCTGGTTGCCGCGTTTCATCGCCATCTTGCCGCCGTGCGGATTCTCGACCCGGCGTGTGGATCGGGCAACTTTCTGTATGTGGCACTGGAACATCTCAAACGGTTGGAAGGCGAAGTACTGGGATTAGAAGCCCGACTAGGCGCGGCTGGTAGTCGTATTGCGATGGCGCAGCTCGACGTTGATCCGCGCAATTTCCTTGGCCTGGAGATCAATCCACGTGCGGCGCGCATCGCTGAACTGGTGCTGTGGATCGGTTATTTGCAGTGGCATCGTCGGACCCGCAGCAACGCCGACGATAAATGGCCCGATCCGGTATTGCACGCCTACAAGAACATCACCTGTCGTGATGCGTTGATCGAACACGGCACCGTGCAACCAACTGGCGACACCATCTGGGACGGCCACACAACGCGCCCGCATCCGGTCACTGGTGCATCGGTGCCCGATGAAAAAGCCCGCACACCCGTGATGACGTACGACAACGTGATTCCTGCGGAATGGCCGCAGGCTGATTACATCGTTGGCAATCCACCGTTCATTGGCAACAAACGTATGCGCCAAGCATTGGGAGATGGTTACGTAGAAGCCGTTCGCTCGGCCTGGGGCGCGGTGCCTGAAACCGCTGATTTCGTGATGTACTGGTGGCACCATGCCGCCCAACTGGTGCGCGCCAACGCGGTGCGTCGCTTTGGCCTCATCACCACCAACTCAATTACCCAAACGTTTAACCGTCAGATAGTGCAAGGGCATCTCGACGGCGAGAGTATGATTCCGCCGTTGTCGCTCTGTGGCGGCGTGCGTCCGCCTCTGGTCATCGCCTGGGCAATTCCCGACCATCCGTGGGTGGACGCCGCTGAGGGTGCCTCCGTGCGTGTGGCAATGACCGTCGGATGTCGCACCGAAGACCTTGGCCCAGCCGATGGTTGGTTGCTGACGGTCGCTGCTGAAGGAGAGACAGTCGGTGATGTGCCAGCGATTACCTACGCCGAACGGCGCGGAATGATCAATGCGGATTTGACGATTGGGGCGCAGGTGACGAGAGCGCGGAATTTGAAGGCAAACAACAGCATGTGTTTTCAAGGAATGAACTTGGTTGGAGAAGGCTTTCGGTTGACCAACGACGCCGCAGCCATGTTCGGGTCGTGTTCTGTGATCAAGCCGTATCAAAAGGGAAAGGAGTTATTACAAGGCGGAGACTCAGGTCTGGTTATTGACTGTTTTGGATTAACTGGCGAAGCATTGCGAGAGAGATTTCCCGCTGTTTACCAGCATTTGTCCGATCATGTCAGGCCGGAGCGTGAACAGAATAAAGATCGACAGCGGCGTGAGAAATGGTGGCTTCATGGTCGCTCGAACGAGACGCTACGGGATGCGTTGCTGGGATTAGATAGGTACATCTGCACTGTTGAAACCAGTAAGCACAAACCATTCGTTTTTGTTGCAGGAGATGTCATCCCCGACCATAAGCTTTATGCGATTACAACCGCCGATGCCTGGATATTGGGCGTGCTATCCTCTCGTATCCACTTGATATGGGCTGACGCAGCTGGCGGCACTCTTGAAGATCGTCCAACATGGACGAATACCACCTGCTTTAGCCCCTACCCCTTCCCCGTCTGCCCCGCCGCCCAGCAAGCGCGCATTCGACAACTAGGCGAAGACCTCGACGCCCATCGCAAACGCCAGCAAGCAGCGCATCCCGGCCTCACGCTGACCGGCATGTACAACGTCCTCGCCAAACTGCGCAGCGGCGAGGCGCTGACTGCCAAAGAGAAAACGATCCACGAACAGGGCCTGTGCGCTGTCCTTAAAGACATCCACGACCGCCTCGACGCCGAAGTCGCAGCGGCCTACGGCTGGCCCGCCGATCTACCAGACGACGCCGTCCTCGACCGCTTGGTTCAACTCAATACCAAACGCGCCACCGAAGAAGCCGCCGGCACCATCCGCTGGCTCCGCCCGGACTACCAACGCGCCGTCGTTAAAGCCCGCCGATAATCTTCGCGCTGCCTGGTCATCAACATCGGTGCCAGTAAACACATCAAACCAAAGGGCATTTTTATGACCGAATCGACCGGCCATTCAGATATTGAGAATCCTAGTCCCCCACCAATCATTCACTGGGAAAACATTCAGAACGGTCGAGGGAAAGGGCGATGGACGCCTGAAATGGCAAAAACATGCTCGAATAATCTGCACGAAAGAATTGAGACGAATAGAGCGTATACATTTGTTGTTTCATTAGACATTCGAAAATCGACAACTGTCATGCTTCATTATGAAGACTTCAATCACTACGCAGCCACGATGGCCGAATTTCTTTGTCGTCTTAAGGACAAATGCCATGAACTAGGTGGTTGGTTCGACAAGTTTACCGGCGACGGAGCCTTGCTATTCTGGACAAAAGAAATGGAACCAACATCCAAAGATATAGATCAAGAGTTCTACCGTTTGGCATCCAAGGTCCTGGAATTTTGTGATTATTCGCAGAACTTATTCATCAACGAGATTAAGCATAAATTTATGGTGAGTGCCGGTTGTATTCCTGAAAAATACGGGCTTTCCATTGGCGTCGACTATGGCTCCTGCATACTTACGGATCTTCCAATGTTGGGGATAAACCGGGAAGTGATGAAGCGCGCAACAGACAATGTCACAGTTCTCGGCAGAGCGGTTGTTGGTGCAGTTAGAATGTGCAGTGCAGCGAATGCTGATTGCGTCTATTGGAATCAGACTGCAGGAAACTATCTGATTCATCGTCCACAGCTCTTCGAAAAGTATAAAATTTCAGAAGTGCAAGCTAAGAATAAAGATTTACAGGGTGATAATCAGATTGCCTACGATGTTTCTTCGGTCCAGCTCCGTTGCTCTGACGGCGATGCGACCTAGTGCATTTGCCGGCATTCACCCGCCAACTGTAGTTTTGCGGAGGTCCGCGTCCCGAGATGCTTTATGCAATAAGTAAATTTCTTTCACAAGATGAAATGGAAGTGCGAGTCGGTACCGCCTACACGCAGTAAGAAGCACCGGATAATATCCATATTTAATGCATGATAAATCATTGAACGATGGTTCTGCCTCACACTCCGACCAAACGTCTTGAAGGAAGTTGTCTGGATTTTCACCCATGCTCAGACCTAAATATGAAGTGCCATGTAGCGAATCGTTTAAGTATAAATGCGCCTCGGTGTCCTTATTGGGAGACCAAATTTGAAATGAACAATGAGAAAGCTGATTCTCTTTTGCTGACCTAATCGATAAATATATCTCATCTTTGCCAACGACGACTCCCCAAACGGCTAAGGTTGGGTACAATACTGAAGAGGCAGTACAACGATGGATGTAGTCCGTCTCTCTGCTTTGAGGGTGTCGAATCAGCTCTGAGTAGTCTTGTAAAATACAAGGGAATGGTCCGTTGGCCTCCATGGCCAGGAGACTGCTATCAGCAATATTCGAAAGGTACGAGTGCAAAAATTCACGAAACTCTTCGTAAAATGACATGAAAAAACATAGGAGTCCAATTTCAACGACGTGATCATCTTTAATCGGTGTGTTTAAAGTCGGATTATTTAGAATTACTCGGCGAATAAGTTCACAAATGGGCCTTCCAATTTGTCGATCCGGCAATCCGTCAGGCCCCTTCGGAGCCGCTGCTTGTAGCCATATTCCAAAAAGAGAGACTCTGCCAATAAGTTTAAACATGGCCAAGTTCACATCCACTGGATGCGATGATCGAACAGCAACTGAAAGCCCACAAAAGATATCGGCCGAAATTGCAACCTTCTCCGTGTACTCCTTATAAACAGTGAGATAAGCCGACAGGATTGACTCCCAAGCCTGGCTTATTTCATCATCTTTGGCATCTGCCTTGATAAGATGCCATGCATTCAGAAGAGCCCCTTCCGTTATCCTCATCGACGATTCTAAATTCTTGGATTCTCTGGACCAAACTACGATAACCCACACACAAACGGAAAGCTTTTTCAAAGCAGTACTGATCTCTTTCGGCTTGGTATATTTTGATTCGACAAAATACCGAATTACCGTTGAAAAGTATCGGACACAGGCATCCGGCTCTTCAACAAGAGCAATCGCCTTTCGTAGATGAGATCTCACCTCTATGGGAACCAACTGCTCACTAAGCAGGTATTGCTCAATAAGCTGGACTAACTTGTCCCCGTCCCATCTATCAAAAGAAGTTTTTTCAGAAGTGTGTTTCGTTTCAAACGCCGAAACATTTAAAACAACATCTTGGCGAACAGAACCACCAAAACACATTACGACTATTATTTTTTTTCCTCGTAAATCCACGGGAAGATGCGTCGGTATGTAAACCTCCAATATCTCTTCGAGCGATGGCTTCAAGGATTGAACTCCGTCTTGCCACTCTGATCTTGTTAGGTCTCCTGATTTTATTGAAAAAAGATAAACGACCTCCTCCCCTGAATCCTGAGTTCCCACGGCTGCGACATCTACCCCATACTGTCTAGCCCCTCTATTCGCTCTAGAGAAAACCCGCATCCCCATTTCTGTTACTAAGTTTGGCAACAGAGCTTCAAGCTCCGGCCTCTCTCTCATTCCATTAATATACTGAAGAAGAAGAAGCTTCATGGCTCAAACTTCTCATTACGAAACCGGCGCATTGATATATCAAATCCCCATGGATCTAGCGTCGGAAGACGAGGGACCTCGAAATCAATCGAGGCGTTAGACATTTTCGACTCAAATCTCTGCGATTTACCCCGTCCGACGTGCATCATCCCAGAAGTTGAATCCCCATATAGGACAATCGTTTTTGAAACCATTTGCATAAAAACAGATTTTTTAGATTCGCTGTCCATAGATTCCCTTACGATCTCACTCATATATTGATTATATTCTCTTCTTTGATTTTCCGATGGAAGTAACTCATCATGAGACGGCATAGATTGCAGCTGCTTTAGCCATCCATCATGTTTGGCCAATTGTAGCTTTACTCGGTCGGTTATTTCCGGTGCACACCCAGGCAAGTATTCGAGCAAATATTTCGGTAATTTGTCCGAATAACTGAGCAAAAGCGGATTCAGCAATAAGTTCGATAACTCGTCCTTGTACTCGTCGTTCTTTGAAAGGCTCATGCACGATAAAATCATGCTAGCAGCGGTTATTGGATGTGAGTTGAGATACCCAACGGACTTTCGAGATAAGAACATTAAATCATCCTCCGAACCTTCTCTGACAAGGCTTTTGTCTACCGCGATTGAAATCTCATTTCCATGAATGGAACCCACCATCTTTAATACCCATCGGCATAAAACGACATCTGCCTTCAGAAACCACTTTGTGGCAACCAAAGAAAGATGGTCTTTATCCAATATGGAATGCTGGAATCCGTCTAAACTTTTGGGAGAAACTGGATCGTCTTTTCGAGTCACAAGTACTTCCGCAGTCTCTATTGCAATCCTCTCATGCCCAAGATCCACCAGTCGACTCAGGGCCATATCTACATGATAAATTGTCCCGGAATTTTTAGAATTTACCGATCTTATTTTTATCGCCAACTCACTGATGAAGTCCTTTTCTATTTTTTCGCAGGAGCAAAAGAGTAACGTGGTTAACTCATGAATAACCCTCGGTAGTTCTGGTCGAGCAATTCTTATAGCCGTGGGCATCCATTGCTTCGCAATTTCCGTGAGGCCATTCGGAAGAGATGCGCAAGAGTGAATACATGCCGCCAAGCGAATATCGTCTGTCTCCTCATTCATGGTTTTAACCAAAAACTTAATTGCTCGGTCCAACACCTCTCTAGATTGGTCATTAAACGCTAGACTACCGATACCATACAAGCCCTGAGGCCCTACCTCAGCGTCTTCATCTGCCGATAGGACGACACAGCGGGCAAAAGCGCCCGCGAGATCGTGAGTGGACCACGCAGCCAAGCTGGATGGAATCAATATTTTAAACCTTGAAGGCTCGCTTACCGCAAGGTCTACAGCTTCTTGCGCACGACGAATATCAATCTTACAAAACGCAGTATAAGGACTAAAAACAGACCCGGCCGTACCATCGCCATTAGCGACAGAAAACAAATAAGTGACGCAATTCATCACCTGGCTCACATTGCGATCCAGGCTAGGAAGAACGCGCTCGAAAATATCTTTTACATTGAAGAATGTCGTATCGCCTGGCACCCGCTTCACGGTCGTTACACAAGCAATTAAATCGATCTCTCTAGTATGATCTAACTCACCAAGCAACTGAACGAGCGATTCTTCTTCCGAACGATATTGACAAATAAAAGGAATTAATTCATTGGCAGAGTAAGCGGCAACGATCAACTTTCTCAAGTCATTCATGAATCTTCCCTGATCGGGGTACGATGCAGAATGCTCCAGAGATCGAAGTCTCAAGGGGCGAAAAATACGGGAGTCCCTGCGGAAGGGACCCCAAAACGAGGCACCCTCCGGGGTGGGGGTAGCATCAGCCTGACTTGGCCACCGGCTCAACCACCGGCTCAACCACCGGCGCAACAACGTCCCCCGCAGCGCAAACTCCCCACCCTTCGACCAATCTACGATCCACGCCGCAGGTATGGCATGAGCATACCGCACCGTTGTAGTGGGGTGCGGTGTCCCGCCTCCATCTGTACTATCGGTGACGACCCTCCTATCTGGCACGTACGGGCGAGCTGTTTTAGACCATCGGAATATCGTGCTCGGCAGCGATGGTTTTTATACGTTGCGCGACTTCGTCGTAGCCTTTGGCGAGAACAACCGGCGCGGCCATGTTGTCCTTGTCGTATTTCAGCGCGACGGCGACGTGGGTCGAGTTGGTGATGTAAAACAATATTTAGGACACGACGAGCAATTCGAATATGCACTCAGCATCTCTAAGCTCGTCGGGGGCTCCGCTGAACGAGTCCCTTGCGTATGGGACCCTAAAACGAGGCACCCTCCCGGGGGTGGTGGCCTCACCCTGACTTGGCCATTGCTTCAACAGCAGGTGCCTTGAGCTCATTCCGCAACGCAAACTCCCCTCCTTTCGGCCACTCCGCAATCCAGGCAGCCGGCACAGCATGAGCATACCGCGCTGTCGTGAGAGGCGTGCGATGTCCCGCCTCCATCTGCACTACGAGCGATGGCACGCCCAACGCCAACCGCAAGCTGACCCATGAATGCCGTACCGCGTGCGCCGGTTGCTCGCACAGTTCAACGCCAATCTTTTCCAGATATGTTCGGAAGCGCCAAGTTTTCAGCGTGCTCGAAAGATTGGCAAAGGCGGGCAAAACGTAGCCAGTGTGGTTGGCAATCGGTTTGAAGATCTCTCGCAGCTCCTTGAGGATCGGTGCCCGGCGCTCTTGGTTGCGCTTCAGCCTGAATCCTGCTGCCTGTTTAATCGAGATCACTCCGCCCGTCCAATCGAACCACTCCCAGCGCAAGGCGCATGCCTCGCCGATGCGAAATCCGCCATAGACCAGCAAACAGGCCAGCAGCCACGTGGGATGCTCGCGGTGTTTGTCCGACACCATTAGACGCAGCTCTTCAATGTCGTAGATCTCCTTGAGCCGTCGCCCAGCGGGTTCGTCTTCCTGACGAACGCCCATAAGTGGATCGACGTTAAGCATGCCATTTTCAAGAGCGAAATGGACCGCGCCTTTCAGATGAACGAGCTTCTTGTTGCGACTGCGAGCCGACAAAGGCCTTCCCTTTGTCCGCTTGTGGACATTTGTCACCGTCCGTAACCATGCCCGTACTTTGAACGACACGCTTGGAGCACGCAAATCTCCCACTCCTGCCGCTACCGCTTGGTCGAGGCTTAACTTCACATCGTTCCTATGAAGTTCACTGCGCCCCCTACGTTTCAAATCGGCAAGGTAGTCCTCGATGATGCCGTTCAGGGGCAGTCGCCCAGTTCGCTCCAAGCCAGCAGCGAGTCGGCCCATCATCTCCTTAGCCCACTTCCAACCAGCCGGCTTAACGGCAAAGCTTTTGCTCTTGTAGCGCCCCGTCGTGCTGCTGAAGACGCGAAACTTCCACCGCTTCCCCGAATGACGTCCCGCCTCGAAACGATCCTCGACCACGACACCACGAATTCCACGAACCTGCGTTCCCTCAATTTGGGGAAGGCTGGGGGAACTTTCGGTCCCTGGGGGAACAGTTTCAGTCTCGGTCAGGGGAACCACGGGGGAGTCCTTGGGTACGCGCATCAACGCATATTACACCAGTATTTCCAGAGCAATCTGAATTCTTGTTCCGCTGGCACGCGCTCCAGCGCATGTCAGCTAAACGCCCCTCACGGATTGCAAATCCGTGTACCCCGGTTCGAATCCGGGTCGCGCCTCCAAGAGAAACCCCCGGTGAAAGCCGGGGGTTTGTTGTTTATTGACGCTCGATGAAACATGCCGCTCCTAGCAGCGTGTTGCAAATTTAGATTATCCAGGCGCATGTAACTCCCATGCCGCCTGACCATCGACGATTCCGACCTAGCGCCGCTCCAACCCGCCCCACCACGCCTCTGCCTCACCCATGAACAGATCAAGGTGTGCCTGGTTCTGGTTTGAATGAACCGCCTCATAAACCAGCGCGGCGACAACAGTGCGTGTTTTTGCGACGTGATCGGCCTGGGCGTGGGTTGCGATGCAGATCGCCGCCGACGGCGCCCAACCACATGAAGTGAACCGGACGCTGTCGTTCACGTACTGCACGTACAACTTGTTGGGGTTTACGTGCGTTGCTCAGGTCGCACGCAATCACGGAAGCGATCTATGGAATTGGCAATGTCCTGACGGCAGGTCTCTACGTTCAGCCCTTCAGTGGATGTTCCCCTACTACCGCAAGGAGCGCACCTGGGCACATCCGCAGATCAAAGCCTTTGATCTCTCGAGTGCGACCCTGCTGACGTTGGCGCAACTGGATCCCAGTAACGCTGTTCCTAAGGAACTCACGACGACGCTCGAACAGCATCCGTGGCAACGGGTGATCTTTTCAAAAGCCAGTCTCGCGGCACGCAAAGTTCCAGGCGCAGCTACGAAACCGTAATTCACACAACTGTTCTGGCGCCGTGCGGTGATGGCGGCATATAATCGGCGCAGCCGATGCCGCCATGGTTTTGGATGCTCGCCGACAAAACCAAACCGCGACAAAGCCAGCGGGGTAGTAGGGGCAGAGCCCCTACAGCTATTGTTGAACGCCAGCCTCGAGGATCTGTTTCAAACTATCCAAATCATCGAGCAACGCCGCACATCCACGCGCAACGCAGGTCATTGGATCATTGGCGAGATACACCGGCAAACGGGTTTCGCGCGCAACCAAATCAGTAAGTCCACGCAACTGACTCGTTCCGCCAGCCATGGTGATCCCACGTTCGATCAGATCCGAAGCCAACTCAGGAGCGGTGCGTTCGAGAACCATCTTAATCGCACCAACGATGGTCTGGATCTGCGGGCGAATCGCTTCGGCGATCTCGGTCGAGGTGACTTCAAGTTGATGCGGCAGACCCGTGCGCAGATCGCGGCCCTTGATCTGCATGCGCAGCTCTTCGGCTGGTGCGATCGCTGAACCAATGGTGAGCTTGACCATTTCGGCGGTGTTCTCGCCGATGATCACCGAATACTGATTCTTAAGATATTTGATGATCGCGTGGTCGATCTCATCGCCAGCGACACGCACGCTTTCGGAGGTCACGATGCCGATCATCGAGATGACCGCGACCTCGGTCGTGCCGCCACCGATGTCGACGATCATTGAACCAACCGGTTCAGCGATCGGCAACCCAGCACCAATCGCAGCAGCCATCGGCTCTTGGAGCAGGAATACTTCGCGTGCTCCAGCCTTGCGAACACTGTTCGTCACCGCTCCTTTTTCGACTTCATTGATGCCCGATGGCACCGCCACGACCACGCGCGGCGGCACCAGGCGACGACCACCCGAGGCTTTGCGAATGAAGTAGCGGAGCATGTGCTCGGTGATCTCAAGGTCAGCGATGACGCCATCCTTGAGCGGCTTGATCACGTCAATGTTGCCGGGATTCTTGCCGAGCATGATCTTGGCCTGATCGCCAACCGCCTCGCCCATCGGACCATCGATGACCTGCTTGGTGCCTTTCTTGACCGCAACTACTGACGGCTCGCTGATCACCACGCCACGGCCTTTGACCGCGACCAAGGTGTTGGCCGTGCCGAGGTCGATCCCCAGATCGAGGCTCAGTAATCCGACAATGCGATCGAACCAAGACATTGGCACCCAGGATCGTGGCTGCGTGGTCCGGTGCAACCCCGGGCCGGGCCTATGATTGGGGACAGAGCCCGCGCCTACATCCAACGACCAGGGCGTCCCGCCCCTGTCGCTCAGTGGGCGGATAGCTTTTGGATGAGGGCAGATCCGAAGCTGAGCGTGAGCTGCACATCGACATTGCGCGCGCCGTTGGCCCGGGCCTGATCGTTGTATTTCACCATCACCTTTTCGCCTTCATACACCGACAGTATACCAGGTTGGTCTTCATCGAGGGCAAGGGCCGTCGTCACCGACCCCTCGAAAGCACCACTCGCCTCACTGGTCTCTTCGAGCACTGCCAGCAGCTGTCCGCCATGGGCGGGTTTGAGGGTCACCATCACCTTGTCGCGACGCAGAGGCGACAGATTCATGTCACCATCAACCACTCGCAACTTGAGCGGCTGGCCGGGAAGCAATACCGCAGGCGTATTCGCCTTCGCCTTGGTTTGGTCGCGGTCAGCCAGAGTAATCGAGGCGTCTGACCCAGCGAGCAACAGGTCACCCCACGTATCTGGCTGACGGAAAGTGCCAACCTCCGAGCCCGCTGACCAATACCAATCCGTCCCTGGGATGCCGACACTCAGCACCGTATTGAAACCAACGATGCGACCAGGCGCCAGATCAGCATCCTGGATCATCCGTGCAGGTAGTTGGAACTCCATGCAGTAACCATTGGCAGTCATCGTGGTCACCCGTGGCAGTGCGCCTTTGGGAATGTCGCGACGAAACCATGCCGCGTTACGCTTCTGGCATACCGACTCGCCGCCAATCATATTCGGGTTGTCCTTGGCGCCATCTGGCCAGATCCAAAATTGCTGACCGGTATGCAGGGAACGATATTTTTGCTTGGCGTTGAGACTATCGACCCAGACCTCGACAACGTCAGCCACCCAAAAATAATCAGCCGTGTTTTTGTCCATGCGCCGGTTGGGATCACAGACCGTATAGCGACAAAATAAACCATCGTTGCGCCAGCCGATCTGCACGGTCTGTGGCGAGGCGTCTTTGCCCTTCTCTGGATTCAGCGAAATAGCTGGAATATCCTTCCACTTTTCAACTCCGCCATCAATTGCGAATTCACCTGGCAAACACGGGATCGCCGCAAACGCCAAGCTCTTGAAACCGGGCTTGTACGGTTCCGTGTTACCCGTCACGACTTTTTCTTTGGCGTTATCGCGCCCAACGATGCGCGCTGGTACTAATTCCTTACGCTCCTCGGCCTGAGACGTTTCGCCCTTGGCCCCGGTGCGCTCCAAATCAACGCCTTGGACCTGACCACGGTCATCAATTTGTTTACTTAATGCCCGGTACGCGGCTTCATTGCGACGACCGGAAAAGTTGCCGCGAATACCATTAAATCCATCGCCGCCAGAGCCACCCAAGCCAAACCCAGCACCTACTCCAAGGTCCCCAAGACGACCTCCGCGCATCGCTTCGGCCATCTGGTGTATGCGATCACGCATGTCAGCTTCGGCTATGTCGCCTTCGTCTCCTTGGCCAACTGTACCGGCCAGTTTCATAAGCCGCGCATCCTGGCTGCCATCCTTGGCGATGGCTGCCAGGGCACCCTTGGCCGTGGTCGCCATGGCTGCCTTGCCAGCGTCGAGTTGCTTATCGAGTGCGCTCGGCGTTGCTGCCGGTTGAGCCTTGCCAGCAGCTGACAACCCCACATCAATGGCCTTGGGATTTTTAGCTGTATTCGCAACCGTGGCGTCACCTGGAGCCAATGTTTGGAATTGATCCGCGACGGGTTCGCCAGCCTTGGCAAGCTTGGGGACTTTGTCTGCCAATAACTCGCTTGCCCGTTTGGCTACCGCCTCAACCAACTTGTCGTTGGTCATGCCTGACTGTTCTAGCTGCGCCTTAAATTCCTTGGCGAGTTTTGGGGTTAGTCTGGGGACAGTTTCCGCACGAAATTCTCCGGCGAATTCCTTTTCAACCTCCGCCTTCAACGCCTGCTCTCCATGCTGACGCAGGTCTTGACGTGCATAGGCCTCACGATCGCTGCCCGCACCCAACGCATCCACCGCCGCCTGAGTAGCCAGTTTGGCGGCAGCAATCGCATGATCGGCCGTGTCCACCGCCTGCGTACGTGCCGCCGGGTCGCGCTGATTCGCAGCATCATTGGTCGCCCCCAAGGCTTCCTGGACAGCTTTCCGGGCATCGGCGATCTGCTGGGATGCGGTTGCTTTCTCGGCGGCGACAAGGTGCTTGTCGGCCTCAGCCAGTTTTTGGGCGCCGTCTGCCAAACGTTTACTGGATGAGGGCGGATCCAGACGGTCCCGCTGCACCACTGCTTCGGCCGCACGAACCTGCTCATGTGCCTGCTGCGCCGCCTTGCGACCAGCATCGTGCTCGCGCTGAGCACCTGTGCGTTGATCCTTGACCAGTTGATCGGCCTGATCGCGCAGTTTTTTGGCTACTCGCTTGTCCACTTGTTCGCGCATCCACTTGGCCAACTCTGGCGCGACTTGGCTGTCCACCTGTTCGACAAAGTTCTCGGCCATGGTCTCGGCCAGCTCTGCGGTCAGCACCTGATCGGTCTGATCGACCAAGTCACGCTGCAGTTGCGTCTCGAGGTTGCGCAGATCTTGCTCGGTCAGTGACGGGCTATTCAGCGCGTTGGTCAGCGCCTTGATCGGTTCCTCCAATTTGGGTTCGATCTCCTTCCAGAGTTTGTCGCGTTTCTGGTCGTCCAGCACGGGGGTCAGCTTGTCGAACTGCTCGCGCGCCTGAACAGCAACATCTTTGTGCAGCTCCTTCTTACGTTGTTCTTCTGCTCGCGCCTTCGCCTTGATTGCTTCGCGGGCTAGATTTTCTGCCGATTCCTTCTTGCTCTGTTCCAACTCGCGCTCGGCGCGCATCTGCAACCAGGCTGGAACTCCCCACGAGATGCCAGCGCCAACATGGAGGATGACCGACCACGTAATGAACGTACGCAGGGCGTTGGAACGGCGCTTGGGATTCTGGTCAGCAGTCATGGGAATCCTATCTGAGCGTGGATTACTTCACGGACTGGTCGTTACCTGGTTCAAGTTGAAAACCGACTTGGGTGATGCCCGCTGAACGGATCGCGTTCCATACCTGGATGATGCGCTCATAGCGTGCGTCTTTGTCGCCGATGATCAGCACCACCGGCTGGACAGGGCCGTCCTTGGCACGCGCGCAATCAGCTTTATAGGTTTTGAGATCTTCGACGAGTTGCGATAGATTATCGTAGCGATCCTCGGCCGATTGGGCGAGATTGTGCAGAACCGCACCGTCCTTGGTCACGACTACCGAACGGGCATCCACCACATTGATCGACTGGGTCTCGGCTGCCTGCGGCACTTCGACTTGGAATCCTTCTTTCAGGACCGGGGCGGTGATCATGAAGACCACCAACAGCACCAACATCACGTCAACCAACGGGGTGACGTTGATTTCGGACATCATCCGCCGTTTGCTGCCACCAACACTCATGCCCATGAGCGGCCTCGCTCAGGCCACGACCGCGGACGCGGCCTTGGGATTGGGGACAACCGCCGGCGACGCAGCAGAGCTCGGCAGTTCATCCACGGCACCGGTGGCACGCAGCACATGCAGTACGCGCTCCATAAGACAGGATGCGTCTTCGTTCTCCTGATCCAGTCGTGCTGAAATCCAGTTATAGAACATGACCGCCGGTATGGCGACGGCGAGACCAGCGGCAGTGGCAATCAACGCTGCGGCGATCGGTGGAGCCAGCACCTGCAAGCTGGCGCTCTTCGCCGAGCCGAGGGTTTGGAACGTCGCCATGATGCCCCACACGGTTCCGAACAGACCGATAAATGGCGACGCACTGCCAGCGGTGGCTAGCACAGGCATATGATGATTTAAACGTGTCGTTTCGCCTTTGAGCGCGTGCTCCATGCCCAGGCGCACGCGCTCTTCGATATTCTTCGGCGTTTTGAGGGGAATATGGTCGCCATCGACCGGCGCGATCTGAGCCGCCTCGGCACGCGCTCGCGCCCGTGCCTCCATGCCTGCTGAAAAGACCGCGTACAATAAGGAGACTCCCACAGTTGGCCGTCCACGCTCAAGGACTTCGCCCGTGTGCGCTGCCTCCTCGTATGCTTTATGGAACAATTGGTGATTGGCCTTCAGCTGACGCAGAATCCGCACCTTCATGATAATCACGGCCCATGAAACAATGGAGAGCGCGACCAGAAAGAGCAGGACGCCCTGTTCAAGAACGCTGGACGACGCAACCGATTCTGTGATCAGTCCCCAGAATGAAGTCGATGCCATAGTGTGAGCCTTTCGCTGGGCTGGAGTCATCCGCATGGGAATAGTAACGCAATCCGGAATACGCCGATCGGCCTGTCAGTGTGACGGTTTAGCGTTCGCGGCATTGTGCATGGATCACAAACTCCTGCTTCACCGACCATTTAGGCCAGTTAGATTTGCATCCATGGTGAGCGGCATCAGTTCAACCGGTGGGTCTGCAACCCAGCCTTCGCCTGAGCGGGATAACACCGCGGTCAGCAAGGCCCCCGCGCAGCCGTCCACACGTATCCCAGCCGACGCATTTCAAAAATCGACCAGCCAGCAATACACTCCGGACGAACAAGCGCTCCTGCGCAAGCTGCAGCAGAGCGACCGCGCCGTGCGCGCCCATGAGCTTGCCCATCAGGCTGCTGCCGGCGGGCTCGCCGGCAGCATCAGCCTGAGTTATCAGACTGGCCCCGATGGCAAACAGTACGCCATCGGCGGCGAGGTCTCGATCGACACCAGTTCAGGGAATAGCCCGAGTGCCACAATCACCAAGATGCAGCGTGTCATTGCGTCAGCGCTCGCACCGGGTGATCCGTCCAGCCAGGACCGAGCTGTCGCGGCTCAAGCCCAAGCACGCATCGCGCAAGCACAGGCAGAGTTAAACAAGCAGGACGAACAGCCAAATAGTCTGCAGCCAAGTAGCCAGCCAACCACAGTTGCGCAGCCAGATCGCGCCCGTCGCGCTTATGACCAAACGCAGAGTCAGTCTGGCACAGCCCTGAGCCTCATCGCCTGAGTGTTTGCTGATCAGGACACGCTCTGCTGGTGAGGCAGTCGTCATTTCGCGCCCTCGACTCGCTCCTATTAACCGTTATTCCAGCAGCCCAGGAGAACCGTCCATGTTGAGCCGTACCCTCGTTTCAATCTTCCTCGCCACTGCCGTGTGTGCCGCTGAGCCGATCGCATCCCCAGCCGCCGAGGTCGATGTCCTAATCAGCAAGGCGTCGAATTATTTATTGGCCCAGACGCAGCCGAATGGCTCGTTTATGCCGGGCGACCAGTTCGTACTCGGTGTCACTGGTCTGGTTGCCGAAGCACTGGCCGTTGAACCATCCGCAACTCCTGCCAGCGATCCGCGTCTGGTCAAGGCACTCGCTTTCGTCAACGGCTTCAAGCAGCCCGATGGCGGGGTCTATGATCCGACGAGTCCGCTCGGCAACTACTGCACGTCGATCGCCCTCTTGTTGTGGACCGCCACCAAGAGCGGAGACCCTGCGTCAGTGACTGCCGCACAGAACTATCTCTGGGGCATCCAGAACAAAGACATCAAAAATCCGAGCCTTGGCGGTATTGGCTACGGCTCAAAAGGCGTTGGCTTTGAGGATCTCTCGAACACCAGCTGGGCGGTCAACGCACTGAAGACGTCGGGCGTTCCTTCGACTGATCCGCGCATGCAGCAGGCGCTCAAGTTCCTCGAACGCTGCCAAGACCTGTCGTCGGTCAACAAGCTCCCGTGGGCCGGCAATTCCGGAGGCGCCGTGTACAGCCCCGACGAGAGCAAGGCCGCTGGTAGCTGGGACCGCACACCACCGAAAGCCGACGCACCGGCACCGAAACTGGCACCGTATGGCTCGATGACCTACGCGCTGATTTCGTCGTACGCCGTCCTCGACCTCAAGGCTGATGATCCACGTGTGGTCGCCGCCCTCGCTTGGGTCAAGGCCAATTATCAATTCGACGCAAATCCCGGCATGGCTGCCGGCAAGGAGCAACAGGGCCTATTCTACTACTACCTGCTGATGTCACGTACCTATCAGGTCACCGGCATCAAAACGATCGACCTGCCCAACGGCACCAAGGCCGACTGGCGCGTCGACCTGCTGAAGGCCATCCAGCAACGCGTTACCATTGACGGCGACAAGGCCTATTGGGCGAACAAAGCTGATCGCTGGGCCGAAGGCAGTCCGATTCTGGTTACCGCGTATGTGCTCAAGGCACTGAAGGCTATTAAATCGTCGCTCTAAGACGTACGCTTCCAAGGCAACCGCAGAGGCGCAGAGGTCGCTGAGGACGCGGAGGTGGGCCCTTGCAGAAGCTGTGCAGTAATCGCCAATTGAGCTTTCCTCTGCGATCTCAGCGGCTTCTGCGCCTTTGCGGTTGCTTTGGGATATGCAGTTACGAAATGAACCCCACTAAGGTTCCGACGTTTACTCCGTAGATGAATCGGAGGAACATCCCGTGCGCCTATTGATCCTGGCCAGTCTGTTCGTTTCCGTCACCGCCGCCGAGTGGCCGGTTCTCCCTCCACCAACGATCAAGCTGCCGCCCAACGAACAGCCCATCCGGCTCGATCGCTGTGCGATGAAAGCGCAGGTCCGGGGCGTGGTGGCCGAAGTCACCACCACCTTGGTGTTCGCTAATCCCAACGGGCGGGCGCTAGCTGGTGAGTTAGAATTTCCGCTGCCCGATGGCGCGACGATCTGCGGCTATGCCCTGGACGTGAACGAACAGATGGTCGATGGTGTCCTGGTGAGTCGCGAACGTGCACGGGTTGTCTTGGAAACCGAATCGCGCCGCGGAATCGATCCTGGGTTGGTCGAGCACGTCCGCGGCAATGTCTTCCGCACCCGTATCTTCCCCCTGCCAGCACATGGCAAGCGCACCGTCATGGTGACTTGGGCTGCACCGTTGGCGATGACCGCCAAAGAAGCGGCTCTGCGCTTGCCGCTTCCACGCGCACTGCTGCCGATCCTCGATATCAACGTCGATATCGCGGCTGGCGGCGTGGTTCCGGAGATCAGCGGATTTGGCAACCTGAGCCTAACCAAATGGGAGAATCGCCACCACGCCGAGGCCCACCTCACCAACGTTACGCCTGGTGATGATCTGCTGATCCGTTTGCCGCGTCTGCCGAAGACCATCACGCAGATTGAAGAGCGGCGTGGCGAGCACTTCGCCATCATCTGCGATGATCCGCAACTGGAGGTACTCGCCGCGCCAGCACCGCGCCGTTTGGCAGTGGCGTGGGATGCAAGCGGATCGACCACGGACGCAGCCTCCACGCGGGGACGAAACTTTTTGAAGTCGTTACTTGCTCGCTTCCCTGGTCTGACCCTCGATGTGGTGGTATTCCGTGATAAACCCGAAGCTGCCCGCACCTTTACTGATGCTGCTGCACTGGATGCATTTCTTGCGGCAACCCCGCGCGATGGCGCCACTGGCTTGGCCGCTCTGGATCTGAGCGCAAATGGAATGCCCACGAGGTCGGACAGTGGCTGGCTGTTGATCAGCGATGGACTCGGCACCTGGGGCGGAACTCTGCCGACCTGCGGCACCGTGGCAGTGACCTGCCTCGTCGCTGAACCTATCCGCGATACCGCAGTTCTGCGCCTGATCGCCGAACGCAGCGGTGGTCAAGTGATCGATCTGACCACCGCAACGGCGGAAAATGCCGTTGACCTCATCGCCAAACCGGTGGTGACGCTCGCCCGCGTTGACGCTGCGGCCGGAGTGCTTGCCGATGTCCATCAAGAATGGCTCGGTGGTCGCGCCGTCGTCATGGCCAAGATCCTGACCGATGGCGATGCGACGTTGGTGTATCGCCGCGCTGGTACGGAATTCGCCCGTACGGTCGCACATGTGCGTAAGGCTGACGCCACCGCTGGTACCGCCGTCGCGCGCGCGTGGGCTGGCGCTCAGGCCGCTGAACTCGCCATCTCGCTCGATACGAATCGCAGTGCGTTGCTGAATCTTGGCCGCACCTACGGCATCGTCACCGCTGGAACGTCGCTGCTGGTGCTCGAACGCCTCGACCAATATCTGCGTCACGGAGTCGAACCACCAGCGTCGCTGCCAGCCATGCGCGAACAGTGGGCGACGGCACTGAAAAACCGCCAGGGCGAATTCGATCAACGACGGATCAGCCAGCAGGATCGTCTGCTGAGTATGTGGGAAAATCGCGTTGCATGGTGGGAAGGTCGCGAACCTAAAGTTGAACTACAGAAAGATGGCCGACTAGGTCGTGCAGGCGGAATGTTTGGTGCGGTAGCTGTAGACGCTGCGACGCCATCACCACGCCCTGCACCAACCACTGTGGCCCCAGTCACGTCACTCGATGTGCCATCCAGAGAAGACAACACCGCAAACCGTGCTCCAAAAAGTCGCGAAGAAGCACTCGCCGACAGCGAACAGGGCGGCTCCGGTGCTTTCATGGCCGTGGGTGCCGGTGAGGCCCGCGCTGGCGCAATGGGCTCACGCAGCGGAGGTGGAAGACGCGCAGTCGGTGCCGGTGGCGGCGGTAGCGGCGGCGGCGCTCCACTGGGCAACATCACGGTCACACCATTCGATCCCGATTCTCCGTATATGCGCGCTCTGAAAGCCGCCGCTCCAGCTGACGCCTATGCCGTCTACCTGCGCGAGAAAGAACAGCGCGGAAATAGCCCGTCGTTCTACCTCGATTGCGGATCATATCTAACGGCACAGAACCTCGCCCTGGGTTTACGCGTCCTCTCGAACCTCGCTGAGATGCGGATCGACGATCCCAACCTGCTGCGCGTCCTCGCCTGGCGTCTGCAAGATTCGGGTGAGATCGACGCGGCCATCGGCGTGCTGCGTAAGATCCTAATTCAACGCCCGGAAGAACCGCAGTCGTATCGCGATCTCGCCCTCGCCCTCGCGTTGCGTTGGGAACGCAGCCATGGCGTTGGTGACGCCGGTGAAGCGCTCGTTTTGCTGCAACGCGTCTTTGAACGTCGGCCGCTGGAGAACCTGGACCTCGGCGAACGCTGGACCATCGACGCCAATTGGGCGCGCTTCCGCTGCATCGAAGTCACCGCATTGGAAGAATTCAACCGCTTAGTCACCCGCATCGGCACGGCTCCGTCGGACAAGCCCGTGTCCATTCCAGCGATTGATCAACGCCTGGCTCGCAACCTCGATTGCGACCTGCGCGTGGTTATGGCGTGGGACGCCGACGCGACCGACATCGATCTGCATGTCATCCAACCGAACAGCGAAGAAGCCTTTTACGGTCACAACCGTACCAGCACCGGCGGATTGGTGTCCGACGACGTCACCCAAGGCTACGGCCCCGAGGAGTACCTCATCCGTCGTGCAGAGAACGGCGCGTATCAGATCCGCTGCAAATTCTACGGCTCGCGCCAACAAACCTTGCTTGGGCCAGCAACTGTCACCGCAACGGTGTACCTTGACTGGGGTCGCTCAACCGAACGCAGCCAGCGTATGACCCTGCGCCTTGATCAACGCGGTGACATGATTCCAGTTGGCACCGTCAACGTTGGCGGCAGCTCGCCCGATAGCGGCAAACCCGGTGAACCGCAAACCGCCGCTACGAACGTGACGCGCGCCCAAGTCCTCGCGCTCGCCAAAGGCGCAACCCGCGCCCAAGTTGAGTCGTCCCTCGGTTCACCGGCACGCGTCGACAGCGGCGGCGTGACCGCACTGTGGTATCGCCTGTCTGACTCCGGTCGCTGGGTCCGCATCGGCTTCGGGCCGGAATTGCTGTGGGCGCGTGAAGTGCTGGATGGGGCAGAACGGGATATGCTTGGTGGGTAAATAATTTAACCGCTCATTCCATGAACCACAGGCTGCCCTGTACGTCACAATGTAGCCTCAATACAACATGAGAACTCTACTTCTTCTCCTCCTCATGGTCGTCACGGCGATAACTGGATATGTCTATTCTGCTCGTTCAGCTGAAGTCCAAGCTCTTGTTTCCGCAGGAATCACGCCAACGGTAGTTAAGGCCCAATCTCCCGCACTCATACACGCCGTCCCTCCAGTCATTGTAGAACAAACCCCTTCCTCAGTAGATCGGTCATCTCGAGCGCCAGATATTGCCGGTGCATGGGTGCTCAATGACGTGTGGAGCGGATACATGGGCGTGGCCATCCACTTTGACGCCGCTGGGACCTTTCGATATTGGTTCTACAGCGATGCTCAAAGTGGTGACGAGCCCCAATACCCCATTACCGGAACATGGAAATGGGCCGGTTCCGTGATTGTACTCTCGTCTTCCCTTCACCTTTATGACACTCGCTGGCACATCTATACGTATCAGGAAGAGGCCTGTTTATTAGCGGATTCCGCTCGCTTGTGGCAAGCGATTGATGGCAAGGAGCATGAGGACAGATTGCTTTTCAGAATCACACCCTTCGATGAGAAACATCCATTTGCTAACAGGCGGAGTGGGAATGAACAGTTCACGCCACACGCACATCCACTCCAGCTTTCCGAATCGTTTCCAACGCTTCGCCAGGTGCCGCAGCATCCGTGATCAACATCTCCACCTGATCCAGGTCGCAGACCCGACACAGCGACCGCGCCCCGATCTTGGTATGATCAGCCAGTACCACGACACGATCAGCATGAGCGATCATTTCGCGTTCGATATCCTGAATGAGTTCATCGGTATTGAAGACGCCGTCCGGGCTAATGCCGCCCACCGACAGGAATGCCCAGCGTGCGTGATAGGCGGCGATTCCCGCGCGCGCCTGCGGGCCGATGAACAATCCACTGCGTGGCAACAGGTAACCGCCAGTCGAGTGAACTTCGATCGGTTGCGCATAGGTCGTCTCACCGATCACCGCCGCCAGGCGCAGCGAATTGGTAATCACGCGCAGCGGCACGCGACCGAGGTGACTCGCCAAATGTAGCGTACTGGTTCCACCATCAACGAAGATCGCATCTCCGGCCTTCAGCAATGAGGCTGCAACCTTAGCGATCGCTGACTTCTCAGCCGCGCATTGCATCTCGCGGGCGGCGAACGGGACCATCGCCAAGGCATCACGCTGACGCCGCGATACCCCACCGCGATGACGCTCGACCCGTCCCAGGGCGACCAGTTCAGAAAAATCACGGCGCACGGTCGCCGGGCTGGCATCAAGCAACGCACACGCAGCTGCAACCGTCAGGAAGTCGGTGGTCTCCAGGGCGCGGACGATGCGATCGAAACGCTCGGCGGAGATCATGAGTGGAAACGTATGGCCGGACCCTGGGAACGCCACGCTCCAGCGTGGCCGGGGCAATGCTGCTTTGGGACACCCGATTGCAGCGTCCAGCGCAGCGACACTGTTGCAGCGCATCCATGCCAGATCCTATCCGCGTCGCCATCATTGGTCTTGATACCAGCCACGCCGTCGAATATCCGCGTCGAATGCAGGCCCCTGATTGCGCCGAAGAACTACGCGTACCTGGACTGCGTGCTGTCAGTTGTCTGCGTTTCCCATCGGCCTTCCAAAACGAATCCGGCCAAGACCAACGTCAGGCCCAACTCGTCAACTGGGGAGTGCGTGTCGCCCCCGACATCACCGATGCGCTGCGTGACGTCGATGCAGTCATGCTAGAGATCAACGATCCGACGCTGCATCTGCCATGGTTCGCGCAGGTGGTGGCTTTGGGCAAGCCGGTGTACATCGATAAGCCGCTTGCCGACTCTGCACAAGCCGGAGCTGAAATCATCCGCTTGGCCACCGCACACCGACTGCGTCTTTTTTCATCGTCGCCGTTGCGCTCGGATGCCACCTTGAACATCACCTGTGCTGCGCTGCCGCGCCCACACCAGGTCGCAGTCTATGGTCCGCTCGGCACAGCGCCGACCGGAAGCTCGGTGCTGTGGTACGGTGTACATGCCGTCGAAATGCTGAATCGTGCCATGGGTCGCGGAGCAGCGGCGGTGAGCGCTCGTCGCGACGCCTGCGGTGTCACCCTGATCGTGGACTATCTCGAGCAGCGGCGCGGCGTCGTCGAACTGACAGCAGGCGTGTGGATCTACGGCGGCACACTGCGCGACAACACGACGGCGCGCACATTCAGCGTGGATTCAGCCGCGATCTACTCAGCTCATCTACGTGACATCGAACGGTTCTTCCGTGGCGGAGAACCGCTGGCCAGCCTCGACGACGCCCTGGAGATCCTGCGCATCCTTGCGGCCGCTGATCGTTCATTGGCAAGCGGGCACAGCGAAACTATTCAACCGTGAACCGTCTGAATGACGGCCAGCAGGGCGTAGGCTATGACAATCGGTTGCGATAGTCCGCGTAGCCAAAGCGTCTAACCACGCGCAGGTTCTTGCCGTCCCAGGTTGCAATCGATGGATGCTTCACGCCGTTGAACATGGTTGTCTTGACCATCGTGTAGTGGGCCATGTCGGCGAAGACTACACGATCGCCAGCTTTGAGTGGTTTGGCGAAGGACCAGTCACCTGCGACATCGCCAGCTAAGCACGTCGGACCACCGAGACGATAGGTATGTTTTGTTGCGCCAGCGTCGCCTGCGCCGTGAATCGTCGGGCGGTACGGCATCTCCAGCGTGTCCGGCATGTGCGCCGTCGCTGAGACATCAAGAATCGCGACCGGCAGACCGTTCTCGACCACATCGAGAACAGATGCGACCAGAACACCGGTATTGAGACCGACCGCTTCGCCGGGTTCCAGATACACGGTGAGATGTGGATGCCGAGCGCGGAAATCCTTAATGAGTGCGACCAGGCCATCGACGTCATAGCCAGGCTTGGTGATGTGATGGCCGCCGCCGAAATTGATCCACTTCAGTTTCGGTAACAGATCACCGAAACGATCTTCGACATGAGCCAACACGCGCTCAAGGACATCGGCCCCCTGCTCGCACATGACGTGGAAGTGGAGGCCGCTGACACCTTCTGGTAGATCGGCACCAAGCTGGTTGCGCCGCGTGCCCAAACGCGAACCAACTGCGCACGGATTATAGAGTTCGACTTCGACCTCGGAGTATTCCGGATTCACGCGCAGGCCAACGTCGATGTGACGACCGCTGGCGCGAATCTGCGGCAGAAATCGGGCAAGCTGCGCTGGCGAGTTGAATACGATGTGATCGCTGAGCGGGATCGTCTCGGCCATGTCGGCGTCGGAGTAGGCCACCGCGTAGGTGTGGACCTCTTTGTTAAACTCTTCGCGTGCGAGCTGCGCCTCAACTGGTCCTGAGGCACAGCAGCCATCGAGATGCGGCTTCAACACGGGAAACACGCTCCACATCGCGAAACCTTTGAGCGCAGCGAGAATCTTGCACCCGGCTTCCTGACGCACGCGGGCGAAGATCCGCGCGTTGCGCTCAAGTAGTCGGGTATCGACAACAAAGCACGGACTGGGAACAATGTTCCAATCCAAGTCACGGATGTCGGTTTCGGGGATGGCGCTCATAGAAACCTTAAGACAACCGCAGAGGCGCAGAGGCCGCTGAGGCCGCAGAGATACGATGGATTAAAAAGCATGGCGCACTCATGTGCAATCGGCCAACGCGGACTCACGACACTCCAACTCAACACTTGTCGTCTCTGCGCCCTCAGCGGCCTCTGCGCCTCTGCGGTTGCCTTGATCGCACATATTCACGTTAAATCGGCAGCGGTTGTTCGGGCGATGTCTCGACCCACGGCAGACCGTATTGGCCGATTTGCTCCATGAATGGATCGGGGTCGAATTGCTCGACGTTCCACACGCCGGGGCGCTTCCACTGATTTTGCAGCAGGAGCTTCGCGCCGAGCATGGCTGGAACCGCGGTCGTGTACGAAATCGCCTGCGCGTGAACTTCTTTGTAGCACTTCGCGTGGTCGCAGACGTTGTAGATGTAGTAGCGCTTGAACTGGCCGTCTTTCACGCCTTCGATCCAGCAGCCGATGTTGGTCTTGCCGCTATAGCCGGCACCGAGGCTTTCGG
This sequence comes from uncultured candidatus Brocadiaceae bacterium, assembly GCA_964652775.1. GTDB lineage: Bacteria > Planctomycetota > UBA11346 > UBA11346 > UBA11346 > UBA11346. The sequence continues at coordinate 28,396 of CAZZAM010000009.1, read as the reverse complement.
GCTTGGGCAGCACGGCTTTCAAGAACTGCAGCGGGACGATCTCCTTGCCTTCGTAATTGATCGGCTTGATCGACGTCATGCCAACATTCTGCAACACGTTGAGATGGGTCAGGTATTGCTGGCCAAACGTCATCCAGAAGCGAATGCGCTTGAGGCCCTTGAGGTTTTTGACCAAGGACTCCAACTCTTCGTGGTACATCAGGTACATGTCTTTGACGCCGCACTCGGCGAAGTCGAACGGCGCATGCACGGATAGTGGATCAGTTTCTTTCCACTTACCTTTTTCCCAGTATTTGCCGCGCTGGGTGATCTCGCGGATATTGATCTCAGGATTGAAGTTGGTGGCAAACGCTTTGCCGTGGCTGCCAGCGTTGCAGTCCATGATGTCGACGCTGTGGATCTCGTCGAAGTGGTGCTTGGCAGCGTAGGCGCAGTAGATGTTACTCTGGCCGGGATCGAAGCCGCAGCCGAGGATCGCAGTCAGGCCGGCCTTCTCGAACTTCTTCTTATACGCCCACTGCCACTTGTACTCGAACTTGGCCTTGTCCTTGGGTTCGTAGTTGGCGGTGTCGAGGTAGTGCGTGCCAGTTGCCAAGCAGGCGTCCATGATCGCGAGATCCTGGTACGGCAGCGCGACGTTGATGACCAACTCGGGCTTGAACGACTTGATCAGCTTGATCGTGTTCTTGGGATCATCGGCATCGACCGCTGCGGTGGCGATCTTCCGCTTGCGCAACTGCTTCACATCTTTGGCGATCGCGTCGCACTTCTCCTTCGTACGACTGGCGAGCATGATGTCCGAGAAAACCTCGGGCACCTGCGCGCATTTGTGAGTAACCACGCCGCCAACGCCGCCGGCGCCGATGATGAGAACACGGGCCATGATAAGCTCCTAATTCACGGCGCAGTTGAGCGCCGGGCGGTGAAGATGGGAAGAAGACGGGAGGAGCAAGTAATTGCCGCTGGCTACGAGCTACAGCTCGCGTTGCTCACGGCTACACGCGCTGCGCGCGGGCTGCGTTCGAATTGCGAATCCGTTGCCGCGTGCGGAGCACGCTGTAGCTCGTAGCCGGGGCAATGAACTACCTACGCCTCGAAATACGTATACCCCTGAATACCAGCCGCATAGCTCTCAACAATCTCGCGCCGTTCCGTCGGCGAGAGTCGTCCTTCGCGCACCGCACGCTCGGCACGATCTCGGAACATGGCGACAAGATCTTTCGGATCGTACTCGACATAGCCAAGCACGTCCGCCACTGAGTCGCCCTTCACTTCGCTGGTGTAGTCGATCCGGCCATCGGCGTCGAGTTTCACGCTGACGATGTTGGTATCGCCAAAGAGGTTGTGCAGGTCGCCCAGCGTTTCCTGGTAGGCACCAACCAGGAACACGCCCATGACGTAGTCCTCACCGACTTTGAGATCATGCAGCGGCAAGGTCTTCTTGACGTCGTGCAGATCGATGAAGTTGTCGATCTTGCCGTCGCAGTCGCAGGTGATGTCGCTGATCGTGCCCATGCGGTTTGGGCGCTCGGTCAGACGGTGGATTGGCATCAGCGGGAAGAGCTGGCCGATCGCCCACGAATCCGGCAGTGACTGGAACACACTGAAATTTCCGTAGTAGATGTCGCACAGCGACTCTTGCAGATCCTTGAGATCCTCGGGAACCGTCTTCATGTCCTGACATTCGCGGGACACTTTGCCAACCACGCGCCAGAACAGCATTTCGCCCTGCGCGCGCTGGCGCAGCGTCAGACCGCCATGCAAGAACGCGGTGCGGATTTCGTCGCGGTGATAGACTGCGTCGTTGAAGCACTCCTGCACATTCTTCGGTGACACCGAGCGATATATTTCGCCCAGTTCGCGCAGGGACTGGTGCGAAGTCTTGTTCGGTTCTTCGACCTCCTCTTCATTCGGATCGAAACGGCTAGCGTCAAGAATATTGAAAATGAGGACTGATGAGTAGCTGACCAGAAACCGACCCGATTCGCTGATGATTGTCGGATGGGTCAAGCCCTCCTTGTCGCAGGCTGCCATGACCGTCTCGATAACATCGGAACAATATTCCTTGATGTCGTAGTTGCGACTGCCCGGGAAGTTGGTCCGCGAACCGTCGTAATCGACCGCCAAGCCGCCACCGATGTCGATGATGCCCATCGCCGCGCCTTCTTTGGCGAGATCGCAGTAGACCCGCGCTGCTTCTTGAGCAGCGGAACGGATCGAGCCGATGTTCGGGATCTGACTGCCGAGGTGGTAATGCACCATCTGCAGACAGTCGAGCATGCCGCGCTCGCGCAGCGTATCGACGACCCGGATCGTGTCGGCCATGGTCAGGCCAAAGGTCGAACGGTCACCCGAAGATTCACTCCACTTGCCTGGCACTTTGGCCGACAGCTTCAGACGAACGCCGATGCGTGGACGGACGTTGAGTTTGGCAGCGCGCTCAAGCACGAGATCCAGTTCCGACGGCATCTCTAATACCAGAATCGTCTGCGCACTCATCTTCAGACTGGTGAGCGCGAGATCGATGAATTCAGTGTCTTTGTAACCATTGCACACGATGTAGGCGTCCGGGTCCTGCATGTAGGCGAGCGCAATCAGCAACTCAGCCTTACTGCCAGCTTCGAGACCGTGGTGATAGCGACGACCGAACGAGGCGATCTCCTCGATCACCTGTTGCTGCTGGTTGACCTTCACCGGATAGACGCCGCGATAGACACCCTTGTAGCCGGCGCTGGCGATGCCTTCGGCAAACCCTTCGTTAATGCGCTGGATGGTGCGATCGAGAATGTCGCGGAAGCGCAGCAGGACCGGCAGGCCCATGCCGCGTTCCTTGATGCCCGCGATGACCTGCATGAGCGACACGTCGATCGTCTCGGCACCATTCTGCAGTTTGACCACCACCTCGCCTGATCCATTCACATCGAAGAATCCCGCGCCCCAGTTGCGCACGCCGTAGAGGTCAAGGGACTGTTGGACGTTCCAACGATCAAGTGTTTCGGGTTTCATGATGTCTGTTCTGGCTCCGGTCGGATGTGCAGCGTCGCGTCGGCGCGCACGCTAACAGGGCCACAGAAAAAAACATCCATGGTTGTCTGCCAAGCCCTGGGCGGGTAGCCTCCTCATCCATGCCTGCGACGGACACCACTGACCAGCGCCGCTTACCCGCCGAGTGGGAGCGCCAAGGCGCCGTGCTACTGGCTTGGCCAGGGGCCGATAGCGATTGGGCGCCGTACCTTGCTCGGGCTCGCGCCACTGTCGTCGCAATGGCGGCAGCGATCTCGCACCGTGCGAAAGCGCTGATAATTGCCGATGATCCCGCATCAGCGCGGGCGGCACTGGCGACGGCGAACGTGTCAGCCACCGTCATCGGCGTGCCGCTCAACGACACCTGGGTGCGGGACTTTGGACCGATCACTGTCCTTGAGGGACAGGTTCCGGTTCTCCTCGATTTCGGTTTCAATGGCTGGGGCCTAAAGTTCCCGGCCGACCGCGATAACCAGGCGACGGCGCGGATGCATGCCGCTGGCCACCTCGGCCGAGCCCGACGTGAGGTACCCGGCCTGTGGTTTGAGGGCGGATCCATCGAAAGTGACGGTGCTGGCACCATTTTGACCACGAGCAGCTGCCTTCTGTCCCTGAATCGCAATCCACATCTGCATCGAACCGACATCGAACGTGAAATGATTCGTCATCTGGGTGCCAAGCGCGTCCTTTGGCTTGATCACGGCCACCTCGAAGGCGACGACACCGACGCTCACATCGACACCTTGGCCCGACTCTGCCCGGACAATGTCATCGTCTATCAGCGCTGCGACGATCCGACCGACAGTCACGCCAGCGATTTGAGTCGCATGGAAATCGAACTGCGCGCCCTGCGCACCGCCGACGGCAAGCCGTATCGCCTCGTCCCCCTGCCGTGGCCGACGCCCCGCTATGGCGATGACGGCCATCGTTTGCCAGCGACCTACGCGAACTTCTTGTTCATCAACGGTGTCGTCCTGGTGCCGACCTACGCCGACCCACCGCGTGACAGCGCCGCCCTCGCGGCAGTTGCAGCCGCTTGCCCAGGCTGGACGGTCGAGGGCATCGACTGCACCGTGCTGGTTGAACAACACGGCTCGCTCCACTGCATGACGATGCAGATTCCCGAAGAGGTATTCACATGGAAAGCTTGAACGTCGCGCTGATCCAACAGCGCTGGACCGGCGATGCCAACAGCATGTGCGAGGCCACGGCTGCGTGTGTTCGTCGCGCTGCCGCCGCCAAAGCCCAGTTGGTCTGCCTGCAAGAATTGCATCCCGGTCCGTATTTCTGCCAAGTACAGGATGTCGCCAACTTTGATCTCGCTGAGCCGATCCCCGGACCATCGACTGCATTTTATGGCGCTTTAGCCAAGGAACTTGGCGTGGTTCTGGTCACCTCACTCTTTGAACGCCGCGCCGCCGGACTCTATCACAACACCGCCGTGGTCTGCGAACGTGACGGCACGATCGCTGGCATGTATCGCAAGATGCACATCCCGCACGATCCGGGCTTTGAAGAAAAATTTTATTTCACGCCCGGCGATCTCGGCTTCACCCCGATCAAGACCTCAGTCGGCACGCTCGGCGTCCTCGTCTGCTGGGACCAGTGGTATCCCGAAGCGGCCCGCCTCATGGCACTGGCTGGCGCTGAACTCCTCATCTATCCAACCGCGATCGGATGGAATCCGGACGACGATGCCGCTGAACAAGCTCGCCAACGCGATGCGTGGATCACCGTGCAACGCGGCCACGCCGTGGCCAACGGCCTGCCCGTCCTGGCGATCAACCGCACCGGACTGGAAGTCGATCCGTCTGAACGCAGCAAGGGCATCCGCTTCTGGGGCAGCAGCTTTGTTGCCGGGCCACAGGGCGAGATCCTTGCCTCAGCGAACACGGATGATGAAAGCGTGGTGCAGACCACGGTTTCGCTCCGCCGTAGTGAAGACGTCCGCCGTATCTGGCCGTTCCTACGTGATCGCCGCATCGACGCGTATGGCGATCTCAACCGGCGTTGGCGGGACGCATAGAAATGCCAAATGCTGGAATGCTGGAATGGCGAGGCCCTCAATCCGGATCCTGACGTACTAGGTGCGATGCAAACTCTGACATTCCAGCATTCGACATTCCAGCATTTGGCATTCCCCTCCTCTTGCGCTCCCCAAGGTCTCCGGAGCATAGCCCGCCCACGGAGTCCCTATGCGCGCCATTTTCCATACCCCACGCGGTGATATCAACGTCGAGCTCTTCCCCGAAGCGGCCCCGAAAACGGTCGAGAACTTCGTGAAGTTGGTGAAGGACAATTTCTACACTGATCTCGCCTTCCATCGCGTCATCTCCGGCTTCGTGATCCAGGGCGGTTGCCCGAACTCCAAGGAAGGTGCCAAAGGCACGCCCGGCACCGGTGGTCCCGGCTGGACGATCAAGTGTGAGACGAAAGGCAATCCCGAGATTCATACGCCCGGTACCCTGAGCATGGCCCACGCTGGCAAAGACACCGGCGGCAGCCAGTTCTTCATCACCCACACGTCAACACCGCACCTCGATGGCGTCCACACCGTGTTTGGCCGCATCGTTGGCGAGGCCGATCTCAAGGTCGTCCTGGCGGTCAAAGCAAACGATCGTTTTTCGGTAGTGATGGCTGAAGACGCCAAGGCCGACGACACGAAGAAGTCGGACAAGAAGAAAAAGTAATCCGTCATCATGCTGTCTCCCGCCCAGATCGCCTTCCTGAATCTGTTGGTGACGCGCCAAGCACTCAAGTTTGGCGACTTCACCCTGAAGAGCGGCCGTAAGAGTCCGTACTTCATCAACACCGGCTGCTTCCACATGGGCGGCGATCTGGCGCAGTTGGGCGCGGCGTATGCAGCGACGATCAATGACCATTTCGGTTCCGACGTCCAGGTCGTATTCGGCCCAGCGTACAAAGGCATCCCCCTCGCGCTCGCGGCGGCGGCGGCTTATGAAACGCTGGTCAAACGTCCGATCGGCTGGACCTACGATCGCAAAGAAGCCAAAGACCACGGTGATGGTGGCAGTTTCGTCGGCCATCCACTGACCACTGGAACCAAAGTCGTTATCGTCGATGACGTCCTCACCGCCGGCACCGCGCTGCGCGAAAGCCTTACAAAGCTGAAACCGACCGGCGTTCAGGTACTCGGAGCGGTTGTTGCGGTCGATCGCCAAGAACGCGGCCAAGGCAATCGCACGGCAATCGAAGAACTTCAGCACGAACTCGGCGTGACGGTGGCACCGATTCTCACGATCAGCGCGGCAGCTGATTATCTAGCCGCTAACGATGTCGCTGGCCGCCGTTATTTGGCCGCCACTGATCAGGCACGGATTCGCACCCACCTCGCTGCGGCCAGTTGATCCGGCACAGCGCTCATGTCCGTTGATTCCACCACGATCGCCGCCGTCGCCGTCGCTGGCGTCATGGGCGCTTGCGCTGGTTCGTTCCTCGGCGTCGTCGTGCATCGCCTCCCGCGTGGCATTTCTATCGTCACGCCACCAAGTCGCTGCGGCGTGTGCGGCACCCGCCTCGCCTGGTTTGAAAATATTCCGATCCTGAGCTGGACGCTGCTGCGCGGACGTTGTCGCCACTGTGGCACCGCGATCCCCGTGTCGTGCGTCATCATGGAGGTCACCGTCGCGATAATCAGCGCGTTGGTCACCTGGGCGGTCTTGGCGTATCAGCTGCTCGCCTGCATCCCGTTCCTGTTCGGCGGTTACGAAGACCTCGCCATTTGCGCCGGAATCGCCGTCCTTCTGTTGATCACCTGGCTGCTCATCGCTTCGGTGCTGATCGACTGGGAACACATGCTGTTGCCTGACGAACTAACCAAGGGGCTGCAAACCCTGGCGGTTCCTCTTGCCGTGTGCACCGGATCGAACCTCATCTGGATATGGAATCCAGCGTCGTGGTTTAGGCACGAGGACGTCTTTCGTGGCTGGGAGGGAACCGGATATGGCGCCGCATTAAACCTCGGCCTATGCGCTGCACTGGGCATTGGCCTCATCGCCGCCAGTTTGCCCGTGGCCCGCTTGGTGTACGGAAAACTCAAACGCGAAACCTGGGAAGAACACGATCACCGCGCCATGTCGATCGGAGCTTGGTGGTACATCGTGTGGACAACATTGTGGGTGATCGTCACCATCGGCATCACTTGCGCTGTGTCGCCAAGCCATCACGCCGCTGACGCCGATCCGTGGTCGTGGCTATGCATCTGCCTGACCCAGGCCATCCTCGGCTCGCTGGTCGGCTGGTGGATACCGTGGCTGGTCGGCCTGGGCGGTACCGTTTTCTTCCGTCGCAACGCGATGGGCTTTGGCGATGTGAAGCTATTCGCGTCGCTTGGTGCGTTCCTCGGTCCGATCGGTACCATCGTGGCATTCATGTTCGCATGCATCGTCGGCACCATCGTCGGCGTCCCGGCTCGGCTCATGGGTGCTGGTCGTGAAATGCCGTTCGGCCCGTCGCTCGCCGTGGGTGCCATACTGGCTGTCGCACTCGGACCGTGGTTGGCACCGTGGATCATGCAGCGGTGGATGCTGTGGGGATGACGTTCTCTGTATGCACTTCTGCGTGAGCTTCCACATGCGCGCCATCTTGACCTGGATTTCCTGTGCTGTTGCGCTGATTGCGGCTGACGTCGCGCCGCCCACACCACGGTTGAATTTTGTGAGTCGCGCCATCGAAGTCGTCGCCAGTGCGGGGGATAAACAAACCTCGGCCACCTTCACCTGTACCAACACTGGACCCACAGCAATCACGATCCTGGATCACGAGCTGTGCTGTGGACTCACCTGGGCAAAGAATCCACCAGCGCGCATTGAACCTGGCGCAAGCGCCGCCTTCGCGCTGACACTCTCCCTCAACAATCACACGACGCCATTCGCACAAACGGCAACCCTCATCACCAATGATCCAGTCAACCCAGTCGTCGTGTTGACAACCACGGTCATCATGCCGATTGAGCTACGCCTGTCACCGGCGCGACTCGTCTGGTCGGTTGGTGGGCAGCCGGAAACGCGCCGTGTCAGCATCCGTTATCTGCCAACCCAGCCTCGGCGCATTATATCCGTTGCAGAAGTAACCGGTCTATTTCAGGTGATCACCCACCCCGACCCAACGTCTGGCCTCATGCAATCCATCGACGTAACGCCATCACGCATGGATCGACGTGAGGCTCAGGTCGAATTACGGCTGGATAACGGAGCAAAAGTGCTGCTTCCGCTCAGCATTCAACCGCCGCCACTGCTGACGCCAACAACCGCGCCGTAACTAAAGGCGCTATATCACGAAATCTACGAATCGGCGCACCGAATGACGCTTTGTGCCTCGACTTGCACGTTCACGATGAGCGAATGACCATTCCCAGTCGCCATCTCGACGCCACCGTTGATCCAGGGGATGGTTTGCCGACGCCACCTGGCAAACGCGCACCGTGCGGTTGGTCGATCGTGGGCATTCCATCAACGGGAGTCAAACCAGTTGCGCTGCGTTGGTCACATCAAGCGACTGGCGAAATCCCGTCGCGTCTGCGCGTGACTGTCGCAATTGATCAGCGTGGGGATTCACAGATCACGGTGACGCTTGCCCGTTCTGGTCGCCGTATCGGTTGTTTCGACGTGCGTAATGCGTCCGTGTTCCAGCCATATGAGATCCCCCTGCTGCCCGACGATGCGACCGCCATGCTGAGCGAAGGCGTTGCCTTGCAGCTCACCAGGAACAGTGAGCCGGTGTGGATATTCACTGGCGGCGATGGCCTAGACGTTGTCCATCTGCCGCACGCGTTGGTTCCAGGAACCCGCGATGCCGTTAACGAATTTCACGCTCGCTTCGCCTCGCTGGCTAGCGTTCAGCAATTCGGATGGATGGAGGGCTGCGTTCTGGACGGACTGCTGGATCTCGCCGCATTACCGCAGCACGCCACTGCGCGATCAGTCGCACAACGGCATCTCGCGCTGTTTATCCGCAACAACCAGTTGATCTACGAAGGTCCCAAGAGCGATCCCTGCGATGGACATCTTGACACCATCGAAGGAACTCTGCCGTTTGCTGCCTTTGCCCAACTATATCCCAAGCACCCGTTGCTCGACATGGCGCTTGCCTGGTGGCGGAAAGAAACCGATGCAGAAGGCGCGGTGATCGACTGGATCAGCACGACAAGCGAAGGATCCTACACCCTCGCCTATCCGATGGCGATTATCGCATTGCAACGCGGCGATGCCGAACTCGAACGGATGGCGCTGACCCAACTGCGCCTGCGCCAGCAACGCTTGTTCGACGGCACCACATTCTGGCGGATGAGCAAACCAACCGGCGTCATGGGGAATCGCAACTGGGCGCGCGGCATCGCCTGGCATCTGCTTGGCGGCGTACGCACACTCAGCGTACTTCGTGGTCGCCCGGGAGTTGATGCGTTGATTCCTGGTTTCGCTGCGCTCGCCGATTGGGTGCAGAAGTTCCAGCGTCCTGACGGACAGTGGAGCGTTTTTGTCGACGAGCCCGCCTTGAGCCAAGACACAGCCGGATCAGCGGGCATCGCCGCCGCTCTCGCCATTGGCGCAAACCACGGTTGGTTCTCTGATGCAGCACGCACCTCTGCCCAACGCTGCTTGGCTAGCCTCTCCGGACATCTCACGGCGGACGGCCTGCTCGGCGGCGTCTCTGCATCCAACAAAGCCGGTGAAGAATTGCAGCGCAGTTCCTATCGCGTGATCTTTCCCATGGGCATGGGCCTGATGGCCCAGCTCATCGCAGCACTCGCCAGCAAATCCGAGTAACCCAACGGAGTCTTAGTATGCACCTCGTCTCCCGAATCTGCGCTCTGTCGTTAGCATTGACAACTTGTCTCCCGGCAGCCCAGACATTTGGCTGGTCGATGGAGTCTGAGAAAGCAGACCTCTGTCCAGCAGGAACCGATTCTACTCCCTACTATTTCCCGAAACTACCAACGTTACGCGGCGACAAGCAAGCACTGAGCGGAAAATTCTGTCTGGATCTCTCAGGCCAGACTTGGCGTCAGGCGACCTTCGACAATCCGACTGATAATCATATCTGGGCTTCGCCCCAACAAGGCGCCATCGCTCTGCGCTGGAAGTACACCGGCTCCTTAAAGTCCTGCATGCTCATGCAAATAACCGGTAAGCTGAACGAGAACAAACAACTCGATAGCAACGACGGCATCTCCGTCCGGGTCAGAAATGACTCGGAACTCACGCTTACTTATGGTTGGAACAACGGGACCGAGCGAACTTTCATCAAGTTCATCAATCAAGGTTCATTCACCGCTGACCGTTGGTACAAAGTTATCGCCAAGTGGAACACCGCTGCCAAACCACATCTGTCGTTGCAACTTGATAATCTTCCTGCAGTGACCGGCGACGTGAAGCCAGGTGCAACCAAGTGTGTAGCCTATCATCACCTCCTTTGGGGCAATGACACCAATTATGCGCCCGAAGGATTATTCCTCGATGACGTCGAAGTGTGGGACGACGCGGCGATGCAACCGGCAGCGCACCCAGCGGCTCCGACTCCTACTAAGCCGTGAACGTTGAGTCGCGCAACCAGGCCTCGCCGACTGACCCGATCAAACCGCTGTGATCTCCACCAACTCACCTGAAGCGATGAGTACTCGACGGCGAAGCGTCTCCTTCGCGCCTTGGCGACGGACGAGTGTGAACGTCACCGCCATGCCACGTTCATCAAGTCCGCTTTCAACCGCCACGTCAATCCGCCAATGCGTCAAATCCTCACCATGGGATAGCAAATGACTGTCGAGGAAGCTGATGTGAACGGGATACTTGCGCGCAAATTCGTTCGCTGGCTCTGGGATAGCGGACTCCGGTAAGGGAGTGCGTTGTTTGAGCCGTGAGTGTGTCGCATCGCGTGTCCCTGGTTGCGCTACTCCAGATTGTGCCGGCCCGAGGGATGCGCGCCAAGCGTCTGAGCCGAGCCACAGGCAACCACTCAACGCCCCCTGGCGGTCGAACTGAGGACTGACAAGCATCGCAACCAAGCCGGTTGTGTGATCTCTGCGCATGAATGGCTGAATAATGCGTTGCTCACGCTGACTGATACCGCCCGGAGCCAGCTTCTCGATGCGATCCCAGTCCCAAGCAATGGCGCAACGTGAGAAGGATTTGCCACGAATTGCGTCCTCCCTTAGGCCAAAGACGCGTTCTGCGCCGACGTTCCAAAGCAGGACCAAGCCTTGGTGATCCAATACGATCAGGATCGATGACTTCGACAACAAAACGGCCGGCAACTGGCCATGAGAGGCACGCAGGGAATCTGGATCAACCATCTTCAGACCTCCGGCAGAGGCTATGGCTGATTGCGGCCAGATCCATCAGATCGATGAACTACAAATCCTGATTGCCTTCAACCGCCACACCGCTCTTGGCGAGGCGATCCCCTGGCTAGCCTGAGTGTCCTGTGACCGACGCCGCCCAACCTGCCAGCGCGCTCCGCTTCGTGCGCCGCGATGTCCGCACCATGTCTGGCTACACGCCGGGCGAGCAGGTCGTCGATTGCATCAAACTCAACACCAACGAATCGGCGTGGCCGACCAGCCCACACGTTCTCCGCGTGCTGGCCAGCACGCATACCGATGCGCTGCGCAAGTATCCCGACCCGCGATCGCGGCGGTTGCGCGAGGTTGCCGCGTCGGTCTATGGCGTCACCCCCGAGCAGGTGCTCGCAGGCAACGGCAGCGACGATTGTCTGACCATCATCTATCGTGCACTGCTGACAGCAGACGACCGCGTTGCCTGCCCGTGGCCAACGTATGGTCTGTATGATGACCTCGCGGCACTCCAGGGCGTAGCGATTGAGCACGTCGATTGGTCAAAGGACTGGTCGCTGCCATCGGTGCTACCAAGACTTGGCGCGAAGCTCATCTTGCTTGCCAATCCCAATAATCCGTCGGGCACCGTGGTGCCGGTTGATCAGGTGCGGCGTTTGGCCGACGCCCTCGACGGTGTCTTGGTGGTTGATGAAGCCTACGTCGACTTCTGTCCTGGCGGCTCGATCCTGCCTCACCTCGCTAGTCACCCGAATCTGATCGTACTGCGGACGTTCTCGAAGTCGTACAGCCTCGCTGGCGGACGCCTCGGCTTGCTGTTTGCTGCGGCACCGCTGGTGAGCGAGTTCATGAAGGTGAAGGACAGCTACAATGTCAACGCCTTGTCCCAGGCGGTCGGCATCGCCGCGCTGGAAGATCGCGATCATCACCGTGATCTCATCCGCAAAACACTCAGCGAACGCGGACGACTCGAAGGTGAGTTGGCCAAGCTCGGCTGGACGTGGCCACCCAGCGGCGCGAACTTCCTGCTCTGCGAGGTCGGCAGCAAGGCCAAGGATATCTATCTGGCGCTCAAAGCGCGCGGACTACTGGTGCGTTGGTGGGACCGACCGGATCTATCGAGCAAACTGCGGATCACTGTCGGCACGCCCGAGCAGACCGACACGCTGATGAAGCACCTCCGAGAATTGGTCTAACGATGTCCGCAGTCGATCATCGTCAGCGACCCATCTGCCTGCTCGGTGCCACCGGCTCGATTGGAGCTTCGACGCTGGACGTGGCGAAGCAGTTAGGAATCCCGGTGCATGCGGTCACCGCCAACAGCAAAGTCGATGAACTGGCGCGCTGCGCGATCGCAGCTTCGGCACGCATCGCGGTCATTGCCGATGACCAGAAATTACCCGAGTTACGTCGGCTGCTGAGTGGCAGCGGAATTCGTGCCGAGGCTGGAGACGACGCGCTCTGTTCTGCCGCGACGGCATCTGAGGTCGGTGCGGTCGTGACCGCCATTGTCGGAGCCGCCGGACTGCCCGCGACCATCGCCGCCGCCAAGGCCGGCAAGCGCTTGTGTGTCGCCAATAAAGAACCGTTGGTCATGGCCGGCGCATTGGTCATGGCCGCTGCGAAACAAGCTGGCGGTGCCGTGCTGCCGGTCGACAGCGAACACTCAGCCATCTTCCAGTGCCTCGAGGGGCACGGCATCGACGAGGTCTCTGAACTGCTGCTGACGTCCTCGGGTGGACCATTTCGCACCGTCGCCGATCTGTCAGCGGTGACCATCGAACAGGCCCTCTGCCATCCAACCTGGAGCATGGGTCCCAAGATCACCGTGGACTCGGCAACCTTGATGAACAAAAGCCTTGAGCTTATCGAGGCGCAAGTGCTGTTCGGTGTCCCAGCGGATCGCGTGCGCGTGATCATCCATCCACAAAGCGTCGTGCACAGCATGGTCGCCTTCCGTGACGGCTCGGTCATGGCGCAACTTGGTCTGCCCGACATGCGCACGCCGATTCAGTACGCCCTCACGTGGCCACGTCACGTCGCTGGTCCAGTCGCAGCACCGGACTTCGCACATCTCTCCAGCCTGACCTTCGAGGCTCCTGATCGGAAGCGTTTCCCGTCGATCGACCTCGCATACGCCGCCGCGCGCGTCGGTGGCTTGGCCCCGGCGGTGATGAACGCAGCCAATGAAGTTGCGGTAGCTGCCTTTCTGGACGGAAAAGCTGGATTCCTCGATATTTTCCGCACGGTGGAGCGCGCCCTGACTGGACTCGCGAACATCGCCCAGCCGACCCTCGCCGAGATTCTCGACGCTGATCGCGAGACGCGTTCCCGGTACGCCGCATGACCCAACGCCGAATTCTCCTCGTCACCAAAGTGCCGCTGATCGAGCGCTTGAGTCGCGAGGCAATCGCACGTCTCGACACCAGTGGTGCCATGACCCTGACCGGCATGCGTGAATCAGCACAGCGTCAACGCGAAGCGGTGGACCAGGTGCGTCGCGCCCTGGTCGGACACGACGTACGCGAGCGGCGGGTTCCCGACCTGATCGTTGATGATGCCGCCGAGACCGATCTCGTTATCACCGCTGGCGGCGACGGCACCGTCTTCACCGCTAATACGCTCGCCACTCACGCCCCCTTCCTGACCGTGAACAGCGACCCCCATGGATCACTTGGTCACTTCACCCGCGCCAAGGCGGAGGATGTACCCGCACTGTTGGCCGCCTGGCTTGCTGGCACCTGCCAATTTGACGAACTGCCACGGTTACGCCTACGTACCGCATCCATGGATCTGCGTGTCCTCAACGATGCGCTCTTTACCAATATGAACCCGGCGGCGATGAGTCGCTACCGGATTGATGACGGTGTCACGAGTGAGAACCAACGCTCGTCTGGCGTGTGGGTCTCCACCGCCGCCGGGTCAACTGGCGGCATCCACAGTGCGGGGTTCGATCCGGTGCCAGCCCTCACCCCAGCCTTGCTCTTTAAGGTGCGCGAACCCTTTCACGCTTTCGGACGCCTGTGCGTCCTCGAAGGCCGTCAGCTGCCGCCGTGTGGTTTGAAATTAACTGCCGCAGTACCTGGCATGGCGCTCTATATTGATGGCCCCAACATCACCGTTGCGTTGGCTCCTGGTGAGACGGCTGAGCTGTCGGCCGCACCAGATCCGCTACGCGTTGTTGCGCGCATCAGGTAACAAAACAACGAAAAACCCCTGCTTTTCAGCAGGGGTTTTTCGTTGCGGCCGTCGCCAGAGGCGGCGGTGACGCAGAGAAGACAGACCGCTAGGGCCTACTTCTTCTTGGCTTTGCGGCCCTTCTTCTTGGCGCCCTTCTTGGCGGTTTTCTTGGCGGGCTTCTTCTTGGACTTGGGCATGGGGATCCTCTCTCGGATCTAGAGTGGTTCGTCTGGCGATCGCCGGAGTCGGCAACCTTGCGCAAACGTATAACCATACTCCTACCGTTCCGCAAATATTTTCTGCTCAAAATCAAAAAAGCGCACTTGAGGGGTGATCCACTAGTCACGGTTGCGATCTCCTACCCTAGTCAGCATGATGGGGAACGATGAGCACAGTACAGGTCTCACATCGCATCGTGCGAACGATCAATCCGAAATCTGCAATTGGTCAGATTGGTGGTCACATCAAGATGGGCTTTGCCCATCCGCGCGGGAAACGAACCAACGCGACCATGGCGTTGGTCAGCGCCCTCCCACTGGCTCCCGGCTCAGACAAACTTGTTTTGTCGTTCATGGATCGTTCTGATCCAACTTCGACCTTCGACTACAAGCCAGGTCACGGCGACAACCACGTGGTCATCGTTCCAGCGACCGGCATCAGCACATCGATCATCAATGGAGTATGCCCCGGCGACTGGAAGGGCGCCAAGGTCATGCTTGGCGACACGATCACCGAGCCGACCGACCTTGATGTCGATCCCACCGGGCTCGGCGTGGCGGAGAGTGATGCCTGGGTCGATCTGGTTGACGAGTTGGGCTGCGACTGCACCAAGCTGGGCGGCTATCCGTTGTGGGCCAACGAGCCCCTCGATATCGAGCGGATCATGGGCCGAAAAATGCTGTTTCACCATCGCATTACCGGTGATCTCGTGGATCTGAAACTCGGTGATGGCGGGGTCGTCTACGTCTTTGTCGATGCCGACGGCGACGGCGGTGCCCTGTGCTGGCAGCAGGCGAACTGAAGCGAGCTGTAGCCCTGCGAGCACAGCGAGCTGTAGCCAGCTCTTCCCCTTGCCCGAGAGCATCCGATACGCTAATCCCCACCATGCGCGCCCATCGCCGCTGGATCCTTGACGCGCATCGCGGCATCGCCGTGACGGTGCCGGCTGGGATCATGGGTATTCTCAATGCGACACCGGACTCATTCAGTGACGGTGGCAAGCATCCCAACACCGCTGCGATTGTGCGCGCTGGGGTCGACATGATTCGCGATGGTGCCGACTGGCTCGACGTTGGTGGTGAGAGCACCAGACCAGGTGCGTTGCCGGTTGACGCTGATAGCGAACTGGCTCGCGTCATTCCCATCGTGCGTGGCCTGCGTGAAGCGGGTGTCCGCGCACCGATCAGCATCGACACCAGCAAAGGCATCGTCGCCGAGGCTGCCCTCGCTGCTGGTGCCGATGTCGTCAATGACGTCACTGCCGGGTCGGACCCACGGCTGCTGGAAGCCTGCGCTGCAGCCGCCTGTCCAATTGTCCTGATGCACATGCAGGGCAACCCGCAGACCATGCAGCGCAATCCGTCCTATGCGGATGTACATGCCGAGGTCGCCGCGTTTCTGACCGCCCGTATCGCCTTGGCGATTCGGGCCGGGATTTCTGAGTCGGCCATCCTTCTTGATCCGGGTATTGGCTTCGGCAAGGACATGACTCACAACGTCTCTTTGCTCAGTGCGCTGCCCAGCTTAAGCGCCCAGACTGGCCGTCCTTTGGTGGTCGGTATCAGCCGCAAATCCTTGGTCACTCAACTGATCGGCTCACCATTGCCAGCCGAGCAACGTGATCCGCCGAGTCATGTTCTCCACGCGCTGCTGGCGCCCGCATGCTCCTTGCTCCGGGTCCACGATCCGGCCGGAGCACGCACCGCCCTCCGTCTCTCCTCGGCCGTGCGGATGAATGAGCAGGCCGCCTGATGGATCTGCCCCCGCCCAGCCATGACGCTCCGATGTGGAATCTGCTGCCCGGAATCCATGGCAGCGACATTCCGTTCTTGCTGCGGGCGGCAACCGAGATTTTCATCTTGTGGTTGGCTGTCTATTGGCTGCTGCGCGCCTTCGAGCGTATTTCGGCCGGTGGTAAGATCCGCGGGATCAGCCTGCTGCTGGCCGGAGTGGTCTGTGCTTGGTTGGCGGCACGCTGGTTTGATCTCCATGCCATTTCCTGGCTGCTCCAGGCCCTGGTCGGCTTCAGCGCCGTCATCCTCATCGTCGTGTTTCAACCCGAGCTGCGTCGGCTGTTGTCACGCATCGGCGGGTTGTTGCCGCAAGGTCCACACGGTGCGGGACTGCATTTGATCGGCCCACTGGCTGAGGCCATTGAACTGCTCTCGGAACGCCGGGTCGGTGCACTCATTGTCATCGAACGTACCGATCGCCTCGATAACTACATCGCCTCGAGTCCTTTGGACTGCGAGCTTACCGCAAAATCACTGGCGTCGTTGTTCTGGAAAGATGCACCCTTGCATGACGGCGCGGTTATTATCCGTAATGGACGCATTGCTGCCGCTGGCGTGATCCTGCCGCTCACGGCGAATGTCCACTACAAGGCGTTGTCCGGCACGCGCCATCGCGCCGGCATTGGCCTCAGCGAGGACACCGACGCGCTCGCGCTTATTGTCAGCGAAGAAACTGGCCAGATCAGCATGGCAGATCGCGGTCAATTCACGCGCGGTCTGACCCGACAAGATCTAGAAGCCCTGTTGACGCGCACCTTCCGGGCAGCGATCAGCAGTACGGTTTCGCGCTCAGGGAAATCGCCATGAAGTGGCTGTGGTCGCATTGGGAATTGAAGCTGGTCAGCTTGGCCGTGGCCGCAGCGCTGTGGACGTACACGAGCGGACAGGTACGGGTTGAACGGCAGATCCACGTGGTCATTCAACCGGAACAGATCAAGGGTCTGCCCGCTTCCTTGCGCGTTATCAATCTGCCATACGAGTTCGACGCCGTCCTCTCAGTGCCGACCAGCAAGCTGGACCAACTGCGCGGCGAAGTGCTGCGTCCCGATCTGCTCATTCCGCAAGACCGCCGTGAATCAGGCAAGGTAACCTTCGCGTTGACCAGCCGTACGCTCGGACTCGATGCCGATTTTCGTTTGCTCCGCACCGAGCCGGCCGACATCCGTGACATTCAAGTTGAACTGTCGGGTATCGAGTCCGCTGTTCTGGCTGCCGAACCCCCTCTGGTCATCGGTCTTCCAGCGGGCGTCACCGCCAGTGTCCAGCTTGATCGCACCCGGGTCGAGGTGCGCGGACCGCGCGACCTCATCCAACGCGCCGAAGCAGCTAACGCCATCCTGCGCTTCAAGCCCATCCGCGCCGATGAACTTGGACCGGTCCAGGGCCGTACTCACGAAGAGCGTTTGATCCTGAAACCAACCCTCGGCCAACCTGAACCGGTTACTCCGGTCATCGCCATTGTCTCCTTGCAGTCATCACGCATAGCAGAGATCAGGATCAAAACACGGTGCGCGGTGCTGCTGCCACTCGCGGACGCTGGACACTGGCGCATTTCCGGTGCCCCAAGCGACATTGAAGTGAAATGCTCTGGTCCAGAGGCCGCCATCCACGCCCTCACACCGGCCGACATATCCGCCTGGATCGACTTGCGTACGACAGCGCTAACTGCCGGCCCAGGAGCTTATCTGGTGACGGTTCAGGCTCCGTCCGGCATAACCGTAACTCCGTCCGATACGCAGACCCAGTTTGGACCTAATTTCGGCCTCAATCTCGTGCTGACGCCAAGCCCATAGTACCCACTCTTGGTCGCTGTCCGCTGCCTACCCCTTGTTGCACATGGGCATGAGGGACGCCACGATGCCGCCCATGCGCGCAGCCTTCTCTCTCGCCCCGCTCGTACTCTTCTCGACCATCACCGCGGCTGAACCATCGGGGGAAACACCCCTCCTGGTTCAAGTTGGCGGTTCGTATCTGTCGGCAGCCACCCGCGTCCAGCTTGAGAAAACCTGGGGTGCATACGTTGGCGTCGCCACGCTCCTGACGGATACCCAGGGCTTTGTCGGTTGGCCAAGTGCGGACCTCGACGCGCGCTATGCCAACGGCCCAACCACCAGCCTGCTCTCGGTAACCGCGTGCTACACGGAGCGCTTCATTTCGAGTGGTGAGCGTTACTACTTCGGTCTTGGCATCGGCGGCAGCTATAACGAAATTGGCCGACTCGCCTCGGGTTCCAATCCCAGCCGCAAAGACAAAAGCTGGGGCTTCGGTGGCAAAGCACTGTTCGGTTATCTGCTCACCAACCGCGCCTTCGTCGAAGCCTCCTACTTCCAGACTCCGGAACTGGCCGGGATCGAAACCAAGTCGATGACCGTCGGCCTCGGCTACTGGTTCTGATGTCGGCCGCTCCGCCCGCCCTTGGCGAGCGCGATGATGCCTCCGACCGCGCGCTGCGGCCGAAGTCCTTTGTCGATTTCACCGGTCAACAGATGGTGACCCGCAATCTCGGCTTGGCGGTAGCTGCAGCGAAACAGCGCAACGAACAGCTGGACCATGTGCTGCTCGCCGGGCCACCAGGTCTGGGCAAGACGACCCTCGCGCACATTCTCGCAACTGAAATGGATGCCGAGATCAAGGAAACCTCAGGACCCCTGCTGGAAAAACCCGGTGATTTGGCCGCTTTGCTTTCTGCGCTGCAGACTGGATCGATCTTGTTCATCGACGAGATTCACAGCCTGAAACGCGTGGTCGAGGAATACCTCTATTCGGCGATGGAGGATTTCCGCATCACGGTGAACCTCGGCGAGGGTCCGACCAGTCAGTCGCTCACGATCAATCTGCCTCCTTTCACGCTGGTTGGTGCGACCACCCGCGAAGGCAGTCTGACGGCACCGTTCCGCAGCCGCTTTGGCATTCGCGAACGACTGGATCTCTATTCGCCTGCCGAGCTCACCATCATTCTGCGTCGTTCGGCTGGCCTGCTTGGCGTCGAGGCTGATGATGCCGGACTCACGATCATCGCCTCGCGTTCACGTGGTACCGCCCGCATCGCCAACAATCACCTCCGCCGCATTCGTGATCTTGCCCAGGTTCACCACGGCAATCGAATCACCGGCCCAGTCGCCGAACAGGGACTCGGCATGCTCGGTATCGATCCGAGTGGGCTGACCGAAATCGACCGCCGCATCCTCGGCTGCCTCTGCCGCCATCGTCGTCCGGTGGGACTCAAGACGATTGCCCAGACCGTCGATGAAGAAGAGCCAACCGTCGAGGACCTCCATGAACCGTTCCTCATCCAGGCTGGGTTCATCATCAAGACGCCGCAGGGACGCCTAGCCACCGCCTTGGCCTATCGCCACCTCGGATTGGCAACACCAGCCGAGCAGGATCTGACGCAGCAGGAACGGATATTTTAAATGCCGCAAGAGGATTACCCCAGTCCGGACTTCCGGACTTCCGGACTTCCGGACTTCTCCTTCTTCCGCGTCCTCATCGTCGTCCTAGCGATGGCACTGCTGCGTGCTGAAGATCCGGCTGGCCCGTTCAAACAGGGCATCCGCTACGCCACCATCACATTCCCAAACCTGGTGGTGTACGTACCAGCCGCACAATCCGAGGCGCTGCGGCCAGTCGCTGCACGCGCTGCCGCAATTTACACACGCATGTGTGCTGACGCCGGCTACACGCCAGAGTCAGTGTTACGCCTCGTCCTTTCCGATGACGAAGACGGTCATAACGGTTTTTCTACCGTGCTGCCCTTGCCGTTGGTCAATGTGCAACTGGGACCATCGCAACCCGAGGAATCATTCTTCAGCGGCGATGACGAGACCGCACGGACCCTGATCCACGAGTTCGCCCACCATTTGTCCAACGAACGCAATCGCGGCTGGCGTGGCAAGCTGGGTTCATTCTTCGGTCGGGTCCTGCCCAACGATCCTGTGTCGCTCATCGTCTTCATGTTCGCTTCGCCGAATCATGTGCTCAGCCCTCCCTTCTGGCACGAAGGTCTCGCCCAGTGGGCCGAGACGACCTACGCCGATCCTACTTCGGCGTGGGGTGGACGCGGTCGCGACAGCTTGACGCACATGATCTGGCGTCTCGACACCGCTGCACACGGCACCGCTCCAGCCAGTGATTGGCGGCTATCCTACGTGCGCTGGCCCTACGGCAGTGAAGCGTACATCTATGGCGTTGCTTACACGCGGTGGCTCAGTGGGGCCTTCGGCGATCGACGCGGTCTGTGGCGAATGGTCGATGACCAAGGCCAACTCAATGCACCGTTCGCATTCGATGCCGGTTCCGAATCATCGGTTGGCTACAATCACGATACGCTGATCACGCTGGCTCGGCGCGCGCTTGAAGAAGAACAGTTGCAGGCCTTAGCACAGATCGCAACGCAACCGGTCACCCACCTGAGCCGACGAACGCCAGTGCAATGGCGGCTTGGAGCTCCAGCCTGGCGCGATGATGGCGGCCTGATGTACGCCGCGCGTCCACCAACAGCGCGACCTGCAATTTACACGCAGTTAGGCGGCGAACCGCAGCGTACTTCGTCAGCAGCCTGGGGGCTCGACGGCGTGCGTCGGGTATCTCCAGGTGTCTATGTGCACGCTGTTGCCGCCGTGGGCTCAAGCCAATGGGGGCGATCGCGCATCGTCATCCTCCGTGATGGCAAGGAACGCATGCTCCAGCGCGAGCGCGTGTTCCAACCTGACGCACGCGATCTGGGCAACGACGTCTTCGCCATCGCCGCCATCGCGCTGTTGCCTGCTGCACGCCAAGAATTGACCATTGCCCGCAGCGTCAGTCGTGACCAGGAAGACTGGACGACCATCCCGACCCAAGGTCGGCCATG
The DNA here is from genome assembly GCA_964652775.1 of uncultured candidatus Brocadiaceae bacterium. Classification (GTDB taxonomy): domain Bacteria; phylum Planctomycetota; class UBA11346; order UBA11346; family UBA11346; genus UBA11346. The sequence goes on along the minus strand of CAZZAM010000009.1, from coordinate 7,020 downwards.
GTCACCAATTTTTCGTCCGGGAGCGGATGAACTTGCGTGGGTAGAAACCGATCGCGACGGATCGCGGCTCGTCCTTGCCGGTTTTGATGGTGCACAACGCAAGGTCCTCTGGCAGGTCCGTGGACGTATCATGCATCCCGTGTGGAGCGCGGATGGCAGCCGCGTGTTCTGCGCCAGCGATGTCAGTGGCGTTGCAAATGGCTGGTGTGTTCCGCTCTCCGGCGCAGCCATGCCGGTCACCAATTCGATAGGTGGCGTGCTGGCGGTGGTACCCTCGCCTAACGATCAGCAGCTGGCGATTCTGGATCATGACGCTGACGGCCCATTCATTGGGACGATCGCCAACGATCCGCTGACCTGGCCTGGCAAACTGACCCAAATCGCGCTGTCCTGGCCAGCGCCAATTGCCCGCATGCCACTGGGATCAACTGCGGTCGGGGCCGATCAAGCCGATCCGATTGGTCCAGTTCCCAGCCGAGGCGATGATCCGCCACCGGCGCTGCCCTATCATGCCCTGGCTGAAATTCGCCCCCGCTTTTGGACGCCAACTTCGTTGGTGGTTCCCGAAGGTGGCTTCGGCGTCATCGCGGTTGCCACTGATCCATTGCTGACCCAACAGGTGATTGCCAGCGTTGGTCAGAGTTACCACGAACACGTGCCAGTCGGACTGCTCTCGTGGACATCAGCTGAGCACCATATCGAATTCGGCGCGTTGGTGAAACGCAGCGAATTGGTGTACAACGAACAAGCGCTGGCGAGTAATGGACGTTTCTACGATTACAACGAAACCATCGACACCTACGAGGCCCGCGTGGGCTGGGGTTTGGCCGGAGCAGCACGGCGTTTCCACGGCTGGCTCGGCATCGGGATCGACGATCATCGGACTGTACCGGCTGCCGCCGATGAATACACCGGCTACAGCCTGCAAGCACCGCGACCGTTCGTCGGCAGTGATCATTATCTCGAGGCCACCATCGCCTTTGACAGCAGCATGCTGTTCCCGATGAGCTATGCGCGTGAAGATGGAGCCACCTTTGCGCTCACCGCGCGCACCAGCCGACCGCGTGGCAATAGTCTGATGGCGCAAGGTTCCTACAGTCTGCCAGTTTCACCCGAAGCTGGCCACCAGATCGTGACCGCTGTCACGGTTGGCTGGAGCGACGGTCCGCGTGATCTTCAAGGACGTTTCGGCGTTGGTGGCGACGCGGTAATGGGACTGCCACGCGGATATCCCCTCACCATGTCCCGTGGCCGCGCCCTCGAGGCCGCCAGCGCCGCCTATCGCTTCCCGTTGCTGCGTGCTTTTTCCGGCTGCGGAACCTCCCCGCTGGTGCTGCGACAACTGGTGGTTGAAGGATTCTATGACGCAGCACGGGCCGGGGACGAGCTTGGCCAAGGCGCTGTGTTCCGCAGTGTTGGCGCCGAGGTGCACGGCGAATTCGAATTCTGGCTGGTCCGCCTGGATCCGGGTCTTGGTATCGCGAAGCAAGTCGATGGCATTGGCGACACCGTCGGTTATTTCACCCTCGGCTTCCGCTGGTAAGCTGTTTGTTTTCAGGGCTTCGCCCTACGGCCTGCGGCCGTTCCGGCTCGCCTTCGCTCGCGCTGCGCTGCACGCAGGCCTTTGGCCTGCTACCGCCTACGGCGGTACCTGCTCGCCCCCTGGCTTTGTCGAGGCTCGATTTCGCTGGCGCTCTCGCTTGCGAAATCGTGGCGGCATGGGCTTCGCCCATTATATGCCGCCATCGCCTCTCGGCGCCAGCCGTCGCAACGCGACGGATTCCTAGTCTATGTTTTCAGGGCTTCGCCCTGCGGCCCCGCCGCCTCTCGGCGCCAGCCGTCGCTTTACGATGGATTCATCGCAGAATAAAAACAGTTCCGTATTGCACTCTAGGTCTTCTGCTCCGCCATGCGCTGCGAATGCTATCGAACCGATCCGGCGACCCTGGTCGAATCACTCAGTAATCCCGACCTGTTGAATCGCTACCTGGTCGCACAAGAAGCCGAGCTTCCCGCGTTGGCCGATCGCGCCCTCGTTCGCCACATTCGCCAAATGTGCAGCCTGGCCGCACATGCGCTTGCCTCGGGCATGACTGAGATTGCCAAACAGAATCCCGCAGCCACCGATGAACTGCTCAGTGACCTATTTGCCGTCGCCACCTGGCAACGCTGGGAACTACCGGTCGAGCGACTTGCTGACGATGAACTGGCAGTCGATGGACTGCCACGCGGATTACTCGGTGCTGATATCGGCCACGGCGGAGCCTCCGTTTGGGTTATTGATCATGCTCATGTTGCCCTCGCGCGCTCGCGCGAAGCCGACGAACACGTTGAACGGTCCGAGTGCCACCATTGAACCTAAACAACGCAATCCAAGGCAACCGCAGAGGCGCAGAGCTACGCAGAGGTCGCAGAGGGCTGGGGTTAAAAGACATCGCAGGTTCTGGTGCCACTCACTCTCCTCTGCGATCTCAGCGGCCTCTGCGCCTCTGCGGTTGCCTTGGAGTTTTTCCCAACGCCGGCATTAGGTTGACCCCCCATGACTGATGACCCCGCGGCAATTCTGCCACCCGTTTTCCTGGCCGCGATGCGCGATGCCGCTGGTGACCGTGCCGATGCGGTGCTTGCCGCATTTGCCGGCGATCGTCAACCAGCATTTCGTGCCAACACGCTGAAAGGCAAGGCCGGCGATCTGGTCAAGGATCTGCGCGCACTCGGCATCCCGTTTGCGAAACACAAACTGAGCGACTGGTCATTCACCACCACCGCGGCTGGCGAGGCCCAGCTCAAAGAGAGCGAACCATACAAAGCTGGCCGCCTGTATAGTCAGGGTATCGCGTCGCAGCTGCCAGCATTGCTCGGTGAACTGCGCGAAGGCGATCGTGTCCTCGACGCCTGCGCTGCGCCCGGTGGCAAGGCAACGCTGCTCGCCATGCGACTCGGCAATGCCGGTGCTGGCCTGACCGCACTGGATCGCGCTCCAGGACGTTTCGGCATTCTTGCCCACACGTTCAAATTGATGGGAGCGACGAAAGCACGCGCGCTCTGTGCCGATGCACGCGAACCACCCCCAGCGATTCGCAACACGCGCTGGGATCACATTCTGGTCGATGCCCCCTGCACTGGCAGCGGGACCGTGCGCATCGCCAACGAAAAAGGCTGGCAGCACCTCGGCATCGACTACGAGGCCTACGTCACCTCGCGCGCCTACATCCAGACCGCGTTGGTCGAACGCGCCGCCAGCATGCTCGCCCCGGGCGGCACGCTGGTGTACAGCACGTGCTCGCTTGATCCGCGTGAGAACGAAGCGGTGGTTGAGCATCTCCTGCATCTGCGCGCACCGCTGGAACTCGTTGATCTCTCAGCCTGGAGCAAACGCTTCGGTGATCTCGCCAGCCCCGCCATCCCTGCGTTTCGCGGTCGCACATATAGCGCGGCACTGTCGGGTTGCTTGCGCCTATGGCCAAGCACCGTGCACGAAGGTTTCTTCGTCGGCATGCTCAAACGCCGAAAATAACCGGGTTTATCAGATATGTTCATCCATACACTCGCGTTAACCCTCCTGCCGTTCTGCCTCGCTGCCGATAGTGGAGCCGCATCTGCCCCAGCACTACTTGGCGTTCGCATCGAGTTTGTGCTCTTCGCCGTAACGCTGCTCGGCGTCGCTCTCTTTCATCGCCACACCTTGCTGGTGGCCGCACTCGGTGCCGTGGCCGTGATCGGCTGGCGTTGGGGCGTGACTGGATTTCCCCACGGCGATGGTCTCCATGGCCTTGGATTGCACCTTGGCCACGAGTGGGTGCTCTTGGCCAACCTACTGCTGCTGCTCACCGGTTTTGAACTGCTGGCTAACCATTTTTCCAACAGCCGTCTGCCCGCACTCTTGCCGCGCTACCTTCCGTCTGGTCGTTGGGGTGCGGCTATGCTGATCGTGCTGGTGTGGATCCTCTCCGGGTTTCTCGACAATATCGCTGCCGCCATGATCGGAGCGACCATCGCAGCGAGCGTATTCCGTGGGAATGTACATATTGGCTATCTAGCGGCGATCGTGGCAGCGAGCAATGCCGGCGGCGCCGGCAGCGTGCTGGGCGACACCACCACAACGATGATCTGGCTTGCCGGTAACTCTCCTTTGGACGTACTCCACGCCTACATTGGTGGTGCCGCCGCTTTGATCATACTCGCCTGGTTTGCCAGCGGTCAGCAGCAGCGCATGCAACCGATAAGCAGCGATCCGGTTGATCCGAGCCTGCGCATTGACTGGGGAAGCATTGCCACCGTCATACTGGTCCTCATCGCGGCGATCAGCACCAACGTATGCATCAATCTGTGGGGACGCAGCATTGAATCGCTGGCACCATGGATCGGCCTCTCGGTGTGGCTCGCATTGCTGCTCGCTGCGCCATGGCGGCGCATGCACATCGCCTCACTTCCTGCCGCCAGTAAGGGCGCCGCATTTCTGCTCTGCCTCGTCTTGGCCGCATCTCTGATGCCGGTGCACGAATTACCGCCGGCCAGCATGACCACCACTGCCGGGCTTGGCGTCGTATCGGCCGTCTTCGATAATATTCCTCTGACCGCACTCGCGCTCAACCAGGGTGGCTACGACTGGGGTATGCTCGCTTTCGCGGTTGGATTTGGTGGCTCGATGATCTGGTTTGGTTCCAGCGCTGGCGTTGCCGTCGCGAGTCAATTTCCGCAAGCACGCTCAGTCGGTGCGTGGCTGCGCCATGGCTGGTACATCCCGATCGCCTACACTATCGGTCTGCTGGTCATGTACCTGTTACTGGGCTGGCGACCAGCGAGCTAAGGTCGCAAACGTTCTCCATCGGCCCCTGGGTGCGAAACGCCGGTAATTCAGCCGAGTTGTCGCGTAGGCCTTAGGAACAGCGCCAATGAATGACATGGCACGCGGCAGTAACAGCGCTGCGTTATCTGGCAGATCCCCGATCTTGAGCACGTTCAGCAATTCCGGACCACCTTGCCCGTGCGTCGTCACCGGATCCTGCACGACGCATTCCGTGACCTGCGGATCACGTAACGCCGCGTAGATTGCCACGGCAGCGTCGTAGCCACGGCCAAACGTGGCGATGGATCCGATGCCTGGCTGCTTGCGCAGTACGCTGATGGCGGCGAGCAGATCGAAGATCCGTCGCTCGTATAACGTCTGCCCGATTGTTGGCAGGGCGCGACGGAGGGTCCACTCCAAACCAACGCCAATCGATGTCCAACCAGTGCCGCGTACTTCGACCGTCGCAAAACCAGCAACGGCTGGATTGACCGCATCGAGTCCAGCGCCAGTACCAGCAAACGACATGCGCGCATCGGCGGCCAGCGGCGCGACGATGACCGGACACGGATGCGGCCCGGCGATCGGCATGGCCAAGTGCATCCGGATGTGCATGCCTGGTTCGGACTCGAATTCCAACGTGCGGTGACGAAGTGTCTGCGTCCGACCCTGCTGGCGAAGCCGTGCAGCTGGTTGTCTCATGCGCTCAGGAATCTGTCGGAAGGTCAGCTCACGTAGTTGAGACAATGCGTGCCGTTGGTGAGTCAGCCACTGCGCTTTGGACTTCGCCACGGTTGTGGTCGGCAAGCGAATAAAGAATTCATCCACCCGATTCAGGCGATCTGCTGCCGGTGGACCTGCTGGCGGATACACCCGGAGATCGGCATCCGACGCGTCGTTAGCATCGATATCATCACGTACCGTGAGCGCTGATCCCTTGAGATGCTGCTCGAACCAATTGAACACGGCGAGGTTCAAGCGCGGCGAATACCCATGTGGGGTCGCGGCTTCGCAAAGAGCCAGACGCTGATCGCAGCCATAGGCTCGGTACAGCTTCCGTGTACGCCGGACAACCTCGCGGAATGCGTAGGGCCTGAATAGCACGTCCTCGGTGGCAGATGCGACCAGTAACGGACGCGGAGCGATCAACGCGGCTACATCCGGCAGATCCCAACCAAACGTGTTGATCCAGAATGAACAATCACAGTGCCCATCGATGGTGCGTTCGCGCACATGTTGGAACAGATTGCCGGTCTGGCAAACCGGAGCGACTACGCGGAAACGAGGATCGGCGGCGGCGGTGAACCACGACACCGTTCCGCCACCAGAAAGCCCGGTTATGCCCAGACGAGCTGGATCAACTTCGGCACGACTCTGCAGATAGTCAGCGGCACGCATTGCTGCCCACACTTCGACAGCGACCGGCGAGTAGCCCTGACTGTACCAGTGCCAACGACCATGTGTCCAGGTACCGTGGTGAACACCACGATTTTCGCCGTGCTGGATCGCATCCAAGATCAAACAGACATAGCCATGTTCAGCAAACCAACGCGCGTGCGCTTGATAGTGGAATTTGCCCCGTTGCGTATGCCCGCACACATAAACCACCGCTGGAATCCGCCCGTGGACAATGCGTGGTCGATAGAGGTTGGCCGCGATCCTACAGCCTGGCACAGGTTGGAAGTGCAGTTTTTCAACGACATGACGCTCACGCTTCAGGATCCCGGTCACCTGCAGGCGCAGATCGCGCCGCTCTGGCAGTGGATCAAGCCCCAGCATGCTCAGCCATTGCTGCCGCCGCTCAGGTAATCCGCGCTGCCAACGCGATAACGAGGGCAGATGCAAGGACGATCTCGCCGACAGCCGCTTGGCCGCCTGCAACAGAACATGGTGCGGCATCATGTGCTTATCCACCGGGATGCCTGACCTGTCAATCAACGACGGCAATCCCCGCCGCTGTGCGATCACCGCTCTAGACCCGATGCCTTGCGTGCAAACAACCAATGAACCACGGTCACCCTAAATTTCGCATTTCGAAGAACAGGAGACGCAGAGACGCAGAAGTCCGAAGGAGTTAGGAGATGTGGACAGGTCACCCCGCGGGTGACGACGCCCCTTGGGCAAAGCTCTTCTGGCCTCTGCGTCTCTGCATCTCCTGTTAACTCGAATGTTTTTTGGGGTCTTCTCCCGATTGAGTGGGTGATTTGAGACAGGTTCAGAGCGCAGGTAGC
>CAZZAM010000008.1:0-111414 GCA_964652775.1 uncultured candidatus Brocadiaceae bacterium | reverse complement strand
CGGCCTCTGCGCCTCTGCGGTTGCCTTGGGGTGTTTCAACCGAGCAATGTAGGATGAATGCAGAAGGATGAAAACGGATCTAGATACCCGCCGTTTTCATCCGTCTTCCCTCTGCCTTCATCCTGCGGTTTCAGCCTGCGTGCGTCTTAATAAACTCGCGCAACTGCGGTTCAGGCTTGAAGCCCATGACCTGACCGACTGGCTTGCCGCCCTTGAACATGATCAAGGTCGGGATGCTCATCACGCCGAATTGGCCAGCGACCTGCGGATTGTCATCGACGTTCAGTTTGCCGATGAGCACGGTGGATTCGAGTTCCTTGGACAACTTCTCGATCACCGGCCCGATCATTTTGCAGGGGCCGCACCAGGGGGCCCAGAAATCAACCAGCACGGGCTTGGCGGACTGCAGGACTTCGGCAGCGAAATTGGCGTCAGTGAATTCGTGGGCCATGGGGGACTCCGTTAGGTCAGGGGAGGTTAGGGGGGTGGGGAGAAATGCCAAATGCCGAATGCTGGAATGCTGGAATGTGGTTTGCGGGGGCTTGACTGCGGGTAATCGAGCGGATTGGAGGGGCGCGATTGACGAGCGTAGTTGGCTGAATCAGTTTCCAGCATTCCAGCATTCCAGCATTCCAGCATTCCAGCATTCCAGCATTCCAGCATTCCACATTTCGATCTCACCCCGTCGCAATACGTCGCAACTCGTACAGCAACTCTTGCGCCTGCCGTGGCGTGAGTGCGTCCGGATTGATGCCGCGCAGCTTGGTCATCGCGGGATGGTCGAGGGCCTGCCAGAGCGTCATCTGCACGGCACCGGTTTCGCGCGCGACCGGACGTTCGCGTTCAGCGAGATCGGTGTTCAAACGCTCAAGCGAGACCAGGACTTCCTTGGCGCGGGCCACAACGGTCGCGGGAACGCCGGCCAGACGCGCGACATGGATGCCGTAGCTTTTGGCGGCAGCACCAGGAACGATGCGATGGAGGAACACGACGTCGTCGTCCTGTTCGGCGACGGCGACGGTCAGGTTGCAGATCCCACTGCGATCATCGGCGAGATCAGTCAGTTCGTGGTAATGGGTAGCGAACAGCGCACGGCAGCGGGTTTTATCGTGTAGGTGTTCGGTGATTGCCCATGCCAGTGACAGGCCATCGAAGGTCGAGGTGCCGCGGCCAACTTCATCCAGTACAACGAGACTGCGTGGCGTGGCGTGATTGAGGATCGCGGCGGTTTCGACCATCTCGACCATGAACGTGGACAGATTACGCGCGAGTTCATCGCCAGCACCGACGCGGGTGAACACGCGGTCGCAGATGCCGATGCGCGCGCGCTCGGCGGGCACGAAGGATCCAGCCTGGGCGAGAATCACCGCCAGTGCGACCTGTCGGATGTAGGTGGATTTGCCCGCCATGTTGGGGCCGGTGATCACGGCAAGGCGCTGTCCGGCGGCGTCGAGGGCGCAGTCGTTGGCGACGAAAGCCGAACGACCGATCACGCGTTCCACTACCGGATGACGGCAACCGACCAGATCGAGCGCGGCTGAATCATCGACTTGCGGTCGGCACCAGCCTTCAACGCGCGCAAGTTCCGCAAGTCCAGCCGTCACATCGACGATGGCGAGGGCGGTCGCGCAGGCCGACAGCTCGGGCATCGCGGTTTCAGCGCGCACGCGCAGTTCCTGAATGATCGCCAACTCGCGCGCGCGGGCGCGGTCTTCGGCGTGCAGGACCTTGTCTTCGTGCTCTTTGAGTTCAGGCGTGATGTAACGCTCGGCGTTGACGAGCGTTTGCTTGCGCACGAAGTGCGGCGGCACGCGTTCAGCCGCTGATTTTGGCAGTTCGATGTAGTAACCAAACACCGAATTGTAGCCGACTTTGAGCTTGGTCAGTCCGCACGCGACTGCTTCGCGCGCTTGATAGCCAGCGAGCCAGGCACTCGCATCGCGGGCCAGCACACGCAGTTCGTCGACTTCAGCATCGACACCATCGCGGACCATGCCGCCTTCGCCGATGACGTGCGGTGGATCTTCGACCACGACGCGTAAAATATCGGCGGCAAGCTGCGGCGCTGGATCGAGCGCGACGGCCGCAGATCCGAGCATGTTTGGCGCTTCGCCGGCAAGGTGCTGCGCACAGGCGCGAGCGGCATCCAGCGACTGCGCGAGTTGCAATAAGTCCCGCGCATTCGCACGGCCGGTGGCGAGGCGGGCAAGGACGCGCTCCAAGTCGTAGATCTTGGCAAGTTCTGTGCGCAGGCGAGCGCGGCGAGCATCGTCGTCGTGGAGCCACTGCACAGCGTCGTGCCGCGTGGAAATGCCAGCGGGATCAGCCAGCGGTCGTGACAGCCATTCGGCCAGCAGTCGTGCGCCCGGTGCCGTGCGCGTGCGATCGACGGCCTCAAGCAGCGTGCCGTGCCGCGAGTTGTCGCGCGCCGAACGCAGCAGCTCCAAATTGCGTCGGCAGGTCGCATCCAGGACGAGATAGCCAGCACGATGCAGTCGCGTAATGCTGCGCACGTGCGCGAGGCCAGTGGCACCACCTTCTTGGCCAGCGCGCAACGCACCGGCGGCATAGCGCAGCGCGGCGGCAGCGGCAGAGGCGAGGTGATCTTCACCGGGTGTAATACCGAATCCGTCGAGTGATCCGACACGCAAGTGTTCGCTGAGATGACGGCGCGCGTCGCTCCCTTGCCATGCCCAGGCTGGCGTGGATGCCAACAGCGGCACGCGCATGGGTGCGCACAGTTGTTCAAGACGATCGCTGGTGCCTTCAGCATGGCGCACCGCTTCCGGCAGCAGTAATTCGGCGGGTGCAAGTCGCGCTAAAACCAGCGCTAGTTGTGCATCACTCGCAGCCTCTTCGACGGTGAATCGGCCAGTCGACACATCGAGCGCGGCGATGCCGACCACGCCGTCAAAGCCAGTCAGCGCGACCAAGTGATTGGCGACGCCGGCCTCAAGTCCGCTTTCATCAATGAGGGTTCCCGGCGTGATCACGCGGGTTAGTCCTCGGCGCACGAGCCCCTTGGCGAGCGCTGGGTCTTCCAGTTGTTCCAGAATCGCGACCCGTTTGCCAGCGGTCAGCAGTTTTGGCAGATGCGTTTGCAGGCTGTGATGCGGAACCCCCGCCATCGCGATCGGATTCGCATCGTCTTTATTGCGGCTAGTTAGGGTGATTCCGCAGATCCGCGACAGTTCTTCGGCGTCAGACAAGAACGCTTCGTAAAAGTCACCCATGCGCATCAGAATCAGCGCATCGGGATGCTCAGCCTTGGCCTCACGATACTGCCGCATCATGGGCGTTTCTTTGCTGTGGGGCTCTGCCCCACCCCCCGCGGGCTTTGTCGCAGTTTGATGTCGCGGCGCTTCGCTGGCGACATCATGGCGGGATGGCTTCGCCATTATATCCCGCCACCACTGCTCGGCGCCCGGGTTAGTCCCGTACACGTCCAAGGTGAAAAGGGGGAAGAAGAGACAACCTGACCCATGGCGCGCTACCGTGGCGCAGGCGTTTGCTCGGCAAGCGTTGTGGTGCGTGAAATATGGCGGTGGATGGCGGTGGGTTGAGGGCCAACGGCCCGACTTATCCCAGCCCAGAGCATCGCCCTGGGGAATGAGAGGCGTGTATAAAGTAGCCCTGTAAGGGCGACCTATTGAATCGCCCTTACAGGGCTTAATTCAGGATCGGATCAATACCCAGGGCGTTGCCCTGGGCTGGGATAGACTGGGCCGTTGGCCCTGCTTGGCAAACGCAGGGGACAGGTGCGTTTCTCGAAAAATCTTGTGTGCGCCCTTACTGACGGACTGGCGCGACTTCCGAAGCAATGATCAACTTGGTCGGCTTGGCCAAACCGGATTGTTCCGGCGGAACGGTCAGCAATTCGCCCTTGGCGCCAATGTAACGGTCGCGCAGTTCAGAGAGCTTGAGATCAACGCCGTCCTTCGATTTGATGAACGCCTTAACGTTGCCGTCGCCGTCAACCAGCACGTCGCGGGTGCCGACCTTGGCAAGGAACTGGTCATCGGCGACGAGCAGGCCTTCGGCCTGCCAAATCGATGGTTTCGGCAGAGTTGCCTGGATTTTCGCGACTTCTTCCGGTGAGAGCGGTTTGGGGTCAGTGGAGGTCGTGGGCTTGTCGGGGGTGGCAACAACGGGTTCGGGTTTCTTCACCTCGGGTACAGCGGGCAGCGACGCGGGAGGCGTGATGTTGGCCGCTTTGGCGACTTCTTGGGCTGATGGAACCAGCGCGGCGAGTGAATCGCGCACGCGTTGTGCGGTGAGGCGCACCGAGGCGCTGGCGTGGCCGACGATGACGGTGTCGAGTTGCAGTGCGAGGCCGGCCCAATCAAGACCGACGGCTGCCTTAGGATTGGCGCGGACTTGCTCAGCATAGGTGGTGTAGATCGCCAGCGCATTCTGCCACGCCTGCGCTGCCGCCGCCGCCTTGTCGGCATTTTCCTGCATCCGTTTCTCGACATCTTTCGGCATCGTCACCAGCGACTTGGCCACGTAAGCGACGGCGTCGGGGATGTAGACCGCGCGCCAGTCGCCGGTGGTCAAACCCTTGCTCTCGACGATTTCACCCAGGCTCAACTCGGCGACGATGTCACCCGACAGGGTCGAGTCGCTGCGCGCGCGGGTCTTGTCTTTACTGACCTTGAAGCGCGCCTCGTTGTCGATCGGGGTCAGGCTTCGGCGGTCGATCCACACCGTTCCTTCTTTGGGAAAGCGGATGACGTACCAGTCGGGTGAACTCTTGCTGGGGCCGAAGACCTCGACTTGCGAGCCGGACTTGAGTGTGACCACGAGCTTGGCGCTGGTCGTAGGACCGTAGCGGATGTTGGTGTTTTTCTCGAGCGTGGCAGTAACTGGCGCCAGTGTGTCGTCGGCGGCGGCTAATGGCGAGCCGATGAGGACGAAGGCGAAGGCCGAAGCGAGCAGGGCGCGAGACATGGGAAGCTCCTGGAAACGCGCAAGTTAGGAGCGGTGGACGGGGGTGCAATGCGCCACCTGGGAGCGCAGGAGAATGTCGAATGCGCGAATGTTTGAATGCTCGAATGTCGAAAATTGATCGCATTTGGCCTTTTCAGTGTCCATTCGAGCATTCGCCATTCGAGCATTCGCCATTCAAGCCCTATTTCTAACCTAATGTTAGCCGCACCGGTGCGGCGCTCCCAGGCGATTCTCCCCCTTTCCGGCCCATCATCGGTCATAGGATCCCGGCTTCCCCAGGAGCCGTTCCTCGATGGTCCTCGATCGCCTGCGCCGCGGTGCCACCGGCCGTGACCCCAAGAAGATTCCCGATGGTCTGTGGGAGAAATGCCCCGGTTGTCTGAAGACGGTGTTCAAGCGCCTGGTCGAAGAGCGCCTGGACACTTGCCCGGAGTGCAACCATCACTTCAAGATGCTGTCGCGTCGCCGCGTCGCCTCGCTCATCGATGAGGACACCTGGGAGGAATGGGACGTCAACATGACCTCGGGCGACCCGCTCAAGTTCGTCGATGGGAAAACCTACCCCGAGCGCATCGCCCAGCAGCAGAGCAAAACAGGGCTCAAGGATGCGATCCTGACTGGCTGCGGCAAACTGTCTGGCCAGATGGTCGGCCTGGGCGTCAGTGACTTCTCGTTCAATGGCGGATCGATGGGATCGGTGGTTGGTGAAAAGCTGACCCGCCAGTTCGAGCAATGTCTCAAGCGGCGCATTCCGGCGATCGTGATCTCGGCCTCCGGCGGCGCGCGCATGCAGGAAGGCGTGCTGTCGCTCATGCAGATGGCCAAGACCTCGGCTGCCTTGGCGCGTCTGCGCGAAGCGAGGGTTCCCTTCATCAGCGTGCTGACCAATCCGACCATGGCCGGCGTCATGGCCAGCTACGCATCGCTTGGTGACGTGATTATCGCGGAGCCGAAAGCGATGATCGGTTTTACCGGCGCACGCGTGATTCAGGAAACGATCAAACAGGAATTGCCCGACGGATTCCAGACTTCGGAGTTCCTACTCAAGCATGGCCAGGTTGATCTGATCGTCTCACGACAGGATCTGAAGGCCGAGCTGGCGCGTCTACTCGTCTATTTGCAGGCTCCAGCCGTCGTCTGACCGTCCTCATCCGCAATGATTCACATGGAGAAACGGAGAACCGGAGCAGCAGATGGCCTGTGAACACAATCTTTGTTCATTCATTGAGGTGGCGAGCGAATCCCGATGCCATTGCGATCTCCGTTCCTCCGTTTCTCCATGTGATAATACATCGAGGTTCCCATGACCCAGATCGCCGGCCTTACGGGCCATATTCCCTCCTCAGCGGCCGTCGTTCGCGTCACTGCGCCACCGTACGACGTCATTCGCGAGGGTTCGCCGCTGGAGGCGTTGCTCAAGTCCGAGCCGGACAATCTCTGGCACGTGACGCTTGGCCCCGATCCGCTTGGGTCACTCAAGCGATTGACCAACGGCTCGTTCAAACCGCTCGATAAACCGCATTTTATCGTCTATGAGCAGCGTTGGCAGTCAGCCAAAGGAGCGCAGTCGCGCATTGGCGTTTTCGCTGCGGTCGAAGTGTCCGACTATCCCGCCGGCCAAGTCATTCGTCACGAAAAGGTCTTCGACGAAAAAGTGCAGGGCCGCTTGAAGCTGACTAAGCAGACCGGCGTCACCTTGGAGCCGGTGTTCCTGCTCACCCGCTCGCCGATCACGCCGGTGCTTCACAAGATCGCCTCGTCGCACAAGCCCGACTACGATTTCATCAGCGACTTCAAAGGTCTCAACGATCTTGACGGCATCGCGAGTCGCATCTTCCTGGTCCCCGAGAGTTCGCCTGACGGCCAGCAGTTGCAGCGTTTGGTCGGACAGAACCCCCTCTACATCGCTGATGGCCATCATCGCTATCACGCAGCCTTGCTTGGCGGGCAGAGCCATTGCTTGGCCTACGTCGTCGAACGCGCTGCGATCCAGGCCTACAACCGCCTTGTCACCGGCGTGAAATTATTCACTGAAATCAAAGCACAGTTGCAACTCACGCCCGCGACCTGGGACACACCGCCGCACCGCGAGTTCCGCATCTACCACAAGAGCGGCTGCTTTGCGCTGAAGGCCAAGACTGTTCCCACTGATCCGCGCGGCAGCCTCGACTGCGCGATTCTGGAACGCGAACTGTATCCGGTTCTGGGTCTCACCCACGCGATGATCAAGGATCCCAAGCACTTCGACTACTACGCCGAGTGGGAGCTGGCGAAGATGAAAGAAGCGGTCGATGCCGGGAAATACGACCTCGCCATCGCCCTGCATCCGGTGTCGATCGCCGAATTGATGGCCGTCGCCGACGCTGGCCGCAGCAATCCCGACATCGTCATGCCGGAGAAGAGCACGTTTTTCGCGCCGAAAATTCTGTCAGGGTTGGTGCTCTATCGGCACAGCGCACGGGCTGCTGGACGCTGAGCATACATTCGCAGGGTTATCCACAGATTGCGCAGATGGAGATGATTTCGAAAAAACGCAGGTGGATCACGCGTGGTAATGCTGCAGAACCTTGCGCACGCCGCTGGCGGTCTCGTCCGCATCACGTGCGCTAAAAAACGGACTGCAGTGCAAGGGTAGGACGGAATCGACAATCCGCTCGGCAACTGGAAAATCTTCGGGTCGCCAGGCCTTGTCGGGCAATGAACTGGCTCGTCCACCGCGTTGGTACGGCGAGAAGATGCCGCTTTGCACCACGCTAATGCCGTAGAGCGTTCGCGCTGGCGCAAGCGCAGCCCAGACCGGAATACCTTCGGCGTGTAAGGCCTTCACGATGTCATCGCGCGAGACGCGGAACTGGCTCAGGTCGAGGTGACCGAGAACGGTCCAGTAACCGCCCTGTGTTTCTGGTGACGTCTGCAATGCGGTGTAACCAGCGACGCCAGCGAGACCCGCGAGCAAGCGTTCCGCATAGACCCGTCGTTGTTTGAGTTGTTTAGGAAGTTTCCGTAGCTGCACATCAAGCACAGCAGCGCTGAGTTCAGACAAGCGGTAGTTGAAGCCAAGAAACGCGACGTCGGTGCGACCGCGCTGGGCATCTCGACTGTAGGCCTTGTCAATAAATAGGCGTGCGATGCTCGCCATGATGTCATCGCTCGTAATGACGAATCCGCCCTCGCCACATGACACGTGTTTGGAGTCGTTGGTCGAAAACGCCCCGACATCGGCGAAGGTTCCGAGCACGCGCCCACCAACTGAGGCCAGCGGCGACTGCGCACAGTCTTCAATGACTTTGATGCCTCGTGCGTGCGCCATGGCGACAATCTGCTGCACATGGGCTGGATAGCCGGAGAGGTGGACCAGTTCGATGGCGCGGGTTCGCGCTGTGATCGCGCGCTCAACGCACTGCGGATCGAGGCTATAGGTGTCAGCATCGATGTCGCAGAACACGGGCGTGGCGCCCAAGGCGAGAATGCCCATTAGCGAGCCCCAGTCAGAAACCGGATTCACAATCACCTCATCGCCAGGACCAACACCACACATGACCAGTGCCGTGTGTACCGCGGCGCAGCCAGATGAACAAAGAATCGCATGCTTCGTGTTCCACAGTTCGCAGATCGTCTTTTCAGTGGCGAGCACACGCGTGCCGCCCTGTTTATACCAGAGTTTCTGGCTGCGGATCGCGGCCACCGCGGCTTCTTCTTCCTCGCTGTTAAAGCGCGAGCCGGTGCCGTACGGCGTAGTCTTGGCGGGTTTCCCGCCGTTGAGTGCGATGACTGGTGCGGTGGGATTCATGGCGGTCATCCTCGATGCTCGCATGCGGTGGTTCCTGCAACTGATGGTCAGAGCCGGGATTCGTCAACCACGGCTGCGGTGAAGCGCGCGGTTACTTTTTCCACGTCTCCTCGGCTTTGGGGTCTTTATGCCCATCCGGTGCAGACGGCAAATTATTGCGGTTAGCGAGCCACAATTCTTTGACAAACGGATCCCACACCGCGCCCTGGCGTGACCATTCTTTGTTGTAGTCCCAGCCCTTGGCCTTCTTGATGGCGGCATTCATTGCGCTGTCGTCTTCGGTCATCCAGCGATCAACGTAGGCCAGGAAGGCATCGTGGTTCCAGAGTTTTTCTGCGTGCAGGATGCGCACGGCCAGTGCCTGGGCCACCCACGGACTACTAGTGCAGCAACGGCGGTAATTCTCGCCAATGTCACCCTCCCACTGCTCGGGCGACAGGTGTTCGTAGGCTCCCCATCCTGTGTGCTTGGGGTGTCCCTCTTTGCCCACGTGTCCAGCATAGACCACGTTGGCTCCGGTCCAACTTGGGCCGAACATGGTTTGGGTGTCTTCGCTAAAGCGCAGGTAGGGAAATTTTTTCGTTGGCTGTTGCATATCGGCGTCGCCAAGCATCAGTCCGGCAAACAGGATCGGCCACTTGCGGCCGTTGGCGTGACCACCGATGGCGCTCCAGGTCGATGGCTGCGCGCCTTGTCCTGCCAAGCCCCAGAGGTCGATGCCCACTTGGACGAAGTTGATCAGCAGGTGCTCCTTCTCTTGCGGTGTGAAGTCCAGGCAGAGGAGCAGGCTGGCTGAGCCCACCGCGCGGCAGAATTCGCGACCGTAAGCCGGCATGTTTTCAAGGGGGGCGCAGAACTCGTCCATGGCCACATCAATCCAGGGACGCTGAAAAATGCGTTCGTATTCAGCCAGTTTCGGCGTGCCAGGAGTGCGTGCGATCCGAGGCAGCAGCTCGCGCTTGAGGTTTCGGGCAAGGAATATGCGGTGTTCCTTACCGCAATACGCTGGCCGAAAGGCGTCCTTGGGAACCGGCGAAGTCAGGCAGGTGAGTACAGCTACGGTTTTTACCGGACTGACGATCTCGCCTTGTTTCCAGAGCATTTTGCTTCCGTCGCCGACCTTTCCCACGCTGATCGAGCTGGCCAGGGAATCCCCCGGCTTGAGCGCGATCGGCAGTTGGAGGACGAGCGCCGGATCGAAGCGTCCGTGCGGGATACGACTATCAAAACCGATTTTTTCGATGGTGGTGATGTTGCGGCACGAGCCATTGCGTCCGTTCTCTGGCTTCGGCGTTATGTCGACCACGGTGGCCGGTCCCACGATATACCAGTCACCATTGACGAATTGGCCGATGTGGACAGGCGCTGCAAAGGTCCAGGTAATGCCATACTGGGTCAGTGTCGTCTGGAGCGGTAGCTCGGTTACGGCGGGCGTTTTGGGGGCGTTGTCCACCGTACATATGGTTACAGCGTCGCTGCTGTCCGCGCTCTGGCACACGGAGGGGAGTGCTATTGTCCCGCAACTCAGTGCGAAACCTGCCAGCGTGATGCCCAACGTGGGGAAGAACTGCATGGTGAGCCTCGTGGTGACGATGTGGATCTAGTGCGGCGAAGGAGCTAACGACGAGTCGTACATGCTCGGCGAGTATAAACTAGGCGTCCAAAGTTGCCGTATGTTATCTGTTATTGCACGGGTGGTTGAGCCGAATGGGAGATGGCGAAGATGAAAGAAGCAGTAGATGCCGGAAAATATGACCTCGCTACCGCCCAGCATCCGGTGTCGATCGCCGAGTTGATGGCCGTCGCCGACGCCGGCCGCAGTAATCCCGACATCGTCATGCCGGAGAAGAGTACGTTCTTCGCGCCCAAGATTTTATCAGGGTTGGTGCTCTATCGGTACAGCGCGCGGGAGGCGGGCCGCTGAACTGTCGAGCAAGCCAAGGCAACCGCAGAGGCGCAGAGGCCGCTGAGGACGCAGAGAAAGGCTCTTGGGACTGGTCGATCTACACACGTGAGATGTGGGATGCCCAAGACATCCCTCTCCCCTCTGCGATCTCAGCGGCCTCTGTGCCTCTGCGGTTGCCTTGATCTCATGCGACTACGACGCGTTCCACACATACAGCCCCTTGTTCTCGCGCGCTGCCCGTCGTGACAGGCGCACCAGATCGCCAATAACCCGGTATAATTCGATCGTATCGCGCTCGCCCAGTTCGTCGCTGTCGGACCACAGGTCGCCGACTTCGATCAGGCGCTCTTCATCCAAGGCCATGAGCAGGCGGACCATCGCCTCGGGAATACGCATGGTCATGACGCCGCCCTCGTCTTCCTGGCGGACGATCTCGAAGACATCAAGATTGGTCGAATAGAGGTCCGCACCCTTGAGCGCGTCGAAGAGCGTGCCGAGTTCCAACTCGGTGAAACCTTTGTGGCGTGCGACCAGGGCGGCTTCGATGTCGCGGCCGCCGTTGAAGGCGATCGCTTCGGCGGGGGTGGCGACGATGAATTCGGCGAGCAGCTCCATGGTATTCCTCAGACGTCGATTTTCTTGGCGACGGCAAGCGCGTGGCGTTCGATGAAGTCGCGGCGGATGCCGACATCGTTGCCCATCAAGGTGGCGAACATGCGTTCGGCTTCGATTGCGTCCGACACGGTGATGCGCTTCATCTTGCGTCGTTTGGGATCCATCGTGGTGTCCCACAATTGATCTGGATTCATTTCACCAAGACCCTTGTAGCGCTGGATATCAAGGCCACGCGCGCCGAATTCTTTGACCGCTGGCAACACGGCCAGCAGGCTACCGAAGCGGCGTTCGTCTTTGGCATCGCGCAGGGTGAAGTTCGGTTCGCGGCCCGGTGTATCCGAGAGCCAACCGACGTCGAAGCCGAGGTTCTTGAGTTTCGCCAGTGAAGCTCCAATCGCCTCACGCTCGGCAAATTCAATGATTTCAGGCAGGATGGCGATTTGACCATCAAGCGTCGTCTGGTCGCCTGTCTTGAGTGCGGCATCAAGGTCTGCCACCGTGGCGAGGTAGCTGATGTCCTCTCCGCGCCGGAGTTGATAGAGTGGCAACTGACCGTTGGCGTTGCGCAGGGCGAGGTACTCGTTCAGGGTCAGGCCCTTGAAGGCGAGCGCGTGTTCGTGTTCTTCGAATTCCGACAACGTCGCGACGAGTTCAGCCAGCGCGGTACCGGTCAATTCCTTGCCGCTGTGCGCGTCGTGCAGGTGCGCGTCGGCCAAGCCTAGACGCACGATCTCGGCGTCGAGGAGCTTGCCGTTGAAGACGTACTCTTCGTGTTTGCCACGGGTGACTTTGTAGAGCGGTGGCTGGGCAACCCAGATGTGGCCAGCCGAAATGAGCTGCGCCATCTGCCGGAAGAAGAAGGTCAGCAACAGGGTGCGGATGTGGCTGCCGTCCACGTCGGCGTCGGTCATGATGACGATCTTGCCGTAACGGAGTCCGGCGAGGTCGAATTCTTCGCCGATGTTGGTGCCCAGCGCGGTGACCATCGCGGAGATTTCCGAGTGGCCGAGCACCTTGTCGATGCGTGCCTTCTCGACGTTGATGATCTTACCTTTCAGCGGTAAAATAGCCTGAAAGCGCACGTTGGAGCCGCGTTTCGCGGACCCACCGGCCGAATCACCTTCGACGAGGTACAACTCGGTTTCACCGACGTCGCGGCTTTCGCAGTCGCGCAACTTGTCGGGCATGCCCGCGTTCGAGAGCATCGACTTGCGGTTCTTGCGTGCGAGGTCGCGCGCCTTGCGCGCAGCTTCGCGCGCTTCCATCGCGGCCAGTGCCTTCGAGACCAGCAGCTTGGCGATCTTGGGATTTTCTTGCAGGTGATCTTTGAGCGCCGCGCCGAGGAACGAACTGACAACGCCGGCGATCTCGCCGTTGATCAGCTTGTCCTTGGTCTGATTCGAGAACTTCGGTTCCGCTAGCTTCACCGACATGATCGCGCACAGACCTTCGCGCAGATCTTCACCAGTTGGTGGCTTCTCACCTTTGACCAGGCCGGCATCTTTGGCGTAGGTATTGAACTCGCGGGTCAGTGCGGTTTTGAAACCTTCGAGGTGCGCGCCACCATCGCGATTGCGGATGTTGTTGGCGAAGCAGAGAATGTGTTCGTCGTAGCTGTCGTTGTATTGCAACGCGAGCTCAAGATCGATGCCGTCCGGCGTTGTCTTGACGATATGCACGACCGGATGCAGGGCTTCCTTGCCCTTATTGAGGAAGCGCACGAAGCCAGCGAGGCCATCGGTGGACCAGAATACTTCCGAGCGGTTTTCCTCGCGCTCATCGGTCAAAACGATACGTACGCCCGAGTTCAGGAACGCCAACTCGCGGATACGCGTCGCAATGACATCCCACAGGAAGTTGACGTTGGTTGCAAAAATTTCCGGATCCGGCTTGAACTGAATACTGGTGCCCCGGCGATCGCTGGGGCCAATCTGCTGCAGTGGTGTTACGGCTTCACCGCGCACGAAGCGCATGCGGTTGTGGAAGCCGTCGCGATAGACGTCGGCGACCATCCATTCACTGACCGCGTTGACGCAACTCACGCCCACGCCATGCAGACCGCCAGATTTTTTGTATGCGCCCGAGCCAAACTTGCCGCCAGCGTGGAGTACGGTCAGTGCGACTTCGAGCGTGCTCTTGCCCGACGATGGATGCGGCGCGACGGGAATGCCGCGGCCGTTGTCGGTAATGCTCAGCGAACCATCTTTGTGCAGATTGACGCCGACTTCAGTACAGAATCCGGCGAGTGCCTCGTCGATCGAATTGTCGACCACTTCCCACACCAATTGGTAGAGACCATGCGCGCCCGGATCACCGATGTACATACCCGGACGCTTGCGCACCGCGGCCATGCCTTCGAGCACCTGAATCGCATCAACGCCGTAGTCGGCAGAGGGCTTACTGGTTTGTGGCTGGTCACTCATCGGCACGTTTTCCAAGGCATCCTGGAAGTGTAGATGGCAGCCCCCGGGATCAATATCTGAAATGTCCAGAAGCCGGCGTTTAAGTCTTTGTTCTGCAAGTGATTAACTCAGGCAACACGAGGCTTTGCTGAGCTTAACAGATGGCGAGCGAAATCGGCCTCTTTCACCTGGAACAACACTGCCGCCGAGCGGTGGTAGCGGCATACAATCGGCGCAGCCGATGCCGCTACGATTTCGGAGCGTAGCGAGGAAATCGAACCGCGACAAAGGCAGCGAGGGAGTGGGGGCAAGAGCCCCCACAGCTAAAACCGGATAGCGCCTAAGCCGAATTGAACTTGGCTCTTCGACTCGCCGGGCTCGGGATGGACCAGCCACGCGAAGTCGAGTGAGATCGGGAACTGCATCGGGAAACGCAGGCCGAAGCCCCAGGCGTAGCGCAACGATCCGAGGCTCGCGGTTTCGCCAACGCCCCACACATTGCCAGCATCAAGGAAGCCAATCATGCGCAGACTCTCATTGTAGCCGAGAACCGGATACGATAATTCGGCGCTGCTGACGAAATCGCGATCGCCGCCGAGACGTGAATCCAAACCGTTCTTGTTGGTAGCGCGTGGGCCAAGTTGATTGTAGCCCACACCACGAAAGCGCGGCGCTGGACCACCACCGAGATAGCGTTGATAGAAGGGCACCGCCGTGCTGGTGTCGATCGGTGAGATCTGTCGCCAGCGAGCGCCCAGGTACAGGAAGGTGACGCCGCCGTCCTCACTTTCCAAGAGGGGCAGATAGCCATCACATTTCAGCTGATACTCGTTGTAGTTGTCCGAGGCGCTGGTTATCGCGCCGGCAACGTTGTCTGATGCTGACAGCATCAGTCCGCTGGTGGGCAGGATGCTGTTATCCAAGCTGTCGAAGCTCAACGATGCGCCGAGTTGGTTCTGGAAGCGATGGCCACTGGTGGCGTCATCAGGGGCGGCGAGACCAATGTGGCTGATATCGATGTCGCTGTAGGTGTACGAGAAGCCAAGATGCAGATTGTTCCTAAAGAAGTTGCGACCAATGGTGTCGGCGGCCTCCAGGCGATCCTCTTGCCAATCGCGTTGGGTGGAGTCGGTTCGGCTCAGGCGTACGCCTTCGCTGTATGGACCATCGGCCAAGGAGGGATTGCTCCAGGCGAGCGAAAGGTTGTTGGTGGTCTGCGCGACGAAGATATCCGCATTAAGACGCTGGCCGCCGCCGCGCCACTTTCTGCCGGGATCGGTGATTGCTCCCCACAGGTCGAAATTATCTTCGGAGTACGAGAGTCGTCCGGATATGCCGCCACTGGCGACGCTGTAACTGACCGAGGCGCTGATCGATCCGGTGGAGCGTTCGTCGAGGTCGATGCGGATATCGACTTGATCCGGGCGATCTTCCGGAAACAGCGAGCGGACATTGAGTGAGTGCTGCGGCTCATCGAGGAAGAGGCCGCCACGCAGGATCTGTCGGCGCGACTCATCGATGTCATCGTCATTCCATAATTGACCCGGCTGGACGAAGAGGTTGCGTCGGATCACGCTGTCACGGGTTGCTAAATTCCCATAGATATCGACTCGGCCTACACGGTATGGCCGCCCTTCATCAATGCGGACCACCAGATCAACGGTGTGGGTGACGAGATTGAGGCGACGATCTGGTGACAGGAAGCAGCGCGCATAACCACGGTTTGAGATGACGCGCCGAGCCCGTTCCAGTCCCCGGGCGATGTCCTGATTGCGATACCAGGCACCGGTGGCGATAGCGAAGGCTTCGAGCAGTTCAGCACTACTGGCCTGGGTATTACCGATGAATGACACGGTTCCCAAACGGTAACGTTCGCCGGGTTGGAGGTCGTAGATCAGATGCACGCGGTCATTGTATGCGCCATCGGGTACGAATTCAGGTCCGCCTCGGCGACGTGGATCGGCAGGACGAACGTAGTCGGTGTGCTCGACGTCGATGCCATTCAGTCGGCAATCAAGCCAGCCTTCGTCCTGTAGGGCGCGGCGCACATCCTGCTGATCAATGTCGAGCACTTCGGGTTGCCAGGCCCGACCAGGGCGGTTTACCTGGGTGCGATCAAGAATGTCATCAAGTCGGCGTCGCCGCATGTCCGCTGGCAGGCCACGGTAGGCCACGCGACCAACCTGCACGGCCGGCGGTAAATCGACGACGAAGATCATGGCGATGCCGCTCGGCGTGGCCACGCTTTCGGCACGCGCTGTCGTGCCGCGTCGACCGAGATCGCGGAAATGACGCTCAATCAAATGGAGGTCATTTTCAACCAGCAGTGGATTGGCGTAGCCGCCAGTTTTTATTTCCATCTTCTTGCTCAGCTCACCCTCGGCACCCCACTGGGATTCAAGACCCTTGAACGACACGCCGGTGACGTAGGGCAACTCGACGACGCTGATGACCACGCTGACCTTGTCGGGATCACTGCCGGGAATGATGGTTGGTCGCGGATCGGTGAATGGACCCATCCGCATGATCGCGCGAACGTCGTCAGACAGAGCGCGCAACAATTCGAATTCGAGGCCATAGCGGCGGCCGGCACGAACGGAGAGGACGAAGGAAATCCGTTCCGGATTGACCGTCTTGCAGCCCTCGATGCGGACTTCGGTCACCGTTACTTGGCGTTCTGCGGCCGCGACGACGGCGGTGCCTGAACAGGCGACCAGGAGAGCGACGAGGAGGGCTGCGCGCACGGGAGCGGGATGCTAACGGGGCTTCATGGTGGCCCAAGGGGTATGGTTGGGGGGGATGAGAAATGCTGGAATGCTGGAATGTCCGAGAGCAGTAGTCTGAGCTTGGTTGAGGATTTCGATGACGTGCCGATGTTCGGTGGCATCCTTCGATGCTATCGATGGAGTCGAGAATCCCCAAATTTCCTCGATATTCCAGCATTCCAGCATTCCAGCATTCCAGCATTCCTTCCCCTCCTTGCCGTTCCCACCACCCCCATACGGTTCCGCCCATGGATCAGGCGCCGTTGCTCTCAGTACGCGGATTGATTCGCCATTTTCCCATTCGTCGTGGGCTTATGGGTCGGCAAGTCGGTGCGGTCCGTGCGGTCGATGGTGTCGATCTGGATCTCAACCAGGGCCAGGCGCTTGGCCTGGTCGGTGAAAGTGGCTGCGGCAAGACCACGCTTGGTCGCAGTATCCTCCGCCTGATCGAGCCAGACTCCGGCAGCGTGCGGATCATGGGCGAGGACATCCTCGCCATGCCGGCCGAGAAACTGCGTCGCTTTCGTCGCCATGCCCAGATGGTGTTCCAGGATCCCTACGGCAGTCTCAATCCGCGCATTCCGATTGGCGAGGCGATCGCCGAACCGATTCGCGTCCACGGTCTTGCTGATCACGCTGGTGCCCGCGACCGCGCGATCCGCTTGCTTGAGCGTGTTGGTCTCGGACAGACCGACTACGATCGTTGGCCACATCAATTTTCCGGCGGCCAGCGCCAGCGGGTCGGCATCGCCCGTGCGTTGGCTCTCGAGCCACGGTTGATTGTGTGCGACGAACCGGTTTCCGCCCTCGACGTGTCGGTGCAGGCGCAGGTGCTGAATCTGCTGTCGGAATTGAAACGCGATCTTGGGGTTGGCTATCTATTCATCAGCCACGATCTCGCGGTGGTGTCACATTTGTGCGAGCGCGTTGCGGTGATGTACCTGGGTGAAGTCGTCGAATTGGGTCCGGTCGATGCGGTACTGCGCGAACCGCTGCACCCGTACACCCAGGCGTTGATCAGCGCCGTGCCCGGCAGTGGCCGCAAGCGCATCATTTTGCCTGGCGATCCACCGAGTCCGCTCGAACCCAGTTCGGCCAAGCGTTTTTGTCAGCGTTTCCCAGCGCATGCAGCGGCTTTCGAGAACGGACCGATCAGTCTGCAGGAAGCCGGGCCAGGGCACTGGGTTCGTTGCGCTCAGGTCGCCGTGTTGCGTGAGCTGGCGGCCGCGCCCGTCGGCGCATGAAGATCCAGCCACCCGGGCTGCTGGTCCATCTCTTCGCGCTGGGTTGGACGTCGACCTGGAAAATTGAACGCCGCTGTACGGAAAACCTCGAGGCGGCGCGGCGGATCGACCCACGCGGAACCCTGGTCGGTGTATTCTGGCATCAGCATTTATTGCTCGCCGCTGCCGCACATCATCACCAACACGTTGCGGCAATCGCGAGTCAGCACGGCGACGGTGAATTGATCGCGGCGCATCTGGAACGCGTCGGCATCCGCACCGTGCGTGGTTCCAGCACGCGTGGAGGCGTCAGTGCAGCGCGCGGTCTATCGCGGGCGGTAGAAGAAGGCTGGATGCTCGCGCTGGCACCGGATGGTCCGCGCGGCCCGGCGCATGTCATCAAACCCGGCGCGATCGAAATTGCGCACCGTAATCACATTCCGCTGCTGCCGTTCGGGTTTGCCGCCTCGCGCGCGTGGGAGTTTTCCCGTTCGTGGGATCGCTTCTGTCTGCCCTGGCCCGGCACGCGCATCGCCGTTGTCTATGGTGAACCCGTGCTCTATCCCGCTGGCGACATTGATCGCGCCGAAGTGACCCGCCGTTGTGAAGACATGGCCAAGCGCATCAGTGCAGCTGAAACTGCGGCGCGACGGGTATTGAACGTAGCGCCGTCTTGAGCCCAATGGCGTTCAGCTAACCCGAGGGGAGTTATCCGCAGATTACTCAGATTTCGCAGGTCGAAGCAGCAAGAAATACACACTTCGAAATCTGCGTCATCTGCGAAATCTGCGGACAATAAATCGGATAGTTTTTCTAGACTCGACTCCGGTACACATGCCACGCATTGCGCGTACTCGGAAACGCAAATTCATCATCACGCACGGACGCTGGTTCGCGCCACACGCAGGCGGCGATTTCACCGGCATCGATCTGAAAATCACCTGGTGCCAAGGTGCCCGCGAAAAACAGGTCGAGCACGTCGTAGGGAACGTCGGCGTACATATAGAAATTGGGCGCACTGCACAGGAACGTACACGTCGCCAGCGTGCCGCCGATTTCCTCGCTGATTTCCCGGTTCAACGCCGCCTCGGCAGTTTCACCGGCATCGACGAATCCACCGGGCAGACCAAGCAATCCCTTGCCTGGTTCTTTGGCGCGGCGCACGAATAGGACGCGGCCCTGCACATCGCTGGCGAAGATACCAACGCCGACGCCGGGATTGGCAAACAGGTCCAGAGCGCACGCGGAGCAGTGAAATGGTCCGGTTGCACGGGCGGACTGAGCGGCGCCGCAACGCGGACAATGACGGATAATCGTGAGCCAGGACATCGTTCAGGCAATCTTGAGATGGGAGAGGACGAACCGCGTTCCAGGGTTCAGTGCTTGGTGAACTAGCTGTGCTCCGTGGGCATCGGCCACCGCCTTCGCCAAGTGCAGGCCGAGTCCGGTGCCACCTTCGCGCTCGGTGGTGAATGCGGCGAAGAGCTGCGCGGCAATCGCAGACGGCAGTCCGGGTCCATCGTCGCTCACTGCAAATCCGTCGGCATGTACCGAAACCGTAACATGGTTACCACGCCCACCGCTACATGCCTGGATGGCGTTGAGCACGAGGTTGAGTAACAGTTGGCGCAGCCGGCGTGGATCGGCGCGGACGTTGGTTGGGTTGCCGTTCACGATCAGTTCAACCCCAGCGTGATCAGCTTGGCGGCGAAGCAGACGCACTGCGTCGTCGACAATGGCGCGCAAATCAGTAGGAATCGGTTCGCAGTGCATGCCGCGAGCGAACGACAAGACCTCATCAACGATGAGATCGAGACGTTCCAGTTCGTCTTCGATCCGTGGCAGATCAGTTCCGCCGGGATGCTCCTTGGCCAGCATTTGCACGGCGAGTCGCACTGCGGTCAGTGGATTGCGCACCTCATGGGCAACGGTGGCGGCGAAAGTTCCCAGGGTTGCCAAGCGTTCGGTGCGGCGAGCGGCGTCGACGGCGGCGACCAGGCGGCAACGCATCGCCTCCAGTTCGACGGCAAGACTCTGTACTTCACCAGCGCCGATCCGTGGCACTGCGCGGGTCAAATCACCAGCAAGATGGCGGGCAATGTCGCCCAGTTCTTCAATCGGTCGCGCAAAATGCCGCGCCAACAGCCACGCAACGGCGGCGAACGCAATCGTGCCCAGACCAGCGATTGCCAGCGTCGCGTTGAGCAGCAACTGCCGCGCGGCTTCGTGGCGGGCGTTGTGGTAATCGACCTCGACGGTCACCGTGCCCTCGGTAATGAGGACAGCGCCAGCACGGGTCGGCGTGGGACTGCTCACCAGACGGAAATCGTGGCCGGACAATTCGCGCATGCGCGACAGCACGCGTTCATCGGCACTGAAGCCACCGTGTGCGAGGACGCGTCCGACCGCGCGTGCGCTGTCTTCGGCCTGTTGCCGCAACGATTGATCGACCCACGACCACGCGATCCAACCCGCGAGAGCGGTGAACACGAGGTGCGCAGTGACCAACGCAATGGTGAGGCGAGTGCGGAGGCGCATCTTTATCTTTTGCCGCAGAGGCGCAGAGGGCCGCAGAGGGCGGCAGAGACGAGAATCTGTGGTTGGTGGATTATGTGATGCGAGAGAGATGAGGGTGTCTTCAGTGAAATCCAGCTAGTGATTTCCTCTGCGGCCCTCTGCGGCCCTCTGTGTCTCTGCGGCACAGAGAGGTTCATCCGCGCAACCACCCAACGAAATCACGCAGCGCTTGTCCGCGATGACTGCGCGCGTGTTTCTCGTCGCTATTCAACTCAGCAACCGTCTTGCCGAGTTCTGGCACCAAAACGTACGGATCGTAGCCGAAGCCGCCGACGCCGCGTGGGGTTGCGATATGCAGACCGGGAAATGTGCCGGACCAGGTGACGTCAGGTTCATCGGCGCGGGCCAAGGCAATGACGCAGCGGTAGCGCACGTAGCGATCGCTGTGGGTGGCGAGTTCAGCGCAGAGCTTACGATTGTTGGCGCCGTCGTCGCAAGGTTCACCGGCGTAGCGCGCGCTGATCACGCCGGGACGCCAGTTCAGCGCGCGGGCTTCGATGCCGCTGTCGTCAGCCAATGTCGGAAGGCCGGTCGCGACCAAGCCAGCGCGCGCTTTCTTGATCGCGTTGGCTTCGAACGTATCGCCGTCTTCTACCACGTTGGGAACGTAGTCGACATCATGCGGTGCAACGACAGCGAGGGAAAACGGCGCGAGGATCTCACGGATCTCGCGCAGTTTATGGGCATTGCCCGAGGCCAGCAGTAGCCGGCCGGGCAACAACTTCACTTGGTGGGAGCGCCCAGCTTCTTAACGATCAGAACCTGGCCAGGCGTGAGGATATTGGTCTGAAGGTCGTTACGGCGGACGATCGCGTCAACGGTGGTGTTGAACTTCTTGGACACGAGTATCAACGTGTCGCTGCCAGTAACGGTGTACGTTTGTTCGTCTTGGTACGGCGCGGTCTGGTTTGCGAGCGGACGCTCAGCACCTTCTGTGCGATAGGCATGGCCCTGACGATCGGGCAGTTCGCGGAGGTTGGCCCGGTCCTGGCATCCAGCGGCGACGAGGAAGGCGACGGAGGCAAGAGCGAGGAGGGTCGGGTTGCGCATGGGTCGCAAGCTACTCGAGGGTCCGGTGACGGCAAGTACCGGGTAGGGAATGCCTCAAATGTTGGAATGCTGGAATGCTGGCATGTTCGAATGGGGATCGGGGCTCTGACTTCCTTGGCAGGGTCTACCAAACGTCGGTCACCTGCGGTATTCCAGCATTCCAGCATTCCAGCATTCGACATTTTGCGCCTACTTCCCCAAGGCCATCGCCAGTAGTTCCCGCATCCTGGCCTGGGCTTGGCCCAAGGGGTAGGTGGTAAAGGCCTGATTGCCGACGCGATTGGCGGCATCGGCGGGTCCGGCGGCGTGGGCGAGATCAAGGCACTTCCAGCCACAGCGGTCGGCCTCGGCAATGAGGTCTTCACGTCGGCGTTGGTTGGCGGTTTGCAGATGAGCCTCGACCGGGAGCGGGGGCAGTGCCAAGAATAGGATGGGTCGCACGCCCATAGCCTCAAAACGGGTGCGCAGGACGGCAATCAAGCGAACCTCCTCGGGGTCGGGTTCGCCGTGCCGGATCGCGCCGTTGCCTGGGCACCAGATGATGCTGCGCGGCAGGGGATCGGGCAGTTTGGCCAAGGCGACCAGACACGCGTGATGCGGTTTGATGAGATCGGTGGCTGGCCGTGTGTCAGCATCGAGTCCGTCCCACGCGGTTGCGCCCATCGCAGCCAGTGGATCGCCGACGATCAGCGCGCGTCCGCTCGGTCGCGGTAGTTCGTCTTTGAGCATGGCCCACGTGCGTTCGCCACCGGCCGGTCGTTGATGATCCAGCAGCACCACCGGCACGCCGGCCGCATCGACCGGATAGCCGTCGATCAAGCGAGCAAGTGGCCATACCCCGATCGCATCGACGACCCGGATCGGCAGACGCTGATCAACATCGGCCAGCGCGATGCGCAGTTTGCGTACACCCGGTTTCAACGCGAGATCCATGAGGCCGCTCGCGCGCTCGGCATCTTTCGGCAGGGTGAGTTCGATCGGCTTGTCGCCCTCCCAGCCCAACTCGGCCTTCGCGCCGGGCTGCTTGACCGGAATACTGAACGCGACGTTGCGCGTCTCGCCCTCAATCGCGATCGCCGGCCAATGCGTGATGCTGGGATTCGGCCAAATGCGGATGCCGGGTACGGTGGACGGACTCGGCGGCATGTCGACAGCCGACAGAAGGCAAACAGCACAGAGAAGAAGAATCCAGCGCACGGGCGCAGCATGATCATGCTTATGCCTTTGCACCAGTGGCGAATGCTCCGTGGCGAGTCGCCAGTTGAGACATTCGCGTATTCGTCATTCCAGCATTCCAGCATTCCAGCATTCCAGCATTTGACATTCACGTTGCATTTCTGCCCAATCCTGCCTCTTGGGTGACGCATGTTACCCGCTACCTTCCCCGCCCCATGAGCACGTTCGCCAAGGTTCCCGCCCAGGTTCGCCTCCCCGAGGTCGAGGAGCGCATTCTCGAATTGTGGCAGCGCCTCGACGCCTTCCATGAGTCGAATCGTCGCCGCAAAGCGCAAGGCGGCCCCGAGTTCGTGTTCTACGACGGCCCGCCCTTCGCCACCGGCACGCCGCACTACGGCCATCTGCTTGCCGGAACCATCAAGGACATCGTCCCGCGTTACTGGTCGATGCGCGGCCATCACGTCGATCGTCGTTTCGGCTGGGACTGCCACGGTCTGCCGATCGAAAACCTTGCGCAAAAAGAACTGAAGCTCAACGGCGCGCCCGAGATCCGCGCCCATGGCGTCGATAAGTTCAACGAGCAATGCCGCAGCATGGTCCAGACCTACGTCAACGAGTGGCGCAAAACCGTCACCCGCATGGGTCGCTGGGTCGATTTCGACAACGATTACAAGACCATGGATAAAAAATTCATGGAGTCGGTGTGGTGGGTGTTCAAGCAGCTGTGGGACAAGCAGCGGGTTTATAAAGCGCACCGCGTCATGCCGTACAGCCCGAAGCTGACCACGCCGCTGTCGAACTTCGAAGCGGGAAATAATTATCAGGATGTGCAGGATCCGGCGGTGACAGTGAAGTTTAAGCTGCGTGGCACGCCGTTGATCAGCGCAAAGAAGGTTGGTTCGGGTGAAGACGTAACACCACCAGTATATTTTCTCGCTTGGACAACGACGCCCTGGACTTTGCCGGAGAATCTCGCGCTGTGTGTCGGACCCGAAGTTGATTACGCGATGGTGGCAGATCGTCGCGACGGCGCGCATTACATTTTAGCTAGGGATGCCCTGCCACGATACTTCAAGTCGAAAGATGAATACATCGACAACGGCATGGATTACAAAGGCAGGCATCTGGTACAGTTGTGCGTAGATGGCTACGAACCGCTATTCCCCTACTTTGCCGATACGCCCAACGCATTTCGTATCCTCACCGACAACTTCGTCACCACCGGTGACGGCACCGGCATCGTCCACATGGCACCGGCTTATGGCGAAGACGACTACCGCATCTGCCGTGCTGCCGGCATCGGCATCGTCGATCCGCTCGATGAACAGTGCGCGTTCACTGATAAAGTGCCCGAATACGCTGGCCAATTCTGCAAAGATGCCGACAAGGCGATCATCAAGCGCCTCAAGGACGAAGGTAAACTGTTCCATCAGTCCACGATCGTTCACAGCTATCCATTCTGCGAACGCACCGGCGGTCCACTGATCTACCGTGCGATGGATGCGTGGTACATCCGCGTCGCCGATCTGCGCCCGCGCATGGTCGAGCTGAACAAGACGATCCACTGGGTTCCCGAGGCGATCGGTGCCAATCGCTTCGGCAACTTCATTGCCGACGGCCCGGACTGGAACATCAGTCGCAATCGTTTCTGGGGTTCGTGCTTGCCGATCTGGATCAACGTCGCTGATCCGACGGATCAGATCTGTGTTGGTTCGGTTGCCGAGTTGGAGAAGCTGTCTGGCGCAACGATCACCGACTTGCACAAACACTTCCTCGACAAGGTCGAGATCAAGCGCGATGGCAAAGCCTATCGCCGTACGCCGGAAGTCCTCGACTGCTGGTTTGAAAGCGGCGCGATGCCCTACGGTCAGAAGCACTATCCGTACGAGAATAAAGCCGCGTTCGACGCGACCTTCCCGGCGCAATTCATTGCTGAGGGTTTGGATCAAACGCGTGGCTGGTTTTATTCGCTGCTCGTGCTTTCAACGGCGCTATTCGACAAGCCGGCGTTCCGCAACGTCGTTGTCAACGGCATGATTCTCGCCGAAGACGGCGCGAAGATGTCGAAGTCGAAGAAGAATTACCCGGATCCTGCAGTTGTTCTCGACCAATTCGGTGCCGACGCGCTGCGCGCCTACCTGATCGATTCGCCGGTGGTGCGCGCCGAACCGATGCGCTTCTCCGAGAAGGGTCTGTCGGAAATCGTCCGCACGGTTGTTCTGCCGTACTGGAACGCGCTGTCATTCTTCACCACCTACGCCTCGGTCGATAATTGGGATCCGCGCACCGCGAAGCCGCGCCCGGTCGGTCAGTGTCACGTCCTCGATCGCTGGATCGTGTCACTCATGCAGTCGCTTATCCGCGACGTCCACCGCGAGATGGAAGGCTATCGTCTCTATAACGTGGTGCCGCGCCTCGATGCGTTCATCAACGAGCTAACTAACGGCTACGTGCGCTGGAATCGTGCGCGTTTCTGGAAGAGTGAAGACAAGCAGGATCAGTGCGATGCCTACGCCACGCTCTACCAAGTGCTGACGACCTTCGCCAAAGTCCTGGCCCCGTTCATGCCGTTTCTCACCGAGGAAGTGCATCAGCGCCTCGTTGTCGCCGTCGATCCGCAGGCCCCGAAGTCAGTGCATTGGTGCGACTACCCGCAGCCCGATGCCGCTCTCATTGACGAAGCGTTAGAGCGCGATGCCGCAGTGACCTTCACCGTCGCCACGCTCGGTCGCAAGCTGCGCGAAGACAGCAAGCTCAAGATCCGTCAGCCGCTCGCCGCGCTGACCGTGGTTTCACGCGATCCGCAGGTGCGCGCCGCTGCCCAGCGTTTCGCCAAAGAATTGTCGAGCGAACTCAACGTGAAGGCGATCAACGTGTCGCCTGACGAAGCCGCGTTCTGCTCAATCTCGGTCAAGCCGAACTTCGCTGCTTTGCGGACGCGTGCCGGTCCGAAGCTCAAAGAAATCGGCGCCGCGCTGTCGTCGTGGAGTTTCTCCGAAGTTGCCGAAATCGAAGCTGGCCGCAGCGTTGAGATCGCTGGTGTCTCTGTCGGCACCACCGACGTGTTGCTGCAACGCCAGCCCAAGCCCGGCAGTGTCGTTGCCAGTTCTGGCTCTGTCACCGTCGCCCTCGACACTGCGCTCAATCCGGAATTAATCGCCGAAGGCTACGCCCGCGAATTCGTCAGCGTCCTTCAGCAAGCCCGCAAAGACGCCGGCCTCGAAGTCAGCGATCGTATCCGCGTGACCTGGAGCAGCGATGACGCGGAACTCGCCGCCGCCATCGAACGCCACGCCGCGTACATTGCCGGCGAAGTGCTCGCGACCAGCTTTACTCGTGGTGACGGTACCCAGCAGGCCGACATCAACGGGCGTGTCGTGCGCTACGTAATCGCGAAAGCCTAGCACTACGGCGCGATCAAATACGCCACGACCGCAGCGACGTAACACGCAAGTCCTGACGCGAGCAGAGTAATCTGAATTCGGTAGCGGCAGGTTTTGCTGTCGCGGTACGAAATTATTGCAGCAACGGTCGCAACTGGATCACCTTCATCGAACTGACTGAGCCAATGCACGCGCAGACTTGCCATCATCAAAAGCACCGAGACGAGGACGCAGATCAGGCCGACGGCCATCGCCAGCGAGGCGAAGAAACCACTCTTGGCCATCTGATGGCCGGAAAAGCCGGTGATCGTCATGGTGATCGTGGCCAAGGTCAGCAGCAACTGCGTGCGCGCCTGCATGGTGGCGAATTGACTGTGCAGCAGCTCCAGCGCTTTCGCGAGGCCCTGCGGATTCCCGCCGTACAGATTGAGAATCCGTTCGGCCTCAGCGCGTTGGTGAGCGTCAGCGGGCGGCAGTTGCATACGCCGTCGCGGCCTCATCGAGAGTGGCGATTACCTTGGTCATGGTCGCCGCTTCGGGCAACAGGGTCAGTCGGATGCCGTCGCGGTAGGGCACGTTGAAGCCGTTGCCGGGGGTGACCAAAATGTGGTATTTCTCCAGCAAATCGAAGGCGAATTTCTGATCGTCAAAGCCAGGCAGCAGACCGGGCTTGAGGCGAACGAACGCGTACAGCGCGCCAGCCGGCGTCACGGTTTCAAACAACTTCGACTTCGCGAGACCGTCGATGACCGCGCGGCGCGTCTCGTAGAGGCGTCCACCGGGCTTGATCAATTCGCCAATCGAAGATTTTTCGTTGAGCGCAGGCGCGACCGCGAATTGTCCTGGCACGTTCGAACAGAGCCGGAGCGCGCACAGCAAATCGAGCGCGGCCATGTAATCCTTCGCCGCAGCCTTCGCGCCGCTGAACGACACCCAGCCGACGCGGTAGCCGCACGAGCGATAGACTTTCGACAGACCGCCGAAGGTCGCGCACAGCGTCTGCTTGCACACCGTTGCGACCGGCGTGTGGACCGCGCCATCGTAGGTGATGTCGTCGTAGATTTCGTCCGAGAACACGACCAGGCCGCGTTCTTCAGCGATCGCGACGAGCTGTTCGATGACGGCTTTTGGATACACCGCGCCGGTCGGATTGTTCGGTGAAATAATAACGATCGCCCGCGTGCGCGGCGTGACCAGCTTCGCAACGTCGGCTGGATCGGGCACGTAACCGTTCTCGCGCCGACACGGATAGTGAACCGCCTTGCCGAGGGCCAGCGTGGTCGCAGCCGTCCACAACGGATAGTCAGGGCTGGGGATCAATACTTCGTCACCAGCACTGAGCAGGCCGCGCAGACAAATGAGGATCAACTCGGACACGCCGTTACCGATGAACACATCATCAGTGGTCACGTCGGTCACACCGCGTTGGTGCTGCTGCTTCACCACCGCCTCGCGCGCGGGCATGATGCCCTTCTGGTGCGAATATGGATCGGACTGTGGCAGACTCGCGGCGATCGCGCGCTGAATGTTATCCGGCGCACGGAACCCGAACAGACCGGGATTCCCCACGTTCATCTTGATGATCTGGTGTCCCTGCCGCTCCAGCTCAACCGAACGCGTAGCCAGCGCCCCGCGAATTTCATAGCGGACGTTGGCGAGCGAATCGGAGGTGGGTATACGCTGCAGGGTCATGGGAACCTTCGGGGAAGGGTGGGAAGCTACCCGATATTTATCTGTGTTCCAGCGGCCTGGGAACGCCACGCTCCAGCGTGGCTGCGCGTGTCTATTTCGACAATCCAGCAGTAGCGTCTTCAATAAATTTTCGGACATTTGCGAGTCTGGTGGTCCCAGGGAACAAGAGTGGTTCAAGAACGTTTTTGCCAACTTTCTGTTCGTGTCTTTGGATCTGCGAGTGCTCTGAAACAGCGAGTGTGAGCATCGACTGCGATGGCTTACCATCCTTCTTCGCTGCGATTCCCTCGATGCGTACAATCTCTTCCAACGGATAGCAGGATAGTCGAATGGCGTAGAGAGTGATGGGACCCAAAGTGATTTTATCCCCAAGGGCAAAGCCGAAGTGTGAGGCCATTCCTTCCCATGCATTCAGAAGCGAAGGACGAATATCACAATGCAGGTGACGTAGCCAATTTGTGAAGACGGCAATATCTGGTCGTGGTTCGTAATTAGCACGCGTTAATTCAAGGTAGTGTTCTGCAAAGTTGGAAACGAGTAGGTCGTATCGATATTCTGCGCGGTTTAACAATGATATTTGTGTCTTCAGGCTGGGAAAAGTCATATGCCGCTTTGTATTGAGCCGTCAGTGGCTCACAATCGAATCTGTGCTGTCGGCTAAAATCACTAACATGCGTTCGATGTCACCCCATCCTGTATTGAGCGGCGGCATCACATACATCGTATCCCCCAACGGCCTGAGTAACGCTCCGCGTCGCACGGCCTCGCGATACACCTGAAAGCCAGTCCGCGCTGCAGGATCAAGTGGTGATCCATCACGCCGCCGCAGGTCGCACGCTGCCATCATGCCAACACCGCGCACGTTGGCGATCCACGGACGTGTGCGCGCGAGGTCGGCAAGTGCCAAACGCATCCGCTTGCCCGTCTCTGTAGCCCGCTCATAGATCCGATCGCGCTCAAACACCGTCAGCACCGCGTTGGCCGCTGCGACCGCGAGGGCATTTCCGGCGAACGTATTTGAGTGGAGAAATGCCCGCTTTTCAGCCCATGTTCCCAGGAACGTGTCATAGATGCGCTGGGTCGTGAGCGTACACGCGAGCGGCAGTGTGCCGCCGGTGAGGCCCTTGCCGACGACGGCGATGTCGGGCCGGGCGTTGGTGGCGAGGTGCGACGCGAGTATCGCGCCGCAACGGCCCATGCCGGCGGCGATCTCGTCGGCGATCAGCAGGACGTCGTGCGCGTCGGCCCACGCACGCAGGCGCGTCAGCAGATCTGGACTGACCACGCGCATGCCGCCGGCGCCTTGCAGAATCGGCTCGTAGATGATCGCGGCGAGTTTGTTCGCCTGCGTCTGTAATTGGTGTACGATCGCTGGCCACTCGGCGCTCGCATCAAGCCAGCGCGGATCTTCGGGTCCGCTACGCCACGGCAGGGGGCCGAGTTGCAGCGACGGAAATAACAGCGGGCGATAGGGATCAGCGTAGAGGCCGAGATCCCCAACCGACAACGCGCCGACGGTCTCGCCGTGATAGCCTCCGGACAACGCGGCGAAGTGCGTGCGCTGCGGGTGGCCCCACAACGCTTGTGCGTGCAGCGCCATCTTCAACGCGACCTCGACGGCGGTGGATCCGTTCTCGGCGAAGAAAACTTTGGAGAAGGTTCGCGGTTCGCGGTTCGTGGTTCGCGGTTGTTGCGTGAAGCCGGCGTTGGCGGCAGTAAGCAGCCGCTCACAAAACGACACGACGAGTTCACTGGTCGTGTTGGCGAGGATGACGTGCTCAAAGCGATCGAGCTGGGCGCGGATCGCGGCGGAGATGTCGGGGTGGCCGTGGCCGAGGCTCTTGCACCACCAGGAGGAAACCGCGTCGAGGATCTCGCGCCCGTCGGCCAGTTTGATGCGGCAGCCCGAGGCACTGACGACCTCCAGTGGCGGGAAGTCGCGGTAGTCCGTCATTTGGCTGCATGGGTGCCACAAGACAGCGAGATCACGAGCAACAAGCCGACTTTGGCTCATGAGCGGCATGTTGGAGCCATTTCCCTTGGGGTCCATGGGCAGATTGACGCAAATAGACCAATGTTGTGTCCTCAATTTCATAAAACTATGTCAACTTGTCGGCATTTAACTAACTTTAAACGACCAATTGCCGAGAATGACGTTGACTTGCCAGAAAACGACCCCTATAAGCCGTCCCACTCAGCGGACGACGAGCGATAGACCATTAAAACAGTCAACTTCGCCAGCAACCAGCCGCCTATGGAGCCAAACATGAGTTCAAAAGTCCCAACCGGCGGTGAAGTGGTCGTCCGCTGCCTCGAACGTGAGGGTATTGAGCGGGTTTACGGCTACTCTGGCGGCGCGGCTATGCCGATCTTCGATGCGTTGGTCGATTCCAAGGTCAAGCTCATCCAGGTCCGCCACGAGCAGGGTGCGACCCACATGGCTGACGGTTACGCCCGCGCGACCGGCAAGGTTGGCGTCGTGCTGGTGACCTCGGGCCCCGGCGCGACCAACTGCGTGACCGGACTGCTGACCGCGATGATGGACTCGGTGCCGATGATCGTGCTAACCGGTCAGACGATTACGCCGATGCTCGGCAAAGACGCCTTTCAAGAAGCCGACGTCACCGGCATTACCTACGCGGTCGTGAAGCACAGCTATCTGGTCAAGAACGCGGCCGACATTCCACGCGTGATGAAGGAAGCATTCCACATCGCGACCACTGGTCGCCCCGGTCCGGTGTTGATCGATCTGCCCAAGGACGTGACCCAGGGTCCGTGCTCCGCGCCGTTCGTCGATCAGGTCAACCTGCCCGGCTACACGGTTCCTGGTCGCGCGCCTGCCGCCGACGTGAAAAAGGCTGCTGAGTATCTGACCAAGGCCAAGCGTCCCGTGTTGTACGTCGGTCATGGCTCAGTCATGTCCAACGCTGGCGAGGCAATCATTCGTCTGGCTGAAAAGCTCAACGCGCCGATCGTCAACACGTTGCTTGGCAAGGGCGCGTGTCGCGAAGATCACCCGCTACATCTCGGCATGCTCGGCATGCACGGTACCGCGTACGCGAATAAAGCAGTCGCTGGTTGTGATCTGATCATCGCGATCGGCGCCCGTTGGGACGATCGCATTACGGGAAAGCTCAGCGAGTTCTGCAAGGACGCGATCAAGATCCACATCGACATCGACCGCGCTGAATTTGCCAAAGTGGTGCGGCCACACGTCAGCCTGCTTGGCGATGCGCGTTTGGTGGTCGAAGATTTGATCCCACTCGTCAGCAAGGCCGACACCGCTGCGTGGCTGACTGAGATTGCCGCGTGGCGCAAACAGTATCCGCTCAAATACGCGAAAAAGGGCGGCTTACGCGCCCAATACGTGATGGATCGTCTCGACAAGCTGGGTGGTCGCGATGCGATCCTTACCACCGACGTCGGACAACATCAGATGTGGGCAGCGC
The DNA here is from genome assembly GCA_964652775.1 of uncultured candidatus Brocadiaceae bacterium. Taxonomy (GTDB): domain Bacteria; phylum Planctomycetota; class UBA11346; order UBA11346; family UBA11346; genus UBA11346. The sequence continues at coordinate 80,436 of CAZZAM010000008.1, read as the reverse complement.
AGTTCTGCCTGACCACGAAGAATCGTCATTGGATTTCCAGTGGCGGTGCCGGCACCATGGGTTTTGGTTTTCCCTCGGCGATTGGCGCGGCGCTGGGCAATCCCAACAAGACCGTGTGGGCGATCGTCGGCGACGGTGGTTTCCAGATGACGCTGTGCGAACTCTCGACTGCGTTCCTGGAAAAGGTCAACGTCAAGATTCTGATCATCAACAACAGCTACCTCGGCATGATCCGCCAGTGGCAAGAGTTGTTCTTTGAAAATCGCCTCTCGGGTTCTGACCTGCCGGGCAATCCCGACTTCGTCAAACTCGCCGAGGCTTATGGCATCAAGGGCAAGCACGTTCGCCGCGCAGCTGACGTCGATAAGGCAATCAAGTGGGCCAACAGCTTCAAAGGTCCGTGCGTGATCGAGGTCGAGGTCGTGAAGGAAGATAACGTCTTCCCGATGATCCCCGCCGGTGCTCCGCTGTCGGGTATGATCATCGAGAAGCCGAAAGAGAAGATGGAGAAGCCGTCGGGATCGACCTGACCGCTCTGACCAATCACACCACGAACTGAGGTTCCCATGGCCACCACCACAATTCAACGCGGCGCATCCTTTGAGCTCGATCCGGGCAAAGCCCCACGACGTGACATCGTTACTGATGTCATTGTGCAGCCGATGCACACCATCTCGCTGCTTGTGCGCAACAAGCCGGGCGTGCTGGTGCGCGTGTCGCTCGTGTTCTCGCGGCGCGGCTACAACATGGAGTCGCTGGTCGTGTCACCGGCGATCTCGGTCGCCGGCATCGAGAGTCAGCCGGGTGAGTTCTCGCGCATGACGATCACGTGTTCGGGCGATCCGGACACGCTGGAGCAAATCATCAGGCAGCTTGAGAAGCTGATCGATGTTGTTCACGCCATCGATCACACTGGTCAGGAAGTTATCGAAAGCGAATTGGTCCTGGTGAAGATCAAGACTGGCCTCAAGGAGCGCACCGAGATCCTCCAGATCGCCGAAAACTTCAAGGCCAAAGTCGTCGATTTCGGCACCGAATCCGTCATTCTGCGCTGCGCCGGCGAGACCGAGAAGATCGACGCGATCATCGGTTTGCTCAAGCCGTTCGGCATCATTGAGCTGGTCCGCTCGGGCAAGATTCTGATGGCGCGGGGACTTGAAGCGACGTGATGCAGTTGGGTATCGCTGGGTAATGTAGCTCAGGATAATCGACTTACCCGTTCGATATGCGCGCCAACGGCGCAATCCATCCCAGCCTGGGGCAACGCCCCAGGAATGTGTGCGACATGATGGTTAGGGCTGAAGGCCCGATCTATTATGGGTCGGGCCTTCAGCCCTTGATCTCTTTGGATATCTAGTCCTGGGGCGTTGCCCCAGGCTGGGATGATGTCGGGCCTTTGGCCCTGAACGATTCAATGGTTGGGCTCGGAGTGATGTTGCTGTGACGGCGTCGCTGGTTTTTTGCCGCGCAGTCGCCGGATCGCTACCATCCATGAGTTCTGGCGATCCAGGCCATAGAGCGAGCCAATTTCGTCCAGTACGATACTGAGAATCAACGGAACAAGCATGATGAGGACGCCGCCCATGATGCCCCAGCCCAGGAAAAGCGTCCCGATAATTCCGATTATCGGCGAGCTCACGAGTAGCAGATCGGCGAGCACGCCGCATATAGCAGTAACGAAGATTTTTCTCCACGGTAACCGCATCACTTTGACCCCCTAGACATGTTGAGTCTTTAGTTCTCTTCTCTTGGGCAACTTCTTTCGTCAACTTCTTCAACACGTCGGCGCACACAGTCATCATACATCATATATCATATATTTGTGCTGCTGTTGACATCACGCCGCGTCGACGCGATCGACAGACATCGTGTTGTAGCTCACGCCCGGTCCCCAGCCGAAGATCCGTTGGAATAGGGGCATCATCCAGTGACTGCTGGCGCAGGACAGGAAGTACAATTCGTGTTCCTTCTCGACCCGAGCCATCTCGATCATGCAGGCGTGTTCGTTCGCCAGGACGGTTCCACGCGATAGTTCAATCATACGTACGTACTCGTTGACGTTACCGCTTTCGAGTCGACCAGCGAAGTACATCGGCATGAAATAGCCGATGACGAAACAGGATCCGGAGATGAGCTTGCCAATGCAGTGGTATTTGAACTCGAGCCAGCGCGACGGTTTAGCTCCGATGGCATTCAGCATGCGGTGCAGATTGTCGCGATGTTGCCATTCTTCGGCTTCGATTTTCAGAATGTGTTGTTGTTCGTCCGGACTGCGCACGGATGCGGCGTGTCCGCGATACGCGAACGCCGCTGCGCGCTCGGCGCTGTATCCCAACTGCAAGAGTCTGCGTAGGTTGTCGGGGACTTGGCTCAATGCCCGCTCGGTTCCCCGGTCCAGAGCGCGCGCAGTGTCCAGGCGGTGACCAACATCAGGATCAACGTGATCAGCACGGCGGACAGTGGCCGGCCAACCTTCACCAAGTCGGATTGATCGCCGGTGATGTTAATGCGCACGTTGTGGAACAAGCCTTGCAGATGCGTGACGAACAACAGCGCGCACAATCCCGACATCACATGGCGCCACGGATCGGGCGAGGTGATCACGAAGTGTCTGATCGCGAGTACGGGCAGCAGGAGCAGCGGCAGCGTGTAGGGGGCGATACTGATTATGGTGCTGCGAACTGGATCGGTCTGCACGTGTTCGACGGCTCCGCCCTTACCATCGGTGATCGAGATGCCGGTGGGCCGAACGAAGACCAGTAGACAGACGAGAAAATGGCAGAGCTCGTGGACGGCGGTGTGCAGGAACCAGTTCGGCTTCCGCCAAAGCAGGAAGAGCAACCCGAGTCCAGCTCCGGCGGTGGTGGCCGCAGCATCAGGCGGTGGCCATGTGACCTTTAGCGCAGACCATTGAAGGACGTACCAGCACAACGGACCGGCTCCGACGGCGAGGGCGATGGCGACAAGCAGGCTGACGATGGTGGCGATCACGGGGGAGAGAATACGGAGAAGTCAGAAGTAGGAAGGCAGAAGGATGAAAACTGGCGGTGTTTTTCCTCATTCTGCCTTCCTCCTTCAGCCTTGGTTTCACCTCCTTGCCCGCCCATGCCAGGTCTTACCTTTCCAGCCCCGCCATGATCGACCTCGCAGCCTTCCGCAAAGACCCCAACAGTTTCCGGACAGCATGGGCGAATCGCGGAGAAAAAGCCGATGTCGATGCGTTGATCGCCGCCGATGAGCGGGTCCGCGGGTTAAAGACCAAGGCCGAAGCGATCAAGGCTGAGCTGAACCAGGCCAGCAAGTCGATCGGTGCGGCAGCCAAGCAAGGCGGCGCAGCTGTCGAGGAGGCCAAAGCCAAGGCACGCGCGCTGGGCGATCAGCACAAGGCGCTTGACGCCGAACGCGAAACCGCCGAGCGCGAGCTCAATGACAAATTGCTCTACCTACCCAATCCCTGTCTGCCCGAAGTCGCAGTTGGCAAAGAAGCCGCCGACAATCCGGTTGTCTCGGTGTGGGGCGAGCTGCCGAAGTTTACCTTCGCGCCCAAGGCACACTGGGATCTCGCACCGGCGCTCGGCATCATGGACTTCGATCGCGGTGCCAGGATGTCTGGCTCGGGTTTCGTCGCGCTCAAGGGCGCTGGCGCCAAGCTGTCGCGTGCACTGATCAGTTGGTTCCTTGATGTGCATACGACCAAGAACGGTTACACGGAATGGGCGGTGCCGTACCTCGTTACGCCGCAGATGCTGGTCAATGTCGGCCAACTGCCCAAGTTCAAAGGTCAGTATTACGAGTGCAAAGACGACGAGTTGGTACTGATTCCGACCGCTGAAGTTCCCCTGACCAATCTGCACGCTGGCGAGATTCTGGATCTGGCGACGCTGCCGCTGCGTTACTGCGCGCATACGCCGTGTTTCCGTCGTGAAGCCGGCGCTGCTGGCATCGGCACGCGCGGCATGACTCGTGTTCACCAGTTCGACAAGGTCGAAATGGTGTGGTTCACAACGCCCGAGCGCAGTCGCCAAGATCTGGATGTTATGCGCGGCCACGCCGAGTGGTTCTTACAGCAGCTCGGTCTGCATCACCGCGTCATCCAACTCTGCACTGGTGATATTGGCTTCTCATCAGCCTGCACCTTCGATATCGAAGTTTGGGGCGCGGGAACGAGTTCGTGGTTGGAAGTGAGTTCATGCTCGGTGTTCACCGACTTCCAGGCGCGGCGCTCGGCGATCCGCTATCGTGGTGCTGACGGCAAGCCGCAGTTGGTGCACACGCTCAACGGTTCGGGCCTCGCCCTGCCGCGCACGATCATCGCGTTGTTGGAAAACTACCAGCAGGCCGATGGATCGGTGATCGTTCCGCCGGTTTTGCGACCATATCTCGGCGGCCTCGACCGGATCGCGAAAGCATAACGCGGAACCATCCGATGAGCGACCCGATCAAGCACGAATGCGGCATCGCGATCATCCGGTTGAAGAAGCCGTTGGCGTATTATCAGCAGACCCACGGCACCGCGCTGTGGGGCATGCGCAAAATGTACCTGCTGATGGAGAAGCAGCGCAATCGCGGTCAAGATGGAGCGGGCATCGCCGTGCTGCGCCAAGGCATGCCCTACGGCGTGCCGTATCTCTCGCGGCATCGCGAGGGCGGCAAAGACAGCCTCGATCGGCTGTGGAAACACATTCTCGACGATCACGCCCGGCTGGTTGCTGAGAAGAAGGTTAACCACACCGATGTGGAAGGGCTCAAGCGCGGGTTCCCGTTCTGCGGCGAGGTGTATCTCGGTCATCTGCGCTACGGCACCCACGGCGGTTACGGCATCGATAACTGCCATCCCTTCTTGCGCCATTCCAATTCGCCGAGCAGCAATCTGTGTGTTGCCGGTAATTTCAACCTGACCAATACCGACGTGTTGTTCAACATGTTGATTGAACTCGGTCAGCATCCGGTTGGCGAGGCCGACACCGCGACCGTGATGGAGAAGATCGGCCATTTCCTCGACGTGGCGAACGAAGCGGTATCGCGCAAGGCCGAAGACCAGGGACTCAAGGGCGAAGCGCTGCGCTCGGCGCTCGCCGATCAACTCGATCTCGGCAAGGTTTTGCGCCGCGCTGCGCGCAGTTGGGATGGTGGTTACTTCATGGCCGGCATCGTTGGTCATGGCGCGTGCTTCGCGATCCGCGATCCCAACGGGATTCGGCCCGGCTACTGGTATGAAGATGACGAGGTTGTCGCTCTGGCGAGTGAGCGAGCTGCACTAGTCACCTGTTTCGATGTCGAACCCGAGCGCGTGCAGGAAGTCACGCCTGGTTGCGCGGTCATCGTGGATCACCGTGGTCAAGCCGCCCAGGTCGAGATCCTGCCCGCTGCCGAAAAACGCTCCTGCACCTTCGAGCGCATCTATTTCAGTCGTGGCAACGACGCCGAAATTTACCGCGAGCGGAAGGCGCTGGGCCGAGAACTCGTGCCGGCAATGCTAGAGGCCGTCGATCACGACCTGGATCACACCGTCCTCAGTTACATCCCCAATACTGCTGAAAGCGCGTACTACGGACTGCTTGATGGATTGCAGACCTGGCTCAGCGATTGGAAAGAACGACAGATTCTTGATCTGCAGGCGACGGGTCAGCTGACCCCGGCGCGCCTCCACGATGTCTTGGCGGTGCGCACCTGGCAGGAAAAGGCGACGCAAAAGGACGCCAAACTACGCACGTTCATTACCGGCGAAGGCGATCGCAGCGACTTGGTCGCGCATGCTTATGACGTGTCGCGCGGCATTCTCCGCCCGGGTCTCGACAGCTTGGTTGCCATCGACGATTCAATCGTGCGCGGCACTACGCTCCGACAAAGTATTCTGCGCATGCTCGCGCGGCTGCGGCCCAAGCGCATCGTCGTGCTGTCGAGTGCGCCGCAAATTCGTTATCCGGACTGCTACGGCATCGACATGAGCGAACTCGGCAAGTTCATCGCCTTTGAAGCAGCGACGAAGTTACTGCAGGAACGCAAACAGGAGTCGTTGCTGAACGACGTGCTCGCCGCGTGCCGCGAACCGGTGAAGCCGGGAGACCCACCGATCAATCACGTGAAGCGCATCTACGAGCCATTCACCGACCAGGAAATTTCTGAACGCATCGCGCGCTTGGTGCGTCCAGCCGACTGGGATGGCGAACTGGTCGTCGTCTATCAGACCGTCGCGGGACTGCGCAACGCAATCCCCAATCACACCGGCGATTGGTATTTCACCGGTGATTACCCGACGCCCGGCGGTACGCGGGTCTGCAATCGTGCATTCGTGAACTATATGGAACGCAAGACCGGCCGCTCGTATGAGGGCGCTGGGGCCTAGACCAATGGCGTAAAGCTAATGGATTCACACGGTTTTGTGAGCCGCCAAGACGCCAAGGACGCAAAGAAAAAAGGATTAGCTTGGGCCACCAAGCCTATCCACAGAGGAAAGGCACGAATTCCTTGGCGATCTTGGCGCCTTGGCGGCTCACCAGGACGAGATCAATCGTCTAGCTTTACGCCACCGGGCGAAGCCCCTGAAAGCGAGCGTTAGCGAGCGCGCACAAGCGCGTCGATCTGGCGTTCAGCTGCGGCCCAGTCGACATCATGATGACCGGGTTCAAAGCCGCGCTTTTCAGCGAGGTAATAGGCTGCCTCGCCGATCATGCGCTGGCGTTCCTCTGCGCTGACGGATTTGCGCGCGGCAGATTTCTTAACTGGCTTTGCCGCCGTCTTTTTTGCAAAAGTCTTGGTCTTGGTTTTGGATTTGGATTTGGACGGAGCGGGGGACAACTTGGCTTTTGGGGATGCCATGGGATTTCCTGATTCGCCCGTAGGCGTGGGGATTGAGGCGGCACGTTAGCAAGGCCCAGGTTGAGTGCAAAGGCACTCCTGATTGGGAGTTGAGCGGCACAGCCAAGCCGAGTTACCACTGTATTAAGAATCCGAAGTACAACTCCTATCTACGCGTATCGACAGGAATTATATAGGCTGCACGAAGGCGCGTCAGCAGCTCTGGCAATGCCACGGGCAACGGATCGGACCAGCGTCCGACTCCAGCAGCGAGGCGCATCAGGTGACGGTGGTATTCCGCGTCGCCGTGCGGATGCGGCTCAATTCAGCCATCTGGTTGCTGACCTGGGTGGCGTGTGCAAGAGCGTCTTCATAGCTGCCGAACACGCGCTCTTCACCGAGCAAGGCAAGGATGCCGTGGCGATCGAGGTCCATGAGTGGGCGGGTATGACAGTCGGACAGCAGGAGTTCAGCGCCGCGTTTCGCACAGGACTCATGTAGTTCACGCAGACTGAACGCGGCCGTCACATCGATGAATGGGACATTGCGTAAACGAAGGATGAGTGCGCGCGGCTTGCTGCCAACCATGCCGTCAATATCGCGAATGAGCGTGGCGGCACCGAAGAAGAAGGGACCGCGGACCTCATAGACTTCGACGCCGGGTGGCAGTTTCGCCGAGTTTTCTTCGTCAGCACCACTGTCAGCAGCACGGCGCTCGACTTGGATGGTGTCGGCCATGCGCTTAACGAAGAAGAACATCGCCAGGATTACACAGCTGAAGACGGCGATCGATAACGAGGTAAAGATCGTCAAGACCGTTGCCAGCGGCAGGAGGAAGGCGTCGCTGCGCTTAGTGCGCAGGATGTGCGGCCAATGACGCAGTTCGGCCATGTGCCAACAGACAACCAAGAGGACACCGGCGAGGCAGGCCAACGGAATATGACGAACCAGCGGAGCACAGGCGACGAGAATCGCGAGTACGGCAAGGCTGTGAACGATACCGGCAACTGGCGAGCGTGCTCCGGCGCGGATATTGGTGGAGGTTCGCGCCAAGACACCGGTGGTGGGCAGCACGCCAAAGAACGGCACAACCAAATTGGCAATACCTTGGCCGATGAGTTCGCTGTTGGAATCGTGGCGATCGCCGCTCATGCCATCAGCGACAACGGCCGACAAGAGACTTTCGATGGCGCCCAGTACGGCAATAGTGGCGGCGAGAATTCCGATGTGCTCCCAATCGAGGCCACTGTTGGTCAGCTTGTCCCAGAATGCTGACAAGGACCAGCCGTCGCCCTGGTACATCCCCGGCAGATGCGGAAGTGGTGGTGTGTCTGGAATCGTACCGATACTAATCAACGGCCCGCCGGGAGCAGTCCATCCCAGCGAGAAACTGGCGATAGTTACGGCAATAACCGCGATAATTGCGCCGGGCAATAACGGCTTCCACCAGCGCATGCCAAGGATGATAATTACAGTAATCAGGCAGACGATAATCGGTTGCCAGTGAATGGCCGCGGCATGCTGCCGGATGTACGCGATGCGTTCAGTAAAATGTTCGTGGCTGGCTGCCGAGATTCCGAGCATGGGTGCAAGCTGGGTACTGGCGATTGTGACTGCAATACCGGTCGTGAATCCAATGACCACGGGCGTCGGGATGAAGGTGATCGCCTTGCCCAGACGCATGAGCCCCATGGCGAGGATCATTCCGCCAGCCAGGAACGTCGCGATCGACAGGCCAAATAAGCCAATGTGTGGGTCCGCTGCCGCCGCGGCGCAGATGCCGACGAAGGCACCGGCTGGTCCACCGATCTGCACGCGGCTGCCGCCAAACAGGCTGACTACAATGCCACCGATGATCGCGACATAGAGGCCCTGTTCCGGTGTTGCACCCGAGGCGATCGCCAAACCCATAGATAGGGGGAGAGCAACAACACCGACCAAAATGCCGGCCAGTACATCGGCGGTCAGATCTTTACGGGTGTAGCCGCGATGCAGACAACGCAGCAAGGCGGGTTGATACAGGGCGTTGGTTGGGGCAGCCATCGGTGAAGCTGCGCACACTAGCACGATTCGCGCGCGTCACCATGCCCGACATGATGGCTGGTAGATGTGATTGTTTGCCGAGAAGCAACGTAGCTTGGGCGGCGTAATCCTCAAAATCACATGCGAATTAACACGAGGCGCGGAGGCCAAAGCGTTTATCCTGAATGCCGCAGTCCGGACTTGCGGACAGCTCCAACTAGGTTTATCGGCACCAACCGCGTCACCCATAGCCGTCGGGATTTTTTGAGAGTTGACAGATCTTGCTTCAGCTGATGACGCGCGCACAGGTGGCGAGCGCACGCAGCCATGATGGAACGCCGAGCCAGCGTAGGCCCAGGTGCATGCGATGTTCACACCACAGCGAGAGCGCGCGTTGCGCATTGCCGGCAAGATCATCGGCGGAAGGCGCCTCTTCGGCTGGATGGGGCAAGGCCAACAAAGGTAGGGCGAGGAGTGCGGTGCGCGCCAAGCCATCGGCGCGAGCAGCCAGCTCTTCGGGACCGGCCGGACCGAGACGATGAGCGTCTTCAGCGATCGCGGCTTTAGCCGAGGCCCACGTCCGCCGCAGCGCTTCGGCGCGCTCGCTCGACAACTCGGTGGTGCAGGATTCAAGCAGGCGATCGGCAGAAAATTCGCTGGCGAGTGAACTGTCGATGCGTGCGCCTAACCAGCCGGCAATTGCAGCGCGTTCGTGCAGACGCAGGCGTGAGCCCATTACTTGGGCAACCACGCGTTCGGCGAGGTCGTCGTCCTTGCCGCCTGCTTCGTGATAGCGGCGCAGTGCTTCCTCAGCGACCTGGAGGTCACCTTGCCGCAAGCGAGCAATCAGCAGGCGTCGCCAGCCATCGGGATCGGATGGGCGTAGACCGACGTAATGCACGAATGCCGAGAGTGCGGCTGGCAAATCATCAAGCGATTCACAGGCTTGGCCGAGATCGAACCAGGCGATCGGCGGTGCATCAGATGCGTCAGCGCGTAAGAGCAGTACGCGGGCGGCGCGGGTGAGTCCGAGGCGCAATGCAAGGCGGCCGAGTTGTACGGCGGCCCACGGATGGACCTCTTCCGCGAGATCGGCCCACGCGGCTTCGTTTTTTTCATTGAGGCGCGGCCATGCTGCATGCGCAATTTCAAGTGTGCCGCGTGGATCGCGGCTCTTGCGATCGAGGCGATCCGCGATCCGTGCGGCGACCAGTAGGTGACGAGGGCCAAAACGTTCGCTGAGTCGCGCCAGGCCGACATCTCCGCCCCACGCCGTCGGCCCAGCCAGCACTAAACCCTCAAGGAACCACGCATCAATCTCGGGATCAGCGACGGTCGGATCAACCTCGCGCGACCGATCCGGACCGATCAACCACGCATGTGCTTCGTCGGTGGCGCGATCGTATTCGATGTAGCAATCACAGCGTGGTCCCGGCAACCAAGCCCACAACGCCAGCACGCGCGTTTGCAACACGGGGTCCAGGGCGCGCGCCTGCTCGGGCTGCAGAAACAGGCGGGCGCGAGCGAACGCGGCGAGATCAGCCAACGCCGGCGGAAATGCGCCGAACACAATCGCCATGCCGCCAACTTTCAGCCCGCGACCACCGTGCTCGAAATATTCGATATCAAGGCCAGCGGCGACCAGTGGTGGTGGCTTGCCCTTGCCGGTGCGCTGAAGAGCGCGGGCACGATGCCACTCATGGGATAGATTGAGCAGTGGTCCCACGATGGAAGACTAACGAGGAGTCGGGCTAATTGAACGGAAATATCCGGGTGGATTACGACTCAAGTTTTCTCGGCTCGTGCCGATTAGTCACCAAAGGCAGAAGGAAGAATGCAGAAGTAAGAAAACTGGCGGTACTCGGACGTTTTCATCATTCATCCTTCTGCCTTCATCCTTTCGTATTCATCCTTCAACCTTCACTGGACTGTGAATGTGCTTCGCCCACCACACTCCAGCCAGCAGAACACCACCGCCGAGGATCTGGATGAACACCATAGTTTCGTCAAACAAAGGCCAGGCCGTGAGTGCGACCAACGCGGGCTGGATCAGCAATGCGACCGATGAATACGCCGGCGGCAGATGCGCGAGTGACCACACGACGAGTCCTTGTCCAAGCAGTTGACCGGTAATCGCCAGAGCGACCACGATGGTCCAGCCATGCAAGGAGGCCGGCACAATCGTTTCGCCATGCAGCAAGGCGATTGGCAAGAGCACGAGGCTGGCGACTAGGCCGCTGGTCGCCATGACCGCCATGGTCCCCCCGGTGTTCCTGGCTTTGGTTGCAGCGAGTTGATAGGCGGCGTAGGCGAACGCAGCCGACGCCGCGATCATGTCGCCGGTCAATTGTCCGGGCGTTTGCGCGTGCGGAGATCCCTTGACCAGCATCACGGCACCGGCGATCGCGACCGCCAGCGCGGTCCACGTCCGCCAACCGCCACGGGCCGTGCCCCACCACACGGCGAGTACCGTTACCACCACTGGCGCAAGATTTCCCAGCAAACACGCATTGGCGAGCGTCGTCATCCCGATGCTGACGTGGTACAGCGACAAGTCGGCAGCGAAGGCGACGCCGGCGATCGCGCTGAAGCGTCGTTCAGCCTGCGAGTGCAGTCGCCAGGCGATCACCGCGAATATCGGCCAAGCTAAAAACATGCGCCAGAACGCGGAGGCGACCGGGCCAATGTCGGTTGCGTAGCGAACGAGCAGCGTGCTCGCACAGATGCCGACCATCCCCAGCAGCAGCGTCGGTATCGCCCACGGATGTCCGCGCTGGAAATTGTGAGTCGGGGGGGCGGACATGGGCGGAATGGTGGGACATTGCAGCGCATTGCTACTGGCTACGGGGCAATGACCCGTAGCCGTGGCAATGCGTTGCCGCAGTGGCAATGCGCTGCAACATCTCCTCATGCTCGCGATTGAGGCCCGTGGCCTGCGTAAAGTGTTCCGCACCTTCGACCGTCGCCCAGGGTTCTGGGGCGGAATGCGCGATGTGTTTGATCGGCGGTGGAAAGAACTGGAGGCTGTCGCCAGCATCGATCTGACGGTGCCAGCAGGCGAGGTGATTGGTTACATCGGGCCCAATGGCGCGGGCAAAAGCACGACGATCAAGATGCTGACCGGTATCATGCGCCCGACCAGCGGCACGGTGCGAGTGAACGGCTTTGATCCCCAGCGTGAGCGTCAGCAGTATGTCCGCACAGTGGGCGCGGTGTTTGGTCAACGCTCGCAGTTGTGGTGGGATCTCGCGGTCAGTGAGAGTTTCGAGCTGCTGTGCGAACTCTATGGGGTTCCCAAACAGGTTGCGGCCGAACGAATAGCCCGCTTTGACCAGGTGCTTGGTTTGGCGGATTTTCTCGCCACGCCGGTGCGCAAGTTGTCACTCGGCCAGCGTATGCGCGCCGATCTTGCTGCAAGTCTCCTGCATGATCCCGCGGTGCTATTTCTTGATGAACCAACAGTTGGTCTCGACGTTATCACCAAAGCCAAGCTGCGCGAATTCCTGAGTGAACTCAACCGTGAACGCCAGACGACGATCATTCTGACCACACACGATCTTCAGGACATCGAAGCGCTGTGCAGCCGCGTGGTGGTAATCGACCACGGCCGCGTCGTGCATGACGGTGATCTTGATGGCCTGCGTCGGCGTTTTGGCGGTGGCAAACGCGTCGCATTCACACTGTCGGCACCGGTTGAAGTCCTGCCTGAACTAGCTGGTTCGATCACCATATGGAGTCGTAAGGATGCGTTACACGTCACCGCTGAATTGATTGAGGGCGCCGATATTCCCGCCGTATTGAGTCGTTGCTTGGCCGCGCTGCCGGTTGCTGATCTGACAATTGAGGAGCCGATGATCGAAGATGTGGTGAAGACGTTGTATGGTGGGCGGAGTTGATTCGCTAGTCCATCGACTCGCTGAAGGCTCATGCAACCAAAAAACGCATTCGATTCACACGGAGGAACAGAGGTAACGAAGGAGAAAAGGCTTACCGATTTGGTGCTGATCATCCGTTGGATGAACGGGGCGCAATTCGTAACTCAGACTCCCGGACTTTGTTACTTCCGTTCCTCCGTGTGAACTGCTCTTTTTAGCACAGAGCAACGCCCTGGGAAATGCTACGTATTAAAACCGACAGCCGACTGATAAGCGGGCGCCGATGCCGCCATAGCGGACGTTGAGCTCGTTGGTGACGTCGGTGTAGCTCACATGCAGGCGACCGTGGGACTGAGTCCACTCACCGATGAAGCCCCATTGCCAATTCGTATCCGAGGTGTGATAGAGACCGAGGCGAATGCCGGTGGTCTGGCTCTTGCCGCTGCCGGGCGTGCTGGAAATGGCACTGGGTGTAGCTAAATCGCCTGGGCTGCTGGAAGATAAGTGATTAATTCCGTAGAGGGCGACGAGTTCCGAATGCCACTGTTCCGACCAGGCAATGCCCACGCCGACATTGACCGCCAAGCCGCTTGACGAGAAGTTGAAGGATCGCTTGCCTCCGGTTGGTACGATAGGAACGCCAGCCACTGCAATGCTATCAATCGCCTGCGTGCCACCGAGATACCGCCATTCAACGCCATAGACCAGACCAACCGGGTTGAGGTTGCCGGTCGCATAGGTTACATGTGTAGCCATTCCCTGAGTTGCGTCGTAATGTTCCTCTACCGTGAGGCCTATCTGTGCGGGGACGGAGGATTCGACAACCACGCCACTTTTCTACTCAGGCAGTGGGGAAACGCCGAACTCAAGGCGTAGGTCATTGAGCTGTGTCTCAGCGCTGGATAGGGCGGTGGCGGCAGACAAGACAGCTACGACGAGAGTGATGCGGGAGTTCATGCGATCCTTCGGTTGAAGCGTGCCGGCAACGGGATGTCGCCAGGGTGCCGCCTAGGTTCCGTATTTCAAGGCGGCCGCTTACGTTTTGGGCTTGGCGACCACAACCTGGGCGGTACGGACGAGCTGATCCTTCAGTTTCCAGCCACTGCGATGGACCATGACGATGTGGCCCTTGGGCAGGTCGGCACGTTCTTCCTCGGCCAGTACTTCGTGGTGAGCCGGGTCGAATAGGCCGGTGCTGGCGACGGGTTCGATGCCAGCCGCGGCAAGCGAGGCGCTGAGGCTTTCGCGGATCATGGTCACGCCCTGGGCGAACTCGGCAAAGGATTCTGGCGAGGCGGCGGCGAGCGCGCGATCGAGGTTGTCGAACTGATCCAGAAGCGGACGAACGAAGCGAGCGACCGCGCGGCTGCCGGCCTCATCAACTTCTTTGCGTAGACGCTTGCGCACATTTTCGAACTCCGCCTGCTGGCGGACGCAGCGTTCTTTCCACTCGACGAGTTGGAGCTGTAATGTTTCCAATTCGCTCGCGGGTTGTTCCGGTTCTGGCGAATTGGGCAGGGGTTCAGGTTGGACTTGGTCAGACATGGGATGCTCTGGGGATGAATGCGGGGGACATCAACTGTCCTTGAACATCTTCTTGATGCGGTCGAAGAAGCCGCGCTGCTCGCCTTGCTCGTCCTCGATCTTGCCGAGTTTCTCGATCAGCTCGCGTTGATCTTTGTTCGGCTTCTTGGGCACCGTGATCTGGATGACCACGATCTGATCGCCGCGGCGACCGCCCTGGCCATCGGGGATGCCGAGCCCACGCATACGCAACATCTCGCCGGGCTGGGTTCCAGCGGGGATGCGCAACGACGCCTCGCCATCCAAGGTGGGCACCGAGATTTCAGCGCTGAGCGTTGCCTGAGCGTAGGTGACTGGCACTTTGCAGACCACGTCGTTTTCGTGGCGTTCGAAAAACGCATCGGCTTTGACCGAGATATAGACGTAGAGGTCGCCGCGCGATCCACCGTCACGACCGGGCTCGCCTTCGCCGCCGACGCGCAGGCGAGTGGAATCTTCGACTCCGGCAGGAATGCGCACGCGAATGGTGACTTTTTCGGGCTTCGCACCGGCGCCATCGCAATCGGAACACGGACTCGAGACCACCTTGCCGACGCCGCCGCATTGCGGGCAGGTGGTCTGGACGACGAAAAATCCTTGACCCTGGCGGACGATGCCGTGGCCGTTGCACAGCTTACATGCGATTGGTTTGGTGCCGGCTTTCGCGCCACTGCCGCTGCAGGTTTTGCAGGTCTCGTTGCGCTTGAGGTCGAGGGTCTTGGTACAGCCAAACACCGATTCGCGGAACGTGATCTCGAGGCCGAGCTTAAGTGATGTGCCCTGATTGCGCTCGCGACCGCGACCACCGCCACCGAAGAGTTCCTCAAACATGCCGCCGCGATTGCCGAACACATCGCCGAACTGGGCGAAGATATCCTCCATCGACGAAAAGCCCTGACCGGCGTGCCCCATGCCATCAACCCCGGCGTGACCCATCTGATTGTAGCGTTGCCGCTTTTGGGCGTCGGACAGGACCTCGTAGGCCTCGGCCGCTTCCTTGAACTTGGTTTCAGCTTCCTTGTTCCCCGGATTGCGATCGGGGTGATGCTGCATGGCCAACTTGCGGTAGGCCTTCTTGATTTCGTCGTCACTGGCGTCCTTACCGACACCGAGGACTTCATAGTAGTCGCGCTTAGCCATGGGTTTCCACGTGGGTGCGTCAGGATGACGTGATGTTTCCTCTGTCTAGCGCTGGTTGTTCCAGGGGCTTTGCCCAATGCTGTTAAGCTAAGGCCCGTTTAGTTCATGGACATTGGACCCAACGATACAGCACATCAAGGCAACCACGGGGACACGGGGAGCCACGGGGGACACAGGGAATGGAAAACACTGCAGATTCTACACTGTTCACCCTGCCTTTTCCCCGTGACCTCCGTGCTCCCCGTGCCCCCGTGGTTGCCTTGGAAGTTGGCAAGGCGAACTCGTTACGTGTGGGCGTTTGAAAATTCGCTTAGATTAACGGCATTGGGCGTTGCCCCTACGGCCTTCGGCCGACCGCATGCCGTCAACGCCTCTCGGCGCCAGGGCCTGCATACGACGGCTTGTCCATCAGCCCGGGTACCGCAACATGCGCCTCCATGCCGATTTTGCGCGTCATCGAAGGGGCCGATAAGGGCCGGGTCTATGAGATTGTCGGTGATCGGGCGACGATCGGCCGCGAGCCAGAAAACATCGTCTGTCTTCCAGACGTTAAGGCGAGTCGAGTGCATGCCGAATTGGCGAGCAAGGACGGTCGCTGGATTCTCAAGGATCTCGGCTCTTCGAACGGGACCTGGAGCGAAGCCGGTCGGGTTGAGTCGCTGCCGTTGACCGATGGCGCAACCCTGCGCGTGGGTCGCACCTGGCTCCGCTTCGAAAGTCGGCTGGCGACGAGCCCATCAGAAATCGCGTCGGTCGGTGGCGACACCGTGGTTGGCCTCGACAAGACCCACACCTCGGGATTGTTGCAGGCTGAAGGCGGTGATCGCGTCAGTTCGTATCTTGCACTGCTGCATCAAATCGTATTGCAGAGCTACGGCGCGCGCGGTCGCGATGAGCTGTTTGAGATTCTCGACGACATCTCGGCTGAAGGACTAGAAGGCGATCGCGTCGCTGTATTCCTGCCCGCCGAAGATGGTTGGAGTCTGTGGCCGCCGCACGAGAAGCGTTTGCGCGCACGCTGGGGCGCGGTTCCGTTTGCGCGTACGCTCTTGCAAGCCGTACGCGAGCGTCGCGAGCCACTGTTGGTCAACACTGGTGGCGCGGACCTGGTGCCATCGCAATCGATGGTGACGGCCGGCGTCCGCAGTGCGATGGCCGCACCGCTGCGCATTGGCGACGAAGTACATGCGTTGCTCTACGTCGATCGCGTGACCGGCAACAAGCCGTTCGAGCGCAGCGACCTTGAGTTTTTAGCGGCGGTCGCGAATCAACTCGCGGTGCAGTTGACCAACCGTCAGCAGGTTGCTCGGCTCGAAGCCGAAGTCGATCGCTTGCAGACCGCGCCGCGCAAAACCCAACTCGCCATCGTCGGCAACGATCCTTCAATGCAGGTCGTGCAATCGTTCATCAGCCGAGCCGCCCCGACCAATGCGCCGGTTCTGATCCTCGGCGAAAGCGGCACCGGCAAGGAACTGGTTGCGCGCGCGATCCAGCAGCAATCCAAGCGCGCCGAGCGTCCGTTCCAGATTGTGAACTGCGCCGCCATCGCGGAAAACCTGGTCGAAAGCACGCTGTTTGGTCACGTGAAGGGGGCCTTTACTGGCGCTGATGAAACTCGGCCGGGTGTGTTCGAACTCGCTGACGGTGCGACGCTATTCCTTGATGAAGTCGGCGAATTGCCGCTGAGTACCCAGGCCAAGTTGTTGCGTGCGCTTGAGCAAGGCGAAGTCCAACGGGTTGGTGACGGAACCTTACGCAAAGTTGATGTGCGACTAGTTGCGGCGACCAACCGCGAGCTCGCCGAGGAAGTCACCGCTGGGCGCTTCCGCGAAGACCTGTTTCATCGCTTGAATGTCTTGTCGGTCGTGTTGCCGCCACTACGCGCGCGTCCGGCAGATGTTGAAGTGCTGATCGAGTATTTTCTCGCTGACAGCGCCAAGCGTCTCGGTCAGGAAGTGAAGCGCCTCGCCCCCGAAGCGCGCACGCTGATGCTGCGCTATCCGTGGCCGGGCAACGTGCGTCAGCTCAAGAACGTCCTCGAGCGCGCGACCATTATGTCGCTGGGCACCACGATTCAGCCAACCGACTTGCCGGCTGAAGTGCGTTCTGAAGTTGCGACGGTTGGCTTGACGGCACCGATGGCGCCCCTCGCAGTAGTCGAGAAGACGCACATCCTCAGTGTTCTTGAACGTTGTGGCGGCAACAAGAAACAGGCTGCGGAAGTTTTAGCGATCGATCGCAGTACGCTGTACGCGAAGCTCAGGCAGTACGGGCAGGGCTAGGGCCAATGGTGTTTAGTTAACAGTCGGAATATCTGGAGATGAGCAATCTTTCGAGTTTTTATCCACAGATTTCGCAGATGGCGCAGATTTCGAAGCTCGTGATCTTGACCGCCTAGTGCCTGTGTAGGCATCGTAATTTATGAAGGGCTCCGTCACATACCATTGAGGCTAGGGCTGCTTCACAAGCCACTCAGAATTGAAATCGAAATCTGCGCCATCTGCGCAATCTGCGGATATCCATGCGGGAGGGTCTCTGCGGATATCCCGCAGTAGTATCCTGACTCAACGCGTTCAGAAATCCGTCTTCTTCGGTGGCGTGGTCGGCGTTTCGACTGGCGTTTCAGGCGGAAGCGGGCCGGGGATTCGCTTGAACTTACGCGGCATTTTTGGTTCTGGGGCAGCTTCGGGGCCGGTCAGTGGTAGATCGATAAGCGTGAACGGCACCTGCACCTTCCGGATGTTCTGCTGCATGGTGAAGATGACGGCGCCGTCCGTCGGTACGTTTGTGTGATAGGTCGCTGTTGTTCGCTTGCCGTTACCGTTGCTGCTTGTGCTGTTGTTCTCGACTGCCGACCCATCGGCGTTGGTAAAGGTGATTTCACCAGTGAAGGCGGCGTTTGGCCCCTCGATGACCAGTTGTTTGGCAGTACGTTCGATGGTGATTTCAACTCCGGGCAGGCCTTGGAGTGCAACCGGCTTGCCGAGAAATTGGCTTAATGGATTCAGGCTGATTTTGAGTGGTTCCCCATCAGCGACCTGCAGTTGGAGGGTGCCGGAGAGTTTTGTGAGAGTCAGGCACGGCTTCGTTGGGGACTTCAGGGTTAATGAAAGACTCCACGACGACTTGCCGCGAAATCCTTGATTCCACAGATGTCCGCTCGCCTTGTCACCAAGGAGCGATTCACCGCTGTCGGTGACGGCCTCATCAAGGTGGACGACCTCTTCGCGACTCGAGAGCATCGACATCCTCTCGGACTCAAGCAACTTGCGATCAGATGTGAAGCTGATCTCCAGTTGACAGCGTTGTTCGCTGGTCGGCTTGCCCGCATCATCAAAGTTCACTTGTTTGGTGACGGAAAATTGTTTGGGCTTCAGCGTCAGCTTGGGCAGGTCAGCGGGAGCGACGTCCCCGGCGACGACCATCGCAGCCAGAGCAAGGAGGATGGCGGTGCGCATGCGGAATGCTGATAGCTGTGTGTATCGATGCAAGGAAGAGGGGTATGGTCACGACCGGGTCGCTCACTACCCTCCGGCGCATGCCCTTCGCCACCGACCGCTACGATCACATGACCTATCGCCGCTGCGGCCGCAGCGGACTGATGCTGCCGGCGGTTTCGCTCGGTGGCTGGCAGGCGATCGGCAGTTACACCGCTGACGACACTGCCAAGCGGATTTATTTCCGCGCCTTTGATCGCGGTATCACGCACTTCGATTTCGCCAACAACTACGGCACACCTGCTGGGGCCAGCGAATCGCTGTTTGGTAAGATATTGAAAGAGATGCCACGTGAGGAACTGGTCATCAGCTCGAAGGCTGGTTGGCGCATGTGGCCGGGGCCGTACGGCGATTGGGGCAGCCGGAAATACATCATCGAAAGTTGCGAACAGTCGCTCAAGCGGCTCGGTGTTGATCACGTGGATATTTTTTATTCGCATCGTCCCGATCCCGACACGCCGATTGAAGAAACGCTGGGTGCGCTTGATCAACTCGTCCGTCAGGGCAAGGCGCTGTACGCGGGCATCAGCAACTACAACGATCCGGTATTCACGCGTTGCCTAGGTGTTGTCGATCGTCGTGGCTGGGCGCCGATCACGATCAGTCAGCCGCGCTACAATATCTTTTTCCGCCAATCCGAGAAAGTATTGCTGCCCACGGCGGAGACGAATGGCGTTGGCGTGATTGTCTACTCGCCGCTCTGCCAAGGGTTGCTCAGTGATCGCTATCTTGATGGCGCAATTCCGTCCGACAGTCGCGCGGCGTCGACCGGTGCCATGGGCGAACGCTTCAAGTCTAACTGGCTGACCCCGGCATACCTCGCTCAGGCCCGAGCACTGCGTGACATCGCTCGTGCTCGCGGTCAGACGCTGTCGCAAATGGCGTTGTCGTGGCTGCTCAAGGATCAACGCGTGACCTCGGTGCTGATCGGAGCCAGCAAGGTCGAACAACTCGACGATAACCTTGGTTGCTTGAAAAACCTGGCTTTTAGTGCCAGTGAGCTGGCAGCGATCGACACGATCACCGGGCCGTGTGTTCCTCCGCTCTAAAGCGCGGTGTAACAGCACTAAGATTTCAGGACTACCAGTTGGCCTCCGGCCTGGCTAGAGTGCCGCCCATGACCCCGGTACGCGATCGTCGTCGCTCAACCAATACCGAGCGTAGTCGCATGTGGGACAGCGTGATCGCTGCGGCTGATGACCGCACGGCGACCGAGACGATGATGCCGGTTGAGTTGTCCGCCGATCATGTCGAGGCGATTGAGGTTGGATTCGCCAAGCCAACTGGGCGCGGCAGCCGGACCCCGCTACCAGTTTCTGAAATGGTGATCGACACAAGTACGTTTACCGAATTCAATCGTCGCTACCGTGTTCATGAACGGCTTGATGGCGGTGGTATGGCGACGGTGGTGCTGGCGCGCCAGCATGCGCTCGCGCGCGACGTCGCGGTGAAGGTGCAGCGCAAGGATGACAGTCCAACGCGACGACTGCTGTTTCGGGCCGAGGCTTTGGTCACGGCGTATCTGGAACATCCGAATATTGTTCCGGTCTATGATGCGGCAGATAACTGTCTGGTCATGCGTCGAGTTCGCGGCAGCAGTTTGGCGGCACTCATCAATGAGCGGACCTCGGATAAAGAATTACCGCGCCTAATTGAGGCCATTGTACGAGCCTGTGATGCAATCGCGTTTGCACACAGTCGCGGCATCATGCATCGCGACATCAAAGCCGAGAACGTGATGGTCGGTGAATTTGGTGAAGTGTTGGTAGTGGACTGGGGGCTTGCCCTGTCATTCGCACCCGGTCCTGATGGTGAATGGCATGCGCCGCGCCTTGATCACTGCCCATCAGTGTGCGCCGGGACCCCGGGCTGCGTGCCACCGGAGATCGCACGCGGAGAACGTGAAGAAGTCGGCGCGCACACCGATCTGCATATGCTCGGCGGCATGCTCTATCACGTCCTCGCGGGACACATGCCATTCGATCATCAGGATCGCATGGAGGCGTTGCTGCTCGCAGCGGGAAATCTCTATCCGCCGTTGGCGAAGGAAGCGCCCTCCGCCCCAGCACGATTAGTCCGAGCAAGTGAACGGGCGATGGCGTTTTTGCCAGAAGAACGCGGCACGATTGCTGAGTTCGTCACCGACCTGCGCACCTGGCTGGGTCGCGAAGTGGCGCGTGACCACGACGCGAGCGGTCGTCGTTCGCGAGCCATGCCACCTGCCCCAATCCAGATCGGTTTCAAGCGTCGTCTGCTGCGCGCGTTCGGCATCGGGAGCTGAACTCTGGGAGCGCCGCACCCCTGTGCGGCCAGGGGCAATGGGTATAGTTGCTGGTGTATTCACGATTCGCGCCGCATGGGAGTGCGGCGCTCTCAGGAAAGCTGAAACCCGCTTCCATCGCTTGTGCAAGTACCACGCTGCGCCGCGCCCTTATGAGTAATCGCACAGCATCACTGGTCACTGCGTTCACTACCGCCTATGGCACCGCGCCTACTGGTGCGGTGCGCGCGCCTGGACGGGTGAACCTCATCGGCGAACACACCGACTATAACGACGGTTTTTGTTTGCCGATGGCGATCGAACGCGATGTGCGCATCGCTTGGCGGCGGCGCGCTGATCGCCGTGTTCGCGTCACCTCGTTGGAACAAACCGGCATCGTCGAATTCGCACTCGCGCCGCCGATCGCGCACGCGACGACCGATGTGACGCGATGGGTTGATTACGTCAGTGGTTGCGCGCAGGTGTTACAAGAAGTCGGTATCGCGTTGACCGGCTGTGATCTGGCTATCACCGGCGATGTGCCGCTGGCGTCGGGACTGTCTAGTTCGGCAGCGTTGGAGGTCGCGTCCATACATGCGTTTCTCGCGGTTGCCGGCGTCGTTCGGCCGGGTGCCGAAATCGCTACCCTGGCGCAGCGAGCCGAGAATACCTACGTGGGAACCAAGTGCGGTATCCTCGATCCGCTATCCAGTTCGTGTGCAACGGTCGGCCAAGCGATGCTGATGGATTGTCGGACGATGCAGTTGACCCCAGCTCCGTTGCCGATCGGCGTGAATATCGTCATCGCCGACACCGGAAAACGCCGTGGTTTGGTGGACAGCGCCTACAACGAACGCCGCTCTCAATGCGAAGCGGGCGCGCGTGCACTCGGCGTGAGTCATCTGCGCGATGTCACGATGCATGGCTTGGCGCAGGCGACTCAGAGCGGTCGTCTGGACGCTACCACCAAGCGCCGCTGTGAACATGTTGTCGCTGAAAATGGTCGCACTCGCGCCGCCTATGCGTGCTTGCGTGCCGGTGACGCCGTAGCCCTGGGCGAACTGATGGACCAGAGCCACGCCGATCTGCGCGACAAGTTCGAAGTCAGTTGCGCTGAGTTGGATGCGATGGTGACGATCGCACGTTCGCTGCCCGGTTGTCTGGGCAGTCGCATGACCGGCGCCGGTTTCGGGGGTTGTTCCGTCAGCTTGGTGCGAGACGAACACGTTCCTGCGTTTGTTGCCGAACTTGAAAAACAGTATCGCGCCAAGTTCCCAAGCATGTCGCCGAAAGTGTACGTCACCCGCGCTGCTGCCGGGGCCGGTTCGTTGCCGTTGGTGTTACCCTGAATGCAGTAGTCCGGATTTCCGGACTGCGGGCCAAGGTCGGTTCACGTCATCAACTGATATTGTTCGGCACTGATCCTGAAGCGTGGTGGTTCGCCGCGTGCGAAGCGACCCAGGTTATCGATGCAGATCTCATGGTGAATTTGCAGCGGACTCTCCGGGTTTTCTGGATGAATCGGCCAGGACGAGCCGCCGACAGCGTGACTGGTGAGGATGAGATTGGGCCACTGCCGCGCTGGATGCTCGGGCGGCAGCGAGTCGCCATCGTCCAACACATCAAGCCCAGCCCGCAGTCGTCCGCTTGCTAGCTCAGCGAAGAGCGCGGGCTGATCAATGATCACGCCACGCGCCGTGTTGATCACAATGCCATGGTCTGGCAGCTGGCGCAGGAGATCTGCGGTGACGCTGTGGGTGGTGCTATCGTTCACACCGGCATGTAGCGAGATCGCCTCGGCGGTCGCAAAGAGCTCCTGCAGTGTGTCCACCTTACGTATAGAGGGTGGCCAATCCTTCGCATAGGGATCGAAGGCTGAAACCACTGCACCAAACGGCAGCAGTTGTTCGGCGAATTTGCGTCCGATGACGCCGAGGCCATAGAGTCCAACACGCAGCCCACGTAATGAGCCGCACTGGACGGCTGGTCCGGTCCAGGTGTTGCTCCAGCCGCCGGTACGTTTTTCAGCCATATGACCACCGAGATTTTTCAAGCAGGCGAGAAGCAGTGTGAGCGATCCTTCGGCAACGTGAAACGCTGGCGCATCGCCCCAGTTGGTCACCGGAATATTGGCTTGGATGAGCTCAATCGGCACCCAGCCCTTCAGCCCACCGGTGATGTTGCAGACATAGCGCAGGCGGCCGGGATCGCTGGCGATCTCACGTGGAATGGGCGTGGTGCCCCAGCCGGTCAGCAAGACATCGCAGCTACGGATGCGTTCAAGCTGCTCCGCTATCGGCATGGCGCTCGCATCCGAAAGGATGGTCACCTCGCCAAACGGCGCGAGCGCGCGACGAAACGTGTTGGACCACAGGGCTGGCCAGAGATTGCGTTTCGACAGGTGGAGGAGCTTCAGGGTGGTGCTCATGGGTACGACTATGGACTGTCGCGAGGTGTGCCAAGGGCACCGTCGCTGCGCGGCGTTAATAGTATTCAGTTCGTTATCAGGGTCCGCAGATGAGTGGGATTTCGAGATTGTTATCCACAGATTTCGCAGATTGCACAGATTGCGAAGTACATGTTCGGGGCCACCATGCGCCTGCAAAATCTGCATAATCTGCGAAATCTGTGGACAACCCCGCTCGGATTGGTTGAACGACCTTGTGCGCGGAGTGGAAGGTGATGCACGTCAGGTGGGGCTGTTGGAGGGGGACTACCCAAGGTCTGCCACCGACTAGGCTGCGCTGGCATGAACCTCAGTGATCTTCTCTCGGCCATGGGTAAGCATAACGCCAGCGATCTGCATCTGCGCGTCGGCGAGCCGCCGGTGTTCCGGGTTGGCGGTGACTTGGTGCGCCTGAAGAGTGCGGCACTGACCGTTGCTGACCTCGCTGACATCCTCAATCCCATCCTCGACGAGCGGCTCAACGGCGAGTTGAAGGTACGCGGTTATGCAGACTTCTCGCATGCCGTCGAAGGCCTTGGCCGCTTCCGCTGCAACGTTTTCAAAACGCTTGGCCGCATCTCAGCGGCGATTCGCCGGGTGAAACCTAATATTCCAACTTACGAGGAGCTGCATCTTCCGCCGCAGATCCGCAAGTGCGCCGAGTTCGAACAAGGACTGGTTCTGATCGGCGGCATCACCGGGTCGGGCAAATCGACCACCATCGCTTCGATCCTCGACGACATCAACCATCGTCGGCGCTGCCACATTCTGACTATCGAGGACCCGGTTGAATACGTCTTCACCGACGACAAGGCGGTGATCAATCAGCGTGAAGTATTCACTGACGTCGCTTCATTTGACGATGCGTTGCGCTCGTGCGTGCGCGAAGATCCCGACGTCATCCTGCTTGGCGAAATGCGCGATGCCGAAACCTTCGAGACCGCGTTGACCGCAGCCGAGACCGGGCACCTCGTATTCGGCTCAGTACACTCGTCGGGCGCGCCGCAGACCATGGGCCGCATCATGGATTTGTTTCCGTCCTCCAAGCACGCGCAGATCCGCACTAGTCTCGCGTTCAATCTCCGCTGCATCCTCAACCAGAAGTTGTTGCCTGGAATGACCAAGGGCGAGATGTGGCCCTGTGTTGAGACGATGTTCATCGCACCGCTGATCAAGAAACTGATCATGGACGGTGAGTTCGCCCGCATCGCCGACGCCCTGACCAAGGACCGCGAGAATGGCTGCGAAAGCTACAATCAGGCATTGCATCGGCTGCATAAGGCCGGACACATCTCCACCGACGTCGCTCTGGCCGCTGCGCCCAACGCCGAAGAGCTGCGCATGATGCTGCGCGGCATCACGATCAGCGATGGCGGCATTTCGTAGCGTGTTTGTACATGGTCATCGACTTTCTCGTGGCTTAGAACCCGACAGTCAGACCAAGGTCACCAGCGAAACGTCGAGTCAGGCCGTCAACATCGTTGTCACGCTTCAACATCGGTAGTGCCAGCGCCAAGTCGACGCGCCAGGCGGGAGCAGCCTGCCAAGCCAATGAGGGTCGCAGGTTAAGCTGCACTCCGTCACTTTTACTCACCGTGGCTCGGCCGGTTGGCGTCTGTACACTCGACTCGGCCAGTCGAGACACCACCACGACCTGGAGACCAGCGGTATAGGCAGCGATGGAGTGGCTGTAGCCAGCGCGGAGGACCAGATCGTCGCCGCGTTCCAGATTGGTCCCAGCCAGATTATTGGCACCACCAGCGAGGGCATAGGCAACTCCAGCGCTGTAGCCATCACGCCACCAACCAATGCCGGCGAGCATGTCGGCTGGTCCAAGGCCGAGTTGATACGCCTGGGGTAAACCGGGACGTGCATTGTCGTTTCCGGTGGGCAGGCGCGCGCCAAGCTGCACCCCAAGATCGCCCCAGTCCCCCGACGCCACGACCTGTTCACCCCAGATCAGCGCATCTCCAACCCCGCTCGCGTCCCCGACTGGCCCACTCAGGCTGATCAGTGGGACTTCTGCTGATAGGCGCAATCCGCTGGTCGAGCGCCAGCCCACCCGAGGTGTCAGCGTCTGATAGACGACATCGGTAGTTTCTGCTCCTGCGGCGATGCCCAAGCTCGCCCCCAGGCTCCAGGCATGTTCGGAGTCCACCGGTTCCCGCGGCGCCAGTCGGCAAATCCCAGCGTCCGAGCATTCGGCGGCGAGCGATCCAGCGAGGAGCGAGAGGAAGAGCGGAGTTGATCGTGGCACGGCGGGCTCCTGCAAGTACCATGGCCGGTAGCGATGGCGAAGCCTTACATGTGGACACATCCAGTCATCCTCTATCTGCATCTAATGAAACAGGAGGTAGGAGGGGCGTGTCGTTGGCAGGCCGGTATTCTGGAGTCCGCCGACCTACTTGGCACAGTCCATGCGCTTCCTTCTGGCAACCCAGGCGCGTGTAGCGCCTGACGACACGGAGTGTTTATGGACTCGGCACGTAGGCCGTCTGTATCCTCATTGGCCGGGGCGCTGACGCGTCACGACGAGACTGTCGCTATTGCCGGTAAGCAGCGGATAGCGATCGCGCGACCATCGCCGATGACCTTGGCGCTGCTCACGATAGCGCTCGCGCTTCTGGTTACGCTCGGTTGGTTCCTGATGATCCTGAGTCGCGACATGACCGAACTGGTCGCCGCCGTCCGCGACGAGCGGGCCACCTATACGCAACGCGCCCAGGAAGGGGTTCCCACTGGGACCATTCTCCTCGATGCTGAGCAGTGGCGACGCGAGTTGTCGAGACGCCCTCTAGCGGCAGGGAATATTCATCGGATACGCTGTCAGCTGCTGGCGGGTGAGCGGCGATGGGATGACATCCTGACCACCGTGCAGTGGGTGCGCTTGAACAACCCGGCGGATTTGCGCGGTGAGACCCAGATAATGGAAGCAGAGGCACTCATGCATCTGCAGCGGATTAGCGAGGCAAACCAAGTGTTGCATGGTATTGATGTGGTTCAGCTCGACAGCGTTTGGCGAGCGCGTGCGAGCGAGTTGGCCGGTCGTTTGTGGTTGGAGGTCGTGCAATCGGCGAAGCCACCAAGGCCAACGCCGGTTGCGCAACCTGAATCAACCCAGGGTGTCGAACCATCTCCGGCGAGTCCTGCACACGACTGACGGCAGCGTAGGATTGTGCTGTGGGATCGCTGCTGAAGCTAGGCGCTCGTCATGAGCGTACGTCTGCTTCCTGAGCTAACCGCTGACGGTGCTGAACAAATGGCACGTGATGAGGCGCTGCTGGTCGAGGCCACGGAACCAAGCCTGCGACTGTACCGATGGAATCCACGAGCGGTGTCGTTGGGATGTTTCCAGGACTACGCTGGGATCGTTGCCTCCCTGCCATATGGCACGGCGGTGGTCCGCCGCATCACCGGGGGCGGTGCGATTTGGCATGAACATGAGGTGACCTACTGTTTGGCGGGAGTCTTGGATCAACACGGATTTCCGAAACGTGCTCGTGATCTGTATCCGCTGATTCACGGCGCAATATTGAACTCCCTGGCCCAACGCGGTGCGGTGCTGTCGTTGCAGACCAATACGGTCGGTGACCGCCGCTATGCCGACGAACCGCGCTGTTTTGCGAGTCCTGCTGCAGACGACGTCGTGCACGCCGATGGCGGCAAAGCCCTGGGCAGTGCAGCGCGCGTACGCGGCCAGCGATGTATCCTCCACGGCAGCCTCAAGCTCGACACCAATGCCTGGGATCGCGATGCGGTGCGCGGATGTGGTCTGAGTTGGGACCACGCCGCGGCGGCGATTTGCGAGGGAATCAGCACCGCACTTGGTTTGCCGTTGGTATCCGGGTTGTGGACATCGGCGGAATTGGCAACTGCGCTAAGAATCCACGCTGAACGGTACGGCACCGAGGCGTGGGTTGTACGGCGGGAAGGGCCGAGGCCGTAGGGTAGGAATGTAGAATGCTCGAATGCTCGAATGTTGAGAATCATCGGCCGCTGACGTTTCTTTTAAATTATTCGAGCATTCGACATTCGAGCATTCGACATTTCTGTGTCTACGCCAACTCCAACCGTCCATCCTTCAATTCATACCGTTTATCGGCCCGCGCTGCAACATCGGCATCGTGCGTTACGATGATTACGCTGGATCCGCTGTCTTTGGCCAATGCGACAATTTCGCCGAGGACGATGCGCGCCGTCGTAGGGTCAAGATTTCCGGTTGGCTCGTCAGCCAGCAACAGGGCTGGTTTGGTCAACAGTGCACGGCACAGGGCTACGCGCTGACGCTCACCACCCGACAATGTGCGGATGTCGCCATCGCGTCCGCCGAGTCCGACCCGGGTCAGCAAGGCCTCGGCGCGGGCACGTGCGGCCTGCGGTTCAAGGCCGGCTGTGCGCGCCGCCATGGTCACGTTTTCGACCACGGTGAAATCGGACAACAGATGAAATGCCTGGAATACGAAGCCAATGCGTTGCGCGCGCATGGCGGTGCGGCAGCTGTCGGACAACTGTGTCAACTCCTCGCCATCCAAAACGATCGAGCCGACGTCAGGACGATCAAGCAGTCCCAGACAATGCAGCAGGGTGCTTTTACCTGTTCCCGAGGCACCGCGAACAGCAATGATCTCGCCGCTTTCCAGCGTGAGATTCAGACCGTTCAGGACTTTCAGGCCGGGATACGCTTTGGCCACGCCGGTAACGATGAGGCGCGCGCTCATGCGCCCTCCCGCAGGGTTTCGATGGGATCGACCCGGGCCGCGCGCCACGCTGGCAGTGCGACCGCGATCAGGCCGATTACCGTCATCGAGCCGATGAACATGGGTGGGATCCACCACGCGTAGCTGGTCGGTGCTTCGGGCGTGTAGATGACGTCCTGGGGAAAGAGCGAAATGCCAGTCAGATGGCTGAACGGATTCAGCGCCGCGAGCACGCCCCAACCGAGCGCCCAGCCAAGCACGCCGCCGCCAATGCACGCGATCAGTCCGGCGAGGATGAATGCCCACGCGATATCACGGCGGCGTGCGCCGATGCCACGCAGCACACCGATGTCGTGGCGCAGCTCGACGACCATGGTCGAGAACACCGCGTAGACGATGAACACAGTGATGAACTGGATGAGAATCATGACCAGAATGCCGATATTGCGTTGGACCTGCATGCCTTTGACGAGATTGCCACGCAGGTCCTGCCACGTTTCGGCAAATAGTCCTGTGTCGGTGGAGACCAGCGCTGCTAGGCGGTAGGGATCAGTGCCTGGCTGTGCCGACAAACGCCAGCCACTTAATTTTGCCGAGTTTCCATTCTTTGCCTGCATGCCCAGCGTGCGCTGCGCCAATGGTAACGGTGCGAGGACGAGAAAGCGGTCGATCTCAATCACGCCGATGCCCAGGGTATCACTGATCTCGGCCTGCAGCGCCGCACCAGCTTTACCACCGGTGCCATTGGGCACGACGATCGACACCAGCTCTCCTGGCCGCATGTGATGGGGATACAATAACTCGCGTCCGCAGACGATGCCCGGTGTTGGACGCTGGGCTGGTGGCAGCGCAGCAGGCAGCCCACCGAAGGCCAGCGCGAGGTGTAGTCCAGCGAGGACGGTGGTCGAGCGCCACGCCGGCGTCAGGAATCCGGTGCCACGACGATCTGGTGGCAGTGGTGGCGAACTCAGATCCAGAACTGGTTGTGGATGCAATGCCGTCGCCGTCAAACGACCCAAGTTCCAGTCCGCCTCCCAATCAAGTCCCTCAATCTGACACGGAATGGTGAGCGACGAATCTCCACGGTTCCGATTCATCACGCCCCAGCTTTGCACATACGGCGCAACGGCGGCTACTCCAGGAATTGCGGCAAGGTGATCGCGCAGCCGATCGGCACCAGTAACGCCCGGCGCGACGATGACCACATCGCTTTCAGATGCCCGCGCTTGGCGCGCAGTGACCTCCATCCAGCCCTGCATCACGCCAACGACGATAATTGGCACCGCGACGGTGAGCGTGATCGCAGCCAGCGCCAACCATGACGCACGGCGACGCTTCAGCCAACGCATGCCAAGGTGGAGAGCGAGCACGAGGCGCAGTGTGGGCGTTTTGGGGAAATGCCAAATGCTGGAATGCTGGAATGCTTGAATGTGTTAGAAATCAGCGCTGGGTGTTCGGATAGGCCGCTGAGGAGCTATTTGTTCGGTCAGGTAAGTCGTGCTTATTCACCGCATCCATTCCAGCATTCCAGCATTTGGCATTTCACTCATTTCCCCTTCGTCCCCTTCTGCGGCTTTCCACTATCAACCATGCCACTGAGTTCTTGCGTGCCGATCTCGTCCATGGTCGCGAATGCTCGGTCGGTCTTTACCCGTTCGTCTGAGCGCAGGGTCGGCGTGGTCAGGAGAACGGCGTCGGGATCGGGACCCAGGAACAAGGCTTGGCGCAGCGCAGCGATTTCAGCATCCAGACGTACGAGGCGTTGCCGATCGGTGCGCCATTGGCTTAGGCCAGCGAGATCAGCCTGGGTCAGTATCACCGCTTCGTCGTTTTGTAGTTTGCTCATCGCGTCTGGCGGCAGGCCGAATCCGCCGCCATCGCCCAGGCTGCGGCGCCCAGATTCGATGAGCGCGGCGCGGCGTTCTTGTTCCAACTGTTCCAGACGCTGACGTTCATTGCGGCCAGTGAAGGCCGCCGACATGCGCTTCAACAGTCCAGAACTTTGGGTCGAGGTGGGCTCAACAGCGGTCAACCGACTGGCGCTGATCCGGCGCTGGTTACGCAACTGATCGCTATCCGAAGAGGGTTTTGCCGCCGGAGTCGGCGTTGGCACCTTGGTTCCACCAGCAGGCGTGCGATACATCGCGGTCATCGGCACTGGAGGCGGGGTTGGTTGCGCGCGCTTTGCGGGCTCGCCACTGCCAGTGCGTGGTTCAACGACTTCGACATCCGTGACCGCCTGGATGGCCACGACCATGAAGGCAGACGTGCCCAGCTGGAGGCGATCGCCTTGCGCCAACGCCGCTGCAGCCTTCTGCACATCGTTGACCATGCAGGTCGCCGTGCTGCGGTTATCCAGGTACAGCTTGCCGTCTTTGAGGCCGACCAGGATCTCACCGCCGGGCTGGTTGTGACGTTTTACTTTCAGCGATAACGGCTGCGCCGGATCGATCCGCAGTTGCTTACCGTCAGCGAGAGCCTCAAGGGCGTATTGCATGCGTCGGGCATTGTGTGTAGGGCGGGCGCGAGGGTCAACTGGTGTCGGCTTTCCCCTGGCTCCAAAGCACAGAGCATGCCGCCGTGCCCGAACTCCCCGAAGTCGAGACCGTTCGCGCTGGTTTGCAGCGATTACTCGCTGGATCGGTGATCGCCAGGGCGCGGGCCATGCGTAAGGACCTGCGGAAACCGATGCCCCGGGACTTGGCCTCGCAGTTGGCCGGCCGAACCGTGCGGGGGGTTCGTCGCCGGGCCAAGTATCTATTGATCGATACGGATGGCCCCGGCCTACTCTGCCATCTCGGCATGACCGGCGTGTGGCGGCTCGCGCCTGAGGGTGATCAGAAGATGCACGATCATGTCGTTCTGGAACTGAAGGACGGCCGCCGCGTTGTGTTCAATGACCCGCGCCGTTTCGGCCTCATCGATTTGCTGCGTCACGGTGATCGGCATCCGGCTCTCGACGCATTGGGACCGGAGCCATTGAGTACAGCGTTCGACACCGATGTTTTGTTCAGCGCGTTCCAACGCCATCGCCGTGCGCCAGTGAAGGCTGTGATCATGGATCAGGCGGTCGTCGTTGGCGTCGGTAACATCTACGCCGCCGAGAGTTTGTTCCGCTCCGGCATCCATCCGCTGCGCGCCGCTGGTCGCATCACCAAGACACGCGTCGAACGGTTGGTCGGTGTGATTCGCGAAGTGTTGTCCGAGGCCATTGCCGCCGGCGGTTCATCGATCGACGACTTCCGCCACGTCAACGGACTGTCCGGACGATTCCAGCACACGTTCCGGGTTTACGGCCGCGAGGGACAGGCGTGTTCGATGTGCAAATCTACACTGAAAGGCCGCGTGATTGGTGGGCGGGCGTCGGTGTGGTGTCCGAGGTGTCAGAAGTGAAGGCCTGGGAACGCCACGCTCCAGCGTGGCTGGGGCAATGAAAATCCTGAACCTATTGCGGACACAAAACGAACGTCAACCACTTTCAGTTAGCGATTTCTAGTGCGGCGGTTTTAGAGTTTCCTTTTCTTCGCAATACACATTGAGCCAGAATAATTCCTTCATTTTGGTCAGCTCGTTCCTGGAATCTATTATGACGTCAAGGCAGTCTCTTGATCGCTCCATCTCGCCGCGTTTCGTTTTCCATTCATGTTGCCAAAATGGATCGCCGATTTTTCCAATAATCTCTTTCGCGTCCTGTGTGTTTCCATGTAAGCGAATAATGACTTTGATCATGCCGTCATGGTTGTAATCACCATGGTTTTCATACGGAGACACATCGCGACAAATGATGTGATAAAACTCTCCGATGACTTCGTCCAGTGGTCTACCGCCTAAGATAAACCTCGCATTTATCAAAATCATGAGATTGTCTAGCGTGTGAATTGTTTCGGTACAAGAGCCATTGTCTTGTGGTATCCATGACGGTTTCGGCTCGTTGTATTCCATCGTACCGCTCGTGCTCGCCGTCAACCCTGCGCTGCGCGCACCGCTGACGCGGCTGCGGGGTTGACCGCTGCGCGCGACCGGTGGTGGGTTGGTGGAGATCCACCATGTCCAATCTGACCAATCTGCGTGTCTATCAGACCGCCAGACAACCATGCACTGCTGCCTATCGCCTTGCGGCAACGATTCCGGGTGATCCGTCGCTGCGCGATCAGATCCGTCGGGCGGCTACCAGCGTTGTGTCCAACATTGCCGAAGGTCGAGGTCGTTCGACTGATGCGGATTTTGCGCGTTTTCTCGATATCGCTCGCGGTTCTGTGACGGAGCTGGTTGCTCAATTACAGATCGCGGCGGATCTCGGTTTGATTGATGCTCAACAAGTCGGTGTTGTTAGTGATGATCTTGATCGGGTTGGGCGGCAGATCACGTGCCTCATTCGGCGGCTCCGTGCTGGATGACGGATGCTGCCATGGCTATGGCCAATGCGATGGCTATCGCTTTGGCTTTGGCTGCTTTGCCCACTGGCACTCGCAACCAACTCGATAGCCTCCCCGCGATGCTGATGCATTTCTCTGGCATCGCCGGACAAGGGATGAATCCCCTCGCGCAGATCATGCGGGTGTGGGGGCATGACGTGCAGGGTTCGGATCGCGGATTTGATCGCGGCGAGAATCCTGAACTCCGCCAGCGGCTTGAGGCGATGGGGATTCGCCTGCTGCCGCAGGACGGCACGGCGATTGACGAGAACGTGCAACGCTTCATCTACTCGGCGGCGGTCGAGTCGAACACGCCCGAGGCCAGTGCGGCGCGGGCGTTAGGCATCGTCTGCACACCGCGACCAGCATTGCTGGCTGAAGTCGTCGACGCCTCTCAACCCGGCGTGGCGATCAGTGGCACGTCGGGCAAGAGTACCGTGGTCGGCATGCTCGCCTGGATTCTGCGTCAGCTCAAGGTGCCAGCGACGGTGCTTGGCGGCGCGGCGTTGGCCGGTGAGGGCACGGCGGGATTGTTCGCTGCTGGCCCGCGCCAGGGTCCAGTCGTGGCCGAAGCCTGCGAAAGCGATGGCACGCTGGTTGGCTATCACCCGACAATCGGCGTTATCCACAACATTACCCGCGATCACGGTGAGGTTCACGAAGTCCGCGAGCAGTTCAAAGTCTTCGCTCGTCAGTCGCGCATGCTGTTGGTCAACGCAGGCTGCCCCGAAGCGTTGGCGGTGACCGACGGCTTGCCGCGCACGCTGTACGGTATTGAAGGCCGCGCGGATCTGCCGCTCGAAGTCATCACGCCGGGACCGCATCAGGCGCGCGGCGTGCTCAACTGCGATGGCCAAGCGATCGAAGTGTCGCTGCTGTTGCCCGGCGCGCATAACCTCGATAACGCGTGTGCGGCATTGGCGGCGGCGCGGGCGATGGGCCTCAGCGTCGCGGCAGCGGCGCAGGCACTCGCGTCATTTCCCGGTGTTTCTCGGCGTTTCGAGTTGATCGGCCTCACCGAGGGCGGCATCCGCGTGGTTGATGACTACGCCCACAACGGCGCAAAGATTGCCGCTGCGGTCGCAGCGGCCCAGGCTGGCTGCGAACGACTGATCTGTCTGTTCCAACCGCACGGCTTCGGCCCGGCGCGTTTGTTGCGGCCCGAGCTGGCCGAACTGCTTCCGAAAATTCTTCGTCGCCAAGACCGCTGGATGTACCTGCCGATCTACTACGCCGGCGGCAGCGTCGTGCAGGACATCAGCAGCGAAGCGATGGCCAGCGACACCAGCACCACCGCCGTCGTTGATCGTCGCGAAAGTCTCGCCTGGGTTTCCGAACTCGCCGCTCCCGGCGACACCGTGCTGATCATGGGTGCGCGCGATCCGGGACTGAACACGTTTGCACGCGGACTGTTTGCGGCCATTTGACGATGGCGACCGCCGCCCCTGACGTCGCAACCAACCAGGACACGTCGCTGGCCCCGCGTTGGCACGTCGTTCTGCTTAACGACGATGATCACAGCTACGAATACGTGATCGACATGCTGGTTGCCATCTTTGCCAAGACGCCCGAGCGCGCATTTCAACACGCATGCGAAGTCGATGCGACTGGGCGAACAATTCTTGATACGACGTCGAAGGAACGGGCTGAGCTAAAGGTCGAGCAAATCCACGCGTTTGGTAAAGATCCACGCATTCCGCGCAGCCAAGGTTCGATGAGTGCGGAAATGGAGCCGGCGGAATGACGCACGTGATCTGTGACGGCAATCACTTCCAGTTGGCGACTCTGGTGGCCATGGCTGGTGCCATACTGTTCAAGCATGTCATACCACGAAAGAGCATCGCATGAAGCAATCCATGAGCACGCTTCTCCTTGATCAAGCCCGCTGGATCTGGGTGCTCGGCAGCGGCGGCCGCAGAAACACCTTCGGACAGTTTCGCAAAGATTTCGAACTCAAGTCCATTCCGGGTAAGGCTCCTTTTCAGATCACGGCTGATCAAAACTACAAACTGTTTGTGAATGGGCAGTACGTCGGACGAGGACCTGCGCGGGGATATCAGATCCGTTGGCCCTATGACGAATACGATGTGGCATCTGTGTTACAGGAAGGGCATAACTGGATCAGCGTGCAGGTGTATTACGGCGGCATCAGCCATTTCAGCTATATCACCGAATGGCATGAAGGGCTCCTCTGTGCCGGGAAATGGAAAGGCTGTACGATTACGAGCGACGCGAGTTGGATGTCGCGTATCTCTCCAGGGCAGGCTTCCGATACTTTCCGACTGTGCGTCCAGATGGGTTTGCAGGAACATGCGGATGCCAGGCTAGATGATCAGGAGTGGATTCGTTCCGCGAAAATCCCCCGAGGTTGGAGCGCGACGTCGTCTACCAGGCCCTATGGAAGCATGCCTTGGCATGCATGCCAACCGCGCGACATTCCCAATCTCGGAAACTGCGTTCGTTCTTATCGGAGTCTGGTCGCCACAGCGCAGGGAAAAAATGCGGATGGGGCTGAAATTGCAGTGAATGTAGTGACTCCCATGCGCGCGGAAAATCCGGCGATCGAATGGATCGGTAATCAGAACGGGACAAAATCCAACGACCTGACTTCAATCCACATGTCAGCCAGTGGTAAGGGTCGCTTCACGGCGATCGTGCTGGATCTCGGCGAGCACTCGGTCGGCAATCCGATCATTGAAGTCACTGGCGCAGCCGGCGGAGAGACGCTCGACTTCCACTATTCCGAACTGCTCGACAAGAACGGCGGGCCCTTCATCCCAGAACAGCGGCCTGGGTCCACCGGTATCAATATGGCCAGCCGACTCGTCCTTAAAAAGGGTACGACGAGGTTCGAGTTGCATCACATATTCGGCTATCGCTACGTAGCTGTATGGCTTCGCAATGCTGAACGGCCGATCCGACTCAAACTGGCGCATCGCGAGACGCTCTATCCATTGAAGATACAGGGAAAATTCGTCTGCGACGATGCTGTACTCAACGACATCCACGCGATCTGCGTTCGTACGCAGCAAGTGTGTATGCTCGACAGCTATGTGGACACACCGTGGCGCGAGCAGGTTGCGTGGTGGGGCGATGCGCGGGTTCAGGTCCGGAACACGTTTCATTTGGCCAACGATGTTCGCCTGCTCAAACGAGGCATCCGGCTTTTATCTGTGCAAGAGGTGCCCAACGGACTCGGGTATGGCCATGCCCCAACCAACTGCCACGGCGGTGTGCTGCCTGATTTCTCGTTGATATGGCTGATTTCGATCTGGGACTATGTCTGGCAGACCGGAAAAACTGACATCGTGCATGAGCAGTGGCCGCGCATCCAACGGATGCTCGGTTATTTTACTGGCGAAGGACGCGGGAAAAATGGACTGCTCAGATATGACGAGAGATACTGGCTATTTTTGGATTGGAGCACGCTGCCCAAGGAAGGCTCGCCAACGCTGCTGAATCTCTGGTATCTCTTTGCCTTGGAACGCCTGTCCGAACTTGCTCGTCTGCTTGGGCTGAACACGGATCGGCTCCGTCTTGGGAGGATGGCGCAGGAACAGAAGAGGTTGATCCTGAAGCTGCTCTGGGATCCGAAAGCGGAACTCTTCAGGGATGGTCTCAGTGCCAAAGGCAAGCCGTTGGCTACGCATTCCCTCCACAACCAGACGCTGGGTATCCTGTGTGGTCTGCAACCGGGTTATCGAACCCGAATGATTCAGACGCTTGTGCTTCCCTATCTGAAATCGGAAAAGGTTTCTGGTGCCCTGCCCTCAAGCTACTGGGTTACGTATGTGTACGAGATGATGATCCGCCATGGCCACGGCGCGGAGGTCATTCGTCATATCCGTGAACGCTTCGCGCCGATGATTCCCTATGGAGGGACTTGGGAACACTTTGCGTTTACTCCGGGGAATGGCTCGGTCACGCACGCTTGGTCGGCTCATCCCATCTCTCACTTGGCCGGTGCCTTGGGAGGCGTGATCCAAGACGGCATGGCCTGGAAGAAGATCCGGTATTTTCCTGTCATTGATGCTGTCGGCGTAAACCAGGCGGACGTAATCGTTCCGACACCAGCCGGTGAGATCCGTTCGCGCTGGACCAGAAGTGGCGACGTAGTCGAGGGCGTTCTCGAACTTCCCCGGGGTGTGGTGGCTGCGGTCCGCTTATCTGGACATGCTGATCGTCGGGTCACCGGTAGATTCGCGTGGAAAATTGAATCTCCGGTATGATGGCAGCCAATATGTACGTAGACGAAACGAGAACAGACGCATTGTCTGCTGGTCTTATTTCCCGTATTCGTCGTCCGGTTCCCCCAACCGCTGTGGTTTCACCCCCACGGCCTCCGCATAAATCCACCCATCATTGACCCGTGCTTCGATCTGCGTTCCCGGCGGCGCATCGGCCATGCGCTTGATTAGTTTGCGTTCAGCAGTGCGCATGACGCTGTAGCCACGGCCAAGCACGGCGAGCGGACTGAGCGCGTCGAGTCGGGCGGCGACGGCGGCTAGCCGTTCACCGACGCGATCGCGGCGTTCACTCGCAGCGCGGCTGAGATCGCTGACGGCGCGGGCGAGGCGTTCGCGTTCGGCGTTGAGTTGCGCGGTTGGCGGACGCAGGCTGGCGTGGGTTGCGGCCAGACGGGCGCGGGCATCGGCGAGGCACGAGCTCATCGCTCCGTCAAGTGCGCCGTGTAATTCGTCGAGGCGTTGGCGACGCAGGGCGACTTGGTGGCCGGGACCGGAGAGGGCGCGGTGCGCGGCGAGCGACTTCAGACGTTCGCGGGCCTCGGTAAAGATGCGGGCAATGCCAGTGTGTAGTCGGGTGTGGCCATCGATGAGCGTAGCGCGCAGTTCCGACTCCACAGGAACGACCAATTCACCGGCAGCTGTCGGTGTTTTTGCTCGTACATCAGCCGCGAGATCAGCGAGCGTCCAATCGGTTTCGTGACCAACTGCACTGACGATCGGCTTTGAACACGCGGCGATGGCACGGACGACCGGCTCTTCGTTGAACGCCCAGAGATCTTCGAGCGAACCACCACCGCGTCCGGTGATGATGACGTCGACTTCGGGATGCGCTTCGAGACGTTTGATCGCAGCGACGATCGACGCAGCAGCACCGCGACCCTGCACCAAACACGGCGCAACCACGACTGGCATGGTTGGGAATCGTTCGCGGAGCGAGTGCAGCAGATCGGCCAACGCGGCTGAGCCAGCACCGGTAGCTAACCCAACTGCGCGCGGCAAGAACGGCAGCGGGCGTTTGTCGTCCTCGTTGAACAGGCCTTCTGCGGTCAGCTTGGCTTTCAGCGCTTCGAGTTGCGCCGCGAGATCGCCAATCCCGGCCAGCGTGATGCGACTGGCGACGATCTGATACGACCCGCGTGGCGGATACACATCCAACGTCCCGCGCACGATCACTCGCGAGCCATCGGTGGGAATCACCCCGCCGCGCGCGACGGTCGAACGCCACATGACCAGGCTGATCACCGCGCCCTCGTCCTTCAACGTCGCGTACAGATGACCGCTGGGCATCACCTTGACCCCGGACAATTCCCCGATCACCAACAGCGGGCCGAAGTCGTTGAGCGTCGCTTGCAGGCGATTGGTCAGCGCGGCGACGGAGACGGGCGTGTCGTTGCTCACGGGGGAAGAGCATGGCAACTGTCCGGAAGTCCGGAAGTCCGGGGGTTCGGAAGTCCGGGGGTCTTGTAACACCACGTTGGGCACGCATGAGCCTAGATTACTCGTTTCAAGGCAACCACAGAGGCGCAGAGGTCGCAGAGGGCTTGAGTTAGAAGTCATTGCTGTTTCTGGCGCCACTCACCCACAGGGTGACGATCCAATGGACGTTCTCCTCTGCGATCTCAGCGGCCTCAGCGCCTCTGCGGTTGCCTTGGGATGTTTCACCTGAGCAATGTAGGATGAGCCATGCATGACGCTTGCCATCGCGCAGGCGATCAAACAAGGGACTTCCGGACCCCGGACTTCCGGACTTCCGGACCGTGGCAATGACGATACACCCATCCCCATGATCGTCGTCACCGGCGGGGCAGGTTTCATCGGCAGTAATATCGTCCGGGCGCTCAATCGCGCTGGCGAGGCGCGCATCGTCGTTGTCGATAATCTCGAGAACGTGGACAAGCATCGCAACCTGAACCGCTGCAAGTTCATCGACTTGATCGACAAGCGCGACTTCCTGCATCGCTTGCCGAATCTGACTGAGGTCACGGCGGTGCTGCATCAGGGCGCGTGCTCAGCGACCACCGAGCGCAACGGCCGCTATCTGCTTGAGAATAACATCGATTGGTCGAAGCACTTGCTCGCCTGGGCAATGGCGCGCAACGTGCCGTTCATCTATGCGTCGTCGGCGTCGGTGTACGGCGATGGCAGCGATGGGTTCCGCGAGGACGAGGGCTGCGAATATCCGCTCAATGGCTATGCGTTTTCGAAGTGGGTGTTCGACGAGCACGTGCGTCGGATCGCTCCGCACGCTCGCAGTCAGATTGTTGGCCTGCGTTACTTCAACGTCTATGGCCCGCAGGAGAACCATAAGGGTTCGATGGCGTCGGTGCTCTACCACTTCTATCATCAGTTGGCCGAGCACGGTGAGATCAGGCTATTTGCCGGCAGCGATGGATTCCGCCGCGACTTCATTCATGTTGATGACTGCGTGGCGATGAATCTCCATTTCCTGGCCCGTCCGCAGGTCAGTGGCATCTACAACTGTGGCACCGGTGTCGCCCGCAGCTTCGCCGAACTTGCGGCAGCATTCTGCGTCGAGCGCCCAGGGACCCGCGTGGCGACGATCCCGTTCCCGCATGCGCTCAAGGGCAAGTATCAAGCCTACACGTGTGCGGATCTGTCTCGCTTGCGGGCGTCAGGATACACGGCGCCGTTCATCCAGTTGGAAGAAGGCGTGCGTCGCTACCTGGCCCAGCTCGACACGACTGGTGGCTGGTACAAGTGACGAGTGGTATCTCGGTGCGATTAGCCGCAGAGGCGCAGAGGGCCGCAAAGGGCCGCAGAGGAGTGCATTGGGATCAAGGCATCGTCGAATACGGCAGATCTGTGTTTATTGTTGATCAAAAGAGTTCGTCTCTGCGGCCCTCTGCGGCCCTCTGCGTCTCTGCGGCAAGCATCCGGTCATCGAGGTTGTGGTGACACGAACCGTGCTGCTGGATCGCGATGGGGTGCTCAACGTCGATCGGCCTAATTACGTTCTGTCGCTCGACCAATTGGAACTGGAGGCGAATGCCGCTGCCGGAGTCGCCGCGCTGACGTCGCACGGGTGCCGATTGCTGGTCATCACCAATCAGGCCTGCGTCGCCAAGGGCCTGATCAGTCGCGAGGATCTGGAGCGCTTGCACGCTGAGCTGGTGCGCCGTCTGGCTGCGCAGGGTGGACGCATCGAGCGGATCTATCTCTGCCCACATGGCAGCGAGGTCGGCTGCGCCTGCCGCAAGCCGAAGCCCGGGCTCATCAACCAGGCCCGTGCCGATTTTGGCTTTGCGCCAGCCGACACCTGGATGGTCGGTGACGCTGAGCGCGACCTGCAGGCGGCGCAGGCGGCGGGCTGCCTGGCTGCCTTGGTCAAGACCGGCAAGGGCGGCAAACAGGCCGTTCCGCCGGGGGTTCCGGTGTTTGCGGATCTGCTCGCATTTGCACAGTGGTACGCCACCAGCGAGGCACGCGCATGAGTATCGAGGCTGTCCGGGCGACGATCAGTGAACACCTGGCAACGGCCAAGGCGCTTGAGGGCATGGCTGGCGATATCGAGGCGTTTGCCCGCTGCTGGTGGGACAGCCTAGCTGCTGGTGGCACCGTGTTCTTCCTCGGCAATGGTGGCTCGGCTGGTGACAGTCAGCATCTCGCCGCCGAGCTGAGTGGTCGCTTCGAACGTGAACGTCCGGGCCTGCGTGGTCTGGCGCTGACCGTCGATACGTCGGTGCTGACGGCGGTTGGCAATGACTACGGATTTGAGCGCGTCTTCGCGCGACAGGTTGAGGCACTCGCCCGACCTGGCGATTGTGTCGTGTGTATTTCGACGTCGGGTAACAGCGCGGCCGTGCTGGCTGCCGCTGCCGCAGCGAAGTCTGCAGGCGCGGTGACCCTCGGCCTGACTGGTCAGGGCGGCGGTAAACTGCGTCCGCTATGCAAGCGCTGGATAGGTGCTCCGAGTGCGCGTACGGCTCGGATTCAGGAAATGCACATCCTCATCGGGCACATCTGCTGTCAGTTGATCGACACGTGGAGTGATGGGGTAACCAATGCTCGCTGAATTTGCTACCATTCCAGCATTCCAGCATTCCAGCATTCCAGCATTGGGCACCACCCATGTTCGCTGACGCCGCCGCTGTTCTCCGCCACGTTCACGGCGGATTCTCCGGAGTCCGCGTGCTGGTTGTTGGCGACGTCATGGTCGATCGCTATCTGCACGGTGAAGTCGGCCGTATTTCGCCCGAAGCACCAGTGCCGATCGTGCGTTTGACCCGACGCCACGCCAATCCTGGCGGTGCGGCCAACGTGGCGATGAACCTCGCTGGATTGGGCTGTCGTGCTATTCTCGCTGGTTTTACCGGCGATGATGAAGGTCGTGTCGAATTACTGCAGATGCTGGGTGCGGCCAGCGTCGACACCAAGCCGTTGATCGCAGCGCCACCATTCGGCACCATCGTCAAAGCGCGCGTCGTCGCCGGTCATCAGCAGATGATGCGTCTGGATGAAGAAGCGCCGAGCACCTTGCCCGCTGACGCGCATCAGCGTCTCGCCGATGCCGTGCTGGCGAGTGTGGCTCAGGTCGATGCGGTCATTCTCAGTGATTATGCCAAGGGCACGCTGCGTCCCGAACTGTGTGCCAAGATTATTGCCGCAGCTCGCGCGCGGCGCATTCCTGTTTTGGTAGATCCCAAGGGTCACGACTGGGAACGCTACCATGGTGCAACGACGGTGACGCCAAACACGGGTGAGCTCGCGTTGGCACTCGCAGTTCCCGCGAACGACTATCCGCGGCTGGTCGAGGGCGGTCAGCGTTTGCGCGCGAAACTCGGCCTTGAATTCCTGACCTTCACGCGCGGCGAACACGGTATCGCCCTGATCAGTGCGAACGGCGTGGATACGGTTCCGGCGCAAGCGCGCGAAGTCTTCGACGTCAGTGGTGCTGGCGACACGGTGATCGCCACGTTAGCTGCATCGCTGGCGGCGGGCATCATTCCATCTGACGCCATGCGCTTGGCCAATCTCGCAGCCGGTATCGTGGTCGGCAAAGCCGGCACCGTGCCAGTGGCACGCATCGAGTTACAGGAATCAGTTCAAGCTGCGGTCGGTGGGGAACCCGCCGGAAAAATCCGCGATGCGGCATCGGCGGCAGCGCAGATCGCGACCTGGCGTGGCCGCGGTGAGGACGTTGTGTTCACCAACGGCTGCTTCGATATTTTGCACGCAGGTCATGTGTCGATCCTGGAACGTGCGCGCCAACTTGGTGATCGCCTCGTTGTGGGCTTGAATTCCGACACATCGGTGCGCCGACTCAAGGGACCAACCCGGCCAGTGAACTGCGAAGGCGATCGCGCCGAGGTGATGGCGGCCTTGGCCTGCGTTGATCTCGTTGTGTTGTTTGGCGAAGACACGCCGCTCGAATTGATCAATCAGTTGCGTCCCAACGTGCTGGTGAAAGGCGCTGACTATCGCGCTGATCAAGTCGTTGGCGGTGACGAGGTG
Organism: uncultured candidatus Brocadiaceae bacterium; assembly: GCA_964652775.1. Lineage (GTDB taxonomy): Bacteria > Planctomycetota > UBA11346 > UBA11346 > UBA11346 > UBA11346. The sequence continues at coordinate 38,004 of CAZZAM010000008.1, read as the reverse complement.
CGTTCATGGGGTGGGCGTGTCGAACTGCTGGCGCTCTTGCCCGGCCGCAGCACGACGGCGACGATTGCGCGGGCGCAGGCGAAGCCAGGGGCTGGGTGCGAGTGAGCGCCAACCGCGTTCATGGTTTGCAATGGAATCTGGCGCCGAGCAACGGTGGCGGCATATGATCGGCGTAGCCGATGCCGCCATGGTTTCGACACCGCAGGTGAGCGAAACCAAGTTGCGACAAAGCCAGGGGATAGGCCTGCAAGGCCGTAGGGGCGAAGCCCCTGAAACTGAACGCCTCACGGTTTTTCTTCCGAACCGTGGTTTTTTCGGTGCCAGCCTCGTCGTCATCCCGTTTTTACTTAGCCTGCGTCGACGCTATCCGGGTCTGCCGATCATGGGTTTGTCACCGACTCCGGCACATCAATGCTTCCGTGACTGGGGATTGATCGATACGTTCGTGCACTATCCCAAGCCGCTGCGTTCAGGATTTATCGCGGCGGTGCGGCCGACGTTGCGTGGCCGTTCAACCGTGGTTGCTGATTTGCGTCCGGGTTCGGAATGGGTCCAGCTGTGGGCGCGCTGTCTTCCGGCGAACGAACGTTGGTGTTTCGACCAAGGTCTTGGGCGGTTACTCGATCGTCGGCGCATCGCCTACAATGATCGCCAGTATCGGGCAGCGAATTATTTGGCGTTAATTCCCGGGGAAAACCCCCTGCGCAGCGGCGATCTGAGTGCGGGTTGGCCAGCCACGGCACCGCCGTCAGTGCGCTCGGGACGGCGCTTGGTGATGATGCCCGGCGGCAGCGATGAAAAAAAACTGTGGCCCTTGAGTTCCTATGAAGCGGTGTTGCGTGCCTGGGTCTATGAACTCGGTGGCGACGGTGTAACCGTGGTCGCTGGGCCGTCGGAGTCGCACGTTCAATCGTGGTTCACCGAGCGCAGCATCGATCGCCTGCCAGGTGCACGTTTGCTGGTGTCGCCACGTCCCAACGAGTTGATCGCTGTCGTGCGCGGAGCGGCCGCGGCTGTGCACAATGACTGTGGTCCTGGTCATCTGGCGCAGTTAGTTGACACACCACGAGTGGTGTTGTTCCCAGAAAACGGTTTTCCAGGTGAATGGTTTCGGCCCGGATTCCGTGCGCGCTGTTTCCAGGCGGCTGCTGGCCAGCACATTACCAGCATCACATCCGATCAGGTCATCGCTGCGCTGCGTGAGATCACCGCGTGATCATAAACACAGAAATTGAAATTTGCCGCAGAGGCGCAGAGGGCCGCAGAGGGCCGCAGAGACAAGTGGTAGAAGATTCAGAATTTCCCTCGTGCGAGTACTTCGTGGATGATTCAAATTGGGCACGACACAATTCGCCCAACCATCGTCTCTGCGGCCCTCTGCGGCCCTCTGCGTCCTCTGCGGCTTGTCTTCTAACGCAGGAAATAGGATGAGGGTTCTTCTCGTCGATTCGGAAACTGGATGGCGCGGTGGTCAGCAACAGGTGCTGCTGTTGGCGCAGGGCCTGGCGAAACACCCGCGTTTTCGCGGCGAAGCGATCACCGTCTGTCGGCCGGGTTCCCATCTTGCGGATCGCCTTGCCGCAGCTGGGCTCATGCGCGCTGAATTGGAGATGTCGAGTCCGTGGTCGCCACGTGCGATCTGTGGTTTACGCCGTCTCGCACGCGAACGCAGCGCAGATATGTTGCACGCGCATACCAGTCACGCCCATAATCTGAGCGTTCTGGCAAGTATAGCGACATCACTCCACGTCGTTGCGACGCGTCGCGTTGCCTTTGCCCCGAAGGGCGCGTGGAAATATCGCCGCTGTGCACGCGTGGTTGCGATATCGCATGCCATTGCCGGTCTCCTGCACGCTGCTTGCGTGGCGCCGGATCGCATCGATGTTATTCCCAGTGGCATTGATCCGGCTCGATTTACAGGTGCTGATCGAACGCGTGGTCGGCAAGCGTTTGGCATTGCTGATGACGAGCTGGCCGTGGTGTGCATCGCGGCGCTGGAAGGCGAAAAAGGCATTGCGACATTGTTAGCGAGTTGGAATACGCTGGCGCCAGCGTATCAGCGCGCGCATCTGATCTTGGTCGGCGATGGATCGCTGCGTGGAACGCTGACGGCCCAGGCGCAATCAATGCCACGCGTGCATTTCCTTGGCTTCCGCAACGACATTTCCGATCTGTTAGCAGCAGCCGATATCGTCACTCAGCCGTCGCTCAGCGAGGGTCTGGGCACCACGGTCATGGATGCGATGTATGCCGAAAAGCCGGTTGTCGCCTCGCGTGCTGGAGGTTTGCCCGAACTGATCGAGGACTCGGTGGATGGACTGTTGGTATCTGTTGGCGCAGCAGAACCGCTGGCCCAGGCCTTGGGCCGATTGTTGGCTGACGATTCCCTGCGCGTCCGCCTGGGAACCGCCGCTGGCGCCACTGCCCGTCGTCGCTTCCTGGCCAGCGCGATGGTGGATGCTTACGTCGATCTGTATGACCGGATCATGAGGGGCGCATGACGATTCCCATTTCAGCCGTGCTCATCACCAAGAATGCCGAGTTGCACCTCGCCAAGGTTCTGGCGGCGTTGACGCACTGTGCCGAGATTGTCGTCCTCGATTGTGGCTCGACTGATCGCACTGAGGCGATTGCCCGCCAAGCAGGAGCACGCTTCGAACACCAGGTTTTTCTCGGCTTTGGTCCGCAGAAGAACCACGCCATCGCGTTGGCCCGTAACGACTGGATTCTCTCGATTGATGCCGACGAAGTGCTCGATGACGAAGCGCAGCGGGCAATCACTCAGTTGGATTTGCTCGACGCCAGTCGCTCTTGGCGCATCCGTCGACGCACGTTCGTCGGTTCCAGTGAGTTGCGGCACGGCCATTTGAATGATGCGCCGGTGCGTCTCTTCAATCGCACCACGGCGCAGTTCAATCAGGTGCCGGTCCACGAATCGGTTGTTACTCATGGCCGCGAGCTGAAATTGCCGGGTTCGATCCAGCATTACAGTTTTATCGACGCTGCCGATCTCGTCGCTCGTGGGGCAGGGTACGCGCGCCACAAAGCGACTATCTACCGGAGCAAAGGTCGGCGCTGCGCGGCGCCGTGGTTGTTGGTCCGCGCTTGTGGCGCATTCCTCAAGTCGTATGTGTTCAAGGCTGGATTCCTCGATGGTCGGCTCGGTGTTGTCGCTGCATTTTCTGCGGCGTTGAACGCATCAACCGCCTTGGCGATGGCGAGCGAGCAGTGAACGCGGGTCTCATCATTGCTGGCGATCTTGCGTCAGATCCGCAGTGCGCTGCCGTGATCGAACAACTGCGGCTCCGCAAGGCGCCGTGCGTTGTGTTGCAGCAAGCGGTGTCGGCGAAACTCTTGTTGGCAACGCTGCGCTCATTGGCGGTAGATCCGGCGCGTTCCTGGCTGACCACGCGTGACCCTGCGGCGATCGCTGCCGCATCTACCGCGGGCATGTTGGGTGTGGTCGTCGTCGGCAGTGGTATTGATAGCGAGGACACCGTCCTGGTTCGTCATGTACCCGATCTAGTCAGTGTGCCGATCGCCATGGTGCCGCGCGGTGGTGGCTGCTGGCACGACGCTGGTTGAAAAACAACGCGATCCAAGGCAACCGCAGAGGCGTAGAGACCGCTGAGGTCGCAGAGAATTTTGGGTTGGAAGGTGCGTGTGTATCGTGTCGATCACTCGCAGAGTGAGTGTCATATTTTGCCTTCCTCTGCGATCTCAGCGGCCTCTGCGCCTCTGCGGTTGCCTTGGAAAATTTTAACAGAGCAACCTAGGTTCAAATTCCCGTGCTGATCAACTGTCGATGCCAGCGGCGGTAGGCGGCCGGTGGCATGCCGAACTCGGCGCCGAAAGCGCGGATGAAATAGCGGTGATCGGCGAAGCCAGCTGCAGCGGCGATCGCGCTAATCGGTTGATCATCGGCGCGGAGTTGGTTGGCGGCACGCAGCAACGCAGCACGACGGCGGTAGCGCAGCGGTGGCATGCCGAAACGACGGGAAAAGGCGCGGCAGAGGTGTTGTGGAGAGAGTCCCGCGATGCGTGCGCAGTCGGTCAGATCAAGGTCGCTGCCATCATGCAAGGCGTCCCGCAGACGATTGAGTGGGCCAATCGACACCGTGCCGACGAGATGCTGGCGAACGAGGAAGAGCATGTGGTCAATCCAGCCTTGGGCGATCACGGCCAGTTCCGGATGGCGATTGGCGGCTGCCTGCACCAGTTCGTCGATGGCTGATGACAGGCGAGCGCTCAGCTCGGAGGGGATATGGGCAAAGGCCGGTGCTGGGCGGCAGGGCCCAAACCGGGATGACAACAATCCCGTCCAACCAGAGCGGACTTTGGCGTCGGCAACTGGGATCTGAAAGGTCACTTCGCTATAGATGTGGGTATCGCCAGTTGCGCCTCCGAAGCTGTGCTCGATCCCGGGTCCGATCAGGAACAGGCTTGGCGCATTGGCGGTAGCGACTGTGCCATTAACTACGAATGTTCCGCGGCCAGACGTGGTTAATACGAGATGCCAGAGATCACTGTGGCTGTGCTGTGGACGCGCTGTTCTAAAGTTGGCACCACGCTCGCCACTGGTGACGTGAACCAGACTGATCGGCAAGGGCCGCGCGAGGGTCCGGATCGGATGGGCGACGCCGCGGTAGGTTCCACGTGGTACAGGCATTGCGCTAATATCGTCCACTCGATGGTGAATTCAATCCACCTCACTGGCTGTCGCGCCGTAGAATCCAGACATGACTACCCGCACCAACTGGCTGAACCTTCTTGAACGTCTTGCCCGCCCACCGCTCGCGGCGCTCGCTGCCGGTCGCCTCAAAGCGACCATGCCGATCTACGGCCCGGCCCTCAAGGGCTGCACGTACCTTGAGGGTGTGGCGCGCACGCTAGTCGGAATCGCTCCGTGGCTTGAAGGCAGTGGTGGGGATGCGCGCGAAGTCGCACTCCGCACCGAGTTCCGTGAGCTCGTTCGTCGTGGCTTGATTGAGGCCGTACGCCCTGGTGGCGCGGATCATCTTGGGTTTGACCAGGCACCGCAGGGTGTCGTCGATACGGCGTTTCTCGCCCAGGCGATTTTGCGCGCTCCGCATGCGCTGCTTGATGGACTCGATGCTACGGTACGGCGGCAGTTGCTTGAGGCCATGATGTCGTCACGCAAGCACAAGCCGGCGTTCTGCAACTGGCTGCTCTTCTCGGCCACGACCGAGGTGGTGATTGGCAAGCTCGGTGGTGAGGCCGATCCCATGCGCATCGACTACGCACTGAAGCTGCACGATCAGTGGCACAAGGGCGACGGCATGTACGGCGACGGCCCGTCGTTTCACTGGGACTATTACAATAGCTACGTGATCCAGCCGATGCTGATCGATGTGCATGCGGCGGTGGCCGGTCGCGAAGCCGATTGGGACAAGTTGCGCCCCGAGATGCTCCGCCGCGCGACGCGGTGGGCATTCATCCAGGAACGTATGATTGCGCCCGATGGTACCTTCCCGGTTATTGGCCGATCGATTGCGTATCGCTGCGGTGCATTCCAATCCCTCGCTCAGGCGGCGCTGCTCGGGATGCTGCCCGAAGGACTGTCAGCAGGACAGACCCGCTGCGCGTTGGATGCGGTGATCCGGCGCACGCTGGATACGCCGAAGACCTGGGACGCGGCGGGGTGGCTCAAGATCGGTTTATGCGGTGACCAGCCGAGTCTGGGTGAGTCCTACATCCGAACCGGCAGTTCCTACCTGTGCTCAACCGCATTTTTGCCACTCGGACTACCGCCAGAACATCCGTTCTGGAGCGAGCCGGATCAGCCATGGTCATCACAACGAATTTGGAGCGGTGAGGACACCAAGGCGGATCACCACTTGGTGAACCACTAGGCGGTTGGCGTCGTCTGGCCGGCATTTTCGCGGGCAAGACGTTCGTTTTCTTCGCGTTGTTTCGCATGCTTAATCGCCAACTTGGCGCGCACGTCTTCCATCATCTTCTGCGTGAGCGGGAAGTAGAGGACGATGAAGAAGCACAGGCCGACGAAGAGGATCTTGATCGAGAAGCCGTAGAACAGGAGATTGTCGAGTACTTCCTGTGGCTGTTTCATGCCCAATTGCGGGTCGAATCCACACAGAGTGATGATGACGCCACCGAGCAGAATGCAGATCGAGTTTTCAATCTTGCTGACGAACGTGAGCACGGCGGTGAACAGTCCTTCACGGCGTTGACCATTCTGAAGTTCATCGAGGTCGCAGACGTCAGGCATGATCGCATCACGGAAGAGATCAAAGATACTGCTGAGCAGGCCGAACGAGACCATGTAGGCGAGATACAGATAGGCCTCACCGGGAACCGCGAAGAACGGCAGCAGCAATGCGCCGATGAATTGCAGGCCCATGCTGTAGATCATGCCTTTGCGTTTGCCCACACGGGTCGTCATCCAAGTGGCGATGGGGATCATGGCGATCGATCCCAAGAAGATGACGATGCCGCTGATGCCTTGGATGGTTCCGAAGATGCTATTTTCCCCTTCGCATACGCAGTAAAGGACGATCCAGGTTCCGAGGACGTGATACAAGGATGAGCCCATGGTCTGGGCGATGCGGAACAGCAGGACGATGACGAATGGCTTGAGCGCCAGGGTTTGGCGCAGGGCGGTGAAGATCGGGATGTGCGCTTTGCGCTTGAGGTCAAGTTCCTCGGTGCGTTCGCGGGTGTTCATCACCGTCACCGTTACGCTCAGGACGATGACTGCTGCCATGATCATCGAGACGACGCGCATGGCGTTCAGTTCACCGCCGAAGATCGGCAGCGCGACCAGGAGATAGACCCAGTTCCAGACCGAGCCGCAGGACATGAAGTACGCGTTGCGAATCGATTGGACGCGAGTGCGCTGACTGTAGTCATCTGATAGCTCGTAACCCAACGCTGTGTGGGTCATGTCGTACAGGCCATAGCAGACGTAGAGCAGGAAGCTAAACGCGTTCAACCAGATCAGAATACTGACCTTGCTCCATAGTGGCGATGCCCACCACAACAGGATTAGGGCGATGGCTCCCGCGACAGCGGCAAGCACGAGCAGGGGACGTCGTCGACCCCAGCGCGATTGGAGGTTGTCCGAGAACGTTCCCAGGAACGGATCGAGGAGGGCGTCGATGATGCGCGGCCAGGCGAGGATTAGTCCGATGACCCACGGATCGATCTCGTAGATCTGCACGAACATGATCTTGAGCAGATTGACGAAGACCACGTAGAGAAAGAACTTGGCCAGTGCACCAAAGGCCCAGCAATGGATTGAAAGCGTGCTGGCAGTGTACGGTGTACTCACGTCGAATATCCAGGTGGCGGAAATTAAGCCGCCGGAACCAGCGGTGCCTGGGTTGTGCAAAGCGGATGAACTCTGCAAACAATAGTGCAGGCGTGGTCAGCAAACTGCTACCACGCCTGGGTGTGCATCCTATATGATATCTTAGGTCGCTGGATTGGCGTCAGCGGCAGCGTCGTCGGCACCGGTCAGCTTGGTCAGACGATCGATGTAGGGGCCTTCGATCTTCGCGACGAACTCAAGGATCTTCGCGCGTTTTTCATCACTGATGCGGGAATCAAGGACCTCGGCCATCTGCTGACGGTCGAGCAAGGTGGGATGTGGCTTGCCCTGCTTGATCGTGGCAAGGAGAAGGCGGGCAGCGGATTGTTTGGGGGTCATGGGATGGCTCCGGGCTGCAAGCATGAGGGGTCTGAGGATCGACGCCAGAGGGAGGGTGGTGGATGAGTCCGGAAGTCCGGAAGTCCGGTGTCCACCGATACAAATGGACAGATGGGCATTCATCCTAGATCCGGCGTTAGGAAAATCCTCAAGGCAACCGCAGAGGCGCAGAGGCGCAGAGGCCGCAGAGATCGCAGAGGAGAGTGAGATTTGATCATTACCCTGCGGGTGATCGGCACTGAAAACGATCACGTCTTCTAACCCTGGCCCTCTGCGATCTCTGCGGCCTCTGCGCCTCTGCGGTTGCCTTGGATCGCGTTGTTTAGGTTCATGAATTGCCCGACGATTGCGTTGTGTCGGACTTCCGGACTGGGGCAACTATTGATGGACGCAGTGTCCCAACGCATCCGCAGCCGCTTCCATGACTGCTTCGGACAGCGTCGGGTGGGCGTGGACGGTCTCAGCAATTTCGCGGGCAGTGCATTCGAGGCGCAGGGCGAGGCTCAGTTCGCCAAGCATCTCAGTTGCGTCAACGCCGACGATGTGCGCGCCGATCAACTGGTCGAACTCGGCGTCGAAGATCAGTTTGACCATGCCTTCGGGATGGCCGATCGCTTTGGCTTTGCCGGACGCCATGAATTGGAACTTGCCGATCTTGATTTTGCGACCAGCAGCGAGTGCCTTCTTTTCAGTAAGGCCCAGCGAGGCGACCTGCGGCTGGCAGTAGGTGCAACCGGGGATCTGGTTGTAATCGACCGGAGCGGGATGACCGGTGATGTGACCCACGGCGGCTTCGCCTTCAAAGCTGGCTTTGTGCGCGAGCAGTTGTTTGCCGGCGACGTCGCCAATCGCATAGACGCCAGCGGCGCTGGTGCGTTGGTGCTCGTCAACCGCGATGAATCCACGGTCATCGAGTTTCACGCCAGCGACATCGAGGTTCAGGCCTTCGATGTTGGCAAGGAAGCCAACCGCGACCAAGACTTTCTCCACGTCAACGACTTCGGCCTTGCCGTCCTTTTCAAAGTGAACTTTTACGCCGGCGGCGGAGTCCTCAAATTTGGTGACTTTCGTGAGTGTTTTCACGGTAACGCCGTTCTTGCTGAACTGACGTTCGACAAACTTGGCGATTTCGGCGTCCTCAACTGGCAAGACTTGATCCATGGCTTCAACGATCGTCACGGCCGTGCCGAGGGTGCGGAAGAAGTAACCGAACTCCATACCGATCGCACCCGCGCCAATGCACAGCAGTGACTTCGGCTGCTCGGTCAGGGCGAGCGCGTGGCGGTAGTTGATGACCTTCTTGCCATCGACCGGTAGGTGCGGAAACGTGCGCGGCTTGTGACCGGTAGCGATGATGATCGCGTCGGCGGTGACGGTTTGCGAGCTGCCATCGGCCTTGGCGACTACGATGGTACGCGGGCCGCTGAATGCGGCGGTGCCTGACAGCACGGTGATTTTATTTTTCTTCAGCAAGTAGTCGATGCCCTTGGACATGCCGTTGGCGACATCGCGCGAACGTTTCATCACCGCAGGAAAATCAGCGCGTGGCTCGCCAACGACCAGACCAAAATCTTTGGCGTGGCGCATGCCGTCGAGCAATTCGGCGCTTTTTAGCAATGCCTTGGTCGGAATGCAGCCCCAGTTGAGGCAGATCCCGCCGAGTGCTTCGCGTTCAACGACGGCGACTTTCTTGCCGTGCTGTGCCGCTTTGATTGCGGCGACATAGCCACCAGGACCGGCACCGATGACGAGGACTTCGAAGTCAGACATACATTCTCCGGACAGCGTTGGGATGAGATGCGTCGAGCAAGGCAACCACGGGGGCACGGGGGTTCACGGGGAACACGGGGAAAGGCACGGAGGGAACAGTTGGGATCGGGTCGACGTGATAAATCTGTCTTCCCCGTGTCCCATGTGGCTCCCCGTGTCCCCGTGGTTGCCTTGGAAGCGCACAGACATTCAGACCAACAAGGTGGCGGGCGCTTCAAGCAACTCGCGAAGTGTTTTCATAAACGCAGCGCCATCGGCCCCATCGACGGCGCGATGGTCTGCGCTGAGGGTCAGGGCGAGGGTCTTGCCCGGAACGATCGCGCCATCGCGGACGACGGGGACATCCTTGATCGCGGCAACCGCGAGGATGGCGACTTGCGGCGGATTGATGATGGCGCTGAACGCCGCGATGCCGGAGGCGCCGAGGTTCGAGACGGTGAAGCTGCCACCCTGGAATTCAGCGGGTTGCAACTTGCCGTCTTGAGCTTTCTTGGCCAAGGCGCGAATCTCGTCGCCGATCTGACGCACGCTTTTGGTGTGGGCCTTTGCGACGATCGGCGTGATCAGGCCATCAGGGAGTGCGACTGCGACCGAAATATCGGCCGAGTCGAGCTGACGAACGGACTTGCCGTCAAACGTTGCATTCACGCGCGGATGCGCGCGCAGTGCGAGGGCAACGGCGCGGATGATGAGGTCGTTGACCGTGATCTTCACGCCATCAAGGCGGTTGAGTTGCTCGCGCAGATCTGAGAGGGCTGACGCATCGACGCTATCAGCGATGTAGAAATGCGGAATCTGCTGTTTCGATGCTTGCAGGCGCTGGGCAATGACGGCGCGCATCGGTGACAATACGATGTCGCGGTCGCCAGCGTCGGCGCGGATGACGCGCAGCTTGGGCTTGGCCGGAGCGGCGGAACTTGCCGCGCCGACTTTGGCAGAGCCCTCTGCGTGGGCGCGTTCAACATCGCGGCGGACGATGCGCCCATCGGGTCCGCTGCCGGTGATGCGCGACAAATCCAAGCTGTTAGCGGCCGCGATGCGTGCGGCGACCGGACTGACGCGCGGTGTGCGGCCTGACTTCGCGACGGGTTGCGGCGCAGCGGCGGTTGGGGTCGGCATCGATGGCATGACCGGCGCAGCGGGCGCAGCGGCGACGCTATTCAACTCGGTATTGGTCTTCTTGGCTTTGGCTAACGCAGCAGCGATGTCTTCGTTCTTGGTGGTCAAAATCGCGGTGACAGTGTTGACCTTGACGACTTGGTTGGCGACCACGAGCAATTCGCGCACAGTACCAGCGTCGGGCGCGGCCCATTCAGCGACCGACTTGTCAGTCTGAATTTCGGCCACGATCTGGCCGGCTTTGATCTGATCGCCGGCCTTGATGCGCCAGCTGACCAACGTGCCTTCGCTCATCGTGGGCGAGAGGGCGGGAAAAGTGAGTTCGAGGATCATGGCAGAGTGTTTCGCTCAGCGGTAGCAGGCTTGTTTAACAGCGGCGACGATGCGGTGGGGACGCGGCAGCGTTTCGTGTTCGAGATTCGCTGCGTACGGCATCGGGTTTTCGGTCGTGGTGACGCGGCCGACCGGTGCATCGAGATCGTCGAAGGCAAATTCCATGAGCTGCGCGGCGATTTCAGCGCCGACGCCGCCGGTGCGGTAGCATTCTTCGACCACGACGCAGCGATTGGTTTTCTTTACCGAGGCGACGATCGATTCGATGTCGAGCGGTTTGATCGAGCGCGGATCGAGCACTTCGCACTCGATGCCTTCTTTCGCCAGCTCAGCGGCTGCTTCGAGCGCCCAGTGGACGCAGCGATTGATCGCGACGATCGTGCAGTCCTTGCCTTCGCGCTTGAGGTCGGCTTTGCCGAACGGAATCGTGTATTCAGCGATCGGGATTTCCTGTTCGAGATTGTAGAGCAGCTCGTTTTCCAGGAAGCACACCGGATTGTCCTGCCGCAGCGCGGTCTTCATCAGACCCTTCGCGTCGTAGGGGGTCGATGGGCTGACCACGATCAGGCCGGGGAAGTGTGCGTAGAGCGCTTCGACGGCGTGGCTGTGCTGGCTGCTGACGCGTGGACCGGCGCCGTTGGGGCCGCGCATGATCAGCGGGATCGGGAACATGCCGCCGGTCATGTAACACATCTTGCTGGCGTTCGAGATGATCTGGTCGAACGCGACCATCGAGAAGTTCCAACTCATGTACTCGATCACTGGGCGCAGGCCGGTCATCGCAGCACCGACTGCAAGGCCAGTGAAACCGCTCTCGGTGATTGGCGTATCGATGACGCGGTTCGCTCCGAATACGTCGAGCAGGCCTTTGGTCACTTTATACGCGCCGTTGTACTGCGCGACTTCCTCGCCCAGGACGACGATGGATTCGTTGACCTGCATCTCTTCGTAGAGCGCTTGGCAGATCGCCATACGCATGGACAGCAGCTGGTTGCCGTTGCCAAGAGCAACGCCTTTGTGGCCGTTAATCGGGTCGATCTTGGGATTGAGTGGTCGCGAAATGACGAGCGAGTGCGCACGAGGAGCAGTCATCATGCCTCCGCGAACACGTGACGAGTGAGTTCAGTCATGTCGGGCACCGGACTGCGTTCAGCGAAGTCGAGCGCCCCGGCAATGAGCGCATTGACCTCTTCCTCAATCGCTTCCGTTCCCGCCTGATCGAGCCATTTCGCCTCAATTAATGCGAGTTTAACGTGCTCGATCGCATCGAGCGACTTGTATTTTTCCAGCTCGCCGGGAACTCGGTAGGCGCCACCATCCGAAACCGAATGGCCGCGGTAACGGTAGGTTTTGGCCTCGATCAGCACCGGTTTGGATTCCTTGCGCGCGTAGGCGACGGCTTCTTGCGCTACTTTCCAACTCGAAAACAGATCCAAACCATCAAAGGTGAACGACTTCATGCCGTAGCCGGACGCCTTGGCGACGGCGAGATCCTCGACTGCGTTGGAGCGATTACAGGCGGTGCCCATGCCGTACTTGTTGTTCTCAATGATATAGATGGCGGGCAGGCTCCAGAGGCTCGCCATATTGAGCGATTCGTGGAAAGTGCCCTGCGGCGTCGCGCCGTCACCAAGGAACGTCACCGACACGCCACCGGTCTTGCGATACTTGGCGCTGAACGCAGCACCGGTGCCAACCGGAATCTGCCCACCAACGATGCCGTGGCCGCCGAGCAGCCCCTTCTCTTTCGAGAAGAAGTGCATTGAGCCACCCTTGCCGCGCACGTTGCCGGTCGCCTTGCCGAACAGTTCGGCCATCAATTCATTCACATGGATGCCGCTGAGGATCGCTTGGGCATGACAGCGATAGCTCGTAACGCCGTAGTCGATGCCGGGATTGAGGTGGGCGTAGAAGCCGGTAGCAACCGCTTCCTGGCCGATGTAGAGGTGTAAAAAGCCGGCGATCTTCCTGGACGTGTAGGCCAGTTCAGCGCGCTCTTCAAAGCGCCGAATCGTCAGCATCTGGCGGTACAGGAGAAGCAGCCGGTCGCGGCCGATCTCGTTCCGCACGGCGACGGCATCAACTTGGAATAACGGGGTCGGCATCAGGATCCTCGTGCACTCGAGGCGCACAGCATGCGTGACGGACAACTCAGGGGGGAGCGGTCTGCGGTCCGCCACGGTGCTAGGTCGGAAACGTCACGCAAGCCCCTTACACCGAACTGTTTGCGGTGCATGGCGTGGGTGATTTAGGTCACTTGGGCGCAGGGGCAGCCGGAGGCACAATCGGAGCAGCGGTCGCAGACTGTTGACTGGTCTCAGGATGCGTCTCGGGTGCTGGCGGAGGCGTGGCTGGCTCGACATGCTTGATAACTGGCGGGGCTGGGGCTTCGCTCACGGCCGGCGTGGCCACTGGGGCGTCGGGAACAATCACAGGGGTAGAGACGGGAGCTGGGCTGACGACGGCCGACGTACTGGAAGCCTGCTTAACCATGCCTTCAGCAGGGAGGGCGACGGAGGCTCCGGTGGCCGTGGGGCGGGTCTGGCCAGCGGTGGCCGAGCTTGCAGATGGCGGAACCGTTGGTGCTCCGGCTGCCTGGGTAGCGGGGAGCGGAGCCACGTTCACATCCTTGAGCGAACTCTTGCCGGTATAGGCCAACACCAACACCATGATGAAGAAAACACCCGCAAGAATTCCAGTAAATTTCGCCATTTTGCGATGTGCACCGACGCCCAGCGTCGAGTCCAACATACCACCACCACCAAACGCACTCGAGATGTCACCGGCCGCACCTTGGAGCAGGACAAGGCCGATGATGAGTGGACAGACGATCCACATCATGATCTGGAATACGAAGACGACGGTTTCCATACAGCAGTCTCGGTCTCGGGCGGAGGGGGCGGCACACTAGCGGGGTGCTTGGGGATTGCCACTGGCTACGCGTGCTTTGCACTGGCTACCCGTGCTTTGCACTAGCTCCCGAATCGCAAATCTACCGCAGCCCACGCGTCAGCGTGCGTAGCCGGGGCAATGGCTGGTTCTACGCACCAGCAATAATCGCCGTAAAGTCCGCCACCTTCAGTGCCGCGCCACCCACCAGTGCGCCATCGACATCGGGTTACGAGAGGATCTCTTTCGCGTTGTCCGGCTTGACCGAACCGCCGTATTGAATGCGCACCCGGTCGGCCAGACCGCCGACGACGCTGCGCAGGACCGAGCGCACGAAAGCGTGGGCCTCTTGCGCCTGAGCCGTGGTCGCGGTGACACCGGTGCCGATTGCCCACACCGGTTCATAAGCGACGACGAGGGTGGCGAGTTGCTCTGGCGTAGAGCCGGCGAGCGCGCCCTTCACCTGGGTCTCAAGCACCTGTTGGAGTTTGTTGCCCTGACGCTCGGCCAGGGTTTCGCCGATGCGCGAAACTCGATTTCGTGAAGCCGGTCGTCTGTCGGGAATAGATTCGGTCGGCTTGGTCTCGCAGGGTATCTCCTGCGTTGTCGATATGGTCAGATAGCGATGCTATCTTGGAGCATGTCTCCGCCGTGAATCTGCTCAACGATCCCCAGCGCTCCTCGGTCGCTATTCCCGACTGACCCCCAGATAAACTCCCAAGTTCGACGGAAGCCGGAGTGTCACACTGAACAATATAGAGGCGATTTCTAGTCCTTACCGAAAGGACATGGAGTCCTCTTATCTACTAAGGCCATCGCAGCCACCCCCACACACACAGCAGGCGTGAACCGTCCGCAGAAAGATTGAATCGTATGATCTCCATCTTGAACAGCCGTCATATCAGGACGCTAAGCCTGATTGCCGTGACGCTGACCATTGCATTTACGCCACTTCGTGCGGCAATCGTCCCAAATTCTATCAGTTTGGAAGTTGTCGAGGTGATCTCCTATCGGGCAATTATCTCACCAGACTCAATGTGGGAAGAATACCAAACGTACGTGAAGGGAAGGACTCCGAGTGAATTATTGCGGAGTGTGCGCTGGTGTAATTTGGATCGGTGGAATTTCACCCCGGGTCAGCGGAATGGATTCACTTTTTACGACAGCCCTGCGCTGCGCGCTGGGGCCAGCGATGTTGTAGCGTCTACATACTATTCCGCTGGTCCATATGCGGAACTGCACCAGCAGGCCATTGGACAAGAATGGTATTATGGCGAACCAGGCTCCTATTTGTCGAACAAGTCGCATACAGAGGGCTGGGTTAGCTCAAAATATCGTTGGATGAATACTGCAAATGTCATCCAAAGGCCAGTCGTCTCCTTTTACCGTGCGCCAACGGCCGCAAATTATCGTTTTCTTTATCAGTCTTTATTTGACGCCCCTTCCTTTTCCATGCCGCCAGTTCGGACTGCAACAATACCGATCAATCCTGGTGGCAATGGCGTCAACACCTTCAGTCCATCAGATAACGTCATGTTGACATTCCTTGGCGCAAACTAGGGGGAAGGCGTTCACTACCAAGTGCAGGAAGGCGCGCACGAGCTAGCGCGCCATCCAACTTGTTTGCTTGCTGACCCGTTGCTGAGGCAGTTCACGCAGCCGCAATAATCGCCGTAAAGTCCGCCACCTTGAGCGCCGCGCCGCCAACCAGGGCGCCATCGACATCGGGTTGTGAGAGAATTTCTTTCGCGTTGTCGGGCTTGACCGAGCCGCCGTATTGGATGCGGACGCGGTCAGCTAGTCCACCGACGACGCTGCGCAGGACTGTGCGCACGAAAGCGTGGGCCTCTTGCGCCTGAGCCGTGGTCGCGGTGACACCGGTGCCAATCGCCCACACCGGTTCATAAGCGACGACGAGGGTGGCGAGTTGTTCTGGCGTGAAGCCAGCGAGGGCACCCTTCACCTGGGTCTCAAGCACCTGCTGCAGTTTGTTGCCCTGACGCTCGGCCAGCGTTTCGCCGATGCAAAGAATCGGAACGAGGCTCTGCTTGAGGACCGCGCCGAGGCGCTTGTTCACCGTGGCGTCGGTTTCACCGAAATACTGCCGGCGTTCCGAGTGGCCGAGGAGCACGTACTTGGCACCGGCATTCTTGAGTAGGCTTGCACTGACTTCGCCAGTGAACGCGCCTTTCTCTTCCCAGTGACAATGCTGACCACCGACCCCGACTGGTGAGCCGACGGCAGCCTTGGCAACGGCAGCCAGCGCCAGTGCGGTCGGACAGACCGCGACCTCAGCCGAAGTCGGGCGACCAGCGAGAAAGGCAGCGATGCCTTGGACCAGGGCGGTGCCTTCCTCGATCGAGAGGTTCAGCTTCCAATTGCCGGCGATGAATTTCTGACGGGCCATGGGTGCGACTCCAGCGTGGTGAGGCAGGACACTAGGTCTGACAACGGGCCGTCAATCGTTCACAGATGTCGCATTCGCATGTTATCCACAGATTTCGCAGATTCCGCAGATTCCGCAGATTGTCGAACCGAAACAGCGAATCCGCAGACACCGGTGAGTTTTTTCACCGATTGACACTAAACAACGCATTCCAAGGCAACCGCAGAGGCGCAGAGCTACGCAGAGGTCGCAGAGGGCTGGGGTTAAAAGACAGGGTAGCTTGTGGCGCCACTCACGCACAGGGTGACGACTCCATCGCCACTCTCTCTAGCGATCTCAGCGGTCTCTGCGCCTCTGCGGTTGCCTTGGAGTTTTTTCCAACGCCGGATTTAGGTTGACCAGATGGTCGATTCGAAACTTCGACATCTGCGAAATCTGTGGATAAAACTCGAGCTTTTCTGCGGATCACCCGCGCAAGTTGGCGATGAACGCGTCGATCTGCTCGTATCCGGTGTGCGGGCTCATGAACACGGCCTTCTCGCCGGGGATGCGGTGATAACCGCCACGCTGATCGTAGGCTGACTGGGCCAGCGATTCGATCCAGTTGGTGTACAGGCCAATTTTGCCACGGCGGCGGAATAGCTCGCGGTGGTAGCGGTTGTTGCGATCAATGCGGGCTTTGGTGTCGGGATGGTCGCCCGGTGCCATTTCCTTAGCGAACTCAGCTTCGGCATCACTAACCGACGTGCTGTCGTAGACGCGGAAGCCGACGCTCGGTCCTTGGTTCTGTGGTACGGTGACTTTGACACCGGGAACACTGGCCAGGCGATAGCGGAAATAGGCGGCGTTCTGCAGGGCGTGGGCGATGAGCTGACGGTAGCCATCGACGCCCAGGTGATGCAGCGCGGCATAAGCGCCAAACACGCCAGTTGCGCCGCGCGAACATTCGATGGTGGAATGGAGGTGCGAATGTCCTTCGATGTCCTTGTCGAAATAGCTGAAGTTTTCCGGATCGTGTTCGAGCGCGCGCAAGTCAGCGCTGTCGCGGATCATGATGAGACTCGAGGTGTAGGGCACGTGCCCCCACTTGTGGAAGTCGACGGTGAACGAGTCGGCGAGTCGCAATTGGCGGAACAAATCGGCATGGCGACGTAAGCCTGGGAGTGTGGCTTGGTTGATGCGCAATGGATTAGCAGCGAAGTCGTAATACTGGAAGAAGATCATCGGCCAGCCGATCGCGGAATCGACATGGATGTGTGGTTTCATGGTAACGCCGAACTCGTCGCACAGGCGATCGCGGATCGTTACCACCGGTTCCACCTGATCGACGCCAAACGTATCGGTGGTACCCATGGTCAGCATGATCGTCGGCACGACACAGTTGAGCTGGAAGCAGGCGCGCAGTTGGCGTTCCAGATCGACTGGATCCATCGCGTTATCAGCGTTGATATGAATACGGATGGTCTTGCGGCGCAGATTGACGCCCAGCAGCGACAGGTTGGTGATGTTCGAGTAGTGTCCGCCCTGTGAATTGATGATCCGATAATCTTGACCGTGTTCGAGTCCGTATTCGCGACTCAGCGGCAGCGATTTGCGGATGCCGAGCAGATAGCCGTAGAGATTGCAGAACGTTCCGCCCTGGGTGAAGATGCCGGTGGCTTTCGTCGGATCGTAACCGGCGAGGTTGGCGATCTGGCGGATGACCAGTTCCTCTAACTCGGTGGCCAGCTCAGCGTATTCCGAATAGACGAGATTCGCGTTCGCCAGCACGCCAAGCATGGTGCCGACGATCGCGGGATCGGATGGCGTGGTAACGACGTTCTCGACGCTGGCGGGATCCTCCCAATTCTTTGACAACGCAGCGGCGAAGACGAGGAGCGGATCGTGGCTGTCCGGTTGCGCTGAATCTGCGGGCACGCGATCGACTGCGCGAAGTTGCTGCAGTAGTTGTTCACCGCCGGGATAACCGCTGAGCCGACGATCTCTTGGTGCGTGCTGTTGTCGTTGAGCGATG
The DNA here is from genome assembly GCA_964652775.1 of uncultured candidatus Brocadiaceae bacterium. Taxonomy (GTDB): domain Bacteria; phylum Planctomycetota; class UBA11346; order UBA11346; family UBA11346; genus UBA11346. Next base: position 19,803 of record CAZZAM010000008.1, on the reverse strand, counting down.
ACCTGCGCCAACATGGGATCCGCGAACACTGGCCAGTGTCCGGCGTTGCGCATGAAGAATTGACTGCGCAACTGTTCGAATCGTGCAGCGAATGCCGGATCAGTGCGGAAGCGATCGGGGATCTGGGCCATGGGACGCGAGCTTCTCGGGCAGAATCAGCGGACAAGCCCGAGCTAGTGTGTCACGTAATCGCGTGCGACATGGCTTGCCACGCGGTTGGAAATGAAGACCCTCTGAGCCCATGTCTCAGGGATCGTTATTAGTAAGCGGTATCGGCCTGATGGGCGGCAGCCTGGCGGCTGCGGCAACTGCCGCCGGTTGGCGGGTCATGTTGCACCACCGTCGTCCGGGACCAGCAGCTGAAGCGCAGGCGCGTGGCTGGGGAACCGCGATTGTTAATCTGAGCGAAGCCGCGTCATGTGATCTCGCCGTGGTCTGCACGCCAGTCGAGCATATTGCCACGACGGTGCGTGCGATCATTGCTGCAACCTCGGCGATCGTCACCGATGTCGGTTCGATCAAAGGCGAGGTGTGTGCTGCATTGCACGACTGCAGTGCGCGCTTCGTCGGTTCGCATCCGATGTGCGGTAGCCACCTCCAAGGTTTAGCCAACGCCGATCCCAATCTGTACCGTGACGCGATGGCCATCGTCACGCCGTTGCCGAACAGTCCGCCAGCGGCGATTGAGCGGGTCGAACAGATGTGGGCATCGTTGGGATGCCGCAATCTGCGCCTGGATCCGGCGAGTCATGATCACGTGGTGGCCATCGCCAGTCATCTGCCGCATCTGTTGGCTAACGTCGCGGCACGCCAACTGACTCCCGCTGCTGCGCCGGTTGGTGCTGGTGGTTTCCGCGATGTAACCCGGATTGCTGGCGCCAGCACGGATTTGTGGACTGGCATTCTGTTAGCAAACCGTCTTGAGGTTGCTGCTGCAGCTCGGCGCGCGGCTGCAGATTTGACTGCCGTGGCGGATGCGATTGAACACGACAAGGCGCAGGTGTTGCAAGCGTGGTTGGCCGAGGGTCGTGCCGGACGCCGTCGCTTTGAAGCGGCCAAGGGCATGTGAATGAGTTCTCCGGCGTACGATCCAACGCACGGATTCTGGGCTTGGTCACTCCGTCTAGGCCGACTCGCTGGCATCGAGATTAGCCTGCACTGGTCGTTGCTGGTGATGGCGGTCTTCTTGGTCTCGGATCTGGTGGGCAAAGGTTTAGCGTGGTGGTGGTTCCCGATCGCCTTGGTGCTTGTTCCGCTGTCCGTGCTGCTGCACGAATTTGGCCATTCATTCACCTCGCGTGCAGTCGGCGGTGATAGCCGGGATATTACGTTGTGGGCATGTGGAGGCATTGCGTGGTGCATTGTCCCTCCGCGTCCACTGGCGCATTTCCTGGTCGCCGCAGGTGGACCGGCAGTCAACCTGGCGATTTGGGGTGCGTGTAAGGCGCTGACTAGTACGTGGGGTCCGGTTCATGGCGGTGACGCGCAGCTGATTCTCGGGTTCGTCGCCGACCTCAATATGCTGATGCTGTTGTTCAATTTACTGCCCTGCTATCCGATGGATGGCGGGCGAATTACACGGGCAGTATTGTGGCCACTATTCGGTCGCGATCGTGCCGTCGCGTGGACGATCAATCTCGCGTTCGTGTGCTTGGCCGGCATGGCGCTCTGGTCGGTCCGTACTTCGAACATGCAACTGTTCGTGATCGCGGTGTTCTTCGTTTTCGCCGTGATCGCCGAGCGGCGGATGTTTGCCATGGGCGTGGATCCCGAACTGGGCGAGGATGCTCCCGCTGCGCGTGGCCAGCCATGGATTGAACGCTGGCGCGCACGGCGTCGCGCAGCAGCGCATGAACGCATTGAACGGATAGCTGCCGCTGAACAGGCCGAACTTGATCGTTTGCTCGCCAAGGTATCAGCCCAGGGTCTGACCGCGTTGACCGAACCTGAGCGGCGAACCCTGCGGCAGATCAGCGAGCGCGAACGCGAGCGCGCTGAACGCTAGGGAGCCGCGAATTATCCAATACTCCGCATTTCGAATAACAGGAGACGCAGAGGCGCAGAGCTCCGAAGGAGTTGGAGGAAACGGATAGATCAACCTGCGCGTGATGGAGGCGCTTCAGGGCATCTCTTCTGGCCTCTGCGTCTCTGAGTCTCCTGTGAATTTGCATGCTGTTACTCGCCGGGAATGCCCGGTCCCGCCGCACTGGCCTTGATCAATCCACTGGTTGGCGAACTCGCTGAGGCGTAGCGCTTGCGCTCAATACGTCCGGCACCGGCAGCCCAGTAACCGGCTTCAAGCGCGTGGCGCATGGCGCGAGCCATGCGTACTGGATCTTTCGCACTGGCTATTCCGGTATTGAGCAAGACGCCGGCTGCTCCCAATTCCATCGCGATGGTGACGTCGGAAGCGGTGCCCACACCAGCGTCGATGATGATCGGGACCTTGGCGCGTTCGAGGATGATCTCCATCGCATTGCGATTGAGGATGCCGAGCCCGCTGCCGATCGGCGCGCCAGCAGGCATCACGGCGGCAGCGCCGGCGGATTCGAGTTCAAGCGCGAGGACCGGATCATCACTGGTGTACACCAACACGGTGAATCCGTCGGCGACCAGGCGGCGACAGGCGTCCAGCGTTTGCGTTGGATGCGGCAGCAGGGTTTGCTGATCAGCGAGGACTTCGAGTTTTACCATCTCGGAAATACCCAGCTCACGGCCAAGGTGCGCGGTGCGGATGGCGTCTTCAGCGTTGAAGCAGCCAGCGGTATTGGGCAGCAGCTGGTACTGCTTGCCGATGTGGTCGAGCAAACTGCCGCCGGTTCCACGCGCATTGAGATTCGCACGCCGTACCGCGACGGTAACGACATCGGCACCGGATTCGGTCAGGGCGGCCTGCATGGTCGCGTTGTCGGGATACTTGCCGGTGCCGACCAGGAGGCGGCTGCGGAAGGTGAATGAACCGACGCGAAGAGGCGGAATAGTGGTCATGCTGGGCTGGAGGCTGGAAGCTGGAGGCGGGAGGCAAGAACCTAATCCACACGCGGGCTTGATCGGTTGGGTTCCATGCATGGGATGCGCTCATGCATGGCATGGTTCGTTTGGCACCAGGAGTGGAGGTCCCCGCCGCTGCGCTGACGTTTACGCAGATTGCCGGTGGTGGTCCTGGGGGGCAGCATGCGAACAAGACAGCGACCAGGGTTGAGCTACGTCTGCGGCTTGATGCGTTACCGATTCATCCCGAAGCAGCGGCGCGGTTGGTTTCATTGGCCGGCGAACGTTTGACCGGCGATGGCGAGTTAGTGCTGGTCTGTGACGAGACGCGCAGCGCTCGGCAGAACCGCAGTATGGTTATCGAACGACTGTGCGAACTGGTGGTAGCTGCGCTTGTTCGACCCAAGCCGCGCCGACGCACGAAGCCAAGTCGTGGCTCGAAGGAGCGACGGTTAGAGGCGAAGCGTCAGCGCAGCGGGCGGTTATCCGATCGCGGGATCAACGATTGACCAGAGTACACTCCGGCCCAAGGCAACCGCAGAGGCGCAGAGGCCGCAGAGACGAGTGCTGAAGTGGTGCATCCCAACGAGCGTTGATGATCTGGGCGGAACATCCCATGGCTCTCTCCTCTGCGATCTCAGCGGCCTCTGCGCCTCTGCGGTTGCCTTGGAAAAACGTATAGGGGGACTACTTCGCCTTCTTCTTTGTGGCGATCGTGACCTTGAGTGCGGCGCGCTGACGCTTGATGCGGCGCAGGCGGCGGTTTTTCTTTTCGGTCTTGTTGTACTGACGGCTCATGGTGCGGCTCCTGGGGCGGGACCATGCGTGCCCGCAGCCTCAGCGTCAAGCAGATGCCGGCGGATCGTCGGGAGCTCATACTCGGGGTCGAGGCTGTGTTCTTTGTCGTAAGCCTCCCAACGCAGCGGCACGCCGAGGCGTTTGAGGTACTCGATGCGGGGCTGAGCGAGCGCGATGGGAACGACACCATCCCAACGACCGTGGGTCACCAGGATGCGTTGATGCGGGAGCGCCGCACCGAATCCGACCGGCCAGTCACTTTCACGATGCAGCCAGCCGCTGATGCCGACCATCGCTAAGAACGGCCGGGGGTGGCGGAGGACGGCTTCCAAAGCGATGAGGCAGCCTTGGCTGAATCCCATGATAGCGACGCGTTCACAGGGTATTTTGTAGGTTTTTTCGAGGTGCTCCAGCAGCTCGACAACCATCTGGTGGCTGCGCGCGATCTGCTTGGCGTCAACCAGCATGCGATCGATGACGAGGTCGTACCAACTCCAGCCGTCACCGTAGGCGTCTGGCGCCTGCACGAAGCACCAGCCCCAGCCATCGAGGCCCAGCATCGGCGCTACGGGTTTCCAGCCTTCCTTGGAATCGCCGAGTCCATGGAGGACGACGACGACCGGTTTGCCGGGCTTCGGCGGTATGACGTCATGACGGAGCATGGGCTGCCTCGGCGATCTGGCGAATGCGTGCAGCCATACTGGCGAGGCCATTGGCGCGGTTGGGCGAGAGGTGCGCGTTGAGACCCATGTCTTCGAGAAAGTCGGGCGGCGTACCAAGAATCTCGCGCGGGGTGTGGCCGCTGTAGACGTGGAGGAGCAACGCAACCAGACCGCGGACCAAGACCGCGTCGCTATCCGCCCGGAAATACAGGCGGCCGCCATCGTTACGCTGTACGAGCCAGACCTGCGACGAACAGCCACGGACCTTATTGGCGTCGATGCGATCGGCGTCGGCCAATGGTTCTAATGCCTTGGCCATGGCGATCAGGCGGGTGTAGCGTTCCTCCCAGGTCGGAAAGGCGGCGAACTCGTCAACCAGGGCGGATTGTTTGTCGAGGATGGATGGCACGGGAGGGATGATGGGGAAAGGGGGGAAATGCCAAATGCTGGAATGCTGGAATGCTGGAATGTTCGAAAATGCGGAGTCTAACTGCCTTGGACTCTGAAGTGAGATGTCTGCAACCACGCTTCGATTCTCGTGCCATCCATTCCAGCATTCCAGCATTTGGCATTCATCTCTCCCCCACACACTGCGCACATGCCACGCGCCACCAAGGATCACAGTCGGGCTGAGTTAGATCGTCTCGCAGCCGAGCTCAGCCACCATGACGAGCGCTACTATCGTCACGCTGCGCCGGAAATTTCCGATGCCGACTACGACGCGCTGAAAGACCGCTACGACGCCTTGGCCGAGGAGTTGGGTGTTCCCGAAGCCGAGCGTCACCAACGCACGCCGGGCGATGATCGCAGCGAGGGTTTTGCCAAGGTGCGTCACCGCATCCCGATGTTGTCGCTCGAAAAAGTTGCCGATGGCGAAGATGGTAGCGCGGCGACCAAGCTGGTGGCGTGGGCGGCGCGGACACGGAAGGCACTCGAGCTGACCGCTTCGGCCGCGCTGCCGTTACTGGTCGAACCGAAGATCGACGGCATTTCGATCAGCCTGATCTATCGCGATGGTGAACTCGTCCAGGCCGCGAGTCGTGGCGATGGTGTCGAAGGCGACGACATCACCGCGCAAGTCAAGGCCAGCGGTGCGGTGCCGCTGCACGTCAAGGCGATGGGATCCTTTGAGGTACGAGGTGAAGTCTATTTGCCACGACCGGCCTTCGAGCGATGGAATAAGCGCTTGCTCGCCGCTGGCGAGCGCGCGCTGATCAATCCGCGCAATGGCTGCGCAGGACTCATGAAGCGCAAGGATGCGGCAAGCATTGCCGACATTGGCATCGTCGCGTTCTGCTATCACATCGCGTGGGCAGATGGTCTTGAGATCCCAGCAACTCAGTCAGGTGTGATCAATTGGCTGAAACAGCGGAAATTTCCGGTGAATCAGCACGCATCGGTCGAGGTTGATGCGGCGGCAGTCGCGCAACGCTGTCTGCACTTCGCCACGCAACGTGAAGCCCTCGCGTACGATATCGATGGCATGGTGATCAAGCTGGATGACCGCAAGCAGCAGGCCCAGCTTGGTGCCACCGAACACCACCCGAAGTGGGGCGTGGCGTGGAAGTTCCCGCCCGAGCGGCGGATGACCAAGCTCATCGACGTCATCGTCCAGGTCGGCAAGAGTGGCAAGCTGACCCCGGTTGCGGTACTTGATCCGGTGTTCCTCGCCGGAACGACCGTGGCGCGGGCGAGCCTACACAACTTTCCCGAAATCGAACGCAAGGACGTGCGCATCGGCGATACCGTGCTGGTTGAAAAGGCTGGTGAGATCATTCCGCAAGTGGTGGAAGTGGTGCTCGCACGACGGCCAAAAGATGCGAAGCGGGTCCCAATTCCGCAGGTGTGTCCAGCTTGTGGTGCCAAGCCCGAGGCTGACGAGGTATTCATCCATTGTCCCAATCCAGCCTGTCCAGCGCAGGTGCGTGAACGACTGCGGCATTTTGCATCGCGTCAGGCCATGAACATTGATGGCCTGGGCGAGGCGCTGATCGATCAGGTAGTCACGCGCCTGGGGGTCAGCACACCGGCCGATCTGTTTGCTCTGTCGGCTGAGCGGCTGGCAACACTTGAGCGCATGGGCGAACGCAGCGCGGCAAGCCTGATCACGGGATTGAGCGCGGCCAAACAGCGCGGTCTCGCCCGCGTGCTGGCTGGCCTCGCCCTCGAACTGATTGGCGAGAAACTGTCCGAAGATCTCGCTGCGCGGTATGGCACCGCGGATCGACTGCTGGCTCTGGCTTCAGCGCATGCCGCCGGCGATCCGGCACCATTGCTCGACCTCCAGCAGATTGATGGTGTTGCTGAGCGCACTGCCCGTCTAGTGCTCGACCAACTCGCTAACCCAGCGGTGCGTGATTCGATCCTGGCGCTGGGCACGGCGGGAGTCGTGTTGGAACATCGCGGCGATCAGGTCCGGCAGGTCGCTGGCGTCGCCGGCAAAACCTTCGTGCTGACCGGCACGATGCCATCGCTGACTCGTCCTGAAGGCGAACAGCTCATCAAAGCCGCCGGCGGCAAAACCAGCGGCGCAGTGTCGAAAAAGACCGACTACGTCGTCGCTGGCGCCGAGGCCGGATCAAAATTGACCAAGGCCCAGGAACTCGGCGTAACCATCATCGACGAAGCCGGACTCAAGAAATTACTTGGTTCATAAACCGCCAACATCCTGCCGCGAATCCAACCAGCGTTGTTTGGATCAACACGAACCTGCCACGAATTTAATCAACGATGATCGGAGTAACACTGGCGCCGAGTAGCGGTGGCGGCATACAATCGGCGCAGCCGATGCTGCCACGGTTTTGCCAGCGTAGCGCCGCGAAACCGAGCTACGACAAAGCCAGGGGTAGGCCGCAGGCCGTAGGGGCGCGACGCCCCTGAAGCCAAAAGACTATAGCCGTTTCTCGATTTCATCGAACAGGACGAGATCGGCCTGGACGATGATGAGCTGCCGAGCTTCGGTTTCGGCGCGGCCGTTCGAACTGAATAGGCGGCCGAGGAACGGGATGTGGCTCAGGAACGGCACGCCGGCATGAGCACGGCGACTTTCACCGTTGGTCATGCCGCCGATCAACAGAGATCCGCCATCTGGCACCGTGACCGAGGTGCGCACGGCGTAATAATCCAGTTCAGGAACGACCAGTGGATAGGAAGTCGTGGCTGAAGCGCCGATAGCGGGTTGACCGTTGACGACCGGACCGCCTGGCCAGGTTGGCGGAGTGGTGTTGGCGATCGGTGGACCAAAGCGCCGCCATTGACGGACCTGCGCATTGGTCGGCTGGAGCGTCATCGTGATGTACTTCTTGTCCGATGAGGCGATCGCCTGCACATCCAGCACCGTGCCATAGGACAGAACTGAGACGACCGGCTCGTACTGGTTTTGCACGATGTTGTAGTCGGAAATATAGGACTGCTGATGCATGCTGACGATGTGCGCGCGCTGGCCGCTGAACATGGTGATGTCAGGTTCGAAGATGACGTTGCCCCGGCGTTCCTTCTCGACCGCGGTCAGGATCGCGCTGGCCCAGAAGTTCGAGCCAAGTTGCCACATCTGGGACTGGAGCTGGATGCCGTCGTTCGCTCCCGGTGCGGGTAAAGTCAAACCGCCAGTATAGCCAAGCAGCTGATTGTTGATGGCTCCAGCCGCCAAGATGTTGCCGGGAATGCCCGAGCCGGTGCCAGGGTTACCCCAGACGGCACCCACGTTGCTGTTGCCGACCGAGCCGACGCCACCAGCGACATAGGGTGCGGGCGGCAGGGGAATGGCGCCGCCGTAATTCTGCCAGCTGATCCCGATTTGTTCGAGCATGCTGTTTTCGACGCTGAGGAACTTGCACTTCACGTGGATCTGGGCGCCACGTTGGTTGCGCAGGCTGGCCAGCAGTTCGTCGATCTGCGCGTGTACTTCCATGGTCTGGTTGACCACCATGGAGCCATTGTACTCCTCGATGGAGGTGCCGGCATCAGCTGCGGTCCAGGTCGCTGGCGCCACTGATTGCTTGATGATATCGATGAATTCAGTGGTTTCCGCTTTCGGCGGGGCCTCGGTTGGCGGCAGAATGGTGGTGCCGGTGGCGCCCGCTGCGGGGATGGTCAAATCAGGACCGGGGAAGTTGGTCATGCCGTGAGTCAGGTCACGGATGTCGTACATGCGCATGACCATGTCACCGCGCGAGCCCTGGTCGGAGGAGATGTAGATCGCCTCGTTGCGCAGGCTGTAAGACAGCTTGGTCTGGAGCTTGATGTTCTCGAGCACGAATTTGAACTTCATGCCGGTGGCCGGCAGGGTGACCGGCGTCGGCGTTGCCACGACACGCGGATCAAGCACGAGGTTGGTGCCGGTGAGGCGGCGCAAGGTGTTGACGACCTCGTCAATGCCCTGGTCTTGGAAGTCGACCGTGATTTCTTGTTCTAACTTATCGGCGATGGACTTGCGCCACACCTGTTCGGCGGCATTGACGCCACCAATGCCTTGGATGGGCGCTGAACGCAGTTTGTCGATTTCCGGCCAATCACTCGTGTAGCGGACCAGTTCGAGTTGGGGGAGCATGTTCTTGCGGATCTGCTCGCTGAGCAGGCGGTGCTCTTCGTCCCAGCGGTCGGCGGTCATCTGCCGGATGTAGACGTGGCGCTCGCGCCGGCACTTGGTCAACAATTCGACCGCGCGTTCGTCGGCGCGATTGACCTTGAGGACCTGCTCGGTGATCAGGATGGCTTCGTCATAATCACGGCGACCACGTGCGGCCAAGGCGCGGCGCAGCATGGCGTCGATGCGCTCGCGTTCGAGCTGAATACCCATGGCGCGGAGCGCGAGTTGTTCTTCCTGGGCAGTGCGATTGCGCGCAGCGGCGTCGTCGCGGTCGCGAGCCTCACGTCGAGTGCGGACATCGGCAGCCAGTTTCTCGACCTCTTGGATCGCGGCGGTACGACGATCATCTTGCGGCGAGAGACCTTCAAGCCGAACCAGAGACATCTGGAAGGAACGGTCGGCGAGATTGAAATCCCCCGCCTGCATCGCGGTGATGCCATCGTTCTTCTTGGCTTGGGCCTCGTTCCACAGCTCTTGCTGTTTGACTTGGAATTCATCGACAAGTCGGTCGATCTGTTTGGAGCGGGTATCGCGCTCAAGACCCGCCAGGGCACGAACCGCCTTCAGATCTTTGGCGTAGGTCTCGTTGTCCGGTGCGTAATCGACCGCCAGGGTCAGTTCGCGCACGGCATCAATCAGGCGGTTCTCATCGCGGGCACGCATGCCTTTGACGTAATGGAATTCGGCGGCTTGACGGTTTCCCGCCTGATGCGCCTCGCGTTCCTTGACGTAGGCCTCCAACGACGGGTCGGCTGGGGGTGGCGTGGGAGCCTCGCCAGCCAAGACGCCGACGCTTGGTGCGAAGACCAAGGCGAACATGGTGGCGGTGAGGGATGCCAAACGGCGGTGGTGCAGGGGCTTCACTGTTGTGCCTCCAGTTCCGGGTAGTTGATGATCGAGACGGTGGTGAGCAGATAGCGCTTCAGGCGATCGTTATAGCGACCACGTGAGCCAAAGAGACGGCCAAGAAAGGGTATCGAGCCGAGCAGTGGCACGCGCGCGGCGGCGAACTGATCGATGTCTGAACTAAAGCCGCCGATCAGCAGACTGCCGCGATCGGGTAGTCGGACCGAGGTCGAGGCTGTTTTCAGGGTGACGTTGGGCAGTTCCAGTGGGTAGGTTGCCGTATTGATAACGCCGCCGCCGACCGGTGTGCCGAGCAAGGTCCAAGTGATGATGTTTTCGACGAAGATCGTAGCCGAGGACGTCGTCGCGCGAATATCCATGGTTACGGATTTGCGGTCGGCACTGACCAACGGCTGGACATCAAGGATGGTGCCAAGATTCAGCACGGAAATCGTGGGGTCGTAGTTGCCACCCTGGACGGTGTAGCCGGAAATGTAGGCCATCTGTCGCGTGAAGCGGATGTGGGCACGCTGGCCGTTGAGGCAGCATATCTCGGGCGCTTCAAGGACACGGCTGTCAGCGGTGCGCTCGATTGCGGTCAGGACTGCTGACAGTTGGGTGCCGCTGAGCATCGCTCCTTGCAGAGTCAGCCCGCTCCCGACCGCCCCGGCTCCCGATACGCTCACACTCGGGGTCGAATTCGAGATACCGCCGCTGAATTGCCAGCCGCTGATCGAGCGCAGCAGGCCGGTCGCCGGCGTCAGGCCGGTATTGATGGGCAGACTAGGGGCGCTGTTCCACTGCGTTCCGATTTCTTCGATGAACGTATCGGTGAGTTCAAGCCAACGGTTGTTCACGTGAACGGCGAGGTTGCGTTGCTGGGTCTGGGCGCGCAGGAATTCGCGGATCAAGCGCTGGACACGTTCCGGCGCAATCACGATCAGATTGGCGCCGCGAACCTGGATGGTGACATCGGCCAGGGTCCAGATCGCTGGGTTTACCGTGCGCTTGATCAGGTCAGCGAGGTCGTCCGCGGTCGGGCTCGTGTTGCCAGCAGCGGGGCCGCCAGCAGTCGGGCTCAGCAACGATGCGCCGCCGGTCGGGCCGCCGGCAAATGTCATGGTCGGTCCAGGGAATGACGGCGTGCCCATGACCAGGTCGCCGACATCATGGATCACCAGCTTGCGGTCGGATTCGGTGTGTTCGCCGATATACACCGTGCCATTGCCAACACTCCACTGGGTCGCTGCCTGCTGGGTGATCCAGGAAAGCACGTCTGACAGACGCATCTGTTTCGCGTGCAGGGTGATCAAGCGATCGTTGGCGGCCAGGATGTCGGGTGCACTCAGTATATTGATGCCGGCCAGCTTGGTGATCTGCGCGATCGCGTCAGGCACCGGTTGCGCATCAAGATTGATCGTGATGCGTTGCGCCAAGCGATCGTTGATGTGGTCAAGCCACAATGGTGGAGCAGCGTCGATCTCGAGAGAATTGCTCGCCCCGCTACGCCGACTGCCCCAGTCGGCCGGATAGATCGGACGACCGTCAAAGCCCTCGGGAATGAGCGAGCGCTCGACTTGCAGCAGGATCTCCGCACGCAGGGCGCGTTCGCGCTCGATGAGGGAGTCACGGCGTTGGCCGTGGGCCGCTTCGAGCAGATCACGGAACAACGCATCGACTTCCGAATCGCCGGGAAGGTCGTGGAGTAAGACGCGGCAGTTAGCAAGAGCGAGTTCGTAGTGCTCGCGATGCTGGAGATCACGAATGCGCGCGAGCCGTTCAGCGCGGATATTCACCACCGCGCGGTTGTTGTCGGCGGTGCGCTCGTTGGCCGTGGCGATGGCGTCGGCACGAGCCTGCACGGCGGAGCGATCTTCGTGCTGGGCCTCGCTGGCACGGGCCGTCGCAAGTTGAGCCTGAGCACGCTGACGCAGCGCGACGGTTGCGGCTTCGCCGTGAGCCGCGAGCGCAGCTACCAGCCGATCAACCGCAGCGCGCTCTTGGCCGGCAAGGACCAGGAAGTGGGCGTCATCGCAAGCTGCTTCCAGGCTGGCGGCAGATGCAGCCTGAGTCAGCGCAACTCGATCCGCAGGATCAATTGGCTGCACCGTGGCGGCACGCAGCACGCGTAGTGCTTCGGCATGCCCAGGTACCAGGAGCAGGGCGCGGTTGGCAGCCGCGCGAGCGCCCACCAAGTCGCCGCGGGCGTGCGCCTCGCGAGCCGCACTGACAGCTGCTTCCGCCGCGACCTGGGCTGGTACCGGCGCGGATTCAACCGCGCCACCACAAGCGACCAGGGCGTACAGGATAACCGACAAACCCCGTGGCGCACCCGAACGGGTGCCCAGAGCATGTCGGCCAAGCCGGTCCATGGTGTCGTTAGACCACCGCATCATCCGCATTTCCAAAGGCGCTGATGCCGCCAGCCGGTCGGCAGGGCACGATCCACAGCGCCGTGTGTGGCAGCATCACTGCCCCTTTTCCTGCTCGTTGAGATCGATGATCTTAGCGGTCAGCAGATAGAATGTTCTCCGTGCCTCATCATAAACGCCATTGCGGCTAAATAGGCGGCCGATGAACGGAATGTGGCTGAGGAACGGCACGCCAGTCTGGGTTCGTTGACGCAAGGACTGGTTGAATCCACCGATCAGCAGACTGCCACGGTCGGGCAGCATGATGGTCGAGGATAAGGTCTGAATGCCGACGTTGGGCAGTTCAATCGGATACGCCACGGCGGGATTGATGGTTTGCACCGTTCCCGAACCTTGGACGGCGTAGCTGACGATGTATTCCGTGAATACACCATCCAGCGTCTTCGACTGGGGATGGACTTCCATGGTGATGTACTTGTGGTCGCTGGAGATAATCGGGCGAACATCAAGCACATCGCCGTAACTCAGTACATCGATCACTGGATCGTAGTTCGAGCTTTGGATGGTATAGCTCTTGATGTAGGCGAACTGGTGGATGAACGTAGCGGTCGCGCGTTGTCCGTTGAAACAGGTCAACTCAGGTTGGTTAAGTACCTTGACGTCGGTTTCGTCCTCAGCGGCGCTCAGGATCGCATTGACCTGCTCGACATTCAGAATGCTGCCAACATTCATGGCGCCTTCGAGGATCAGTCCCTTCGCTGGCGGTGAACCAGGCGTGATGAGCGGCGTGATGCCATAGGCATTGGACGTGTTGTTGCCGGGCAGGCGGTTGTTCAGCCCACCGTTGATAGCGTAGCCAGCGCCACGGGCCGCGGTCGAACCGCCCTGCTGAATGAAACCATTGGCGGTCGAAGCGTTGATGAAGTTGACCGGGGCGTTGGTCCAGTCGACGCCGATCTCTTCATAGAATCCCTTCATGGTCAGCAGCACGCGAACGCTGACGTTGACTTCCAGTGAGCCTTGGTTGCGTAGGCTCTTGAGGAGCTCGTCGACCAAGTGGTGGCCTTCAACGGTTTGACTGACGAAGAGCGTTCCAGAGCGCACCGAGATATCGATATTCTTGGCCGGATCCCAGGAGGTGGGACTGACGTTTTTCTTGACGAATTCCATCAATTCTTCGGGCGTTCGCGACGTCGCACCGGTACCGCCCGCGCCACCACCGCCACCAGCAAGCAAACCGCCTGCGCCGCCGCCCGCGCCACCGGACGCGTAGGAGATGTCGATACCTTTGAAATCCTCGATCTTCATGGTCAGATCGCTGATATCATACAGTTTGGTTTTGGTTGCGCCGTGAATCTCTTCGTTGCTGATTTGAATGGCGCCATTCTGGATCGCCATTTTCAGATCCGTGGTCTGCATGATCCACTTGAGCACTTCTTCGCAGCCGGTGTCTTTGAAGTCGAGTGACACCGGTTTTCCGCCAGCGGCAGTGATCGCAGTGGCAACCACAATGTTGAGACCGGTCAGCCCACGAATGGTCTTGACGGCTTCTTCGAGCGGCGTGTCAACGAACTGGACAGTGATCCGCTGCTTGAGCTTGTCTTCGATCGCCTTGCGCCAGGGCTCATCGGCATTGGATCCGATCTCGACCGCTTGACGCTGCGCGCGTCGCTGCCAGTCCTCAGGATACACGAGAACTTCGGTTTGGGGGATCAGGGATTTATGGACTTCCTCGGCAACCCGGGCTAGTCCTTCAATGCTGTCCTCACGGTAGGCTACGTCGAACATGTAGTGACCCTCGCGCCGCGCGGCGAGGTACAGTTCGCGCGCATCTTCGCGCCGGCGATCCAGTTCATAACCGGCGTAGGCTTCGACTTCGGCGCGACGGAAATCCTTGCGATCAAACGCGCTTTTTGCGCGGCGCAGCAATTCGTCGACTTTGAGTTTCAGTGCCTGGGCTTGCAGGTCAGCCTGCTGATGAGCCAACGCGGCAGCCATTTTGCGATCGTTGCTCTGCCGTTGCGCTTGGCGGAGCCGGACCTTCTCTTGGGCATCGACGCGCTTGGCGGCGACCTGTTTCGGCATGTCGCCCCAGTCGAAGCGATAGGGGAACGAGCGGATGCCGATTTCAACGCGGTCGTAATCAAGCTCGGCGGCGTCGTAGTCACCGGCCTCCATCTCTTTGTCGGCCCGCGTGAGCAAGGCCGACAGACGCACGATGGTCTCTTGCGTGCGCACGTCCTGCATGCTGCTGAACCAGGCCTCCGCCATCTTGAACCGATTGGCCCGATTGCTGAGCACCGCGAGCACGTCGTTGCGGAGCTTCTGCGCTCCAGCATGCGGCGGATAGGCGGCAACCGCGAGGTTGACCAGCTCAAGCGCCTCGGCGAATTCTCCGGCGCGATAGTGCGCCAGGGCTTCGACGTACTTGGCTTCAGCAGCTACTTCTGCTTGGCCAGACGTCGTCCCACCATTCGGCGGAACCGCTGGTGGAGGGGTTGGGGCTTCACCAGCCGGCAACATGGCGGCGATCGCCAAGAGCAGGGGAGTGATGGGGAGCTGCGAACGCGAGCGCATGGGGCGTCCTCGAAGCGTGTGGGCGGCGCGGTGTCATACCTACCGCCGGCGGTCTTGGGCATGCTAGGATAGGGACCCAGGGCCAGAGGGGTAAGGCCCCCCAGGCTACCTGGGTGTCACTCTCACTGTCGGAAGCCCGGTGGGGCTTGGACGGTTGGTCGGATTAGGGGGTGACCGGAGTGGTCGCTTTGCCTGGGTCGGGCTCGGTCGACGGGACGACCACCTCGGTCGGAACGACGGTCTTCGCGTCCACCACCAGCGAATCATCATGCTTGATCTTGCCGCCGGCGGTGAAGTCCCACCACACCACGCGCTTGTTGGGCAGTTCGTAATAGGGCGTGTCGGTGCGGTAGTTATCAGCCGACGGATCGTTGGCCGCCAAATGCTGGGCCCGCAGGAGCGGCAGCGGACCTTGATCCTTGGCGAACTGGGTGGGGGCTTTGGGCCGCAGAGGGCGCTGAACGAATTCACTGGGCGACTTGGTGAACTCAGCTAACTCGTCCACCTTGTCTAGCCGAAGTGGATAGACGTACTCGTCCTTCTTGGGTTTGATTTCGGGAATCGTATTGAGCTGCATGTATTCCTTGGTTCCGCCGCCGATCGTGTCCTTGAGGGTGACGATGCAGGTTTTTACGGACATGGGGACTTCCTTTAAGTCGAGATATTTTCCTTTTTCAGGAGCCGCCTTCGACTTCACCGTGATCGACCAGTACCACGTGCGTTGGACGCCCGTTTGGATTTTTTCAATCTTGAACGGCGTTGAAAAATCGAGACTGACATCGTCGCCGCCAAAGGGATTGCTCCAACTGACCGCTGCCGCCCCGAGCAGATCGCCGATGCGGAGCTTCTTCTGTGGCCATGGCTTGGTGGTCCATTTGCGTTCGTTCCCTTTCTGAACCAATTTGAACAACAGCATGTTGCACGTGTCTTGGGGTGGGCCTTCGACGGAGGTGTCCTGCGAGGCTTTTTCAAGGGCAAAACGGATGGAATCCGAAGCGACAATCTGATTGCTTTGGCTCCAGGCACCGGTGAACAACCGCTCGTCGGCGGTCAGATTCGCCTCGGCCACGGTGACTTCCTCGGTCGGGCGCAGCAGACTGCGGAACAGATTGCCAGCGTTGGCAGGAATTTCCTTTTTGCCGGCGAGATCGGTGACCTCTTTACTGAGGTTGACGCACAAGGTGTTTTCTTCGGCGAGTCCGAGCGCCGCCGTGTTGGGTGCTGTTGGCGGCATGACGACGACGGTCGCGCGCGCGCGGAGCGGCACCGGCTTATCAAGATCCAGCGCAGTCACGGCGGTGATCAGACGCGCGCGCACGGAGTGCAGTTGCCAGGGTTCGAGCGGTCGGAAGGTCACCGTGAGGTTGGCTGAACCAGCCGTATTGAGGTTCTTGAATGGCAGGATGCCAGACGCAGAAACACCCGTGGCTTTGAGTGGTTGCCAATCGCCGTCGCTGACCCGGCTCTGTAATTCGACGCCGACAATGCGAGTCGTATTGATGATGTCGCCATTGGCGCGTGACCAGCGGGTTGCGGTCTTCGAGCTGATCCGCCGGTCGGACTTGGCGTCACTTCCCGGAGGTAGACCAGTCAGGGTCAACTCAAGCGAGCCAACCGAATCTTTCAGGAACAAGTTGGGCGAAATAATGTGGTAGATGTAGAGATAGAGCCCAACGCCGACTTCAGTCTTAGTCTTGTCCGGCGGCACCATCAACCAAGCCATGACCGGGGCATTGGCGTTGGGGTGGGCAAGTCGTTCCAGCATCTGGTTGTTGTAGTCGCGCGGCGGCTTCATCTGCGGCTCTTTGTTACGCAGGAATCCATCCGCGATTTTAGTGTTCATGGTGGCGATGTATTCGGGATCTTCCTTCGGCTTGATCGTGGTGTCGTGACTGGTCGACCACAGCGCCAGACCACAAGCGCCAAGAACGGCGGCGACCAGCAGTTTTTCGCCGTGCGCAAGGGTGAACGAGGCGAGGCTCATGGTTGGGCTCCGGCAGCCGGCTGCGAGTCGGTGGGCATGGCGAACTCAATGACGTCGCAGTCCACCGTCATTTCGGCGAGTTCGACGCTTACATCTAAATAGTCGGACGGCGTTAATGCGTCGCGCCGTTCCAGCTTCACTCTGGAGATAACCACCAGTGGGCGGTCGGGTTCGGCGTTGTGTTCCAGCGCATTGACGGCGGCATAGAGATGGCTGACCGGCCCGCGCAGACGCAGCGATACGCCGATGGTCATGGGCGTGATCTGGCTTGATACGATGCTCGTCACCGGCCTGGATATGTGCTCGCCAGTCACTCCGTCCGTGAAGCTGAGCTGGGTCAAAGATAGGCCACTGGCGGGGCGACTCGCGTTGGTCGGTCCGAGCGGATTTACCGCGATTTCACCGCTCTGATTCAGCAAGCGTCCGGTGAGCAGCTGAAGTACTCGCAAGCGCGCGGTGAGCGACGTGTATTTGCTGGAATCAGTGGTGTTGGGATCCGAGTGCAAACTGAGCATGGCGCGGGTCGAGTTGGTTTTCTGGGCGACATCTTCTGTGATGCCGTCAGATCCGAAGCGCTCGCTCTTATCCATCGGGGGAATAAGCCCGGATTCACGCAGGCCTTTGATGAGCTTTTCGCTTTCGGATATGTACGCCTTGTACCAGGCGATTTTGGTTTGATCGGCAGTTATCACCGTACGCAAATACTTGCTGCGGCTCACCAATTGCTGCTTCACGACATCAAGCTGCTTCTGGTAGGCGTCACCGAGTGGATCAAGGACGTTCTTCCAGTTCTCGGTAACCAGGTAGCTCTCGCTGAGTCGTTTGGTGTCCTCGGAACTCTCTGCGTTGAAGACGCCAGCCGGACTGCCTTTATTGGCCAATCCAGCAAGTTTTCCCAATGATTTCAGTTGTTCATCGATCTTGCTCTTGGACTTCCGCGCCGCATCGGTTGGAACGATGAAAAACCACATCGTCAGCAGGGCGATGGCTGCGGCAGCGCAGATCCACCAGTAGATATGCTTCATGGCTGGGCCTCCGCCGCGATCGTGCAGGTCCAAGTAACGTGGCGCGTCGCCCGTGCGCCTGGGTCGTTGCGGGGGTCGGGAGTGCCGTCTTGCTTCATGTGCAGTTCATCGTGATAGAAAAACTTGATGACTCCATCACCTTGCTGGTTGTCAACGCTGGCGAAGAGTGGACGCGCGGGCCCACCGAACAGGCTGGGTGCGGGGAGTTCGCGCAGGCTCTTATCAATGGCGTCACGTACTTGATCTTGGTTGGTGCCTTCGGCGGGAATATCGACCTGCACCGTCACGGTGCGGGCAAACTGCAATGGGCGGAACGGATCAATTCCACCTGCTTTGGCCGGAACCGACGGTCGAGGGATGTCGATCGAATGGAGGTAGGCCGCTTGCAACGGTGGCGCAGGAACTGATTCGGTATTCTCGGCAATGTCGGTGGTCGGTGCGACCGCCGGAGCGGCTGCTGGCACTGGCCGCAGTTCCACGCTTCGGGCAACGTCTTCGACCGCCTTGGTCACGCTGAGCAGAATCGCATGGGTCAAATATTGCTTGGCACCGATGGCGTCGAAGCGAGCGAGTTCCGGAGCCAACTGTTGCACGCGGGCCAGAACTTCGCGGGATTTCTTGCCGCGATCGGTGTTGGCTTTTGACGATTCTGCTACCTGTGTCGCCAGTTTCATATTGGTCTCATCGGCACTGCTGACCATGGAATAATCCAGGTACACCGTGCCCGCGAGGATCGCGACCACGGCTGCCGCCGCCCAACGCTTGGAATCAAGGACGCGTTGTGTCTGCATGCCCTTGGGCATGAGGTTGAGGTCGGCGCGCGCCGCACCGGTGGCCTGCAGGCCAAGTCCCATCGCGACGCCGAGACTTTGCAGATCTTGCATGAAGTGACTGCGGTCAATGCCTGGAGCGACCTGAATTCGATCGAGGTCTTCGAGAATATTGACGGTCAGGCGCAGTTTTTCGGCCATGTACTCGGGCAGGCCGGGCAGCCGGAACGTATTGCCGGAGATGACCAGGTTGTCGAGCGTCGCATTCGGATTCTGACTGCGATAGAAGCCGAGGCTGCGGTTGACTTCGCTGACCAGATCGGTGAGCCCGCTTTCAATCACGCGGATGATTTTGTCGGATTGGCGACTGTCATTGACCTGACGCTTGAGGACTTCGGCTTCGGGTAGCGACACGCGGAACTTCTTGGCAAACACGTTGGTGATATCATTACCGGATACCGGCAGGCTGCGCATCCACAGCTGATCACCTTGATAGACGACCAGATCGGTATTGTCCGCGCCGACATCGAGAATGATGACTGCTTCGCCATCCGGGAACTGCTGATCGAATTTGATAAAGTTGTAGAGCGCGAGACTGGGTACGGACACGCCAGCCAAATTGATACCGACCGTCTTGCACTTGGTGATCAGGGTTTGGATGACCTCGCGTTTCACGGCAAATAGCGCGACATCAAGCGACGTCTCATCGGCGGCTGGGGAACTGTGATAGCCCCACTCGACCTCGTCGAAGTTGCCGGGGATCTGCTGCTTGGCCTCCAGCTCGACCATCGTGTGCATCTTCTTGGGATTGATCACCGGCACGTTGACCGGGCGAGTAAACACCTGTCGTCCCGAGATCGCGGCAAACACCGGGGTGGTGCCGAATTCCTCGCGCGCGACGAGCGCCTGCAGCGCGGCGGCCAGCGCCAGATCACGGTCACCACCTTCGGGTACGGTGATCGGTTCGATCGCATACCCGAGTACGGTGACCCCGGTGTTGCTGCGCGACAGCTTCACCGCTTTGATTGTCGCATGTCCGATATCAAGGCCCCAGGCGACCGGGAAGGAGTCCATAACGCGTTTCCCTGCGGGTGGATGCGATCCGGGCACGCCGGGTCGGCTGGCGAATGTAGCGTTCGCGGAGGCAGCCACCAAGGGGGGCGAGATAGCCTGGGGCCCACCGTGTGTCA
>CAZZAM010000007.1:100819-122655 GCA_964652775.1 uncultured candidatus Brocadiaceae bacterium | reverse complement strand
CAGCTGTGCACGTCGCCATTTATTGCAGCTTTACCCGCCGGCAGTGGACGCGGCGGTGTGCTCGCCATGCTCATCGGTCGCATGCAGATGTTACTGCGCACATTTTCGCCGTGGTGGCACGTATTGCTGTTGGGTTCGCGCCAACCGGAGATCACGCGCCAGTGTCAGCGTTTATTGCGCGGGATGGAACGGGCGGCGTTTGGCAGTGACAAGCCACTGTTCACCATGCCCAATGACCCGTGGACCGATGCGTCACGCAATCTGCAGACGGCGCAGCAATTCGCACGCAACGAGGCCAAGCGTATTCAAGCCAGCCAGCAAGCGCACGGCGCTCCGGCCGAGCGATTTCTCATCGCCGCCTGTCCCGAAGTGCCGGTCGCGGTCTGCAGCCTGCGCCGCCTACCAGACCAACAGCAGGCAGGAGTGGTCACCGGCACTGAGCGCGACGCGGCTTGCGTCAGCCAGGACAACGAGGACGCGCACACCGCGCAGCGCACTGCCGCACACCGGGCGGCACGGCAGCGACTAGTGGATGGGACTGCGAGTTAAGTCGGAAACAATGTAGAATGCTCGAATGTGCGAATGCTCGAATTCATGCAAAATAGGGCTGGTACAGGGGCTCTTCGACATTCGCACATTCGAGCATTCTACATTCAATCCCCCATCCCTACCCCCAGCTGAATCGCAGTAGCTAGGCGTATGCCGCCAGTCTTGCCGAATGGGAATCAGCGCTGACGATGCGCGGCATGCACTGCGGGTGTAGCTCAATGGTAGAGCGCTGGCTTCCCAAGCCAGTGACGTGGGTTCGATTCCCATCACCCGCTCCACTGTTCCCCGCGGGTGTGCTGTCGCTAGCCGAGGATAGAACCTGAATGCCACTCCATCGCATGCCGGTAACCGTTCCGTACACCCTGGTTGGTGATGCCCAGGCATCGCTGTTCACGATCCAGGTTGATGCCGTCGCCACGTCGCCAACCGGCGCGATCGCCACCGCCCAAGTGCTGGTCGAGGCCATGGCACGCATGCGTCACCCAGGTCGCGGAGCGCGGGTCGCCAGCGAACGCGTGCGTGTTGGCTCACTTGGCTCGCAAGTCACTGGCGTCTATGCCTACGTGTTGTCCAACGGGTTTCATATTCCCCAGCTTGATTTTCCTTCCCGCATCGATCAGGACGCCGCGCAGCAATTGGAAGACACGCTGTCCGGACTGGATCAGCGCAACCTCTACGGCGTCGTCATCGACTGCGTGTACCTGCAATACATCAGCAGCATGGGCATCGCGGCTTTGGCATCGAACGCCAAGCGCGCGCGTCTGCGTCTGCTGCGCCCCAGCGCATCCATCACCAAAGTGTTGGAAATGGTAGGACTGACCCGGCTTATTCTTAGCTTCCCGGATCTGCCCAAGGCGTGCGACGATCTGGTGGCGGACTTCCTGAGAACACATGCGGCAGGGCTGGGATCTCCGCCCGGGCGCTGATCGGCAAGCGCCAGCGATGACGCCACCGCAATCTGACGTGTGTCGCTGTGCGCCGACGACCTCGGGGCGAGCGCATCCTGGCACGCTGCTGTCTGCACTGCTCTGTTGGCTGGATGCGCGTTCGCGCGGTGCGCGACTGATTTTGCGTTTGGAAGATCTCGATCGCGAGCGCTGCCATCCGGAATTCGCCAGCGGATTATGCAACGATTTCTCGTGGTTCGGCCTGGATTGGGATGCGGTTGAATACCAATCCGCCCACAGCGCTGGCCACGCTGCCGCGCTGGATCGTCTGGCTGCAGCGGGCCGTCTCTATCCAAGCGCAACGTCGCGGCGTGAACTCGCCCAGGGCGGACGCCGCGCGCCGGACGGATCGTGGGCCTACGACAATCACGAACGCGGCCGCCCGCTGCCAGCTGACGACTGGCGTGGCTGTCGTGAATCGATCCGCTGTCGACTTGATGACCAGCTCATTGAGTTGCGCGATGAGAGTGGTCTTGACCTCAGTCAGCATCCTGCGGCTGCAGCAGGAGATCCGATCGTCGTCCGCCGTGATGGTGTCGTTGCCTATCAACTCGCCGTGGTCGTTGATGATGCGCGCATCGGCGTGAATCGCATCGTGCGCGGTCGCGACATCGCCCCAGGCACCGCCGGTCAAGTGGCGTTGCAGCGCCTGCTCGGTCTGCCGACTCCGACTTATCGTCACCACCTCGTGCTGTGGGAACACACCGCGCAGCGAAAGCTCAGTAAAAGCCACGGCGCGATCGCCGCGCCTGCTTTGCGCGCCAGCTATGACGCCGCTGGGTTATGCGGATTCCTCGCCTGCTGCGCTGGCTTGATTGCCGAACAACGCCCATGCACGCCGCGTGAGTTGATAGGTCCGTTTGCCTGGGATCGCGTGCGCACGGCGGATCAGACGTTGCGTTGGGATGGGCGTCGGTTGGAGGTGATGCGGACCGCGGCGGATGAATCGTTCACCAGATAATGCGCTTGAGAGCCAACGAATCCACCAGCACCAGACGGGTGGTCTGTATGTGGCACGTGTGTTTCGACAACCGATCTGGGCCGTGGTCAAGCCGACCGCCTGCTTTGCTGCAGTTGCAAATTTTCAAATTTGCGCACTTGGTCCGGAGCGACCGCGCAAATTGCTAGAACCGTACGACACGGCGATGAGTATGCGACAATTGAGTTGGTGCGCTTGCATTCAGGATCAGGTGATCCAGATTGTCACCTGTATGCTTGGCCCTGTACGTACGTCGATTTCAGCGCCAGACATAGCGAACTTGGCCAGAGCGATTAAGCGATGAAGGCCTGTCTGCAGATGTTGTTCACCCTGGGATTCCTACCAACGACGTGGCGCATGCCGTGTTGGATTGCGTTCGGCTGCTTTGTTGGGTTGGGCGCTGCCACGGTGCACATCTCACGTGCGCCATCGTACTTGGGCAACTCGCCAGAAACCTGCATCAACTGCCATGTGATGAACAACGCGTACCTGACCTGGAACCACTCCAGCCATCGTGAAGTGGCAACCTGCAATGATTGCCATGTGCCGCACGACAACTTCATCCATACCTACAGCTTCAAGGCCCGCGATGGCATGCGCCACGCCACCATCTTTACCATGCGTGCCGAGCCGCAGGTTATCGAGCTGTCCACCGCCGCCATCCCGGTTGTGCAAAGCAACTGCGTGCGCTGCCACGGTGGCCTAGTCGGCGAGGTCCACCGCAATGCTTGGCAGCCCGGCGACCAACGCTGCTGGGATTGCCACCGCGAAGTTCCCCATGGCCGGGTAAATTCACTCTCGACCAGTCTTGACGTCATGCGCCCACGCCTTCCCAGCGTCGGCAGTGACCCGCATCAGATGAACACCGGTGGACGTCCTGTCCGCCCGGCGAAGGACACGACCCATGAATGATCCCACCCAATCCCCCCCATCTTCCAGGCGCGGCTGGTTGGTCTTTGCTGTCACGGTAATTGCGGTATTCCTTTTGGGACTACTCAGTGTGTCGATCATCGAGCGCCGCGTCGAAGCGACTGCCAGTTCGCGCGTCCTGCAGCCGATCGCGGAATGGGAGAGCGATAGCTCCAAGTGGTCGGCGAATTGGCCGCGCGAATACGCCTCCTACAAGCAGATGGAGCAGACGGATTCCCGCACCAAGTATGGTGGTGCTGGGAAGCGGGATCTGCTTGAGGAGGATCCCAACAACGTCATTTTGTTCGCCGGCTACGCGTTCGCGAAGGACTATAATCAGGCCCGTGGTCACACTTATGCGATTCGTGATGTTCTCGACACGGGGCGTGACATCAGCACCAAGCCCGGCACCTGTTGGACCTGCAAATCCCCAGATGTTCCGCGCCTGATGGCGCAGATGGGGCCGGCCAAATTCTACGATACGCCAGCCAAGGAATTGGCAGCAGAAGTGACGCATCCGATCGGTTGCGCCGACTGCCACGACCCCAAGACCATGGCGTTGACCATCACTAGGCCGGCGCTGAAGGAAGCCTTCGAGCGTCAGGGCAAGGACATCTCGAAAGCGTCACATCAAGAGATGCGTTCGTTGGTTTGTGCGCAGTGTCACGTCGAGTACTACTTCAAGAAGGACGAGGCGAAGGGCCAGAAGGCGTACCTGACATTCCCTTGGGACAAGGGCACCGGCGTCGAGCAGATGGATGAATACTATGAAAATGCGGACTTTGCTGACTGGGTTCACCCGATCTCAGGTGCCCGTATGATCAAGATGCAGCACCCCGATTACGAAGTGTACAGCAAGGGCGTCCACGCTTACCGCAATGTGTCGTGTGCTGATTGTCACATGCCGTACCGAACCGAAGGCGGACAAAAGTTCACCGACCATCATGTCCAGTCGCCGCTGCTGAACATTGCCAACTCATGCGCCGTGTGCCACCGTTGGGGCGAAAACGACATCCGCGCTCGCGTCGAATCCATTCAAGACAAGATCAACGAAGGTCGTCTGACAGCCGAAATCGCGATCTGCCGAGCCCACTTTGATATTGCCGCCTGCAAGCAAGTCGGAATCGGCGACGACGATTTGAAAAAGGTGCGCGCCCTGGTCCGCAAAGCGCAATTGCGTTGGGATTATGTGGCAGCGAATAACGGCATGGGGTTTCACGCTCCGCAGGAATGCCAACGCATTCTGGCGGCTGCGAACGATCTGGCCCAGGAATGCCGCATTGTCTGTGCGCGACTGCTTGCCACGAAGGGCATCTCGACGCCCGTCGTTTATCCTGACTGGAGTAGCAAGGCTAAAGCACAGGAGCTGATCAAGCTCTTTGCCAAGGACGGCAAACCGCCAGCCCTACTGACGCAGGCCGCCGCGTCGGGACCAGCCACTCCCGCTGACGCTCCCATCAAGTAGACCGGAGCGCATGCGCGAAGTCTCCGTGGAGCCGACCTCGGCTCCACCATTTTGGAATCGTCCGTGGGGTCACGCCCACGCATGGTTGATTATGGTGTCGGCCATCGGACTGAGTTGGACGATTCAGCTTTTTCATCCTGCGCTTGCCGTGACCGTGCCCAGTTGGCCGTGGAACTGGCTGATCGTGGCAGGATTGCCGCTGCTTATCGGTCTTGCTGCTATGGGTTGGCCGCACCAGAGCACCTTGGCGTTTTTCTCCGGTGCTCCGGTTGCGATTGCGAGTCTATGTGGCCTAGCGCTGGTCTGCTGGCCCATTGCAGTAGTGCCAACCGAAGCAGCGGCACCGGATTGGCTGCGCACGATCGGCCTTGCCAACCCGCTGACCAGTCTGCCATTTGCCGTCGCACTGACCGCTGTGCTGGTCAACCTGGCCGGGTCGACCTTGCGCCGCATTCGCGCCCACGAAGCGGGATGGCTACGCTACACGACCGTGCATGCCGGACTATTCATCGTGCTCGCCTGCTGCGCGGCCGGTTCGGGCAGCCTGATCCGAGCACGGCTCGAACTCCACGAGGGCGGCGACCCCAAGTTCGTTGCTCGTTTGGAAACTGGCGCCCCCGTCCGTCTGCCATTCGCGGTGCGCTTAGATGATTTCGTTCTTGAGCGATTTCCCCCCGTGTTGCTCCTGGTGACCGACCAGGGCAATGGGTTCTCCATCCGTCGTGGCGAAGTGTTGCTGGGGCCAAACGCCCACGAACACATCAACGATCTTGATATTTCGATCATCGAATGGCTTGCCCAGGCGGCCCTGGTGAACGGGATACCGCAACCGTATCTTGACGCCGCCGCCGGTCCGGCCGCGCGGGTCAGAGTCAGCAATCAATCGGGCAGCAAGCTGGCTGAGGGTTGGCTGCATGCGCTGTCCGTCTTTGGTGACGATCTGTATCTCACGTTGCCAGACGGTCGGACGCTGCACATGGAACAGCCACGGCCACGGAAATTTCTGAGCAAGGCGACCATCTTCGCCATCGATGAGCAACCCGAAGTCGTTGCGATCCAAGTCAATCAGCCCTATCGCCGCGATGGATGGATGCTCTATCAGTTGTCTTACGATGAGCGTCTTGGGCCGGCATCACGGCGCAGTACGCTTGAGGCCGTCGAGGACCGCGTCCTGCCCACGCTCTATATCGGCATCGGCCTATTGCTACTCGGTGTCCTGATGCATCTGTGGCGGCCACGCAGCCTGGGAACTGACCCATGAACGGCGAGATGGTTTGGTGGAGTGAACTGGTGGTTATGACCCTGTGGCTCCTTGCACTTGGTGTTCCACGACTCGCACGGTGCTGTGCCTGGGCAGGTTTTTTTGTGGGCCTTGTCTTGCTGACCGCGTTGTGGGTGCATCTCGAACGTCCACCGCTGCGTACCCTTGGCGAAACGCGACTGTGGTACGCACTGCTTTTGGCGCTGATCGGATTAGCGCTGGAGTGGCGGTTGCGTACGACCGTAGTGCGAACGCCTACGCTGGCTCTTGGAGCACTGTTTATCGGGCTCAATTTGGTGTTCCCAGAAACCCTGGATCGAACACTGATGCCGGCGCTCCGCAGCCCATGGTTCGTACCGCATGTCGTAGCCTATCTGAGTGCCTATGCCGTTCTCAGCCTGTCGGCGGGCATCGCCGCATGGCGGTGGTGGCGACGCGACAGCGATATCGCGCTACCGCTCATCCTGGTTCATGCGGGATTAGCGCTGCTGACCATCGGACTGTGCCTGGGTGCGATCTGGGCCAAGTCGGCCTGGGGCCACTATTGGGCTTGGGATCCCAAGGAAACATGGGCGCTCTTGACCTGGATTGCCTATGTTGGCGTTTTACACGGTGAACGCAGTCTGCGCGACCAACCGCGTGTCTTGCTGGCATTGATCGCTGGGTGTTTCCTGGTCGTGCTGTCGTGCTGGTTCCTTGTCAACTACCTACCCGCAACCGCCGTGTCGGTGCATACCTACAGCAGACAGTGATCATTCCTCATAGAATACCGGTAATTCACGCTGACTAATCGCCACCACCCGGGCGCAAACGACGAACGGGTTTATCAACTGGCGGCGTTACCGGGGGATCGCTCGTTGTGCCGGTCTTGGGCTTGTTGTCAGTGGCTGACGGAGTTCCGGCCGCAGCACCAGTTGGTGGAGCAGTTCCGCCAACCGCAGCGATGACAGCAGGGTCATCCTTGGGCAGTTTTGCGGCGGCGGCGACGACATCGGACTTGGCTTTGGTCAAGCTGGCCTCGAGATCCGTTAAGGAGCCTTTGGCTGATTCAACCTGGCTCTTGTCGATGCTGGCCAGTCGCTTCGCGGCATCAGCAGCCTTTTTCGTCTCGCTGAGCTTGGCCTGTGCGGCATCGCGCTTCTTGGCCAGATCGTCGAGTCGCTTGGCGTGTGCGGCCGGAGTTTCCGGTTTGGTGCTGGGCGTGGTCTGAGCGGTTTCGAGTGTTTGCTGCGCTTGATCCAGCGCCTTCTTCACCGCTTCAACAGCGGCGGCGCTCTGTTTCGCTTTGGCTTCATTGCCATCGGCAGCTGCCCCTTTGTCGCGGACGATCGTTTTCTTTTCATCAACCAGCTTGGTAAGTTGATCACGTGCGGTCACCGCCTTGCTCAGCGCGATTCGTGACTCGGCATATTCAGCAGGAACGAGCTTGCCGTCCAGCTTGGCAAGATTGTTGGCTTTGAGGTAGGGAACTTCGTCAACCCATTGTCCTTTGTCTGCCAGATACAAATACCCACAACTGTCCAGCGTGCGTTTGGCCCAGGTGTTGTCAGGATCAAGCGTGAGCACATGGGTGGCGTGCTTGTGCGCCAATTCGCGCAGACAGTTCTCGCTGCACCATTGTGCTAGCGTGCACTGCTCGGGTACGGTGTCAGGTGTCCGCGCCTTGCGCTCTTCGTAACGTTGTAGCAGCGATGGCAGCTCTTTGCGGTGCAAGATGTCGGTGCGCTTGAAGGAGACTTCGACAATCCGGGCACCGCCGCGAGTGGCGAAAGCTTGGCGAATGACGACGGCGTCCTCGCCGTCCTTGACGATTTCGCCGACGATGGTCTGCCCGGAGGCCAGGGACAACTCGACGTCTGCTGCCGATAAACTGATGGCGGTCAGGAGGACGAGCGATGCGCTGCGGATAGTCATAATGAAGCCCCTACGTAAGCTACGCTGTGCAGCGGCGGATGTTGGCCCACACTTGGCGCGAGTCCACGAGAACCCGCTGTGTTGCGCTGCATCCCGGCGTCGCGAATCGGCGCAAACCGTTGTCAGGACGTGGTCTTTGGTGGCTCTGGTTTTGGCCGGGGGGCTGGTGGATGCAGCGGGCCGTTAAAGCGGCAGGCCGCTTCAACATCGGCTGCTAACCACGCAGCAACGCAATCAGCGGCCTTGGCGATCATGGCGACGACATCCGTACGTTCGGCTTCGTGCCAACGACCGAGGACGTGATCGATCTGCACTTCAGCTGAGGGCGGCGCACCGATGCCAACCCGCAAACGCGGATACGTGGGGCCGAGTCGCGCTTCGATATCACGCAGACCGTTGTGACCTCCAGCGCTGCCATCGGCGCGCAGGCGTAACGTACCGAGGGACAGATTCAGATCATCGACCACGACAAGCATGTCGTTGGGCGTGATGTGATGAAATGCGAGGAGCGCCTGCGCCGCTTCGCCGGAGTTGTTGACGTAAGTTTCCGGTTTGACCAGCAACACCGGGCCGTGTTCGCCACGCCACGTCGCTATCTGCGCGTGATGTTTACGTGACCACGCCGAAATGCCACCGCGTCGAGCGAGTTCATCAACGACGTCAAAGCCGACGTTGTGCCGTGTACCACGGTACTCCGGGCCGATGTTGCCGATGCCGAGGACGATGCGCACGCATCGCATGGTGTCGTCATCGCAGCGCGCATCAATCTGGCGTCTGTCCTGGCGCATGGGCAACCAAGCGCACCAATCCAGCGGGCATGGTCGAGCCGCGCAGGCGCACCGCGTGAACGGTCGCGTGGGCTTCTTGCAGCAGATCCACGTCGCGGACGAGGTCCGTGGCACGCAATTGCAGATGGCCGTGCTGGCGTAGGCCCAGCAATGCTCCGGCACCACGCTCAGCGAGATCGGCTTCGGCGATAGCCATGCCGTCGGTGGTCTGAGCGAATTGCGTCAGGCGTCGCTCGGCGTCTGTCCCTGCGCTGCGGTGCATCAGGACACAGCGACCGGGCCTTGTGCCACGTCCGACGCGACCGCGCAATTGATGGAGGCTGGCCATGCCGAAACGGTTGGCGTCCAGGACCACGGCGAGGATTGCTTCCGGCACATCGACGCCGACTTCGATGATCGTGGTGGCGACGAGGCAACGGATCTCCCCGTCGCTGAAGGCACGCAGTGCAGCGTTCTTCTCCACCTCGGACATGTCGCCGGTGAGCACACCAACGACCGCCGCGCCTAGTGCTGTACGCAGCGCATCGGCAACCTGTGTCACCGGCAGTTCGCTCTGATCGTCATCAGAAGCGATGCGTGGACAGACCACGAAACTGCGCCCAGGCTCTGCTGCCACTAAGCGACCGAGGTCTTTCCAATCGGTAAACATGCGGACTTCGGTTGTCGTTGCTGATCGGCCGGGTGGACGACCGTTGATCCGAGTCACGGCGAGATCGCCATACGCAGTCAGCGCCAGCGTGCGCGGGATCGGTGTAGCGGTGGTCAGCAGCAGATCCGCACGCGTACTCGGTGGAGCTTTTGCGCTGAGCGCGGCCCGCTGCGCGACCCCGAAGCGATGTTGTTCATCAATCACCGCTAGACCAAGGCGCGCAAAACGGACGTTGTCATCAAGCATCGCGTGTGTGCCGATGATGAGCTGGATGCTGCCGTCGCCGAGGCCAGCGAGCAACCGGGCGCGCTCAGCGACAGTTGCGCTGGCAGTCAATAAACCACAGCGCACGCGCGATCCGGCAAGACAGGCCGACATGACCGCGTAGTGCTGGTTCGCAAGTACCGCCGTTGGCGCCATGATTGCGGCCTGGGCGCCGTCAGCGATGACCGCGAGGGCAGCGACCAACGTCAACGCAGTTTTCCCAGAGCCAACATCACCAGCGAGCAAACGATACATCGGCGTACCGCTCTGCATGTCGGCGCGAATCTCAGCAAGGGCAGCAGCTTGTCCGGCGGTCAACGTGTACGGCAGTCGGGCAAGTGCGCGCTGATGGATGTCGTCATCCCAGCGCCACGCCGTCCCCCTGCCCACCGTCACCGCATCGCGACGCATGGCGAAAGACCAGGCCAGCGCCAGACATTCGCGCTGAGCGAGCTGACGGCGTGCTTTCTCCCAACGTAGTGCATCGGGTGGGCGATGCAGATCGTATAGCACGGCTCGCCATGCGGCGGGTTCGATCAGTTCTGCGGGATCGGCAATACTCGGATCGTCCAGGCAGCGCGCGATCAAGCGCGTCCATGTTTGTTCGCCGAAGCCCTCGGGGATTGTCCAGGCTACGCGCACGCCAGATGTCTCTGGTGCCGGTGTATGCTCGCCTTGTTTGAGATGCTCGAACGCCGGGTGATTCAGCGTGTCTGCTTTGGTGGCATCGCTGCGACCAGTAAAAACGAACCACTCGCCAACGAGCATGCGGCGCGCGATAAATCCGGCGCGGAAAAAGCGCGCAGTGATCGGCCGGCCATCGCGACGCACGATCTGAACAGTCAGTAGCCGTCCGCGTCCAGGTATGAATCCGGCGCGCACCGCAGCGACCCGCGCGCGTATCCGCAACGTTTCGCCACGCGGCAATGGCCCGTCATCGCACCACGGTGGTGGTGGTCCAAGCAGGCGCGGCGCGCGAAACACAACATCCCAGGCGTCGTTATAGCCAGCGGCAGCAAGCGCGGTTGCACGAGCGGGACCGATGCCGGGCAGGAAACGAAGCGGGGTTGGCTCGTTCACGTTCGGCGCGTGCTGTCCTGCTGATTCACGCGATACACATGCGCCAGCACCTCAGCAAGCGCGCGGTACATGTGTGGTGGAATCTCGATATCCAGATCAAGGACGAGGAGCAGGCGTACTAAATCCTGATCCTCGTGCAGAGGAATGTCGTGCTCGCGGGCGATAGCGAGAATGCGTTCGGCAACTTCGCCGCGACCCTTGGCGAGGACGCGCGGCGCGGTGTCTTGGCCAGCTTCGTAACGCAGGGCGATGGCAGCAGGTATGCCAGGATTAGGCGGCGGTGCACGGCGGCGTGGAGTCTCAGACATCGCCGGGCTCCTCGGCGATGACGCGCACGGCGGCTTCCAGGCCAAGGTTTTTCAGATCCCCGACCAATGTAGGTAGATGTTGTGCGAGTTGTTTACCGGCCCGGGTATTCGCCGCGATCGTGATGATGAGTGGTCCGCTATCGATACCCGATATGCGCACGCTGACATTGCCGAGATTACTGAGCTCAGCATCAACGCGGAGGAAGGTCGCTTCTTGTCCGTTGCCAGTGCGCCGTGACGCGACTGCGAGCCGCGCTGGCGTCGGCAGTTGTTGATTGGCGAGCGGCAGCGGCACCACGCGATCGTAATCGGTGAGTCCCTGCGGCTTGAACACTTGATCAGTGAGCTGTTCGCGCGCGGTGCGGGCGACGGCGGCATCGACTCCGCTTTCGTTGTTGAGTACCAACGGATTTGGCATGACCGCAGCGCGCTCGAGTCGATCAAGAGCGGGCGGTACGGTTGCTGCAAGCGTGCGCGCCAATGGCGTTGGAATTTCGCTGGTGGGTTTGTCTGCCGTTGTTGCCTCAGTCTGCTGCGCTGGATCAGCTTGAGTGGTCGAGCCTGGTACCACCGCATTGGGGCGCACGCCGGCCAGTCGCAGCGCACGCATGACACCGGCAGCGCCATCGCGACCGGGATCGGGCAGGACCAACTCAGACAGCACGCGCAGGGCGATACTGCGGTCGTCTTCGCCGGTCACTGTCGATTGAGCGTGATCGGACGAAGCCTGCGGTTGACGCGGCACGACGCTAGGTGTCGGCGGCAGCGGTCGCGGCACCTGTTGCTGTTGTTGAACAGGCGTGGGCGAAGTCGGAGCGGAGCGCACGACGATGACCGGCGACGGTGCGGCAGTTGGCGTCGGTGTTGGCGACGGCATCGATTGAGCGACCTGCGCGCGTCCGCCTGTTGGTACGGATACTGGCGTCGAGCTGGGCGCTGGCGACGCGCTCACGATGACCGGAACGGTGCCCTTAGATGGCGGTTGTGCGGCGAGTGTCGGCCCCGTGGCAACGGGCTTTGCTTCGGCGGCTGCGGTTTGCGCCACAGCCGGCGTCGAACTGCGCTCGCTCACCGACTGCGGCTGTGCCTGGGTACGTTGAATGGTGTGCTGCAGATCGAGCAACGCCGCTCCGAGATTCGGCGCAGTTGTGGTATTGGTGATCGCGCTCGCACGCAGCGCCAAGGCAAGTAGCGGCGCAGTGGTTGGCAGGTTGGTTCGCGCAAGCAGCGCATGCGCCGTCGCCATATCAAGTGATGCGCCGGGTCGCAACGCGGCTTCGAGTGCGGCCTGCAGTTTGCGCGGATCCAGCGGAGCCCCGGCCGCTTCGAATGCCGCAAGTACGGCGGCGGCGGCTGGCGTGGGCGGCAAGCCGGTGTTGGCGAGACGTCCGGCGGCATCACTGGTCAGGATTTGATCGGCGGCGGCGATCCGCAGCAAAATTCCCTGCGGCCCATTGACCCCGACCTCCAGGCGAACCTGTGAACCGGGCCGTAGATCGGCCTCGCTGGCAGCGACGAACTGTTGATCACCAAGCGCGAGTAGAAAGCGGCCGTCGGCGAGCGCACTCAACACCCGCACTTCAATTTGCGCTCCGGGCGGCAAGGAACTCAATGGCGAAGCAGCTACAGTTGGCGTCGCTGCGCCGACAACTACCGACGGAACCGTCGGTGCGACAGATTGGCCCGTGCGGTCGAGCGGATCCATGGCGATTGCAACCGGTCAGATCACCAGCGAGTCGCCGAAGCGACCCTTGAGCACCACCAGGACTCGACTGTGAATCTGGCACACGCGGCTTTCGGTGACGCCCAACACGGCGGCGATTTCCTTCATTAGCAAGCTCTCAAAATAATAGAGCTTGATGACCAGGCGTTCTTGCTCGGTGAGCGACGACAGCATCCGCGTCAAGACGCGACGGCGATCGTCGCTTTCCATGTGCCGCGATGGATCGGCGCTTTCGTCATCGCGCCGCGACAGACCATCACCGAGGGCAACGTCATCACCGAGCGGCATATCGAGCGAGATCTGTGCGGCCAAGGTCGATTGCGCTTCGAGCTCGGGCAACAGCGCCGGATCAATACCGAGGCGGTTGGCCAACTCATCATCACTAGGCAGTCGACCAAGGTCGTGCGACAGTTCGCTGACCGCCACCTGGTACGCCTTAGCGCGCTCACGAACCCCACGCGGAACCCAATCACGTGCACGCAGTTCATCGATCACGGCACCGCGAATGCGTAGCACCGCATAGGTCGAGAACGTATTGTCACGGGTGGGATCGAAGCGCGAGAGGCAGTCGATCAGACCGATGACGCCAGCGTTAAATAAGTCGTCCTTGTCCACGTGCGGCGGCAAGTGGGCAGCAACGCGGTCCACCACCGTCTGGACCAATGGCAAATGTCTGAGGATGTCATCTTCAGGGACTCCGGCCGGTCCACCCTGGGTTTGGCGGTACGCGGCGGTGGGCGAACGGCGCGGCGATGGTGAGGTCGAGGGCGTGGTCACGGTGATCCCTTACTTCGTTTCACCGCGACGGGCGGGGCGGGCTTGGACTGCTGGCTGCGGGGTGGTCGCCGCCTGTTCAGCAGCGAGCGTGCGCTCAGCCAACTCGGTCGCAGCGCGCTCTTCGATCACCAGCGCGACTTGGTTTAACAACCAGCGTACGACCACCATCGCCAGGACGGCTGCCAGCACGGCACGCCACGCCAGCACGGTCGGGTCCGTGCCAAGCCACAGTCCCAGACCGATGTAGGACAGACCTACGATCAGCAGGACACGGGCTTGAATAGCGAGGAGGTGAATCTCCATGGCAGCTCCGGGCCGAGGGTAGCGACCCACCTGCCCTCACGCAAACGGCAGACCAAGCCTGGAAGGGACTCACAATGCCAGGGATCCCATCAATTATGACAGCCCAAGGCCGGTGTCCACCCCAGTCAGGCCAAGGATTGCGCCTGAGCCGCCATCTAGCTACCCTCCCCGGCACCTATGTTCTGCCCAATCCTTGCTTCCCAGGCCAGCGGACCCCGTGCGGTCCAGACCTTCAATGTCGGCACCTTACAGGTTCCACCAACCAGCATCGTTCAGCTCGTCGAGCCACTGCTCGGCCTTGGCACGGATCTTGAGTTCTTGGTCTATCGCACCGGCCCTGGCGCGATGTCGTGGTGGCAGTCGGTTGCCAATCTGCAACTCGCGCTGTGTTGCCTCGAACCGTTTGCTGCCGGCCTCGATCCTGACATGTCCATCGATCAAGCTGCGGCCGAGGCAATCGGCGCGAGCGGACCTGATGACATCATCGTGTTCACGGTGGTTGTGCTCGATCGCGATCCGACGCAGATCCGCACCAATCTCCGCGCTCCAATTTTAGTGTCGCGCAGTACGGGTAAGGGCGTGCAGATCATTCTTGATGACGCCGAAATTCCTGTAAAGGCCTACTTGACCGAGCTTGTCGCTAAAAAGAGCAAGGTCTGAAGCGGTGCTGATTCTCTCGCGCCGCGTCGGCGAGAAGGTGGTGATCGACGGCGAGATCATCATCACGGTGCTGGAGGCCGGCCGCGGCGGCCAAGTTCGCTTAGGCATCGACGCTCCACGTCGGCACCGCGTCCTGCGCTACGAACTCCACGAAGAAATCACCGCCGAAAATCGCGGAGCGACGGTACGTCCAGAAGCGGTTCCTGATCTTGGCGGCATCCTTGGCAATCTACCACGCGCTCAAGATTCGCAGGCTTAGCATGGCCCTGACGCGCGCGTCTTTTCAGGATATCATCAGCCGCATTCACACGATTCCATCGTTGCCAGAAGTCGTGGTTCAAGTCTGTAACATGGTGAACGATCCCCATGTCAACACAGCGCACATCAACGCGATCATGGTCAAGGACCCGGCGATGGCAGCAAAGATGCTGCGCATGGTCAATTCGGTGTACTACGGCTTGCGCGAACCGGTAAACGATCTCGAAAAAGCCATTCTCATTCTTGGCTTCAAGACCGTGCGATCGATCGCGTTGTCGGTGTCGGTGCTGAATGCCTTCCAACAGGAAAGCGCCAACTTCAATATGAAGTCGTTCTGGGCGCACAGTGCAGTAAGCGCCGGTATTTGCCGTCTGATTGCGAACAAGACGAAGATATGTGACCCGGAGTTGGCGTTCATCATCGGACTGCTCAAGGATCTTGGAAAACTGATTCTGGTCGAAAACGCACCCGAAGAATCACGCGCTGTGATCGCGGTTGCCCGCGAGATGCGTTTGTCATTCCATGCTGCCACCCGCAAGGTTATGGACACCGACGACGCTGAACTCGCGGCTTGGTTGGCCCAGACCTGGAACCTGGATGTCGAGATGGTTTCAACTCTGCGTTGGCAATACGACATCGACGGCAGCGAAGGAAAACCTCAAGCGCGCATGGTGGCGATGTGTCAGTTCTGTGAATACCTCTGTGCCTTGAAAAAAATCCGCGTTAGCGGTAGCTGCGATGAGGCAACGCTCGATCAGCGTGTTTGGTCGCAGCTGGGTCTCGACAAAACTGCGCTGGTCGAAGTCCTCACCGTGGTCAACGACGAGGTTGATAACGCACGCCAGTTTCTGCTGCTGGCCAACGGCTAATGGATCCCGGCATCCGTGCGTTCCAGCAGCGCATGCGCGAGCTGTATGGGGCCAAGGACGGCACCCGTGGATCCGCCGGAACTTTCATGTATCTGATCGAAGAGGTAGGCGAGTTGGCCGAAGCATGCCGCGAACCGCAGCGCCACGATCTTAACGGTGAATTCGCTGATGTGTTTGCCTGGCTTGCTTCGTTGGCCAATCTGCATGGCGTTGATCTTGCGGCTGCAGTCGAGGCAAAGTATCCCGCCCAGTGCCCCGCGTGTGCATCCGCGCCCTGTCGTTGCGTCACCAAGCCATGAATCTCAATGCTGCAGTCCGGAAGTCCGGAAGTCCGGAAGTCCGGACTGCTCCGTCGAGGATGAAATGGGCGGCGGTCGTGACACTGTTGTTCGCGATGAGCTTGTCGATGGGTGGTTGTGCCCGGATCATGCAGGCGGTTTTTGCCCCTCAGCAGACAGCGGCGAAGGCCGCTGATGCAGTGGCGGATCGGCTCGACTCTGCGAGCACCCCAGGTCGCGAACAGCTGAACAGCATGCAGTCTGAAGTTGACCGGATTCTCGCGGGCAAACCACGCAATGCCGAAGAGCTACGGCGTATCCAGAACGAAATGAACAACCTCGGCCGGCTGCATCATCGCCGCGGCTCCTTTCGGGATGACCCCTCACGCTTCTATCCCTGGCATCCGCGCGCCGAACGGGCGGTTCGTCCATTCGACATGATGGATGTGACGGGTTTTCGTGGTCGGCAACCTGCGCCTCGTGGCTTGTCGCAGTTCGGCTCAAGCATTGACGGCATTCCGCGAACAGAATTCCCGGCCCCGATCAATATGACGCCGATCCGCATCCGTCGCTGAGTTGACAACCTCGAATAGTAACCACCGATTGCGCAGATTGTCGATTCGAGACTCGAAATCTTCGTAATCTGCGCAATCTGTGGATAAACCTCGCGAAGGCTCGTGCCTTTTATCCTGACACAGATTCACGCTCTGCGGCGTCGCCTACGCTTCGACGTTGGCGTGGCGGGCAAGAGCGGCATCGCGATCATGGCCTTGCTCAATGAAGCGGCGCATGATCACGGTTTCCAGCAGGATGAAGCAGGCCTGTTCAAACAACGATCCCGCCGTCTGTTTGCTGTTGGATTCCATGGTGACGCCGCGTTTGTGTGGAGCTGGCAATTCCACGACGGCCGCGGCGAGCTGGCCCAGGGGCGAGACGCGACTACCGACAATCGCCAGGATTTCAGCGCCGTGTTTAGCTGCTTGCATGGCCGCACCCAGCGTGGTCGAGGTGGTGCCGGAACCGGAGGCGACCAAGAAGAGATCGCCGCGTCCAACTGGCGGCGTTGACGCCTCGCCAACGAAGTAGGCAGGTTTTCCGAGATGGTTCAGGCGCATGACGAAGGTTCGGAGAACGAAACCCGAGCGACCAGTGGCGAACGCGAATACCCGTGGGGCATGCAACAACAGTTCATAGGCGCGCTCGAGTTCGGCTGGGCGCGCCTGATCAAGCAGCAACTCAATTTCACTCAGGATGGCGCGGTATTGCTGGTTCGGCATGGCGGCAGTGTGGTGGTTCAAACGGCGACGGAAGCGCTTCTCGTAACCCTAATTGCAGCATTCAATCGACATGGAGAACCGGAGGAACGGAGTCGCACTGGGTTTGTGGTGAACGAAGCGATTACCAGGCGGGTGGGCACCGTTGACTCCCAAATCCCATGTCTGCTCCGTTGCTCCGGTTCTCCATGTTATCCCAACGGGGTCTCACTCAGGTTTCCTTGCTGGCGGCTGCGGAACAGGCAATGCCGAGGCCGATCCAACAGGCGATGAGCGACGAGCCGCCATAGCTTACGAATGGCAAGGTGACGCCGGTGACCGGCATCATGCCGAGGGCAACCGCCAGATTGATTGCCGCCTGCCCGGCGATCAGACAGACGAATCCGCCAATAAAATGACGCCCCCATGCGGTTGACGCGCGCGCCGCAGCAACGAGGCCAGCGGCACACCATGCGATAATCAGGAGTACGAAACCAGCCGAACCAATGAAACCAACCTCCTCACCGACCACGGCAAAGATCAGGTCGGTGTGTTTTTCGGGCACCCAGCCCAGGCGATTCTGCTCGCCCTGCATGTAGCCCTTGCCGGTCCATTGGCCGCTGCCGATCGAGCGCTTCGAGCGATCGGTCTGATAGGCTTCGGCAAGAGCATAGCGTTCGGGATAGACCCACGCATCAATGCGTCGCCATTGATATGCTTTCGGTCCATCCCGGGGCAGCAGCGCATAGGCGGCGCAGCCAATCAGCACGACCGCAAGTATCGCCAGCGAAAAATGACGCAGCCGCATTCCCGCGACCAGCAAAATGCCCAGAGCCATCGGCATGAAGGTCAACGCGCTGCCGAGATCTTCGCGCGCGATGACCAGTGATGGTATACCAGCAACCAGGAGCAGGAGCAAACAGTGCGAGAGGCGTTTCGCCTGAAAATTTGGGCCATCGGTCAACGTGGCGCAGGCAAGCAAGGTAGCAAGTTTCACCAACTCGACCGGCTGCAGACGGAATCCGCCCAGCACAATCCAGTTGGCCTGGCCCTTAATGCGCGGCACCAACGCGGTTCCGGCTAGCAGTTGCATCGCCACCATCACGACGAGGCCAGCGAGACAGAGTGGAAACGCGTAGCGTCGCCACGTCAGCGGCGCGACATGCACCGCCATCGCGCCACCGATGCCGCCGACCAACCACCAGACGGCTTGCGCTGCGCCATCACGGGTCATCCAGCTCGCACCAACGGCGGCCTCCTGCGTGGCGCTGAGGACGAAGGCAATACCGATAAGTGAGAGCAATGCCGACGCCGCAATCCACCACCAGGGCAGACGACCATAGTCAGGTCGTTGCAACATGCGTCAGCGATCCCTACGGCGATGGGTTGGCGCCGGGTGGCGCTTGATGGCGGCGCGAGGTTGGCTCTGGGACGGCGGCGCGGCAATCAGCGTTTCGACAACGCTGATCCAGGCGGCTGGCAGCGGTGATTCGACGCGCAGGCGATTGCCGAGGCGCGGATGATCGACCTCCAGCGCCCAGGCGTGGAGCATGAGTCGTGCTGCATGCGCATCGCTGCGCTGGCGGGCATAGAGGCGATCGCCCAGCACCGGACACCCGATGGATGAAAGAGCAACGCGGACCTGATGTGTGCGTCCGGTGCCGAGTTCGACTTCAAGTTCAGTCGCGGTCGGCAGACGGCGCACGACCTTGTATCTGGTTACCGCTTCGACGCCGGCTTCGTCTTCATCGACCATGGCGCGCCGACCATCTTCGCCGCGACCTTGTTTACCGCTGATTTCACCGGCGTCCTGGGGCGGCGATCCGGCGACGAAACAGCGATACGTGCGCACGGCGGAGGTTCCGGCGAATTGCGCCGCAAGCAGTCGATGTGCTTCGCGGGTCAGCGCGATAACCAGACAGCCGCTGGTGTCCTGATCGAGACGATGGACGACGCCGATGTAGCCAGTCTCGCGGCCTTTGCGGCCAAGCTGACGACGCAGGAGATCACCGACGTGTCCGCGTGCACGTGGCGCACCCGGTTGACTGGGCGGAGGCACGGACAACACGCCGCACGGTTTGTCGATCATGCAGAGATCGCCGTCGAGATGCAGCAACGTCAGTTCGGTAATCGGGGTCGGCGGCACGCCATGACGCGCGCGAACCCACGTTTTGCGCAGGCCTTGCCGGAGATCGAGTTCGGCGCTGGCTCCGGCGTCAGGAACGCAGGCCTTGGGGTCTTGAATCTGTTTGCCGTCAAGCGTCACGAGTCCCGCGACCAAGGCCCGCCGAGCCTGTTGTCGGCTGAGTCCAGGCACGGCAGCACTGAGTGCTTCGAACAACGGACGTCCACCGAGAGCCAGCCGTACGCGATGCAGTTTGTAGATATCATCAGCCATGTGGCGCGCAGCATCGCGCCGATGCCGCCCAGCGGAAGGGCGCAGAAATGTAGGGCGAAGCCCCAAGAACAAACGTCTCCGTCGCATCGCGACGGCGGGCGCCGAAGAGTGGTGGCGGCATACAATGGCGCAGCCATGCCGCCATGATTTCGCCAACGTAGTGCAGCGAAATCAAACTCTGACAAAGCCCGGGGGTAGGCCGAAGGCCGAAGGGGCGAAGCCCCTTAAACTTTCGGCGGATTCAACGGCGGCAGCTCAGGCAATGACGGACCTTCGCCGCCTTCCTGAATCTTATCGTCATCGTGGAACCCCTTCACGCTGATTGCCGGGCCGCGGTGAGTACCGGTTCCGCTCTTGGCGATGCGTTCGCTCTTGAGATCCGGCGGCAACTCTTCGTCATCATCCAATACGACGAGTAAGCCGCTGCGCGTCGCACCGGGCTCGCCAAACAACTCATTGCTTTGTGTTGTCGGTGGCGGTGGAGCAATCGGCACGCCCTGGCCCATGGGCGGAGCAATGTCGACGGTTGCTGGCTGAGGTTCTGCAGCCGTGCCGCCCGCTGGCGTGATGAACAACGGTGCCGGAGAACGGATCGCCTGATTACCACCGGCCGGGGTGAACGTTGGCGCTGGAGCTGGTTCGGGAGCCGGAGGCTGTTCCTGCTGCTCTTGAGCAGGTACTGCTGTTGCGGGTGCGGGACTGGCCGGTTGGGCACCGCCTTCAGCGCGACCCTGACGGGGTTGCCACGCGTGGCTCTGACTGCCGCCGAGTCCACGCTGCGGAAAGTCGAGTAGGTGCAGGGCAAGTCCGAGCGCCACGGCCAAGCCAGGGCTATTGGCGTCGAGCGTATGGATGTCATAGCGCGACGGCACCAAGTCGAGACCCGCGAGCGGATCGAACACGTGCACTGGACGACCGAGTAGATTACCGAGAATTGCCGCAGCATTTGGTAGCTGTGCGGAACCGCCGCTTAACACGACGGTCGAGACTTCACAGTCGAATTGGCCTTCGACGTAATCGAACGACAGGCGAATTTCATTGGCCAGATCTTCGAACGCCGGCTGTGCGGCATCGAGCAACTGATCCAGCATGTCGCCAGGAGCGAGCTTCAAGCGATCAACGTCATCGCCCTCGGCGCCCAGCGTACGGCCGATGGCTTCGCTGAGTTCATTGCCAGCCAAGTACACTTCGCGGGTGAAGAGCAGGCGGCTGCCTTGAACGATGGCGATGTTCGATTTGGCCGCGCCGATATCAATAAGAGCGGTTGCCTTCTTCTCGGCTTCGGGAGCAGCTGGAGGGCCAAGCACTTCGTAGCAGTTGGCCAACGCAAAGACGTCAACGTCAACGATCTCAGGCTGGGCACCACCAAGGGTCAGTTGCGCGATGTGTTCAGAAACGAATGAACGCCGCACCGCAACCAACATGACCGACAGGTTGTCCGGCTTCTTGCCTTCTGGGTCGGGCAACGGCTGGGCGTCGATGATGACTTCTTCACTGCCGAAGGGGATGTACTTGTCGGCTTCGTGAGCGATGTGCTGTTGCAGAGCAAGGCGTTCAAGGCGCGGCGTCTCAACCTGACGAACGATTACCGAGCGACCAGAGACACCGGTGCAGACGCGCTTCGACTTCACGCCGAGCTGAGCGAGCACACCCTTGATGACCTCGCCGACTTCCTGCTTATCGATCCGCGCCTGGGCATAGCCCTGGAGGGTGATGCGATCTTTGTTCGCCTGGAGCGCGACCGCGCGGACGGCATACGAGCCGACGTCCAGCCCGATGACTGCTTTGCTCTGCCCGAATGACAACATCGCGTCCTCCTCTTGGCGTCGTGCGCCGATCGGCCCAGAGCGTAGGACGTACCCGACCGCCCGGCAAGCTATTGGCTGTGGGGGGGTGCCCCCAGTCCGGCTCGCCTTCGCTCGCGCTGCGCGGCACGCAGGCCTTTGGCCTGCTATCGCCTTTGGCGATACCGCTCGCCCCCCGCGGGCTTGGTCAGAGCTTGGTTTCGCGTTGCTACGCTAGTGAAACCATGGCGCATGGGCTCCGCCCATTTTATGCGCCAGCGCTCTTTCTGACGCCCGGGCTACTCCGGGACGCGGTTATCGAGGGGGGATACCGGGGACTTTGGCGCTGGTTCCGGGTGGAGGCGGGCTAGGTTGCCCCTGGGATCGCCGAGTTGCACTCGGCTCGAATGTATTCGAGCC
>CAZZAM010000007.1:0-100809 GCA_964652775.1 uncultured candidatus Brocadiaceae bacterium | reverse complement strand
GCTTGTCCCTCGGGCGTCAATTTTTTTGGCCCCTCGCCAACGGCGGCGATCCCAGGATTCGCAATTACACGCCATCGAGCAACACCGCACACGCTCGCGCGGGATCTTCGTCGGCGCCCAATTCACCAGCTAGACGCAAGCGTTCAGCGATCGCCTGCTGCAACAACGTCCGCGCGCGGGCGAGGCGGCGCGAACACGTTGCCAGCGACAATCCGGTTTCCTTGACGATGTCGCGCAGGTTCTTGCCGTGGACGAGATGTGCTTCGAGCACGGTCCACGCTTCGGGTTCGAGGGTGCCATCGCGCGACCACAAGCGAACTTCATCCATCGCTTGCCTTACGACGGACAATCCCCAGGCGCGATCCATCGCGGCTTGCTGATCCGGACCAGGTGGCGCGGTGACGTCGGCTTCATCCAAACGCGCATGGTCGCGGCGTCGCGCATGGCGCAGTGCATTGAGCGCCGACAGCCACGCGAGGTTCATCAAGTAATGGCGGAACTTACTGCCAGTGCCCGGCTGCGCCTTCGCCAACACGTCGGGTTTCCCCAGCAAATCCACCAGCACATCTTGAATGACATCTTGCACACGATCGTGACGTTCCGTCGCCAGTTTGCGCGTCAGGTACTCACCAATCGCGTCAGCGTACAGGCCCAGTACGACTGCGGCTTCCTGGGGTTGACCGGGAAGCCGAGCAATCAGCGACCAGCGCGTGGCGGGGAATGTAACCGGGTTCACAAGCGCATCGTGCGTCCAAAGCGCGCACGCCAAGCCCGATTACTTGATGTCAGTCCCGACGTTGGACATCAGGGACTGTGTACCGGAGTGACACGGGCGCCGAGATGCGGTGGCGGCATATAATGGGCGCAGCCCATGCCGCCACGATTTCGCCAGCGTTAGCGCCGCGAAATCGAGCATCGACAAAGCCCGGGGGCGAGCGGTACCGCCGCAGGCGGTAGCAGGCTAAAAGCCTGCGTGCCGCGCAGCGCAAGCGTAGCCCCGCAGGCGAAGCCGAGGAGCAAGCGCAGCCGGAACGGCTGAAAGCCGTAGGGGCGAAGCCCCTGAAACGATCAATAACGATAATGATCCGATTTGAACGGCCCAGTAACAGGAATATTCAAATAAGCGGCCTGCTTCGGCGTCAGCTTGCTGAGCTTCGCGCCGAGCTGATCGAGGTGCAGGCGTGCGACCTCTTCGTCGAGGTGCTTGGGCAGGCGATAGACCTTCTTCTCGAGCTTCTTGTTCGTCCACAACTCAATCTGCGCGAGGGTTTGGTTGCTGAAGCTGTTGGACATCACGAACGACGGATGGCCAGCGGCGCAGCCGAGGTTCACCAGGCGACCCTTGGCGAGGATGATGATGCGCTTGCCGTCCGGCCAGATCACGTGATCGACCTGTGGCTTGATCTCTTCCCACTGCAGATTTTGCAACGCGGCGATCTGGATTTCAGAATCGAAGTGGCCGATGTTGCACACGATGGCGTTGTGCTTCATGCGGTCCATGTGCGCGCGGGTGATAATGTCGCAACAGCCGGTGGTCGAGACGAAGATGTCGCCGAATGCGGACGCGTCGTCCATCGTGACGACTTGGAATCCTTCCATGCACGCTTGCAGCGCGCAGATCGGATCGATTTCGGTGATGAATACCGTTGCGCCCTGACCGCGCAGCGCTTGCGCGCAGCCCTTGCCGACATCGCCGTAGCCAGCAACGACCGCACGTTTGCCGCTGATCATGACGCCGGTCGCACGCTTGATGCCATCGACCAGCGACTCGCGGCAGCCGTAGAGGTTGTCGAACTTCGACTTGGTGACTGAGTCATTGACGTTGATTGCGGGGAAGCGCAGTGTGCCGCGCTTCTCCATCTCTTCGAGGCGATGCACGCCGGTCGTCGTCTCTTCACTGACGCCAGTGATTGTCGCCGCGATGCGCGAGTACCAGGTCGGATCGACGGCGAGCTTGGCCTTGATCGAGGCAAGGAGGATGCCCTCTTCTTCGCTCTCTGGTTTCTTGTTGAGGAGTTTGGGATTCTTCTCGGCATCTTGGCCGAGGTGCATGAGCAACGTCGCGTCGCCGCCGTCATCGAGGATCAGCG
The DNA here is from genome assembly GCA_964652775.1 of uncultured candidatus Brocadiaceae bacterium. Lineage (GTDB taxonomy): Bacteria > Planctomycetota > UBA11346 > UBA11346 > UBA11346 > UBA11346. The sequence continues at coordinate 98,719 of CAZZAM010000007.1, read as the reverse complement.
TCGGACCCACTGTCTGCTCGCCGCCGGCGCTGCCGAATTCGAAGATGCGGTGGGTGTAGTCCCAGTACTCGGCCAGTGTCTCGCCCTTCTTGGCGAAGACCGGCGTGCCGGTGACCGCGATCGCGGCTGCGGCTTGATCCTGGGTCGAATAAATATTGCACGAGGCCCAACGCACCTGCGCACCGAGCGCTTGCAGCGTCTCGATCAGCACGGCGGTCTGCAGCGTCATGTGCAGCGAGCCAGTAATGCGTGCGCCCTTGAGCGGCTTGGTCTTGGCGAACTTGCGACGGATGGCCATCAGGCCGGGCATCTCATGCTCGGCGATCGCGATCTCGCGACGGCCCCACGGGGCGAGCGTTAGATCAGCGACGATGCTTTCAGTGGACTTGGCAGTAGGACGCACGGGACTCTCCATCGTTATATGTTGATGAAGCGATATAAAGGATTGCGCGGAAAAGCAAGGGAGATTTGCGTGTGAACTGAAACAACGCAATCCAAGGCAGCCGCAGAGGCGCAGAGTAACGCAGAGGTCGCAGAGGGTTGGGGTTAGAAGACGTAGCTGTTCCCGTTGCCGAGTACCTCCAGGGTGACAATCCACGCTCGCTCTCCTCTGCGATCTCAGCGGCCTCTGCGCCTCTGCGGTTGCCTTGACGTTTTTCGTGCGCCGACTTTAGGGCAAATTTGTGAGTGCATGTCGCCGGTCAGCACGCTTCAGCCGTGGCGGCATACCAGAGAGTGGCGGTCGGGGGCGGCGTTCTCATACTCGCCCCGTGGCTCAAGCATATCGTTGTCCGGCATGCCGGCATAAGTTCGTTCCTGAAACATCGCCAGCGGACGGCAAACTGCCCTGTCCAGCGTGCGGTAAGCATCTTCAGGTAGCCATTCGCTCACCGCTGCCGCAGGCACCGGGACAACGCACGCTTGGTGGCTACCAAGTCGGGAAAAAGCTTGGCGAGGGTGCTACGGCAACGGTCTACGAAGCGACCGCCACCGACGGGACGCGCGTCGCACTCAAGGTGCTCAACGAAGAATCAGCGCGCGACCAAGAGTTCCTCGCTCGCTTTAAACGTGAAGCTGAATTGGCGAAAAAAGTAGCGCATCCAAATATCGTCGGTGTCCACGGCATGGGCTACGACCAATCAAAATATTTTTTGGCAATGGAGCTGGTCGAAGGCCACAGCATGGAGGACGAAATTGAGCGCAAACGCAAGGTGCCGTGGCGTGATGCGTGCCGCTGGGTGCTTGAAACCGCCAGTGCGCTCGAAGCGGCGTCCAAGCGCGGCATCATCCATCGCGACATCAAACCGGCGAACATCATGTTGGCTGGCGGAACCGTTGCGAAGCTAGCCGACCTCGGCTTCGGCAAGCAGATCGAAGGTTCGGGCACGATGGATCAGCTCACGATGGCCGGCGTGGCGATGGGCTCACCGGCGTACATGCCGCCGGAACAGGTCCTTGATGCGATGAAGGCCGACCACGCCAGCGACATGTATTCACTTGGCGCAACGCTCTATCACGCGGTCACCGGACGCCTGCCGTTCGATGGCCGTTCGTCACAGGAAGTGATGGAGAAAGTACTCAAGGACGACGCGCCACCGATCCGCACACACGTACCCGATCTGCCGGCCGGACTCGAGGCTTTCGTCCAATGGACGATGATCAAAGATCACGAACGTCGTCCGCAGACTGCCAGCGAATTTGCGTTGGAATTGCGTGCGGTGGTCGAACGTCCTGATGACGCCAAGCGTTTCGCTAAGCGCCTGAGCAGAGGCAAAGGCGTGCCGAGTTGGCTGTGGCCGGTCGCAATCACGGGCGTCGTGATCACCGTGCTCGGCGCAATATTATTGCTGCTGCGCCACAAATAATTCATTTCACCGTTCTTCAGGCCACGGTCGTCCGAGCTTGCTAGGTCCACCATCACCGCCACGTAGAACAGCAAGTGCGACGAGCGCCGCGAGATACGGCGTTGCGCGTAACAGTTGATGGGAAACAGTGCCAGCCGCGCCCGCGCTTTGCAGTTGTTGCTGACCAGCATCCAGCAGGCCGAAGCCGAGGCAGCCGATCGCCAGTCCACCGATGCGCCAACGGCCGAAGATCACCAACGCCAATACTAGGAAGCCGATGCCGCCAGACATGCCGGGCGCGAAACCGTGGGTGCGCATGATGCTCAAATACGCTCCTGCGAGTCCGGCGCAGGCACCGGCGCTGATCACGGCTAGCGTGCGCCAACGTCGTACGTCGATACCGGCAGCCACACAGGCTTCAGGCGCTTCGCCCAACGCACGCAGGGCAAGTCCAGTGCGAGTTCGCGCCAGCATCCACCACGTCGCGATGATGAGCGCGACGGCAAACCATCCGAGTCCATACTGATCAAGCGGCATTGGTCCGCCAAGCCGAGCGAATCCCGCCGCCGCCGGCAGCGTCGCGTGTCCACTATCTTGCAGTGCATGCCATGCGGTTCCGGCTCCGCCGATTGCAAGCAGGTTCATCGCCATACCGACAACGATCTGATCTGCGCGCGCCCACACCGTCGCAAGCGCGAAAACCAGCGCACCAACCACACCGGCCGCAATCGCGCAAGCGAGACCGAGCCACGGATTACCGCTCAGACACGCACCGGTATAACCACCAATGCAGCCAGCAAGGATCAGCCCCTCAAGTCCAACGTTGATCACCCCCGTGCGCTGGGCGATCAATTCGCCAGTGCCAGCAAGCAGCAGCGGAACCGCTACAATCAGTGCGGACTGGATCAGACCAAAGATCAGCTCAAGCATCGCTGGCCTCACGCCGCCGCATAAGCGCCTGTCGGCGAACCGCCCAGCCAGCGGCCAGCAGCACCCCGAGCACCATCAGGCCCTTGATGATGTCGCCAACTTCATGCGGAACGCCCAGTTGTTTTTCACAAGCCCGACCACCAGTGTCGAGCATGCCCATGAATATCGCTGCCGCGATGATGCCGACCGGATGCAAGCGGCCGAGCAAGGCGACGGCGATACCGGCGTAACCGTAACTGGTGGTTGCGGCACTCAGGAAGTGAGTGACGCCAGCGACCTGCATTGCGCCAGCGAGCCCAGCGAAGCCGCCGCTCAATAGCAGCACCTGCATCTGCCGCGCAGACACCGGGATGCCGACGCGGCGCGCGGTCTCCGGATTGAGTCCCACGACCAACAACTCAAAGCCAAGTTGGCTGCGCGCATGCACCAGCCAGATCAACAGCGCGAGTACGCCAGCCAGCGCGACGCCCAGATGTAGTCGGGTGCCGTGAACAAGGACGGGCAGGAAGTATGCATCCGACAGCAATGCGCTTTGCGGTGCCGAGGTCAGCGGATCGCGCAACGGTCCTTCGACCAGCGCACCGAGCAGTGCGACGGCAATGATGTTGAGCAAAATCGTTGAAAGCACGACTGGCACGTTGCGCCATTGCGCCAACGCAGCGGCGATGCCCGCCCAGCCAGCGCCGATCATGGTTCCGAACAGCAGCGCAATGACCAACGCGAGACTTGACGCTGGTAGCAATACTGCGGCGGCAGTAAAGCCAGCGGCTCCGGCCAGAAACTGACCTTCACCACCGATGTTCAGCACGCCGCAGCGAAAGGCCGTGGCGACGGCGAGTCCAGTCAGCAACAGCGGACCGGCTTCCTGCAGTGACAGTGCGATGCGAATGCTGCTACCGCATGCACCGACACACCAGGTGGTGATGACATCAAGCGGTGCGAATCCAGCGCACCACAGTCCGAGCAGCGCCAGCGCCATGGCACCAGTAATGGCCATGAGCGCGATCGCGAGCCCGCTGATGCGTGGTGACATCATGCGTGCTCTCCGCCACGGTGGGCTTCCAGCCGTCCCCCAACCATCAGCCGTCCGATGTGCTCGCGGTCGCATCTGGGCCAACCACTGTCGATCACGCGACCAGCACAGCACACCAGCACGCGATCAGCGACGGTGAGCAATTCGTCGAGATCGCTATGGACGAGCAGTACGGCAGCGCCGGCATGGCGCGCGGCGATCAAGCGCGCCATGACAAAGGCCGTCGCCGCAAGATCGAGGCCGCGTGTCGGATTGGTGGCGACGATCAGGCGCGGACGTCCACCGAGTTCGCGGGCGATGATGGCCTTCTGCTGATTGCCACCGGATAAGGATCCGGCCGGCAAATCCCGCGTTGGTGGGCGCACGGCGAAGCGCCGTACCAGCTTGTCGGCGCTGCGTTGCCACACGGATGTTGCCAGCCAGCCAGCGAAGGCATACGGCGGATTGCCGCGTTGTTTGAGCAGCAGATTATCCATCACGCTCAGTTCGGTGACCAGCCCTTCTCCACGCCGATCGCTGGGAATAACGGCCAACGTTCGCTCGCCTAGCTGGGCAACGCGTTCGACACGGCCTGCGCTTGGCGCGATCAGTCCGATCGCGGCGTCAACCAAGAGGTCTTGCCCATTCCCATCCACGCCGGCGACACCAACAATTTCGCCAGCGTGAACAGTAAACGTTACGTCAGTCAGACGTCGACCAGAGGCATTGGCATGGACATGAGTGAAGCGTAGTGGAGTCGAAGCGTCAGATGGCGCTGGTTGCGGATTCATAACGACTGCGGCAGGTGCGCGTCCAACCATCAGTTCGGCCAGTCGTTCGCGTCCAAGTCCGGCCAACGGGCCATAATGAACGCGCCTGCCTCGGCGCAGCACGGTGACCTCGTCGCACGCGGCTTCGATCTCGCCGAGTTTATGGGTAATCAGCACAATCGCCGTACCGCTGGCGGCGAGTCGCCGCAGCGCCGAGAGTAATTCCGCTGCTTCTTGCGGTGCCAACACGGCGGTTGGTTCATCAAGCACCAGCACGCGACCAGCGCCTGCCAAGGCACACACGATGTCGAGCCGCTGGCGATCACCGACCGATAGGTCTGCCGTTTTTGCATCCCACGGCATCGTCCAGCCCAGCGTGGCGCAGAACGATTGCCCGCGTTCACGCAGAGCGCGGAAAGCAATCGGCCCGAGCCCCGTGCTGACGGCGAGCGCGAGATGCTCTAAGGCGGTCAGTGACGGCGCGTGGGTCGCATGCTGTTGCACCATGCCGATACCGTGACTGCGTGCATCGCGCGGCGAGGCAATACGGATCTCGCGACCATCGCTGCGAATCGTGCCGGCATCTGGCGATACCAGTCCAAACAACACCTGCATGAGGGTTGATTTACCAGCTCCGTTTTCACCAAGCAGTCCATGCACCGTGCCGGAGCGCAGCGAGAGCGACACATCCGTCAGCGCCGAGACTCCGGCGAACGACTTGCTGATCCCAATAAGTTCGAGTGTGGACATGGTTATTCCGGCAGCCGCAGAGACGCAGAGGGCCGCAGAGGGCCGCAGAGAAAGACAGATGCTCGCGCAGACATTGAGTGAAGTGAGATGGGCGATGTGTCTCGTCTTGGAACGATCCCCAATTGCTCGTCTCTGCGGCCCTCTGCGGTCCTCTGCGTCTCTGCGGCAAAATGCTGCGTAGCGATATTCACTTGGCCAATGGAATAACCAACTTGCCAGACGTCAGCAACTTGCCGGCTTCGCTGATTTCGCTCTGCATCGCTGGCGTGATGACGCTGCCGACGAGTTTGGGATTCAGGACGGCGATGCAGGCGTCGTTGGCAAGACCTTCAGTAACCAAACCTGGCTTGAAGCTGCCGGCGATCGTCGCGTCGGCGAGGCGACGGAAGGCGCGATCGAGACGAATTACCGCGCTGGCGAGCATGCGTTCGGCGCAGGCGGGGTTGGCATTCTGGTCGGCACACGAGCCGATGGCCCACACTGCCTTGCCGGCTTTCGCGGCCTCGCTTACAGCTTCGAACACTCCGCGACTCGCAGCATCGACATCCTGGTACACGACATCAACCTCGGCGCGAAACATTGCCTCGGTCTGCGCCTTGGCTTCGCTGGGCTGATCCCAACCTGGATACGCAGCGGCTACCGTTACATCGGGACGCACGCTCTGCGCGCCTGCGGTGAATCCACGCAGACAGCCGAGCACCGATGGAATCTTGGCGCCACCCAGAAAGCCGAGCTTGCCGCTTTTGCTGACCCGCGCAGCGAGGATGCCGACCTGATAGGAGGCTTGCGACAGATCGAAGTCGAGCGTGATGATGCCCGGCTTGGCAACGTCGGCACCGCTGACCGCGATGCGCAGCTTGGAGAGATCCTTGGCCACCTCGGCCGCCGGATTCAGAAATTCGTAGCCGTGAGCGATAACCAGATCGTAGTTCTGCGCTGCGTAATCGCGCAGCTCGTCACCAGCCTTGTCCTGCGACACTTTCTGTAGCACCGACAGTTTGGCGCCGAAGTCCTTCGCCACCTGCTGCGCGGCATCGCGCGCGAGCTGATTCCAGCCACCATCGGTGCCCAAGCCGGGCAGCATCAGCCCGATCGCCAAAGGCTTCGCCTCGCCAGCACATGCGAACGAGGTCAGAAGACAGAACAGCGACAGCAAGCGGGACGCGTGGGACATGGGATCCTCGGACAGGGTGTGGGACGCTAGCGCGCGGTCATGGCCGCTGCCACGGGCAATCGGCGAGGCTTCTTCACGTACAGTCGGGAGCTTGCTGGTTGAAAGGACGCAAGTGGTAGGGACTATCGCGGCCATTGATGCGCCCGTAGCTCAGGTGGATAGAGCGCGTGATTTCTAATCACGAAGTCGCAGGTTCGATTCCTGCCGGGCGCGCGATCTTCTGTGGAGGCTCTGCCTCCACGCCTCCGCTGGCTTTGTCGTGGCTCGATGTGCGTCGCTGACGCTAGCACATCGTGGCGGCTGGGCTTCGCCCATTATCGCCGCCACCGCCTCTCGGCGCCAGGGTTGCTGTTTTCTGTGGAGGCTCTGCCTCCACGCCTCCGCTGGCTTTGTCGTGGCTCGATGTGCGTCGCTGACGCTAGCACATCGTGGCGGCATCGGCTGCGCCCATTATATGCCGCCACCGCCTCTCGGCGCCAGGGTTGCTCCGGGATGCGCGCTCGCGTACGCCACGCTCCAGCGTGGCTGGGGCAATGGACCTGGGAGGGTCGAGCGCTTGCTCGACCATGCGAAATCGAAATTGAGGTCGAGCTGGTGCTCGACCCTCCCAGGACTTGGTTCGACAAACACCGAAGCCGAACATGCAGATGACCGTTACTCATCTTCGTTGCTGTGTGTCCAAATTTTCAGGCGTCACTCATTCAGGTGCTGTTGTCACACGGCTACATGAGATCCGGACGTAGTGATCAGCATTGCTTCCCACCCCTGCCCCAAGTACGTTCCCCGGCCATGACCGACCTTGTGATGGAGCCAGCCCCGGGTGGACGCGTTCTGCGCTTCGTCGGTGATCGCATCGCGGTGCGGTTGCATGCGAGTGGGGCGGTGCCCAAGGGCTGGAAGGCGTTGCTGCGGACGAACATTGGTCGGGCGAAGGTGTTGCGCGATGAGATCATCGCGTCGCTCGGCGGGGCGCGGACGTTTGCCGGGGCAAGTTGGCGCGACATTCCGATGCGGGCGGTGAACGGTGGCTGGGAAGTTGAACTGCCGTTAGCGGAGGTCGGTTGGTTCCGCGCCAAGGCGTACTGCCTTGATGAGAAGGGGCGTCAGCATTGGCCGAACGGCGACGATCTCGGCGTGGTTGTTCATCCCGATGACTCGCGCAGCGGCAATACGATTTACTGTGCGTTCACGCGCATGTTCGGGCGTACGAAGGAGAAGACGACGACCAGCGATTCGATGATCGAGGACCAGCTCGCGGCGTTCGATCGCAATGGCTACACGGTGATTCCGCCGTCGGGGACGCTGCGTGATCTGCAGCGCGAACTACCGCACATCATTGATCGTCTTGGTTGCCGTATCCTGCATCTGCTGCCGGTGACGCCGACGCCAACCACGTACGCGCGCATGGGGCGCTTCGGCAGTCCGTATGCTGCACAGGATCTGACTGGGATCGATCCGGCCTTGGTCGAGTTCGATAAGCGCACGACCGGGATCGATCAGTTTCGCGAGTTGACCTACGCGGTGCACCTCAAGGGCGCGCGCGTCTTCTTGGATATTGCGATCAATCACACCGGTTGGGGCTCGACACTACTTGAGCGCCATCCCGAATGGTTTCAGCGCAATGCCGACGGCACCTTCAAGAGTCCCGGCGCGTGGGGTACGGTGTGGGGTGATCTGGTCGAGCTGCGCCATGCCGACTCCGACCTGTGGGAGGCACTCGCCGAAGCCTTCCTGACTTGGTGTCAGCGCGGCGTGGACGGATTCCGCTGCGATGCCGGTTACATGGTGCCGCTGCCGGCGTGGCGTTACATCACCGCACGGGTGCGCCAGGAATTTCCCGAGACGGTGTTCCTACTCGAAGGTCTCGGCGGTTCGTGGGAAGCGACTGAAACACTGCTGACCATCGGCTGTATGCAGTGGGCGTATTCCGAGTTGTTCCAAAATTACGACGGCCCACAGGTGTCGACGTATCTCGACCACTGCCTGAGTCAGTCAACCCGGGTCGGTCTGCTGGTCCATTACAGCGAGACGCACGACAACGAGCGCCTTGCGCAACGCGACCGCGAGTGGTCGCTCATGCGCAATCGTCTGTGCGCGCTGGCCAGCCCCGGCGGTGCGTTTGGTTTCACCTGCGGGGTCGAGTGGCTCGCGACCGAACGCCTCAATGTCCATCAGAGTCGCGGGATGAGTTGGGGGGCCTCGCGCAATCTGGTTGATGAACTGGCCCGGCTCAATCGTTTGATCGCGGATCATCCCTGTTTCCACGCTGATGCCCAGGTGACGCGCTTGTCGCCGGATGGCTCGCCGTTGTTGGCGCTGCGCCGCGATTCGTCCGGCGCTGGTGGGGTCATGGAAAGCGTCCTTGTACTGGTCAATCTCGACACCAAGGCCAAACAGTCGCTGCGACTCAATGCGCTGATCATCCGCGATATGGGTTCGCCGGCGACGGATCTGCTCGGCCAGAATGCACCAGCGTTGATTCCGCAGGATGATGGCACAGTAAGCATTGGTATCGGTCCAAGCGAATCGTACTGCCTAGCTGGCACCACGCTGCCGCAGGGTCTTGCGGGCCAAGAGTATCGTGCGGCCCGCGCCCAGGCCGCATGCGCCATGCGTGTGCTGTGCGAGGTGCTTCCACCGGAGCATATCGGTCCAGCCGATTGGCAAGGGCTCGCCCAGCGCTTCGCGGCCGACCCGGTGCGCTTTATTGCAGCGACGACACGTCTCGACCAGCAGGTGACTGCAACCGATCTCCTGGCGGCCATCGATGCAGTGAAAGATCTGGCCGATCTGCCCTGCGTTACCGTGATCACCTCCCGCGACCTGACCCGAGTTGTTCCGATTCCACCTGGACATTGGCTGCTGGTCCGCGATGCGGCGCCGTTTGCCGCAGCCATTCAGCGTCCACAGGTGAAGACACCAGGGCGAGCCCGTTCGCTGCCAGTCAATGGTGGCCACGTCGCTGTATTTCCACCGGCATCTGCTCCGGGTACAGCGCAGCTGCTGCTTGAACGCTTCACGGTGGCAGAAGGCGCCCAGGCGCGGGTGCGGATCACCTTCCTGCCAGCGACTCCTGATCCAGCGGTGCATCGACCGGAGCTGGGATTAGCGCTGCTGACCAACGGTCGCGGGGCGATGTCGCGCCTGTACGCCGATCTCGGTCAGGTGCGCAGCAAATACGATTGTCTACTCGGGGCGAATCTGCATCCGGATGCACCGTGCGATCGCCACGTTTTTGCTAAACGGCTACGCGCATGGGTGAATGCCGATGGATTCATCACTCCGCTGGACTCCGTCAATCTCTCTGGATTCGCTGCGGGTCCGCCGGTGGTGTGGAATTTCATCGCCAGTGCCGGGGCTGGTCGCGTCGTCGAATTGCGTTTGAGTGTTGATCTACTCGAAGGCCGCAACGCCGTGGTGGCGCTGCTTGAACGTCTGGCCAGTGATCCGTCGTGGGGCGATCCGTTGCCGGCCAGTTGCTTGGTCAGCGTGACCGTCCGGGTTGATGTCGAAGATCGCTCGTTCCATAGCGAGACCATCCGTTCGGCTGAGGTTGAGGCGCACTTTGTCCGCTCGACGACGTCCAAAACACACGGATTCGTTTGCGCGTTCGCGGGCGATCGTCGCTTGCGCGTCCATGCAGATGACGGTGTGTTCCACGCCGAACCCGAATGGAGCGAGGGCATCCCACATCCGATCGAAGCTGGTCGGGGCATGCAGGGCAGCGGCGATGCGTGGAGTCCGGGCTGGTTTGAGCTGGTGCTGAAACCGGGCGCGGCAACCAGCATCGTCCTTGATGCTGATGCCGAGGCCTTGTCCGAAAAACGTGTGCGTGCCTATGCTGCCGACCGTCACGCGCTGGTTGCAGCCACGGTGGCGCGGGCAAAGCTTCCGGCCGATGACGAATTTGGTCGGCGTTTGGCCGCTTCGTTGCAGGCCTTTGTCGTTCAGCGCGGCGATGGCAAGACGGTTATTGCCGGGTATCCGTGGTTTTTGGATTGGGGACGTGACACCTTCATCGCGGCGCGCGGCATGCTTGCGGCCGGACTCGACAGCGAGGTTGTCGGTCTTTTGCGCGCGTTCGGCCGCTTCATTGACCGTGGTACGCTACCCAATCTGCTCAATGGCGACGAGGCGCAAAACCGCGACACCAGCGACGCGCCGCTGTGGTACGCGCTTGCCGCCGAAGAATGGGTAGCGAAGCACGGCAAGAAAAGCTGGAACGAAGAGGTTGCACCTGGCCGCTCGCTGCGCTCTGCGCTGGCCGATATCGCAGTCGGTTGGATTGACGGCACGCCGAACGGCATCCGGGTTGATCACGCGAGCGCCTTGGCCTGGAGTCCGCCGCACTTCACCTGGATGGACACCAACTATCCGGCGTGCACGCCGCGCGCTGGCTATCCGATCGAGATCCAAGCGCTGTGGATCCGTCTGCTCCGCCAACTCGATCGCGCCGGCGCTCCGGCCCCGCGTGGCCCGTGGGCGGACTGGGCCACGCGCGCGCAGGCGGCGCTCGAACGCTTCTGGTTGGAACCTGAAGGCTGGTTGTCTGACTGTTTACTCGCGGCGGATGGCCGCGCTGCTGCGGATGCGCTTCCTGATCGCTGCCTGCGCCCAAACATGTTGTTCGCGATCTCACTGGGTCTCGTTGATGGCATGCGTGCGCGTCGTTGCGCTGCCGCTGCAGAACGCTTCTTGCTGGTTCCAGGTGCGTTGCGCACCTTGGCACCGTTGTCGGTTGATCCGCCGCTGGAGATCCGCGCTGCTGATGGACGTATGCTTGCCGATCCGCTACGCCCATATCAGGGCCACTATGAGGGCGACGAAGACACTCGGCGCAAGCCGGCCTATCACAACGGCACCGCGTGGCCGTGGTTGCTGCCGACGTTTTGCGAGGCAGTCGTCCGGGCCTGGGATGGTGCGCCAACTGCGCGTAGCGCCGCGCGCGCGTGGCTTGGCTCAGCCGACTTGCTGCTCGACAGCAACTGTCTTGGCCAGTTGCCGGAGATTATCGATGGCGACGCGCCGCATACCCAGCGTGGCTGCGACGCCCAAGCGTGGTCGGTCAGTGAAACTCTGCGGGTGTGGCGGTTGATCAACGAGGCGTGATGCGCGGGCGCTACTTCGCGGCTTCAGCTTCGGCCTGCATGGCGGCCTGGGTGCCGGGCCAGTTTTTTGCGAAGGCGAGCAGTTTGGGATTTCGTGCGGCAGGTTTGTCTATGGCCAGCAGCTTACTTAATTCAGTCGCCAGATCGGCTTCCAACAGGCCGTTGGCCGTCGACCTGCTGGGACAGGCTTGCCAGTCAGTCAGAAATTTGAGCAGCGCCTTGTCGCGTTTGCTCGCCTCTTGGGCCGAGAGCGGTTCAAGCACCTTGGCGGCCAAGCCGTCATAAGCGGTCGCGGCGGCGGTGGCGCAGGGGAAGCTCGCCCATTGGACGAGGAACTTCTCCAGCTTCCCTTTCGTGGACGAGCCGGATTGCGCGGTAATCGTAGCGAGTTCTTTCGTCCCGACACTGTCAGCGAGCGAGCGAACGTCAGCAACACAGGGATAGCCTTCTGTCCGCATGGCGAGTGCCAGCACCTTGTCGGCTGGTGGAGCCTCGCCGAGTTTGGTTAACTCATTGCGCAACAGTCCATCAACAGTTGGCGTCAACGCGGCGAGTTCGGTTTGCGCTTCGGCGGTAGATGCCTCCGCGATCGGGAATTCCGCGATGACCTTGCGGTACAGTTGTGCTGCCTCGTACGGTTTCTTGGGCGACAATGCCTTGGCTTGAACACACAGCTGAGCGGCTTCCTCAAGCAACGGTCGATCAACAAATACGAGCGCTTTTTCGAACCATTCTGCTGACGGCGTCCCGTGCGCCAATCCGGGTTGTTCGAAGTATTCGGTGTGTTTGAAGCCGGCGCTTTTGTATTCGGCATGCGTAGCCTGGGTGCCCGGTCGATTGAAATCACCGCTGCCGGTCATGAACGCGTAACGCCCCGCGAGAGCGCGGGCACTGAGCGCCTTGTCACTGGGTAGTCGCGGCGCGTTGCAGCCGCAGAAGTAGATGCCGCCGGAGAATAATTCAGGCCACGTTGGTCCGACTTGACTTGCGCAACGACCACCGCCACTGAATCCGCTGATGTAAACACGCCGAGGATCAATGCGGTACTGCTTGCGCATGTTCCATACTGCGTCCAAGGCCAAACCCCAACGCGGTGGCACCGCGCGTTCGTTGGGCACATTGGTGGCGCCAACCCAGATCAATTTGTGTTTGGCCAGGAGCGCAGAATAGGCTCGGGCATTGCCGCCCTTGCCAGCGTTGATGTACACGACCAGGCCCCATGGCGTGGATCCATCATAGCTTCCAGGGACGTTGACGTCGAATTCCTCCTTGGTGAGGTCGTAGATATCTTCGGGCCGTGGCGCGCCCCAGCCGTAACGTTTGCCCATCCGCTCGTGGGTGCTGTCGGCATACCGTTCAGCGAAAGTGGTGGTGAAGAAGCCGGTGCGCGGGCCTTCTCCACCCAGCAACACGGCGGCGATCGCGAGCAAAAAGAAAGGGCGCATGGCGAAGATCATGGAAGAATCGGTGCTGGCGGCAAGGCGATGCAAGCCAATGAGTGTAGTGCGTGGTACAACGCGTTCTTCGACGCGGCGGAGCCGCTGATGGACTCAATGGGTACTATTTGTGCTAATCGCCGGCTGCCTCTCTAGTGACCGCCTTGGGGCTCTAGGTACGTCACCCCGAGCATCTTGCGACTGTCAAACCCGGAATCGAACCTGACCGACACGACATCATCGTTCTTCACCTGGATGCGTTTAACCGAGATGCCCTGTACCTCTTGCGTGTTAGTTAATTCGCCAGACATCACAGCGGAATGATTGATGAGGACCGTGTATCTTCTCGGCCGTGTACAGTCTTGTTTCCCATCGAAGCTACCAGCCGCGATGGAAAACCCACCGAACCCCACCGGCTCTTGAAGTCCACAGAGTCGAAATCCGATTTCAGATCCCGCGGGGAATCCAATCGACTTCGTGAATACGATTAAGTCTTCGGCGTCATCATCTGCATCCTCTCCCATTTGAAACGCACCGTTGGGTTGAATGACGGTCCAGTTACACGCGCAGCCTAAGGAACAGCCATTCTCATAATCGTAGAACATAACTGCTTGATGGCGACTATCTGAAACAGGGTTTTTCTTTTCCCTCTGACTTCCACAGGAGGTCAGCGTCAATAGCGCGAGCGCCCACAGCGACCATCGTAGTGCCCACATGATGATCGATCCCTCCTTGGACGTATAGTTGCTCCACGGTTGGCGGCAACCAGACAACAAGGGGTCCACAGTCTTTTCAGCGCAGGCTGTCCGCGCGCCGATCCAATGCAGTAGCGGCTTCGGCATTGCCGGCGCGTCGCTGGAGCTCGGCGCCATTCCGCAACGCTGTTACCAGATTCGGATCGCGAGTACCAAGCGTGCGTTCGATGATCTGGCAGACGGTTTCGTTGAGCACAAGTGCTCGCCTGAGATCGCCAGCACGCGCACACAGACTGATCATGTGATTGAGCGCCGTAACATAAGGCTGACGATCGGTTCCGCTGCGTTCCAGGATATGCAGTGCGCGCTCGGCCGGTGCGAGTGCCTCGGTGCTGTGCCCGATGCCGCTGAGTGTGTCGGCAAGACCGAACAACGGCGCTACAAGTTCGGGAGCATCTTTGCCGCGGGCCGTCTCCCAACCTGTGATCACCTCCTGCCAGCGTCCAGCGGCCTGCAATGAACCAGTCGCCTGATCAAGCGCGGCGAGTCGACCACGCAGTGTGAGTGCGGCCATCGGTGTCGTGGGTTCGACGATATGTAGGGCGCTCAATAAAGCGGCTTTGGCAGCAGGCGCATCGCCAAGGCCGATGCATGCCGAGGCCAACGTATCGAGGATCGGAGCACGCGCCGCAGCAGCATTGGGAAGCACTTCGAGCAACTTCAGTGCGCGTTCCAGCAATGGCCGAGCTTCAGTTACCGGGAGACATTGGGCGAGACCATGGAGCGTCATTGCCAGATTGATTTCTTCGCCCGGTCGGAGTTCCCACCGTGCGATCGCTTGTCGATACAACGGAGCCGCTTCGTTTGGTCGACCCTGAGCACGCACCGCATCGGCAAGCATCGCCTGACGATACGCGGTCTCCACGCCATCACTGCGTCCTGCCAAGGCGCGGCGCAACAGCGCCTCAGCTTCGGCCATACGCCCACTCGCTCCGACTAATCGTGACAACGCGTCACAACTGGCAGCCAGCTCCGGGGCATCTGCGCCCAACGTGGCGGCGAAGCCATCGATCGCTCGCCGCCACGCCATTTCTGCGCCGACGGCATCACCGCTCATGGCGAGGACAATTGCGAGTTGGGCTTGGCACGCGGCAGCATCAGACTTCGCAGCCGGATCGTGCGCGACTAGCTCACAGGCCCGACGAATACAACGGATAGCTTCGCCATAATTGCCGGATTCTGCGGCCGCATGTCCATCTTCTAACGCTGCCTGCCACGTAGGTGTGGTGCGCCCAATACAACCGACCAACAGCAGAGACGCGAGAACGGCAAGCAGCGATTTCATGGTGCAACCTCGGGAAATGGTGAGCGGCCACCGAGCGACAGGAGGCCCCACAGCGCGTAAGCACGACTGGTGCGACTGGTTTGATCGGTATCGCGTCCGACAAATCCGCCGAGGATCTGCCACTGCGTGGGGGCGTCGGAACGATGTTCTGACCACCACAGTGGGCCGACCATATACTCAGTGGTCGTACCGATACGACGACGATGGAACAAGCGCCATAGGATATTGATCTCGTGTCCATCGTTGGCGCTTTGCATGGTGAACGGCATGAGTTGGAACGGCAGCGACGTGTCGAGGCTGCGTGTTGTGCGATACGCGAACAGTGGCGGTAGGACAGCGGTCGTCCCCGTACCATCCCGGTTGGCACTACTATACCACAGCGGCACAAACAGATTGCGCCGGGCGCCATCATCGCCGCGCCAACGCCAGTAGAGCGGAAGCACGGTGTCGAAATCTTCGCTGGAAATCCAATTGAGGAGATGCTGATGAACGAGTTTGCCATTGGCGTCGGAGGTGCGGTGGAAGAACGGCGTTGCCATTACCGTGCGATGGCCGTCGTCGCCCGTCCAAGCGCCTGACAACACCGGCGGAGCCACCCACCAGTTTGCGCTGGAGAACCACAACGGCACGAAACCGCGCGAAACGGTTCCGTCATCATGGGTGACCTGATACCAGGGCGGTACGACGAGATGATTGGGGCCTTGGAACCAGAATGGGATGACATTGCGATAGCGCGCGTTCGCCGGTCCGCTGAACCACGCGAGTGGGAACACGATGTCGTCGTCATGATCGTGAATCCAATTGAGTGCATGCCAGTCGTTGATCTGGCCATCGTGATCTTTCCCGACGTGAAAGAGAGGCGTGACCCACGTGGTGCTACCGCCATCTGGGCGTTGCCAACGGGCAGACAACAGCGGTGGAATCACGTCGTAATTCGGTCCACCGACCCAGAACGGTAGAACGCCGGAATGCCGCGCGCCTTCCGGTCCGATGTTCCACGCCAACGGAAAAACCACATCGCCGGTGGGCTCGTGGAGCCAATTCAACGCATGCCAGGCATCAACCTTACCAGCAGCGTTGTGTTCAACATGAACCAGTGGCGTGAACCAGTCGCTGCGTCGCCCATCGTCGCGCTGCCAACCGCCACTCAGTGCCAGCGGCACCGTCCACCAGCGCGGTCCACTGAACCACAGCGGTATGACACCGGTGTTGGTTCCCCCTTCAACCTGAGCGCGCCACGCGAATGGTACCACCGCCTGCCAATCGCGACCGCTCAACCAGTTCAGTAGGTGCATCGACGACATGGCGCCGGTGGCATCGGTATCGCGATGGAACAGCGGCGTGATCCACGTCGACATGCCGCCGTCATGCAACCGCCGCTGCCAACTTAGCGCAGGCGGAGCAATCCAGCCGCCAGGATCAGAGAACCAGAACGGAACAACACCGCTCCAGGTGCGATGAATATCGCCGTCTTTCCGGTCGGCGTGATACCAGAATGGAGCGACCACACTCCAGTCGGTGCTGCCGGTGGTGTCGCGCGAATTGCCAGAAAACCAATTCAACACATGTTGATGAGCGATGGTGCCATCAACGCGTGTAGAGCGGTGCGCGAGCGGCGTGATCCACGTGTTGGTCGATCCGTCGTCGCCAGTCCAACGCGCACTGAGCGCTGGCGGAATGACGGTAAAATCAGGACCTGAGAACCACAGCGGAATCAAACCGGTGTCGCTGTGTTCGGCACCAGGCGGACCGTCCCACCGATGATACCACAACGGCAGGACGGCTTCGTAGCCACGCTCATGGCCGCGACCCGACAACCACGGACCAATGTGCCTGTCGTAATTGCCGGCGTTGTCGGTGCTGCGATGGAAGAGCGGCGTTATCCAGGTCGATGTGCCACCGCCTGCGCGTTGGCGCTGCCAGGATAAAGCCAACGGAACTGTCCAGCCGCTAGGATCGGAAAACCAGAATGGAACCACGGCCATACTGGTCGCGCCCGGTGGTCCAAAACTATAGAAAATCGGCAACACGAGATCGTGCTCAGGTCCCGAGAACCACGTCAGCAGATGCATCGAGGTCATGACGCCGGCCGCGTTCGTGTCGCGATGGAACAACGGCGTAATCCACGTCGATGTACCGCCGTCTGCCTTGCGACGCTGCCAGCTCAACGCTGGCGGAACGATCCAGCCGCCGGGCTCAGAAAACCAGAATGGGATGATGCCGCTCCACGTGCGATGCACGTCGCCTTCGGTGCGCTCGGCACGATACCACAACGGAGCGATCACGTTCCAGTCGGAGCTACCCTTTTCGTCACGCGAGTTGCCCTGAAACCAGGTGAGTACGTGTTGATCGGCAATGCTGCCATCAGCGCGCGTGCGTCGATGTGCTAGCGGCGTGATCCAGGTATTGGTGGAGCCATCGTCGCCAGTCCAACGTGCACTGAGTGCTGGCGGAATAATCGTGTAGTTCGGACCCAAGAACCACAGCGGGATCAATCCCGTGTGGGTGCGCTCGGCACCTGGCGGTCCTTCCCACCCACGATACCAGAGCGGTAACACGGCATCGTATCCGCGATCGTGGCCACGACCCGAGAACCATGGACCAATGTGTCTGTCGTAGTTGCCAGCCGCGTCGTTGGTGCGGTGATAGAGCGGCGTAATCCAATCAGTGTGTCCACCATTCGGCAAGTCAGTGCCGCCCGACAATGCCAACGGTGCCACCCACCAGGTTTTGCCTGTGAACCAGAACGGCACTACGCCGGACGACTCGCCTCCCCACCACGCGAGTGGGAAAATCACATTGCTGTCGCGGTCGTGCCACCAATTGAGGACGTGCCACTCGCGAGTCACGCCATTGCGATCGCTGCCGACATGAAAGAGGGGCGTCACCCAGGTTGAGCGCCCACCGTCATCCGTACGCCAACTCGCACTTAATGCCGGCGGGGCAAACCACCACGTCGGTCCGCTGAACCACGCCGGAACAACGCCGGTCCACGTTCGTTCACCGGTGCCGATGCGATAGGCAAGTGGGAACAACACCTTATAGCCATCGCCTTGCGCATAGATAAGCGCGTGCATGTCATCAACGCTGCCGTCGGCGTGCGTACCGATGTGAACCAGCGGCGTGATCCAGGTATTGCGTCCACCGTCACTACGTGCCCACGAACCAGACAACAGTGGTGGCACAACGGTATAGTCAGGACCGTGAAACCAGAACGGAACCAACATGGAGTGGCGGCGCTCCTCCGGACCGAACTCGAACCATAATGGCAACACAGATCGGAAATCTGGAGCCTCGATGTAGTTCAGAATATTACGCGAATATGTCGTTCCATCCGGGTTGGTCGTGCGGTGATAGAGAAACAGCACCTGCGTCCGGTGTTTGCCATCAGGCAGAGTTTCGTTTTGGATGATCGGCCAGAGGTGAATCTCCGGACCGGGGTCAGCTGCTGACAGCGATGCGGACAACACCAAGCCGAGAAGCAGGAGGGTGAAACGATGCGGAGTCACGCTGCGGGCACTATGAGCGCGATTGATGTGCCGCAACGTGCGTAGACTTGCGCCCTATAGAAAATGTAATTAGCCGCCTGCCCTTGGACGAGCCTTGATGTACTTCCAGCCAACTATCATGGCGACTAAACTCGCAACCATGATCGAAATACCTACAACTGTTCTTCCTGACCCGCCATCACCACGCACAGCCTCAATGAAGAGAAGGCCCCCGCACACCATAAACACCACCTGACCAATGGCGAAGGCGGTGTAGCCGATAACTTTCTGGGAAATCTGCCTCACATCAATTTCCCGCGCAGTTGCTTCAACGCCGCCTCGGGATCCGGTGACAGCATCAACGTTTCGCCAACCAACACCGCATCGACGCCCGCGTCTTCCAAACGTCGACAATCTGCGCGATTGCGGATGCCGCTTTCGCTGACCACGACGCGACCTGGAGCGAGTAAGCCAGGCAACAATTCGATCGTGCGATCCAAGGTCACGCTGAAGTCGTGCAGATTGCGATTGTTGACGCCGATGAGATCGGCACCGAGTTGCACGGCGTGCATCGCTTCGGTCGCGTCATGGACTTCGACCAAAACATCAAGACCAAGATCGCGTGCGAAACCATGGAGATCGCGCATGAGGCCCGGCTCCAAACAGGCGGCGATGAGCAACACCGCGTCGGCGCCGACCAAACGCGCTTCCGCGATCTGTCGCACATCGACCACAAAGTCTTTGCGAATGATCGGGAGCTGGACCTGCGAACGAACCCGCACGAGATCGTTGAGCGAGCCTTGGAACCACTTCTCGTCGGTCAGCACGGACAGACACGACGCGCCGCCGACCACATAATGAAACGCGGTCAGGACCGGATCATAGTTTGGTGCGAAAACGCCTTTGCTCGGGCTGGCCTTTTTACACTCGGCGATGACACGGATCCAGCTATCAGGTTTCGGCGCACGCGGACGAACGAGCGCAGCACGAAAGCCACGACACGGCGGCAGGTCGCGCAGCGCCGCACGATCGACCTGTGGCAGACGCGGCACCTCGACAGCGCGCTTGTGAATGACGATCTGATCGAGAATGGTGGACACGGGGAGGATGTTCGGGGGGATTGGCGTAGTTCAAGACAAGGCCTCAATGCCAAATGCTGGAATGCTGGAATGCTGGAATGGGAAGAACAGGTACAAAGCACGTAGTTCGATTGCGGCATTCCAGCATTTGGCATTCCAGCATTTGGCATTCTTCTACGTGCCACATGACGTTCGCCCCCTACTGGTACATCGCCCGGATGACGCTGCTGCGCCTGATGGCGTATCGCATGCGCTACGTCACCGGCATTGCGACCTACGCGATCTTCGTTGGCGGGCAGTGGTTCATTTGGCAGGCGGTCTATGCGGCACGTGGGCAAACCGACGGCGCACTCGACGGACTGACGCTCGCGCAATTGACCACCTACATCGCGGTCGGCTACATGGCCCGCGCGGCGTACTTCACGAATCTCGACACCGATATCGCGGCGCGATTCCAAAACGGTGATGTCGCGCTCGACTTGCTGAAGCCGATCAGCCCGCTGGGGCAATGGTTGGCGCAAGCGACCGGCGAGTGCGCGTTCCGCATCGTGTTCTTCGCGCTGCCGATGGCCTGCGTCATTGTTCCGGTGTTTTCCGTACAGGCGCCAAGCGGTGACGGCTGGTGGCAATTCCCGCCGCTGTTTCTCTTGGCGTTTTTGATTAACCACGAGTTGAACGTCAGCGCTGGCATCGCTTGTTTCTTCCTCGAAGACGTGACCGCGTTGACCAGTTTGAAACGCAATCTGATCATGTTGCTGTCGGGCCTCATGGTACCGCTGCATTTCTTGCCAGCAGTGCTCGCTGCTGCGACCAGTTGGCTGCCGTTCGCGCTGATCAGTTATTGGCCGGTGATGGCGTGGGTGGGACGTCTAGGACAGGACGGACATCCGGGCTTTGTTCACGTTGCGCTACTTGGCGTTGGCTGGTTGGTTGCGATCCACTGCGGTAACCGATGGCTGTGGGCCCGAGCACGTCGGCGATTAGAAGTCCAGGGCGGATAACCCTAGTCCGGCGTTTGAAAAATCCTCAAGGCAACCGCAGAGGCGCAGAGGCCGCAGAGATCGCAGAGGAGAGCGAGATGTGATCATCACCCTGCGGGTGATCGGCACTGAAAACGATCACGTCTTCTAACCCCAGCCCTCTGCGACCTCTGCGTAACTCTGCGCCTCTGCGGTTGCCTTGGATCGCGTTGTTTAGGGCAATTCGATGGTGATCCCACTGTTGGCCGCCTGGCTCAGCGCATTGGCGCGCCGCGCTAACATGATCATCGCCTTGGCTCCCAGTTCTGTGAGTAGGTAGGGCTTGCACAGCAGGTCGCTCTCGGCCGCTTCGTTCGCGTTGAAAAATTGCGCGAAATCGGTGATGCCGGTAACAAAGATGACCGGCAGACGTTCGTTGCCTGGTAACTTGCGGACCTCGGCTGCCAACTGGAAACCTCCGCCACCCCCCATCACGACATCCGACAACAGCACGTCACATGATTCTCGCTGCAGATATGCCAACGCCGCACTCGGTGAATCTACCGCCTTATGTCGGACACCAACCTTGGCCAGTGCATTGCACGCCAGCAGGCGCGACGTGGGATCATCATCAACCACCAGGGCCAGGCCAGGCCCCAGTTGAGCGACATCACCGAGTAGGATCGGACGCATGGATTCGACCGCTCGCTGCAACGTATGCCTGGTCGAGCGACTACGTCGATCCGGAAACGCAATCAGTTGGCGCGCCAACTGCTCAATCGCGCCAGCCAAACTTGCTGCCAACGGCCGCCGTCCCTCGGTTGCCGCTAGCGAAAGACCACGCGCCGCCGCGACGACATCTTCGAGCAGGGTTGGTTTATCTCCTTGCTCGGTCATCCGTTGAATGAGGAGGAGCATGCGCGCCAAAGCGGCATCAGCAGCGCCCATCACCGTTGCTGACAAAGCTTCCTCCCGGAGCGGCGCAACCGGCGACCGCCTTACCAATGCGGCAAGGATCACTGCCAAGAGGCTGGGATTTGTTGCCGCCTTGTCTAAAACCTCCTTGGCACCCGATGCCTGCGCGAGCCGCATCTGCTCGGGAGAAAACGCATTGGTCATGATGACAATGGGCAGTTCAGGCTGTTGCGCTTGGATACGCCGCACGACCTCATCGCCACCGATATCGGGCAAGACCAGATCAACGACGACCACGTCTACTAGCAACGCCGCTTCGATGCCCCGCTTACCGTCCTCGGCAACCTCGATGGCCCAGCCACGCTTACGTAGGACCGCGCCAAATAATCCGCGCGCCAAGGGATCATCATCAATCAGCAGCACGCGCGGAAGCCGATTCGCTGTCGCCGCCATGAGTTCTGCCGAACTGCGATAACGCGCGCAAATGGGTGGTCGACCCATCTTCACCAATTCTACGTCTTCGATCAATTGCTGGGCGTCGGCGTAACGCTCATCGAGCGATTTTGCTCCCAGCTTGCGAATGATATCGGAGACATTCCGCGATAAGTCAGCCCGCAACAATTGCGGATTGGGAAATGGCTCATCGACCGCCTTAGTCAGAATTTCGCAGACGTTTTTTCCATCGTGCGGTGGGCTCCCGGTCGCCAGATGGTACAAGGAGGCACCCAGGCTGTAGAGGTCGGCTCGTCCATCGAGCGGGCTGGCCGAGGCCTGCTCTGGCCCCATATAGTCCGGTGTACCCACCGTGTTGCCGTCCATGGTGATCCTAGAAAAAACGTTCGAATTCACAGGAGACGCAGAGACGCGGAGGCCAGAAGAGATTAGCTGAAGTGACGCCGTCTCCCGCAGGGTGATCTGTCCATATCCCCTAACCCCTTCGGATCTCTGCGTCTCTGCATCTCCTGTTCTTCGAAACGCGGAGTTTAGGGTGATACCAGACTGATTGTCACCAACGCGGGCCAATCCGAAGTCGGCCAGGAGCCATGCCCCTTCATGATTGCGCAAAATGTTCGCCGGCTTGACGTCACGATGGAGAACCCCGGCGGCATGCAGGGCCGCCAAGGCCGCTCCGATCTGGGTCGCGATCGCCAGCAGATCGACTTCACTCGCTGGACCATTACGCAAGAGATCCGCTGCGCTACCACCGAGCACCAATTCCATGACGAGGTACGGTAATTCACAGGTCTCACCAATATCTAAACTGCGGACCAAATGCGGATGACGAACGGCTGCGGCAGCGCGGGCTTCAGCAAGCAGCCGGGCCTTGGCCGTACCAGAACGCAACGGATCGATGATTTTCAACGCGACTTCACCGGGATAGCCTGAGCCGACGGCGGCAAATACGGCACCCATACCACCTTCGCCAATTGGACGGATGGCGCGCCATGGTCCGACGCGCGGCCAGGTTGGCAGCAGGGCGGGGAATGGACATGGGGGAATCTCAGCCATGTGGCTCACCTTTGCCCGCGGCAATTGCATCGCAGGCGCGGCGTAGCTCGGCAATGATTCTGGGAACGCCGGCCTTGGCCGTCGTCACGTCACCACGATGAGTTGCCGCCTCGACCTCGGTGCACTGCTTAGCCAATGCCGCCGCGCCGATAGACAGCGCTGCGCCGCGCAGGCGATGTGCGCCTACGCCGATCGCCACGTTATCGGCCGCGTGATGCAGGCCATGCACATGGTTCTCTGCGTCGCCAACAAATGCGGCCAGTAAATCGCCGATGATCGCCTCGGCGTCTTCACCGAGTTCACTGCGTAGGGTGGACAAAACAGCCGGGTCGAACACGTCGTCGGTGCTGGCGCTGGATATGGACTCAACCTCAGGCGCACGGGCAGCAACCGGAAGCCAGCGCTGGAGAGCCCGCGCGAGATCCGCGAGACGAATCGGTTTGGGGATGTGGTCATCCATGCCCGCGGCGAGACAGCGATCCCGTTCACTGAGCATGGCGTGGGCCGTAAGCGCGACGATCGGCATCCGGGCCGCACCGTCACGTGCTTCGCGACGGCGAATCTCTTGGGTCGCGGTCACGCCATCCATCACCGGCATCTGACAGTCCATCAAGATGAGATCATAGTGAACCTGAGCCGATGCGGTCACCGCCTCTTCACCATTCGCTACGGTATCGGCACGTAGGCCAAGCTTGGCGCACAGCGCCGTAGCAACCCGTTGATTCACCGCGTTGTCATCCGCAATCAGCACCCGGCCAGAGAAACGCTGCGGCAACACGGCACTGCCCGTTGCTGCTTGCTCTGATTGAACAACCTGATCAGGCGCAGCAACCGCGTTGAATTCGGCGCTGGCGGCAACGTCGCAACGTATGAAAAAAGAGAATCGACTGCCAACCCCACGTGTGCTCTGTACCGAAATACTGCCGCCCATCAATTCGACCAGCCGCCGACAAATTGACAGGCCAAGACCAGTGCCCCCGTAACGCCGCGTCGTCGAAGCATCCGCCTGAGTGAATGGCGTGAACAATTTAGCAATGGTGTCGGCATCCATACCGATGCCGCTGTCACTGACCGTAACGCACAGTTGACCTGGCATATCGCCCATGGCGAGATTGATAACCACCTCACCGCGATCGCTGAATTTCACCGCGTTGGCAACCAGATTGAGGATAACCTGACGGATGCGTCCAGGATCACCGCGCAGCGCGTGCGGTAATTCTGGGGGAGCGTTCACAGTGATCTTCACCTGCCTGCGAGCAGCGCTGTCGGCGAGCAAAGTCACAACCTCTTTGGTGATGTGCAGCGGATTGAACAGGATGTGCTCCAGGTCAAGCCGGCCAGCTTCGATCTTGGAAAAGTCGAGTAGATCGTTGATCAACGTCAGCAGTTGGTCAGAGCACGAGCGAATCGTTTCCGCTTGCTCGCGCTGTTCTGCCGTCAAATCGGTATCCAACAGCGTTCCCGACATACCGACGATACCATTGAGCGGCGTGCGGATTTCGTGACTGACCGTGGCGAGGAAATCCGACTTCGCTTGCCCGGCGCCCTCGGCCTGTTCTTTGGCCTTGATAAGGTCAGACAGCGCGATCGCCAGCAAGCGCTCACGACGACGGGCGTCGAGCAGAACCTCGACTTGGCGAGCCAGCACCCGGAGGTGCCGTTGAATTTCTGGTGATAGTGATCGCGCATGATGATCGATGACACACAAGGTGCCGAGCGGCAATCCGTCGTCGCTGCACAGTGGCACACCAGCATAGAACAACACATGCGGCGCACCGACAACCAGCGGGTTGTCGGCAAAGCGGGCGTCGCGCGTCGCGTCCTCGACGAGAAATAGTTCACGCGGATTGAGAATCGCATGCGCGCAGAAGGCTACTGACCGTGGCGTTTCGCTGGCCCCCAACCCGTGACGAGCCTTAAACCACTGGCGATCCTGATCGACCAGACTAACCAACGCGATGGGTGTGCCGGCAATACTAGCAGCCAGATCGACCAGATCGTCAAATTCCAACTCCGGTGGCGTATCCAATACCTGGTACTGGCGCAGAGCGGAAAGCCGACGTGCTTCGTCAGGATGATTGGGCGGAACCAACATGGTTCGACTCTTATCCGCAATGAACCGACTCCACAAGACACACCTGGTTGCGTTGCTACAGGCCAGATGCGTGTCGCTGTGGTCTTGGCATCCCCAACATGGGGATTCTGCTCGCTCTGACTGGTGCTACGCTCCCGTCCGTGGGCGAACTCCTCAACAACCTCAAACAGCTGGTCGAGCTAGATCGAGCCTGTGGCATTGAGTTCGTCGGCCGTGGTGCGCCTACGCCGGTGACAACGTCAGTCGTGGTGCCGCGTGCAGCGGTGCGCGCCTCGGTTCCCGCCGCTGCTCTCAACACCCACGAACCGCGCCCAAACCTCGTCTTGTCAGGACTTGCTGCCGCCGACCTCACGACGATTGCCGAGGCGGTGTCGCGCTGCCGCGCCTGCAAGCTGTGCTCCACCCGCACCAAGACCGTGCCCGGCGAAGGAGCCGCTACGCCAGAATTAGTTTTCGTCGGTGAAGGCCCCGGAGCCGAAGAAGACGCGGCCGGTCGTCCCTTTGTTGGCGCGGCCGGACAACTGCTGGACCGCATGATCACAGCGATGGGCTTTGCCCGCGAGCAGGTGTTCATCGCCAATGTGGTGAAATGCCGGCCACCGGGGAATCGCAATCCCGAACCAGATGAAGTCGCTGCCTGCCTGCCGTTTTTGGAAACGCAGCTCGCCACGCTCAAACCCAAGGTCATCTGCACGCTGGGCAACGTTCCCCTGCGCGCGCTCATGGGTGCTGATACCCCGGGAATTACCAAGGTGCGCGGACAACGCCTGAGCTGGCGTGGCGTCGTGCTGATTCCCACTTTCCATCCCAGTTACCTGCTGCGTAACGACGAGGCAAAGAAACCCGCGTGGGATGATCTCAAGCAGGTGCTCGCTGTGCTTGGGCGCCCGCCGCCAGCGCGTGGCGCACCGGCTCCGATACCGGGCGGCTGACCTTGACCCGATCCCCCGCGCCGCGAGTACCAAGCCCATGAGCAAGCCCCGTCAGGAAACCGACGACGATCTGCCGACCTTGGACCTCATCGCCGAGGCCCGGCGTCCGCTCCTGATTGAGCGACATCGCGTCATCATCGAGGAGATGGAAGCCGGTATCGGCGACGCCTTCATCAGCGGAGCCAGTGATAATCCGCGGCTCCAGATGATGCTAACCGAGCTCGAAACACCGATCGCCCAGCGCCGACTCACCAGCACGGTTAATGCCCTGGCTGAAGACATGCACTACCGCAGCCACACGGTGCGGCAGAGTCTGGTCGAAGAAATGTGTCTCCTGCGTGAACAACAGCAGGTTGAAATTGCCGCGCTGCAGTTGCACGCCATCGGCGTTTATCGCGCACTGCGGCGCATGTTGGTCGATCGTCAGGGTGAGGCGCCGATGATTGCCGACCTCCGTGAATTGCCGGCCACCGCGGTTGGACGCTTGACCGCCAGTGAGAGACCTGGCTTTGGTTCACCACGCCTCGCGGATGCCGCCGTATACACGCCGGCATTTGGCGAGCGCTGCCTGCGCACGATTAAACGCATTCGTCGCGCTGAAGGTGCCGACGCGAATTGGAACGACGTGAATGGTCCACCGCCGTTGCCGCGTGAACTCGAAGAACCGATCAACGCCTTACCCGAGGCCGAGCGTGCTGCGGCCCGTGTCGCCCTGACCTGCGATCGCATTCGTTCGCAATTCTACCGCGACCTCTTTCTCGGCTACATGGCGAAAGACGAATTCGATCCCAAGGACGCAGCGCATCATCCGACCATCCTCCACTGGTTGGAATCAATTGAGGCAACTCCGCACCTGTTCATGTTCATGCAGGGGCAAACGAGCGGGCAGAAGTTGTTCCGCCTCTCGCACCTCCTGCAAAAATTACTGCAGATGCACGAGATGTACGCCCGCGTCGCCCTGGCCAGCCAGCACCCGACCTATCGCGACGCCTTCCAATCCCTGAAAACGCGTGATCGGCTCAAGGCCTTGGCCAAGGATCGCTATCCACCGCTGGTGCTCTCGCCGGAACTCACCCTCGCCACGTTGATCAGCCCGTTTATCGGCTTGGTGACCTGGGTGCAGGAACAGGTTGCGATCAACGACTTCGTGTTGCCGCCCGATTCGCGGCGGTGATTTGTTTCAGGGCTTACGCCCTACGGCCTTGCAGGCCGTTCCGGCTGCGCTTGCTCCTCGGCTTCGCCTGCGGTGCTACGCTTGCGCTGCGCGGCCCGCAGGCCTTCGGCCTGCTACCGCCTACGGCGGTACCGCTCGCCCCCTGACTTTGTCGAGACTCGGTTTTGCTTGCGAAGCTCGCAAAACCGTGGCGGCATCGGCTGCGCTGATTATATGCCACCACCGTCTCTCGGCGCCAGACCGGAGCTCCTCTTCTCGGGGCCATGCAAAAATCCCAGCAACGCCACTCGCTCTGCCTGAGTATGACACACAGGGCGAGGCACACAGCGCCAGCGCCCAGCCGGGGACCCAAGGCCCTGCCAGTCTGCCAACGCGCAACATCCAACCTCCCTGGAGGTCTGCTATGACCCGTGCCGTCTTCGCGATCGCCTGTTGCTGTATCGCCGCCGCAACCGCAGCTCTGGAAACTCCGCTCACCGTAGCCCAAGGCAACCGCATGGTGCTGATTGATGCCGCGTATGGCGCGATCACCACCTACGAGATCACTGCCAACACCTCGAATCGCATGGGCCTGGGCAAAGCGTCCGCAAACTTCATCGCTGACATTGAATTGTGGTCCCGCAAGCCAGTCAACCTGCCCTCCACTGGCGTTCCCATCGTCGCCCTGCGCACCGGTGGAGAAAACAATAAACCAAACTATCGCCAGATGTTTCTCAATGGAACATTCTTTTCTGAGCGACCAACCGCCGCCGACGTTGCTGCAGGCAGACCATCAGCGTCGGCTCGCGCGGTGCGCGCGGAAGACGCCTTCTGGAAAGCCGCTCCGCTCTACGATGGCGTTGTCCGCGTCGCCATTTCGGGCGATGGCAAATACCTCGCAGTTGCTGTGCAGGCACTCCACGCACTGCTCGTCTATCAGCTTGAGAACGACATCGCAACGCTCGCAGCGGTGCGCAACTGGGGTCCGGAACTGCTCATCCAAGTTGGTTACAATACGTCGCCATCACCATTTGATCTGATGAAGATGGTTACTCCCGATAAGCAGAAGGACATCCTCAAGTTGGTCGGACTGGACAACCAGGCCCCGCCAACGGGTACGCCGCCACCGGCCGCCACCGACGTTGAAGAGCCGCCAACGCCCAAGAGCGAAGTGTGGATTGGCGCTGGTCCCAACGACGGCTTTCTCGTCGTCGATACCGCCAACCAGCGCGCCATGTTGTATCAAATCACCGGACGCATGCTGGAGCTGCGCTCGGTGCGCAATCTGAATATTGACCTGCTGATTCCCGCCCTGATGCCTGAGCCCAACACTGGCGCATGGCAAAGCAATCCCGCTGGCGGCATGATGCTCCGGGAGTTTTTACGATCGCGCGAGTCCCAATTGCGGGCCTTGAATCTGCCCACTGAAAAAGACGACATGCTATTGTTCGTCGGTCAGCACGCGGCGAAGGGCGGCCACGCGAGCGCTTTCGAAGCGCTTTTTCAACCCGGCGACTCTGGAGTGGCCCTGCTGAATTTCGCCAATCGTCATACCTTCCTGACCGTGGACACCAAGGGCTCGCAGATGATCACGCTGGTCGCGATGCGTGACTACTCGCTGGATCTAGCCGTGTCGATGCTCGACCAAGTGATCCAGGATCGCAAAAACGCCTTAGCGCAGTTGAACGAAGCCAAGCAATACGCCAGCAGCCGCCAAGCGCCGTTGGCATTCATGGCCGCTCGTCTGGCCCTATCGCTCAATCCCAGGCTGCATAAGGATCTTGAAACCGGTTTGAAGAACGCGTTCCGCGAACCTGCCCTGCAGGCCGAATTCCAGACCATACTCGACGCAGCGACTGTGAAGGCGGCTGAACTCGACAAGATGGACGAGGCGCGCAAAAAGTCCCTGGATGAACTGCGCAAAAAGGCCCCCGCAAAATAGGCGTGCGCCGCGTTCCCGGCTGCTGAGGCCGCTGATTTTCCCATTGGTTCAAGGCTGAGGCGCATAGACTTCGGCGTATGGCGCCCTGGCGAATCGGTCTCATCCTAGGAATATGCACTTGGGGATTCGTCGTTGCGGATGAAGCGGCCGGCCAAGCCCCATTGCCATCCGGCGCCCTCAAACAGCGACTCACCACCCTCGCTCCGGCTGGACAAGCGCGGGCGATGGCCCGACTGGCAACCAACCCGACGCTCAAGGCCCATCACGCGCAACTGTGCGCCGAATCCCACGGTGGCCTCTACTTTGCCGGATGTCCGGCGGCAGCACCGCCTGCGTCGCCGCCACCAGCACCACCCGCAAGCGCCAGCCTACGACTCGCTCCTCAGGCCGCGCCGCCGATCTACCGCAGTCGCCCGGGGGCGACCAACCAGCTCGTCATCGACTTCACCGGAGGAACGGTCAGCGGCACAGCGTGGAATCAGTCGGTTGCGGACGGCGGTGTCGGTCGCGATCCGATCGTCGCAGTCGGATTTGATCTCGATGGCGATCCCGCCACGTTTAACGCCACTGAACAGATTTTTATCCAGCGCGTGTGGGCACGGGTGTCCGAGGACTACGCGCCATTTGATATCGATGTGACGACCGCAATCCCTGCGGCGTGGACAGCCAATACCGTACGTGTCCTGGTCACCAAATCGATCGACAGCGGTGGCGGTGATAATCCCGCAAAGACCGGTGGTGGAGTCGCCTTCGTTGGCACATTCGCAGACACCTCCATCGTCACCGGAACAACGCAAGCGTGGCAGTACTTCTCTCCTGCTTGGGTTTATTACGACAATTTACCGAATTACACTTCAGGTTCGACGCAGCCACCAATCGCCGATTACGTAGCCGAGGCCGTAGCCCACGAAGCCGGCCATAACCTCGGCCTCAGCCACGAGGGTGTCACGGGAGGTTCGGCCTACTACAGCGGACACGGCAGTGGCGCAACCAGCTGGGCGCCAATCATGGGTGCCGCATACGATCGCGAGATCACCCAATGGGCCCACGGCGAATACGCGTCGGCAAACAACCACGAGGATCAACTCGCCATTATCGCCAGTTATCTTGGCTATCAACCGCAGGATCGTGGCGGACTGATCGCAACGGCAACGAATCTGGTCGTGGGCAGCGGAACGATTACCCCCGGCAATGCTGCCAACGCCGGCCTAATCGGCCGAACCGATGAAATCGATGTCTATCGCTTCGATGCCGGCGCCGGAGCAATCACGATCAACCTCACGCCAGTCAGCCTCGGTTCCAACACGCGTGGTTGCGATCTCAATATACGCGCACAAATCCTCGCTGTCGACGGTACACTTCTGACGACCGTTGACCCGGTTGGCGATCCCGCAGCCACCGTCTCGCTGACGCTGGCACATCCAGGTTATCACTACTTACGCGTTACTGGTGGCTCAGAAGGCACGCCGTCAACGGGGTTTTCCACCTATGCCAGCCTGGGTGCTTATGCCATCACGGGATCTATAACTACCAACGGAGCCGGGGCGCTGGCCTGTGCTAGTTCTACCGCACAGGTCTTTCGCCCATCCAGCGGCGCAACGAACCTCAGCCTCACGCTGCGCAGACTCAGTGGAAGTTCGGGATCAGTCAGCGTCAGCTGGATGACGCATGATGGATCGGCAGTCGCCGGCACCGACTACACGACTTCAGGCGGCACGGTCACCTGGTCTGACCACGACGCCTCTGAACAGACCATTACCGTGCCCATCCTGGCCAATGCCGCCCCGAGCGGCGCGAGCACCTTTACCGTTTCGCTCTCGTCACCAAGCGGAGGCGCAGCGTTGGGCGGAGTCATCATCACCACGGTCACCATTGATCCGGTGACAACGCCAACTGGAACTACGCCAGCGTCAACAACATCTAACAGCAGCGGTGGCGGAGGTGGTGGCTGCGGTGGGGGAGCGCTCGGCGCAACCCTGCTGCTGCTCGGCTCGTTTGTCCTACGCTTACGCTCGTCGTTTAATCGCCGCGTTTAGCCCGCCGCGCTAACTCACGTTGCACATCGCGGCCTTGCGCCTTGGCGATCAGATCGCGACGCTTGTCGCCCTTGTCTTTGCCTGAGCACAGACACAGATCGATTTTAGCCCATTTTCCCCGCCAAAACAGGCGTTCTGGCACCAGGGTCAGTCCCTTGGTTGACAGCTTTCCGCGCAGCTTTTCCAACTCGCGGCGATGCAGTAACAGTTTACGTGGCTGCAATGGTTGATGACCAAAGGTGCCCGCCTGACGGTATTCACCGATGTGAAGTCCAAAGAGGAATAGTTCACCGACGCGGTCATCAAAGCGCGCATGTGCATCGCCCCACTGCACGTTGTCTTCACGTAGGCTCTTCGCTTCGGATCCGGTCAGCACCAAGCCCGCCTCGTACTGATCCAGAATCGCGTAATCGAAACGCAGCTTTTTATTGTAGAGAATCTGACGGATCTCCGGAGCCTTGTCGCCGGCTTTCGGCTTGGCTCCTTTTCCGGGCTTAGCCATCGTGTTTAACCCACAAACGCAGTGACCGCAGTCGCGTCCGCGCATGGACCCTCGATCAGACGGCCGATCTCAAGCCCACCGCGAAATCGAACCAGCGTTGGTATGCGGCCAACCCGAAACGCCGGATGGGTGCGATAGGGATGCTCCATCTTGCCCTTCCAGTCTGCGCGCGCGCCGACTGGACACTCGAAGACGGTCAAGGTTGGCGCGTTGGCTGCCAACGTCCGTCGCAGCACCGGATCAGCGACCACGCAATCCGGACACCACGATTCGCCAGTACCCGGATCAGTCGATCCGAAAAAGAGAAACAGCGCGTCGTTCTGCTCGCGCACCAGGCGATCAAAGGCAGCGATGGCGTCGGACGGACTCGAGCAGCGTACGAATGGCATGGCGGGATCGTGTCGGGTTTCGCCAGCGGTGAAAGTGGCGGTTAGCCTAAACAAAGAACTTAACAACGCCAAGGCAACCGCTGAGGCGCAGAGGCCGCAGAGATCGCAGAGGAGAGGGGAATACGGTTGTTACCGTGCGGGTGATTTATGCGGGGAAGCTAAGAATGAGACATATCTCAAAGCCAGTTCTCTGCGACCTCCGCGGCCTCTGCGCCTCAGCGGTTGCCTTGGAATGCGATCCCAAGAGCTAACTACCGGGAACTACCCAGCGCGGCGGCTGCCGATGCACAATGCGCAGGAGATGCAGGCCGTGTGCTGGTGCCTGCTGACGGGCTGCGCCGTTGACCGTGCCTGCCAATGCAGCCTGCCAATCCACTATTGGAGAGGATCCACGCGCCACGCTCACCATGCCACCGACCAATGAACGGACGAGGCGGTAGATGAATCCATCGGCGCTGAGATCGCAGGCCAATACGCCATTTCGCCGCCGCCACCGACACGACAATGCCCGACTCGTCGTATCGCTACGGTATTCGCCTCGTCGTACGAAGGCAGCCCAATCGCGCTGCCCAGGAACTGCAGTCGCCGCACGCAGCAGCAACGCCGTGTTCACGCCCGCAACTCGCCACGTTGTGCGTGCCAGCATCGGATCAGCGGCCAAACCAGTGTCGAGTTGGTAGCGATAGGTTTTTCGACGGACGCCATGCACCGCGTGCCAGTCATCGTCAACCTGGGCCGCCGCCAAACAGGACGCATCAGGTGGCAGATGCCGCCCCAAGGCCAGCGCCAATCGAGCAGGCTCCCAATTCCGACGGAGATCGACATGGGCGAATTGTCCACGTGCGTGGACGCCGGCATCCGTGCGCGATGAGCCCACTGGCTCAGCCCCCTGCTCACCAATCCGCGTCAGCGCCTCGTCGAATTCGCCCGCAACGGTTCGCTGTTCCGGCTGACGCCACCACCCGGCGAAATCGGTGCCATCATAGGCAATGAGCAACGCGTAGCGCGGCATGAGCGCAAACCTCAGCTTTCGGGCTGGGGACGTCAACCGGCGAACGCCCCTCGTTTCGCCGCTCGGAGCCATACCGTATCGGCGCGTGAGCAGTCCCGTTCTCTACATCGCCGGCGATGTCCACCACGACGGTAGTGACGACGCATTCATTCGCTGGCTCGATCAGTTGGCGACCAAGGCCCCGGCCCGACTGGTGATCCTCGGCGATCTCGTTGAGTGGTGGATCGATGCCGGTAGTTCAAGCGTTCGCCATGAGCCTGTCCTCGGACGTCTCCGCCACCTGCGTCAGCTCGGTTGGCACATCGACGTGGTGCGCGGCAACCGCGAAGTAACCGCCGGACGCACCTTCGAGATTGCCTGCGGCAGTCGGCTGGTGTGGCCACGGCTCGATATCGTACTTGGCTCAACCCGCGTCCGCATTGTGCACGGTGATCGCCTCGTCCACGATCCCGCTTATCGGGGCTGGGCAGCGTTAGCCACCTCGTTCGCTTTCCGCGTGTGGCAGCGTTTGCATCCGGCGTTTATTCAAGAACTGGTCGCAGTGTGGATGCGCCGCAACTCGCACGGCAACAAGCCCAAGGTGTATCGTCGGATCTTCATCGATCCCCGACGAGTGCGCGCCGCCGCGCGTGGCTGTGACGTGTTGATCGCCGGACACATTCACGAGAGCTGGCGACGACACTACGGTGGCGTGGATCTCATGCTGGTCGGACACTGGCCCAGCGGACACGGACACTGGATAGAAGGTTACGCCGACGGGCAGTTGGATCGCTGTTCAGCCGCGTTTTAACCTAGAAAAATCATTCGGATTTACAGGAGACACAGAGACACAGAGGTTGGATGAGCTTATATGCGCCGATCTTGTTACCCTCAGGGTGCTCCTTCCAATCCCGCTAACTCTTTCGGACCTCTGCGCCTCTGCGTCTCCTGTGCTTCGAAAGACGGGGCTTAGGTTTAACCGGCCAATTCAAGCCACGAGGCTTCAGCTTTTTCCAGGTCACACAGCACAGCCGCGAGGCGTTCGCCCTGTTTGGGATCGTAGGCCTCGTTGAGCGTGGCTTCGATCCGTTTCCGTTCGGCGGTCAGTTCAGCGACTCGGCGTTCAGCCTGTTCCAACTTCCGTTGCTTCGCCTTGTCTGGCGGTGGTTTTGCAATTGACGCCGTAGTTGGTTTCGCGGCTGGTTTTGGTGGTGCTGGCTGATCACCATCGGCTTCGGCTGCCAATTGAGCGCAATAGGTAGCGTAATCGCCGGGAAAGAGACTGAACGCGCCGTCGGCGACTTCGAGTTGCTTCGTCGCCACGGTCGTAGTGAACGTACGATCGTGACTGGTGAACAGCACGGTACCGTTGAAGGAGCGCAGTGCGTCGGCCAACGCGGCAACCGTTTCAACGTCGAGGTGGTTGGTCGGCTCGTCGAGCATCAACACGTCGTACTTACCAAGGAGCAGACCGCCGAGGCACAGCCGCGCGCGTTCACCACCGGACAAAACGCCAACCCGTTTCTGCAAATCGTCACCCCGGAACAACAATGCTCCGGCCAAATCGAGAACCTCCTGGCGCGGTGAGTTTTGTCCCGGCGCTTCGCGCGCACAGCGAAAGAGGTGATCTTCGACGACTAAATCTGGCTTGAATGCGGTGTACACATCTTGCGCATACAAACCAACACGCAGGCCGAGCGCCCATTTGAAACTGCCGCTTATTGGCGTGAGCTGTCCGGCGAGGGTGCGCAACACGGTCGTCTTGCCTTGGCCATTATCGCCCAGCACTGCCACGCGTTCACCGCGTTCAAGATCGACATGGGCGCATGCTGCGACGGTCCGGGTGCCGTAACCAACCGCCAGGTTGTCGCACTGCAACGCCCAGCCCCGGCGTGATTCGCACGGTGGAATCCGGATGTTGGGCGATGGATCATCTGCTTCGATATCAACAAAGCGATCGTCGAGCTTATCGAGCTCCTTCTGCTTGGACGAGGCACGGGTCGCCGTGCTCGCGCGCGCTTTGTTGCGCGCCACGAAATCCTCGAGATCGCGCTTCTTGGCGAGGAGATTCGCGTTTGTTGCCACCGCCGAGGCACGGCGTTCGACCTTCGTGGTCAACCATGCCGACACACGGCCGGGGAATGCGCGCACCTGTCCGCCCGCGACTTCGATGGTCTGGGGACACGTGCGTTCAAGAAATCCGCGATCGTGCGACACGATCAGCCAACCGCCACGGAATCCGTCGAGGAACCGCTCGAGCAGCATCAGCGTGCGCAGGTCAAGATAGTTGGTCGGCTCGTCGAGGACCAGGAGGTCGGGTTCGGCAAGCAGCATCGCGCACAGCCGCAGCCGGGTCTGCCAACCACCGGACAGCGATTCCGCTGGTTTTTCCAGCGTATTGCCAAGCACATGGAAATCGGCGGCAAGCTGCCCGCAACGCCACTCCGGCTGCTGCGATACGCGTTCAAGAAATGCGAGGGCGCTTTCGCCTGGCTCAAAACGTTCGTCCTGACGTAGCCAGGCGATCTGCGCCCCGGCCCGCGTCGTAATCGTGCCGGCGTCGGCCTCCTCCTGGCCAAGCAGCACGCGCAGCAAGGTGGATTTTCCGGCGCCGTTGCGCCCGATCACCGCGATGCGGTCACGCTCGTCGACTTCCAGCTCTGCTCCATTCAAGATCTCCTTCGAACCATACGACTTGTGCAGGTCAGTGGCTCGCATCACCCAGGTCATGCCGGTGCCTCGGCCCAACGGCCCTCGGCGTTGCCAAAGAGATCCTCAGCGGCGAACGGACCCCATGAATTACGCGCATAGAGATATAGCGGTGTCGCGGTCATCTTCGTGCGCAGGCTGTCGGTCCAACGCCAACTCTGCTCGATCTCATCCGAGCGAATGAACAGCGCCTGATCGCCGTTGACCACGTCGATCAGCAGGCGTTCGTACGCATCCGGTGCCGGTTGATGGAAACGCTCGGCGTAGTCGAAGTCGAGCTTCGCCGGACGGATGACCAGGCCCTGACCCGGCTCCTTCACTTCGAAATCAATGTCGATGCCATCGCGCGGCTGAATGCGGATGGTGATGCGGTTGGGACCGAGGCCGCTTTCATCGTGGGCGCCGAACAGCGTGTGCGGCGGCATGCGGAACTGCACGGTCACGCTGGTGAAACGCGCCGGCATGTGCTTGCCGGTGCGCAGCAAGAATGGCACGCCACCCCAGCGCCAGTTGTCGATGAACGTACGTGCTGCGATCCACGTCTCCGTCTCCGACTTCGGATCAACGCCAGCTTCGGAGCGGTAGCCCTCGTACTGCCCACGGACGATGTGCTTGCGCGGATCCAAGTCTTCGAAATCGCGCAGCGCGCGTAGGACTTTCACCTTCTCGTCGCGAATGTCTTTTGCGTTGAGTGATGATGGCGGCTCCATCGCGAACAGCGCGAGGACCTGGAGTAAGTGGTTCTGCAAAATGTCACGCGCGGCGCCAGCGGTGTCGTAGAAACCACCGCGACCATTCTCCATGCCGATCGCTTCGCCCACCGTGATCTGTACTTGCTCGACGTATTTCTGGTTCCACAGCGGCTCAAATAGCGCGTTGCGAAAGCGGAACACGAGCAGGTTTTGCACGGTTTCCTTGCCCAGATAGTGATCGATGCGATAGAGTTGATCTTCGCCGAGTATCTGCAGGAGGCTGCGATTGAGCGAGGTCGCACTAGCGAGGTCGTTGCCGAATGGCTTCTCGACCACGACTCGGCGCCGTGGGCCGCCTGGCGCTTGGGTTAGTAACCCCGCTGCGTGCAGCCCATTCACGGCAGGCAAAAAGAGATCTGATTTGACCGCCAAATAGTACACGCGATTGCACGGTCCAGGCGCAACCGCATCAAGACCAACCGCCAATGCGCGATAGTCCTCTTCGGTTTCCAAGTTGGTGCGAACGTACTGCACCCCACTGAGAAATTCTCCCCAGCGTGGATGCTGGGCGGATTTGCCAACTGCCTCAGCCAGGTGACCGCGAAAGGCCGCGTGATCCCACGGCCGTCGCGCCACGCCAACAAGCTGCATCTGACTGGGAAAGTGGCCGCCAGTGAATGCCGAGAACAACGACGGTACCAGCTTACGACCGGTCAGATCGCCAGAGGCACCAAAGATGACAACTTGCGTTGGAAGAACGTTAGGCATGGGTGTTGGTGTGGGTAACTGCAGCAACAACGCAAGGGCAGCCAACTGCCTCCATCCGCTGTTCGTTTGCTATCCGGAGCGGCTTACTCCAACCGCGAAGGCACGTCGCTGAAGCGCCAGACGGCTTCAATCCCGACAAACCAGCCCGACTGCTTGATCGTGAGGTGCACGTTGTCGCCGCTCACATCGTGGGAGGTCACCAACCAGCCGACATGGCCACCAATGCCGAATTGCCGCGAGGCCAGCCACGTCGCGCCCAGCCGTAGGTCATATCCGTTTGCAGCACCAGTCGCGGTGAAGGCAGGAGATGTCGCGCTGGCCGGCATCTTCAGGCCAGAGAATCCGTACTGCATGCCAACTTCAGCCATTGCAGTCCAACGATCATTGATTGCCCAGCCGGGTCCGACCGATGCCCGTACCCACGTCGTGGCCATGCCGCCGCCACCGCTATTCGACCAGCCATCGAGCATGACATCGGCACCAACAATCAGACCAACCGAGTCGCCTGCCCGTGCGTACGACCAACGCCCGCCTGCTTCCAGGGCCAGCGCTGATTGGAAAGCGTCGTTGCCCGAAGCCTGACCAGCGTTGGACGTTAACGAAAACGAGTAAGCCAGTGGACGTCCGTCCAAACCCACGCGCACATCGCGAACAACCAGCTCAGCTGCCGTGGTCGAGCCGGCGACCAGAACAAGCAACGGGGTCAAAAAGGCAGATCGGATCATCAGGGCACCAGGACGAGGCGGACGCCCATCAAAGCATGCGCCACCGAGTTGTCGACTCCCTGGCTGGCACCAGTGGAGATCTCCGCCCGGCTTGACCATGCCGCATCATGCCACGAACCACCACGCACCACCGTGCCTGGACGCGTCCATTCCCACACGTTGCCGTGCATGTCGTAGAATCCGTTGGCGTTGGCCTCGCGTTGGCCAACCGGGCGCGCGCCACGGGTGCCGCCATTAGTTTCGCGCACAACGGCTGCTGCTTGGAACTGGGCTAAGGTCGGATTACTGCCCATCGACCAACCACTGGATACGCTGCAGGCCGCCGTCCATTCTGCGTCGGTTGGAACGGTCAAGGTGGCTCCCTTGGCGAGCGGGAATGCCGCCAGTGCAACCAGGATTGCATCGTAGTCGAGATTGTAGGCCGGCCGATCTGCCGCGATCGCCGTCCCCGGTACGACACCGGTATCGACTGACGTCCACGGTGTTGTTCCGGCAATGCGCTGCCACTGCGCCTGAGTTACCTCGAACACACTGACAAAGACATCGCGACCCCCAACGGTTGCACGATGGAACACGATCTGGGAATCGCGCAGGGTCGCATCCGTGTCGAGGCCTGAAACCGTGGTCTGATAGACGTAGGTTGTGGTGACAAGATCCAGCACCACATACGGAGCCGTGGCGCCCGCCAGCGCTGAGCTGAGATCGCCCGTGCTTGCACCGCCACCAGATGGAGCGCCACAGCTCGTAACTGACAACAGGATCGCTGCCACGAAAAAGGGCCGCACGCTGTTCATAGTGGGACTCCTGGCATCCACAGCAGCAGCAGTGGTTGGTAACACGCACTGCCGCTGATCTGGTCGATAACGAGAATGCCTGCTTGATAATAGCCACTGGCCCCCGGTGACGGCGGTGCGCCCCAGTTGATCGCTCCACTGGTCGTGTTGAAGACAGCCCCGGTCAGCGTGCCCTGCAATTCGAATAGTAATGACGGCGACGTCAGGCCGGCTGTGGTTACGGTTGGCGTGTAGAACAACCCCAGGCCTCCCCAGACCACCATCGGTGCCGGAGTGGTAATGATCGGAGCGGCTTCGCCAATCTGCGTAATGTGAACTGCATACGCCTGGCTCGTCGTCTTCGTCCCATCGTCGGCCTGGACGGTGAACGAATCCGTGGCGGTTGCCGCAGCGAGAGCGGTATAGGTAAATGCGCCGGTCGCGGCATTGAGCGACAGCGTGCCTTGCGACGGCGCGGCCACGACCGTGTAGGTTAATGGCTGACCCTCGGGATCGACCGCAACAATCTGCCCATCGCGGGAGATGCCGGGCACGATGGCGAACGGCACCGCAGGCACAGTGAAACGTGGCGCATCGTCGAATGCTGTGATTGTAATCGTCGTGGTGCCTGCCGCCGACGTGTTGCTACCGTCGCTAGCCGTTACCGACAACGTGCGTGCGCCGAATGGCGGAATATCCGCCGTGGTCCGATAGGTGAGCGAGCGCAGCAGCGTACTGACCCGCGAGAGCGTGGGCGAGCCATCGGACAGGAAGGACACGACCAGCGGACGACCACCATTGCCGTCGTTCGTGCCATCGACTGAACCGATCGCCACGCCACCAATGGTCACTGTCCCACCGGCAGTCACGCCGGGAACTGTGAGCACATCGCCGACATGTGCCGAGCCGCCGAAGGTCACCGTGACGTTGCCGCCATTGAGCGTCGGCGAATCCGCGTCCGTGATCGACGTCCCAGCATCGTTGTCGATCACCGTCGCTGCGTCCTCTTCATTGATCGCCAGGGCTGGACCGTTGAACGTCACCACTGGCGGCGACAGGCCGTTGATCGTGATCGGAACCGGTTGCAGCGGCGATGATCCCGCGCTGGGGTCAGTCACGCGCACCGCGAAACCGTCGAGGCCAGAAACCGGCGCCGTGTGCTGATAGATGACGAAACCAGCGTTGAGATCCGCTTGTGTGAAGGTGTCGTGAATGGCCAATGGCACGCCCGAGCGCGACAACGTTCCCTGACCGGGGATGAGGTCGACGACAAACACCAACAGGGCGGGGTTCGCGGTTTCGACGTCGGCCGCCAGCATCTCGGCCGCCGACAAGACGTAGCTGCTGCCCAGGGTAATTGTGAAGCCATTCGTCGAGAGCGTCGGCACATCGTTGACCGCCACGACGGTGATGGTCGATGTCGCAACCGCACTGGTGTTACCGGTTCCATCGTTCACCGTGATCTGAATCGTTCGCGCGCCAGCGGTCGGCGTGTCGCTACTATGTGTGTAGGAAAGACTACGCAGCACGGCGGCATAGGTGCCCGTGCTCGCTGTGCCAGTGATGGTCACGGTTGGCGTGGTCC
The DNA here is from genome assembly GCA_964652775.1 of uncultured candidatus Brocadiaceae bacterium. GTDB lineage: Bacteria > Planctomycetota > UBA11346 > UBA11346 > UBA11346 > UBA11346. The sequence goes on along the minus strand of CAZZAM010000007.1, from coordinate 58,413 downwards.
ACGTCGCAGTCAAACCGCTGACCCCAACATCAATGCTGAGCGACTCGGCAACACCATCTTGGATATTGGTAATCGTTGCAACCGCTCCGGAGATTGTGGACGAATCGGGATCACTGACGTCGAGTAGCGATGTTCCCAGATCAACCGCCGACCCGCCTTCGGTAAAGGTCGCTGCATGATCGATGCCCGCGACCGGACCATTGAGGTCGACCACCGGCGCGAACTGCACATCGACAACCTGCACCGTCGCTACCGCAGCAACACTAGTCGCAGCTCCGTCATAGAGCGTTACCTGAACCAGTCGGTTGGTGGTGGTCGGTGTGCCGCTGGTGTTGTTGTAGCTGAGGGTGGCAAGGACCGTTTGGAAATCGCTGAGCGGTTGCGGTGTCGATGTCGTCATCGACAGGATGCCGGTAGCCGAGTTGTAGGTTGCAGAAATCAGCGTGCCGGCAGTCACGACCGACAGCGTCTCGGCCGTTCCGTCCGCAGGAGCGCCGGTCGAGAACGTTGCGTACGCTGCGGCGAGTGTGGTGTTATCGACATCGGACACCGTCGGGGTTGGATCAACGATCGTTACCGCGCCGCCGCCTTCGGTGAAGGTCGAGGTGAATCCGGTGCCGGCAACCACGCCATTGAGGTCAATAACCGGTAGGTCGTTCACCGAAGTCACCGTCACGCTGAAGGTGCGCGTCCGCGTATCGATGCCGCCATTGGCGGTGCCGCCGCTGTCGGTCACCGTTACCGTCACCGTGGCCACGCCCGACGCATCGGCTACCGGTGTGATCACCACATCTGCCGTCGTGCTGCCGCCAGAGCCCGGATAGGTGACGGTCGGCGATGGGACGACGCCAGGGGCACTGCTCGTCGCCGTGACGGTCAGCGTCTGAACCTCACCGGTCTGACCAACGTCAATGCCAGTGACCGTAACGGTGAGCGGAGTTGCATCCTCGAGTATGGTCGCGTTCGCGATGGCGTCAGCATTCGGCTGGTTGTTCGCGCCCAGGTTAGTCATCGCCACATCAGCGGGATCGAGGCCCAGATAATCGCTGCTGCCGGTGACAGCTCCCAAGACGACGTTATAGGCAACGCCGGCGCCGTTGTCCGTGCTGTCGCCATCCAGGCCCGTCACCGTCACGGTCTGGGCATCGTTCCAGTTCGCTGTGGTGAAGACCAGAGACGCCGTCGACACCGAGGCCTGTGCCGTATCGCTAGATGAAACCGGAATCACCACCGTGGCCGTGGGCTGACTGGTGAGGACAATCGTGAAGGTCGCTGTGCCGCCCAGTTCAGTCGTCGCACCGCTGGGTGTGCCGACCGTGACGCCGCGCGCGTCGTCGTCGAGGCGCAGGCCGGTTGCCGATGATCCGGCCAAGCCATTGTAGTTCGCATCCAGACTGAAGGCAGCATCGACCACGACCGCGAAGCTCTGATCCCCATCATCAATGTCATTGTTCACCCCCACTATGCCTATGGATTGCGGAATATTCCAGTTGGCAGGGGTGAATGAAACGCTGGCGGGGAAGAGGTTAGCGATCGTTGTGTCGCCGCTGTGGAGCGGCACGGTCACCACGGCGGTCGGCTGCGAGGTGAGCACCACGGTGACGCTCGATACAAAAATAATCAAGTCAGAACCGCCGGTGGCGGTCAGTGGCGTTGTGGTGGTGATCGTGTGGCCGGCATCATTGACCGCCGCAATTTGGGTGGTCGTTCCATCATTTGGTCCAGACACGAACTTCAGGTACTGACCAACCTGCAACGAGGTCAGTGGAACTCCCGCCGAGAACGTCACCGTGGTCCCAGAAATAGCCGTAGTCGACAAAAAGGGGCTATGGAAGGATACCGCACGCGCAGTTGCATCAGCGGTGAGTGGATCCGCCAGATCGATGCGATCATTAGCGTCATCGACCGCCGAGATGCGCGCATACACGCCAGCGTTAGGACCGGCCGCTAGACTGATCCACAGACCCGATGATACCGCCGACAAATCAGTCGCAGCAGGGAATTGGATCGCTGTCGTACTGATCGACTGGCTGGTGACGGCGCTCAGCGGCCCGATCAGTGCCATGCCGGTCTCGGTGACCGGATGGCTGATCGTCCCGATGGTGATGCCGGCGGCATCATTGTCGGTGATCGAAACGGTAACACTGGAAACCGTCAGGCCGGCGTAATCACCGCCACCGACGCCGTGGGCGATCGAGCCGGTATGTGGATTGGCCTCGCTCACCGCATCGTCCACTGCCGTCACCGTGACCGTGATAGCGTTGTTCCATGCCGTACGGTTGCCTGCTGACGAACCATCGGTCGTGCCAGTCGCGGTTGGACCGAAGTACACCACACTGCCACCACCGGATCCAGTCGCCGTCACCTGACCATCGGACAGCAGAGACACGGCGACCGTCGCCGTCGGCTGGCTGTCGAGGACAATGGTATAGGTATCAGTTGCGCCGCCTTCAGTGACCGCCGTCGATCCACCGCTCTGGGTGATGGTCACCCCACGCACATCGTTATCCACATTCGTGACCGAAACATCGGCTGCGTCGAGGCCGCTGTAATAGCCATCGGCTGAAACTGCCGCGTCAGTCGCGACCGTCGCGATGTAGTTGCCGTCGGCGACGGAGTCGTTCAGACCAGTGATCGTCACCAACTGCACCTGATCCCAGTCCGCCGTGGTGAAGGACAGGCTGACCGGGCTGATCGAGATTTCAGCGCTGTCGGGTGCCGACAAGGACAGCGCAACCGTCACGGTCGCAGTGGGCTGACTGTTTAGGCGCACACCGAAGAAGGCTTGTCCACCGGACTCGGTGACGTTCAGGCCAGAGGTCGGCGTCACGGTCACGCCGGGCGTATCGTTGTCGGTGATGGTGGCGGTGACCGATGTGATGACCACGGCAGCGTAGCCGCCACCGGACGCACTCATCGACACCGTGGCGGTATGGGTGCCTTCAACCACGCTATCGTCAGCAGCTGCTACGGTCACGCTGACCGGGTTGCTCCACAAGGACGCGTTGCCGGAGGTAGATCCATCGCCGCTGCCCGCAGCCGCGGCGGCGAAGTAGACGCTGCTGGCACTAGGCAGCGATAGCTGGCTACCGACCGTCGCGGTGATCGTGACCACGCCGGTCGGCTGGGTTGCCAGGCAGATGGTGTACGAGTCGGTTGCGCCGCCCTCGGTCACTGACACGGCATTGGTCGACAATGTCACGGCGGCGGTGTCGTTGTCGGTCAACCCTGCCGACACTGACGGACAGGAGAGGGCCAACGCATACGCGCCACCGTCTGCGGTCGTGACCGCGTGGGTGATTGTTCCCGTATGGGCACCCTCGGACACGATGTCATCGACAGCTGCCACGGTGACGGTCTGCGGGGTCATCCAGTTGCCGGTAGTGAAGGTCAGCGTGGGTGGCGCGGTGGTTACTTGAGCATCCGGTGTGATAGTGACGGTCACCGAGGCGAGTGGCTCAGTCGCCAAGCGTACAGTGTACGAATCACCCGCGCCGCCTTCGCTCGCCGTCGTCGCGCCGCCACTTTCAGCAACGACCACAGCCGCGGTGTCATCATCGGTGCAACTTGCCGCCGCATCGGATGGATTCATCGCGTTGTAATTGGTATCTGTGCTGGACGCCGCCGCAGTGGTAATGGTGAAGGCGACGTTGCCGTCGTCGATGTCGTCGTTGACGCCCGTGATTGTGACGGTCTGCGCCGTGTTCCAATTTGCGACTGTGAAGCTCAACGAAGCTGGCGACACCGTGCCCTCGGTTGGATCGGTGGACGACAGGCCAATCGTCACCGTGTCGGTCGGCTGGGTATTCAAAACGACTGTGAATGTAGTTGTCGAGCCGGCCTCGGTAACCGTCAGTCCAGACGTTGGAGTCACCGTGACGCCAGCGGTATCGTTGTCGATAATAACCGCGCTTAGCGAGGCGACGCTCGCCCCAATGAACTCACTTGCCGTCGTTGCCGCATCGATCTGGTGACTAACGACGCCGCTGTGCACGCCTTCGTCGACCAGATCATTGACCGCGGTGGCAGTCACCGTCAGTGCCGAGTTCCAGATCCGGCGATTCGCCAGAGTAAGTGCATCACCCGTGCCAGCAGAGGCGGCCGCAAAAAACAGTTGGCCGCCCGCTACGCCGGTCGTCACTTGGCTGTCTGGCAGTAGATTGATAACCACGACACCTGAGGTCGGCTGGGTGTTAAGGACAACCGTGTAGGTGTCGGTGGTCCCTGCCTCGGTAAGCAGGGTGAAACCACCACTAGGCGTAACCGTCACGCCGGCCGAGTCGTTATCGACGTTGGTCAATGACACATCTGGCGGATCTAGGGCCGTGTTGTAGCCGGTCGTCTCGCCGGGCGCCGTGATCACGCCGGTCTGGATCGTGTACGCGACGCTTCCGTCATCAATCACATCCTCGACTCCGGTGACCGTGACGGCTTGGAAGCTGCTCCAGTTTGCCGTCGTGAAGGTGAGCGATGCGGGCGACACGGTGCCTTCAGCGGTATTCGATGAGGTCAGGGTGAAGGAAACGTTGGCGTCAGGCGCCGTGTTCAGCTTCACCGAGAAGATCGCCACGGCCCCCGCCTCACTGGTGGTAAGACCGGACAGCGGAAGGATCGTTACGCCGGGCACGTCGTCATCGAGGTTGGTTACTCCGACGTTGCTAGGATTAATACCGCTGTAGTCGGTGTCGCCACTGACCGCCGCGGCCGTGGTGATCGTATAGGCGATGTTGGTATCAGTAGCCAGATCATCGATGCCCGTCACGATAACGGTCTGCGGCGTATTCCAGTTGGCGTTGGTAAAGGTCAGCGTCGCCGTTGATACATCGCCTTCCGTGGCGTCCGTCGTGGTTAGTCCGACACTGACATTCGCGGTTGGGCGAGTCGCCAACACCACCGTAAAGCTAGCCGTTCCGCCGGATTCGGTTGTCACCAAACCTGACGTTGGGAACACGTTGATCGCCGGCACGTCGTTGTCAGTGACGTTCGCAGTGACCGACGCGATAATGACCGCACCGTATCCGCCGCCAGATGCTGCGTGGGTAATGGTTCCGGAATGCACGGCCAGCTCGTTGTCCGGGTCATCGACAGCGGTCACGGTGATCGTCTGGGCTACGCTCCACGTCGCCGAGGTGAACGTCAGCGTCGACGGCGAAATCGTGGTCTGCGCATCCGGACTTGGCGTGATCGTCACATTCGACGTTGGCTGGGTCGTCAGCACGACGGTGTAGGTTGTCGCACCGCCTTCGGTCACGGCAACTGGACTGCCGGTGACGGTGACCGCCGCCACGTCGTTATCATTGTTCGTTACCGCGACATCGCTGGGGTTGAGGCCGTTGTAGAATGTGTCTGCGCTGGTGACCGGAGTGGTGGTGATAGTGAATGCAATGTTGCCGTCGACCACGGGCGGCGCATCGTTGACGCCAGTCACGGTGACCGTGGCAGCGTTACTCCACAGGCGAATATTGGACGTATCGAGACCGCTACCCGAACCGGTCGCGCTGGCGCCGAAGTACAACGTTGCCGTCGACAATGTACCTTCATTAGTGTTCGAACTGTTCAAGCCAAGGTCCACTCGGGCGGTTGGCTGGGTGTTGAGCGCGATGGTGAACGTCGCCGTTCCGGTTGATTCGGTCGTGTTGCCGGAGATCGCAGACACGGTGAATCCGGCGGTGTCGTTGTCAGTGATCTGGGCAACAACCGATGGCGCGCTGGAGCCGTTGTAATCAGTGCCCACCGCGCTGACCGTATGGGTGATCGTGCCGGTGTGGGCGCCTTCGGCGACGCTGTCGTTGAAAGCGGTGACGGTCACGCTGAGTGCGTTGCTCCACAGGCGCAAGTTGGCACCATCGATGCCGGTTCCGGTTCCGGTTGCGCTGGCACCGAAGTACACCGCAGAGGCGCTGAGGGTCTCCTGGGCGTCCGGCGTGATATCGATCCGCACCGTGCCGCCGATCGGGGCGGTCGCCAAGGCGATGGAGTAGCTATCGGTTGCGCCGCCTTCAGTCACATCGGTCGAGCCGCCGCTCTGGGTGATCACCACCGCGCGCGCGTCGTTGTCGGTACAGGTCGCAGCCGCTGTTCGCGCCATGCCGCTATAAAACGTGTCCGCACTAACCGCAGTCACATTGATATTAAAGGCAATGTCGCCATCATCGAACGAATCGTCCACGCCGGTGATGGTGACCGTTGTCGGATTGTTCCACTGCCTTCGGTTCGCTGCGGTGTTGCCCAGCTGGGTGCCAAGGCCGGTGGCGCCAAACCACTTCGTCGTCGGCGAAGAGATCGTGCCTTCAGCCGTATTGGCCGAGGCAATCGTGAGCTGGACGTCCGCTGTTGGCTGGGTTGCCAGACTCAAGTTGAACGTTGCGGTGCCACCCGCTTCGGTCACCACCAGTCCGCTGGATGGCGTGCGAACCAAGTCAGCGGTATCGTTGTCGGTGATCTGGGCGCTGATCGATGGGCAGGAGAGGGCCAGCGTGTACGCACCACCATCGGCGACGCTGATCGAATGGGTGATTGAGCCCACATGCGGAGATGTCTCGGCGACACTGTCATCGGCCGCAGTCACGGTCACGGTCTGGGCGCTGTTCCAATTCGCGGTGGTGAAGACCAGCGTGGTCGGCGAGACACTCGTTTGTCCATCCGCCGTGGCGATGGCGACAGTCACCGAGGCCAACGGCTGGGTCTGCAACTTAACCGTGTAGGTGTCGGTCACGCCGCCTTCGGTCACCGTCGTTGTGCCGCCGCTCTCGGTAACGACCACCGCCGCCGTGTCGTTGTCGTCATTGATAACGCCGACGTTGGGCGGATTGAATCCGTTATAGCCGGTATCGCCGGAGGTCGCCGCGGCGGTGATAATGGTGAAAGCGACATTTCCGTCATCGATGTCGTCGTTCACGCCGGTCACGGTCACGGTCTGGTTGGAGCTCCAGTTGCCGGTGGTGAAGGTCAACGATGCGGGCGATACGGTTCCTTCGGCGGTGTTGTTCGAGGATAGACCAAGAACCACCGACGCGGTCGGCTGCGAGCTCAGCCTGACCGTGAAGGTCGCGGTGCCGCCAGCCTCGGTAGTGTTGCCGGAAATGGCGCTGATCGTGAATCCGACCACGTCGTCATCGAGATTCGACAGGCCGACGTCGCTGGGATTCAGGCCCGAATACTTGCTGTCGGCCGATGCCGCTGCACCGGTGATGACGCTGTAGGCCACGTTGCCGTCGGCGACGAAGTCATCGACGCCGGTGATGGTCACCGTCTGGTTGGTGAACCAGTTGCCGCTGGTGAAGGTGAGCGACGAGGTCGAGACGGTGCCCTCGGCGGCGTTCGACGAGTTGATCGAGATCGTGACGTTGGCGGTCGGCTGGGTGTTGAGCTTGACCGTGAAGGTCGCGGTGTGGTTCGCTCCGGACGCCTCGGTGGTGTTGTTGCTGGCCCCGCTGACCGTGAAGCCGGCGGTGTCGTTGTCTTGAATCGTGAGTGTCGCGGATGTCGTTCCCGACATGGAGTAGTTCGAGGCATTCGCAGACAACGTAACCGTCGCATCCTCGTTATCTTCGTCGATGCTGTCGTCTACAGGAGTGACATAGATGTACTCTCCGGCTTGCGCATATGGGATCGTTATGGTCGTGGCCGTGGTGTAATCGGTGCCGTTCGTCGCTGGGCCGCTCATGGCGTAAGACACCGTCAACGAGCCGGCAGTCGAGCCGGTACGGCTGACATACATGTAGCTGAACACCGGCCCGGTTTCGTAGGCGGTCAGGCTGGAGTAGGCGAGGACGATCGAGATGTCGGGCAGCCAACTGGGCGTCGTCGCTACCGGAGTCAGCGACTGGCTGTAACCGCCATTGCCGAGTTCGCCGGTGCTGCTCGAACCCCAGGAGCTCACCGAGCCATCGGCAAGCACGGCGTTTGTTCCTCGATAACCGCCGTCAACGCTGACGACCTGGGTTGGCAACGTGATCGCCAATGGTCGGGTTGCGGTCGTGGTCGTTCCATCGCCCAGGTTGCCGCTGCCATTGCCACCCCAAGCACGGAGGGCCCCGGTACTCTTGACTGCAAGGCTATAGAAGTCGCCCGCCCCCAGGGCGCGAATGCCGGACAGCGAGCCAGCGCTCTCGCCGACGACGGTGATGGGCGTTGGCCGGTTCGTGGTTGTCAGGTCACCCAATTGATTTAACGCGTTATTGCCCCACGCCGCCACAGTACCATCACTGTGCAGCGCCAGCATGTGATTCGATCCGGCGCAAATCTGCACGATGTCGGTCAACCCCGCGACCTGGACCGGTGTGTTTTTTGTCGTGAACGATGCGTCATTGCCGAGCTGACCAGCGCCATCGTCACCCCAAGTCCACACGGTCCCATCCGCCCGCAACGCAGCGCTGAACGAGGTGCCGGCTGCCACCTGGATGATGTTACTCAGGCTAGAGACTGTGACTGCGCTTGATGAATCGACGTAGCTGGCGTTACCAAGCTGCCCAGAACTGTTGTTGCCCCAGGCCTTGACGGCACCGGTGTATTCGACACCTAAGCTATGGCGATCACCTGCTGCCACGCAGCGCATGTAGGGAGCCGATGAAACCACTTCAGGGGTTGTGCGCGGTGTTGTGGTATTGTTGCCGCCTTGACCGTAATAGTTGTTGCCCCACGAATACACTGATCCCGTATATCCCACCGCCAACACGGTGTCGCCGTAATCACCGCCACCTGCGATGGCCGTGATGCCCGACACCACACTCGTCTGATTCGGTGTCGTATGCGTGCTGGTTCCACCATCGCCCGCTTGGCCGTTGGAGTTTCCTCCCCACGCCCACACGGTGCCGTCGCTCTTCAGCGCAGCGGCGTTGTACTGACCACGCAGGGTCGCGGTCGCTTTGGACACGGGCCATGTCGCATGGACAGTAACGGGAGTTGCAGTGCTGGACGGTGATGTCGTTCCAATTCCAAGCTGGCCGCTGCTATTGTCACCCCAGGCCATCACCGAACCATCGCCGTTTATGACAACGAAGCCGTTTCCGAAGCCGGTGGAGGCAGCGCGAACGGGGTAATTTCCAGGATAATACGCGGTGGGTTGATTAGCGGGTGCGCCAGGAGTCTGCCGACATTGTCCATAAGCATTGTCGCCCCACAGTTGATAATATCCGGTGATGCGCAGGGCCAGGGACGACTCATAGCTGGAAACCACGCGCCAGCTTGCGCCGACACCAGCGTACACAGGTGTCGGACTATTAGTTAATGCGGAGTCGTTGCCGAGCTGACCATTCGCATCGCGACCCCATGTGTAAACGTTGCCGTTCGCCAGGACCGCTATGCTGTGAAAGTAACCCGCCGCCAAGCTCAGCGCATTGTTTATTGTGGCAACCTGCACCGGCGACGACTGACTGGTGAGCGGAGCGTCGTCGCCGAGCTGGCCATATGTATCCCAACCCCACGCCCACACGGTGCCGTCATCGCGTATCGCCATGCTATGCAGACCGCCGCCACAGACCGCGCGGTATTTGAGTCCACCCACGACGGTGGTTGGCGATGTGACCGGCGAGGTGGTAGTGCCGTCACCGACACAGCCGGTGCCGTTGTAACCCCAACTCGTGATCGTTCCGTTGGTATGCAGCGCAAGGCAATGATAAGCGCCAGCTGAAATTTGCTTCGCATTGAACAAGGTGATCAGCACCGGTGAAAGTGCATCTGTCCCCGATGTGCCATTGCCGATCTGGCCGTATGCGTTGTAACCCCAGGTGTACACCCGACCGTCGGCCCTGAGCGCCATGCTGTGGAAATTGCCCGCCGCAATCTGCACGATCCGATCCAAACCAGGAACCTGGACTGGTTCGTAGCGCGGCGTGGTGTCGCCCTGGCCAAGCTGACCGTTGCTGTTCGAGCCCCACGCCCACACCGTACCGTCATCAGCAAGATACAGTGCGTGGCCCAGGCCGGTGGCGGTCATGGGTTCCGCCGCCTGGATGGTGGCGACGGCCAGCAAGATCAAGACGCAGCGTGCGAACAGACTCATCGCTTCACCGCCCCTGCTTGAGCCGCCGTTTCCTGTTGAATCTGCACGCGCCAGCCGCCAACCGGGAACGAAAACTGTCTACCGCCCGCCGCACGTTGAGCCTGGGCGATGAGCTGCGTGCCGTCCGGCGCACGTGCGCCCCACTCGACATCAAGAGCCAAGCGCATGCCTACGAATGCCGAGCGCAGATCCGCGCGCGCCGGAATGCGATTGGCTGCCCGTGTGCGCGTCCACGAATCACCCCAACTGCCACCGCGCAGAACGCGACGATCACCGCCGCTGGCGGGACTGGTGATCTCGGTTGGTGCCGTTGGATACGGCGTGTACGCATCGGCGCACCACTCGGCAAGATTGCCGTGCATGTCGAAGAGACCGAGCGCGTTGGGCAGACGACCGCGTGATGCGTGTGGTCCACCCGCAGCGTTTGCATCACACCAGGCGATTTTGGCGACACCGTCGGCGTCGGCGGCAACATCAGCCGGGCGATTCCAGGCCTCGCTGGTGCCGGCACGGCAGGCGTATTCCCACTCGGCCTCAAGCGGCAAGCGCGCCGACAACCCGGGAACCGCAGCGTTGAGTTTGCTGCAATAATCCTGGGCTTCGGCCCACGTCATGCGTTCGACTGGTTGCAGTGCTGCGTCCATCGATGCTGAGCGACTGGGATCGCCGGACATATGCGCCAACCAGTTCGCGCGCGGCAGTTCGACTTCGGCAATCCAGAATCCCCTGGGTAATGTGAGTTGCACCTGCAACTCGTCGGCCTCGCGGGACGCCTCGGTGTCTGGGCTACCGATCGTGAACGTGCCTGAGGCCACATAGCGGAAGCGCTGCGAACCACCGGGCAGATCCGCCTCAGCCCACATGCCGTCACGATCGCGCCCCATCTTCCCTGCCTTCGCCCACGCCGGTTGCGGCGGGCCATCAAGTTCGTCGAGACGCTTGGCGGCGGCGCGAATATCGTCGTCGTCAGCGCCAATCATGTCGACAATCAGGTGATGCAGACGTGCGTGCGCGACTCCGTTCGCTTCGACACTTTGGGCAATAGTCGTTGCCAGTTTCGCCAATTCGGATTTGTGCAACGCGACTTCGGCGGCCTTGGCCTTCCAGGTCAGCAACTGACGGTCACCAGAGCCAACCAACTCCTCAAGATCGCGGAGCTTGACCGCCATTTCATCCGCGTTGAAGGCCACGCGACGTTTGGGGTCAAGTACCGTGAGGCTCTTACGCGCGCTGTCTATGCGCTGCACTTTGCCCTGCCAAGCAACCAACTGTGAATCCTTTTCGCCAACCAGCTGCTTGAGTTCATCGAACAACTTGCCGACCTCATCGGGAACACCGGCCCGGCGGTCGAGCGCGCTCAGCTTTTCCTGCAACGCCAGCACGCGTGCATGTTTCGCGCTCCACCTTTTGACGTCAGCGTCGTCGGTACCGGCGTCAGTCGTCAGGCGTTCAAGCCCTTTGACCATACTATCGCTGATCGACTCAGCCTGATTGAACGCCACCAAACTATCACGCAGAATCTTGATGCGCCTCGCTTCAGTCGTGAGGCGCTGGCGATAGGCGTCGGCGCGATCAGCGTTGATCGCGCCCTTGGCAAGCAGGCGGCCAACCTTTGGCGCCAGGTCCAACTGCGCCGCCATAGTCACCGGATTTTCTGCGGTTACCGCTAGCACCGAGCAATCGTTCTCCAATGCCTTCAGTGTAGCAATGCTGTCTCGCAACGTCTCTTCCCACTTCTGGACGTCTTGATCACCGGAATAGATCAGTGACTTCAACTCTTTGAGTTGGCTGGCGAAGACCGCATGTACGCCCTGCGGCAGCACCTTGTCGTCACCACTCTTGTCGACGAAGTCTTTGAGACGGCCGCGAATGCCAACGATCGCGTTCTCGCCGTTAGTGATCGCGGCTTTCCAGTCTTTGAGCTGGGGGTTCTCTGAACCAACCAAACTCTCGTAGCTGGCCAGCGTCTCTTTGATGCGATCAAAGTCGGGCTTGGAAATGCGCTCTGGTTGATCGCCAACAATGCCTTTGATCTTCGTCTGATAGTCGGACATGCGCTGACCTACGCTGCTCAACTTCGTATTCCAAGCCTCCAGTTTTTTGTCGCCCACATCGAGATAGATTGCCAGATCGTTGACGATTGGCTGATACAGTTGGCGCTTGGCCACGGTCACGCTGGCTTCGGTCTCCAGCGGCTTGATCTGTTCAAGCAACGCGTTCAGCGTCTGGTCGAACGTCGCCAGTTTTTGTTTCCATTTGACCAGCTGTGGATCGTCAGCCGGAGTCAGCGCGGCCAGCGATTCGATGAGCGGCACGTATTGGTCGCGCGAACTCTTTTTCAGCAAGGTCGTGTCGAGCTTCGCACATTCAGTGCGTAAGCGCTGCTCTTCTTCATCAATCCCATTCAGCCGCGCCGTCCAGCGCGCGGCCTTGGCCTCGGTACCGCCAACCTTTCCGATGTAGGCTTCCAGGTCCTTGCGCGCAGCCTTACGTTGCTCAACCGTCGGCGTGCCAGCTTCGATCGGACTTAGCTTCAATTCCAAGTCGCGCACGGCGGTAACTTTCGCGCGCCAACGCACGACGTCGTTGTCCTTGTCGCCATCCGTCGTGAGCTTGGCCAACGACGTCAAACTCGCCTCAACCGCCTCGGGTAATGCTCCGGGTATATCGAGACTGGCCTTTAGGGTGTTGCGCAAGCCGGTGATTTTTGATTCATTCATCAACTTCTTTTCTTTGGCCTCGATCTCGTCGTCCTTGCGCTTCAGCTCGGCAATGGACTCCGCCTTTCTCAATTTTTCGTTGTACGAATAGATGCCGTAACCAATGCCACCAAACACCAGCAATGCAGCCGCCGCAACCGGCAGCATGTTCCGCTGCAGCCACGTCATCTGCTCGCGCTTGGCTTCGTCGGCACCAGTGCCGAGCTTGTAGTTGGCAATTGCCGACTTCAGCATCGAACCGGCGCGAATCGCCTCGAGGTCGCGGACGAGTTCGTCAGCGCTCTGGTAGCGGTTCTCCGGTTTCTTCTGCAGGCAGCGCATCACCACGGCCTGGATCTCGTCCGAGATCGCCGCGTTCACTTCCTTGGGTAGCTTCGGCTCTTCGTAACAGTGCTGATAAATCAGGGCGTTCGGGGTGCTGCCGTCGAACGGCTTTTTGTCGCAAACGAGTTCGTAGAAGACCACGCCAAGCGAGTAGATGTCGCTGCGCGGATCAACCTCCTTGTCGCCACGGCCCTGTTCTGGACTGACATACGCCGGCGTACCAACCGCCTGACCAGTCATGGTCAAGTTGTGTTCGCTCAGAACTTTCACGATGCCGAAGTCGGCAATCTTGACCATGCCGTCCTTGGTCACCATCAAGTTCGGCGGCTTAATGTCGCGATGGACGACGCCTTGGCGTCCGGCTTCAGCGAGACCCTTCGCGGCCTGCATGATGTAGTTCGCTGCTTCGTCGGTGGTCAGCGGTTTGTTCGCTTCGCGGCGTTCCTTGATCACGTCGTAGAGGTCTTTGCCTTCGACGTATTCCATCGCGTAGAAGTGATTGCCCTCGAACTCGCCGATCGAATACACTTGGACGACATGCGGCGTCTGTAACTTTGATGCGGTGGTGGCTTCCAATTGAAAGCGTTGCAGCAAACGGCCGTCAGCCGCGAGGTTCGGCGGCAACACTTTGATCGCGACGCGCCGACGCAGCGATTTCTGTTTGCCGCGATAGACCGCGCCCATGCCGCCTTCGCCAAGAATGCCGCCGAGCTCGAAGTCGCCCCAAGTCTGTCCGGTGAACGGACCCTTACGGCCCTGCAAATGCCATGCGTCGTCGAACGAAATCGAGGTGCCAACGCCGGTGCGCGGTTTGAATCCGTGATCGGTGCGCGGCTTGCCGCCGACCTGGGTGTTCGGCGTCGGCGTGCCGGGGCCACGCATGGTCAGTTCGCGACCAGAGAGATCGGCGACTGGCGTCGGCGTCTGCAATGTCAGTTCACGACCACTAATTCCGGTTGCCGGTGTTTGCAGGGTCAGCTCACGACCAGACAAGTCGGCGGTTGGCGGTTTACCGGTTGCGGTTTGGATGGTGAGTTCGCGACCGCTGAGACCCATTGCTGGCGTCTGCATGGTCAACTCGCGCCCGGATAATTCTGGCGTAAGCGGTTTAGGCGCCGGTGTCTGGATGGTAAGTTCGCGACCGCTGAGACCCAGCGCCGGCGTCTGCAGCGTCAACTCACGTCCTGAGAGGTCGGTTGACCCCGAATCAGGTGCCGGTCCGGGCTCGCCGGACGGCGCGCCGCCGGTGGCCGGTGGGGTCGTAGGTGGATCATTGGGTGAAGACATGGACCGCCCGGGGAAATAGACGTGCCATTTGTCCATGACTGCTCGAGGTGTGCAAGCATTGAGAGGTGCGGTGATATCCAACAATTCGTAGCCGTGCGACCCCACCAGCCGCGAACCTGCCTGGTTGCCAGACCCTAACCACCCGCCGTGTGCGGGCCTGTCTATCAACCCCTTGGCACGTCAGGCATTCCCTGCATGGTGGCCGCATGCCGGTGTCGCCCCAGGCCGAGGCTCTTGTCCAGCTTGCCCGCAAGCGCCGCATCCTGGATCGTTCCGGGTGCGCTCGGCTCCGTGTTCTATTAGCTGAGCGCAAGGTTGATACGCCGGCAAAAGCAAGGCAATTTCTTGAAAAAGCCAAATTACTGCCGGTCGGTCCAGCCCAACAATTGCTGTCCCATCTGCCGCCTGACGAAGGCATGGATTTAGGTCCGTATCGCGTCCTCGCGCACCTCGCGGACGGCGGCATGGGCTCGGTGTGGCTGGCGACCCGCGATGCCGCGACCGCCCGCAAGACTCCGCTCACCGAAGCACCAACCACGCCCCAGCCGGCCCGACCCCTGCCCGAACCCGGCGAACTGGTTGTGGTCAAGACGATGAAGGGCCAATTCGCTGGGGTCGACGAAGTGCGCCATCGTTTCGAGCGTGAATTCCGCTTCATGGCCGAACTGCGCCATCCCAGTGTGGTCGCGATTCTGGATCATGGAGCCGCGACCGACGGCACCCTGTTTATGGTCTTGGCATTCGTCGAAAGTGGTGACCTGAAAGAACTTGTAGAAAATCAGGGCCCCCTGCCCGAGGCCCTGGCGCTGGCCTTCGTCCACCAAGTTGCGGACGCTCTGGACGCCGCCCACACGCGCAAGCTGATCCATCGCGACATCAAGCCAGCCAACATCTTCGCTAGCCCTGAAGGTGTCTGTCAGCTCGCCGACTTTGGCATCGCCCGCTCAACGGCGGCCGAGCGCACGATGCTGACCATGGAAGGCACCCTGGTCGGCTCCCCGGCATACATGAGTCCGGAGCAGGTCCTGGCCGAAAAGGACCTCGATATCCGCAGCGATCTGTACGCACTTGGCTGCGTTCTGTATTTCTGCCTCGCTGGAACCGAACCGTACAAGGGCCGCCTGCAGGAGGTCTTGCACCAACACCGGACCGCGCCAATTCCCGATCCACGCACGAATCGTCCGGAAATCACCGAGAAAACGTCAGTCATCCTCAAGCGGTTGATGGCCAAGAAGCGCGAAGATCGCTATCAGGTGCCGGCTGAGCTACGCACGGCGATCGCCGAGGCGCTGGCTGTGCTCGGCACTGGCTCGACCGCTGCGCCAGTCTCACAACATAGCGAAGACCACACCATCGCCGCCGACCTCCTGGCCGAGAACGATACTGGTCACGAAAGTCGCGCGACCGTGGTCGTGCCTCCCGAAGGCGCGGTGAATGCCGATGCAACTATTGCCGTATCCGGAGCTGAATGGGCCGGAGCGGCAGCAGCGCCGAGCGGGCCAGCGGCAGCGGCGGGATCCGATCGCGTTCAGGGTGACTTCGGTTCTGCCCTTGATCAGCCATGGATTGCGTTGGTCGGTGATGGCTGCCACGTGCTACTCTATGGCCGTCGGCAATTGACCATGGGCAAGCTGTGCGAACCGCCGGTCGATATTTGCCTGCGCAAATATCCGACCACGCAATTCCGCGATGATTGCCTGCGCATCAGTCGCCAGCATCTGCAACTGCGTTTCGACGCGCCGACCAGCCGGCTGCTTCTTGGCGATCTCGGCAGTGGCAACGGCACCGTGCTTGATGATGCGCCGATGCCACCGAATTCGCCCATACAGATCGAACCCGGACGTGATTACCATGTGACTCCGGCAACATCCTTGCGTCTGACGCTGCGTACACGTCCACGCCAAGGCGGTGCGGTCGCGAACCTCGCTGGAGCTGGTGCCGGTGACAGCGCCGCTGCGTGTGGCATCGACTGCGCCCACGCCTTTGACATGTGTTCGATCACGCGCGCAGATAATCGTCCCGGCATGGCCTACGCGCTGGTACTGCGACGCCTAACGCTCGGTGCCGTAGGCGCGGACATTGTCCTGCCCGGAACGTCAGGAACCGCGGCAGAAATCGCGCTTTTCCGCAATCGCTGGCTGTGGCGCGCGGTCGGCTCAGCGGCGTGGCAGCCAATTGCCGACGGCACTCCGGTGAGCGCTGGCGGGAAGTTCTTAAAAGCCCGCGTCGGTGGGTACGATTTGTTTCAAACTGAGTTTTAGTTTGTTTGCTGCAGGGACTCTGCCCCTGCCTCCGGCTACGCTTGCTCCTCGGCTTCGCCTGCGGGGCTACGCTTGCGCTGCGCGGCACGCAGGCCTTTGGCCTGCTACCGCCTTCGGCGGTACCGCTCGCCCCCGCTGGCTTTGTCGATGCTCGGTTTCGTCGCTCGGCTCCGAAACCGTGGCGACATCGGCTGCGCCGATTGTATGTCGCCACCGCATCTCGGCGCCAGTGTCTTTCCATGATGCGCTTGTTGCCACCGGACGGCGTGTTGGATGCGCGATCAAACGACAACACCGCGACGGACTGACGTCCATCGCGGTGTTGCGACATCATTAAGTTACAGGCGAATGCCCGTGACCGAATGTGTTCAGATGCCTTTGCTCTGCGCAACGGCGGCCGACTGCTCGACGCCATCGATCTCGCCGGGGGCGATGAGGCCCTTCTCGACCAGGATCGAAATCAAACGCTCAAGCTTGCGCTTGCTGCGGTCGTCGCCAGCTGGGGCGGCGCGCGGAGCACGGGGCTCGCGTGGTTCACGACGGGCTGGTGGGGCGTACGCATCGCGCTCGCCGTATCCACCGCGGTCGCCACCACGGTCGTTGCCGTAGGAACCCTGACCACCCTGGTCTTGGCCATAGCCGCCGCCGGTGTCGCCGTCAGCGCGGGGCTTGCGCGGCTCGGTCAGCGTAACGCTGACGGCCTTCATGCCCTTGTCGCCGACTTCGAGTTCGAACGCGACGCGCTCGCCGACGTCGAGGAAGCGGAAGCCTTCCATTTGGATGTTGTTCTGGTGGACGAAGACATCTTCGCCCTGGTCATCTGGCTGGATGAATCCATAGCCACGACGACGGTCAAAGCGGACGACGGTTCCGGTAGGCATGGTTGCCTCCTCTTTCATGTAGCGCCGCGAATAATGCGGCAAATAGCACGGATCCCAGGGCGGACAGCGGGTGGAGCTCGGGACTCGTGCGGGTAGTAACGCTCAGCAAACCTCAGGCCTTTTCTGCAAAATGCACTAGGGTCACCACTGTCTTTGAGCGTGGGATTGTTACACGATCCTACGCTAAGCAAGTCCCTGGGATCGCCGAGTTGTACTCGGCTCGTTCATCATTGAGCCGAGTACAATTCGGCGCTCCCAGGAACCGACGCTTGCCGCGCTCCACCCCCTCCCGAACGTGACGCCCCCGTGAGCGACCCCAAACTGATCCGCGATGGCAACCTGCGCTTCGCCTGCTTGTCCGGCCTCGGCTGGCCGATCGACCCCCTCACGGTGAGCGTTGAGGTCCGTCGATTGGCCACCCAGCAGGGCGGCACGCCACAAGGTCCGATCCAGGTCTTCATCGCCGGCGCCCCTGACAACGAACCGCCGGCCGCATGGGAATGCCATATCGGTCTTGCCTGCACCGGCATGCCGAAACCCGGCGGCCAGAGCGCTGACGGTCAACGCCTGATGATCGAAGACTATCGTAATCTGGTCGCGCTCACCGTGCCGCATCGCGGCCCGGTGCGCGAACTCGGCCAGACTTGGCAGCGACTCGCGGATCACGCGAAGACACTCGGCCATCGCCTGCGTCCCTACTGGCGCGTCATCTTGCGGCGCAAGCAACTTGCGGATGGAAATATTTTGCCATCGGCTGATGTCGCAGTGTTTCTCGATCAATGAAGGGCGATGGCTACCAAGGCAACCGCAGAGGCGCAGAGGCCGCGGAGATCGCAGAGGGGAGCCAGCCTTGGTTTTCAGGCATCCAGGCCGCCATGTCGTCTCTGCGTCCTCCGCGGCCTCTGCGCCTCTGCAGTTGCCTTGATGCGAAAGTTGTTGGATGAGCGGACGACCTTACACGCGCAACCTGAGCGGCCAAGATTTCGTTGCTCCGGCACCGCCGCCCGAACGAACCGCGCTCTGGTTGGCCGCTGGCATGGCGCTGGGTTTGCTCGCACTCGCGGTGTCGGTCGTGCTCGCGCAGCGTCCAAGTGCCGCAGCGCAAGAAGCGCCGGCCTGGGATGCGCTCGCGCCCGCGCGCGAGATCCCGCTCGTTACCTGGCGCTGGCTTGTATTTCGTGGTGATCGCCGCGCCGAAACGCATTTCACCATCGACGTCGCGCCCGGAGATCCAGCCCATCTCGAAGCGCGCTCGGCGTGGTTGCTGCAACGCGGTGTTCCCGGTTATCCATCCGACGCACTGGTCGTCGCCGTTCCTGGGCGCGCCGACCACGCGCTCATCACTGCACGCATCGCTGCCCTCAGTGCCGAACTTATTCATCACGTCCCAACCCTGTCGCTGCGGCGCATCGGCGGCGATCGACTCAGTGCGCCAATCGCCTTTGATCAAGCGCACATGCAGTTTCTGATTCGTGAACGCATGAACGCACTGCGTTATCCGGTGCGGTGATTCGCTGTGGGGGACGTTGTCCCCCACTCCCCCTCGGGCTTGGTCGGTGTTCGCTGTCGCGTCGCTGCGCTAGCGACAGCGTGGCGCATGGGCTTCGCCCATTATATGCGCCACCACACCTCCCGGCGCCCGTGTTACTCCGGGACACATGCGGCGAGGGAAAAACGCCATCGGAGAATCGCAGGCTAACAGCCATGCTGCTCATCGTGATCACAAATAGGAGCCATTAGAAGGCAGCGCCAGCTCGACCATGCGAATCGAATGGTCGAGCTGGCGCTCGTCCAGCCTCGAGCAAAGCTCTCGGCGTCACTCGGCGCCGACGCCATGCCCATGGCGTCGCGTCCGCTACGCGGATGCCCTCGCTCCCCCTCCCAAGCCTTTGCGTGCGCGCGCACGGCTCTACCGTGCCGCACATGCCACGCGTCCTTTCTGGTATCCAACCTTCCGGTCAACTCCACCTCGGGAATTACTGCGGGGCGGTTGCGCAGTGGGTTGAGCTGCAGAAGACGCAGGACAGTTTTATTTTCATCGCGAGTTATCACGCGCTGACCTCGGTCGAGTCGGGCGAGTCGCTGCGCACGATGATTCGCGAGTTGGCGATCGATCTGATCGCTCTCGGCATCGATCCGGAGCGGACCTGCTTGTACGGGCAACAAGACGTGCCCGAGGTCACCGAGTTGGCGTGGCTGTTGTCGTGCGTGTGTCCGATGTCGCTTGCTGACAAAGGCGTCAGCTTCAAGGACAAGACTTCGCGCGGGCTGGAAACCAATCTCGGCCTCTACACCTATCCGATCTTGCAGGCCGCCGACATTCTTGCGGTGGACGCTGACGTGGTGCCGGTGGGCAAGGATCAGGTGCAGAACATCGAGATCTGCCGCGACGTGGCCGGTCGCTTCAACAGCCGCTTCGGCGCCGAGGTGTTCAAGCTGCCCGCGCATCGACTTGCGGCGGACGCCGATGTCCTGCCCGGCATCGACGGCCAGAAAATGTCGAAGAGTTACGGCAATACGATTTCGCCGTTTCTCGATGAGAAGGCGCTGCGCAAACGCGTGATGTCGGTGAAGAGCGATTCGACCGCCGTCGATCAGCCGAAAGATCCCGAGACCGACGCGACCTTCCGCATCTTCCGCGCCGTCGCCGGACGTAGTGATCCGCGCACGGTCGAGCTTGAACGCAAATACCGTGAGCCGCCCGCTGGTGGCTTCGGTTATGGCCACGCCAAGCAGGCGCTCTTCGAATTGCTGCTCGATCGCTTCGCCACCGCCCGGCAACGGCGCGCCGAACTGGTTGCTGATCCCGCACAGCTCGATCGCATCCTCGCGCGCGGCGCAGCGAAGGCACGCGCACTGGCGCGGGCGACGGTCGATCGCGCGCGTAAGGCGTGCGGACTTTCGTGAAGAGCAAAGGAAGAAGTAAGAATGCAGAAGGAGGAAAACGGGCACGTCGTATCACCAGCGTTTTCTTCATTCATCCTTCTTCATTCATCCTTATGAGGCAATCCTAGTGCCCATCCGCGCTATCCTGCTCGACATCGACGGCACCGTCGCTGCGCGAGACGGCGCAATTTCTTCAGTCCTGATGTCTACGCTCGCCCGAGCTCGCGATCGCGGCGTCACCATCGCCTGCGCCACCGCGCGCACCCATGTCTCAGCGCGGGTACGCTTGGGCACTCTTGCGTGGGTCGCCAACGAAGGCGTGTTTCACAATGGTTCGGTCGTGGTTACAAACAGCGCGGTGACCTCGGCGTTTGCCATGCCGGCGGCAACCGTCGCCAAGGCAGTCACAGCGGCGCGAACGGTTTCATCGGACGTGATGATTTCCATTCATCATGCCCATCGCGCGCCGGCTTTTTCAGCTGAGCTAACCGCCGAACTATTGGCCCACTGGGGTTGCGCCGCCGCCGATCTGCGTCGCTTCGACGACGCGCTTGCCGAACCGTCGATCAAACTCGGCATGTGGATGCCGTCGGAAGCACCCGGCTCGATCACCGCCGTGTGGGCCGCGGTCAACGCGGCAGTCGGTCACGAGGCAACGGTGTTTCGCGCCGATGCGGATCGCTTTGTGTTCTTGACCGCCAGTGGTGTGAACAAGGGTTCAGGTGGGCAGGCGTGGTTCACCGCGCGCAATCTTGATCCAGCGCGAACGATCGCGGTTGGTGATGACATCACCGATGCACCGTTGTTGTCCTTGTGCGGTCACGGCATCGCGATCACCGACGGCCACCCCGCCGCGCTCGCCGCTGCAGATAGCCATGTCGCAGCCCCGCCAAGCGATGCACTGGCCCACGCGCTCGAACAACTGCTCAACAACGCATGAACGAGAGCGTCCTCCAAGGCAACCGCAGAGGCGCAGAGGCCGCTGAGATCGCAGAGGATGAGGGCCATTGGCCATTATCCGCTGCAAGGCCTTACCGTTTCTCCTCTGCGTCCTCAGCGGCCTCTGCGCCTCTGCGGTTGCCTTGGTGCTTAGTGTATTCACCCCCCGCGACGCCACACTCCCGGGGTGACGCCGACTTCGCGCGAGAAGACCGCACTGAAATAACGTGCACTGCCGTAGCCGCATTGCCGGGCGATGTCTTCCTGATCGAGTGGTGAATGGCGCAGTAGTTCTTTGGCGCGAGCGAGGCGCACTTCAGTCAGCCACGCAACGAGACTCATACCGCGATACGTGCGAAACGCGCGCCGCAGCGGATCGTAGCCGACGCCGAGTGCCTTGGCGACATCTTCAAGCCGACCGAGATGCTGAAAGCGTTCGGCGATGTGTGCGGCGGCTTGATCGGCGAGGCCCTGACCGGGCTCGGCTTCGGCGCGTCGCGTCGTCGTGTCCACGCCATCAAGCAACGCCATCAGCACCGCGCTCGCGCGATGATCGATGACGCGACGGCCCCACGCACCGGTGATCGACTGTGCTTGCGCCAGATCGCTGAGTTCATGAGCCAGCCACGCTGGTTGCGGTCCGCGCACGACCATGCCTTCACGCAGCCGCTCGGCGATCTGCTTGTCGACGTGGAGGTGGAGACAGGCATCCATGCCAGCCGTGCTCAAGATTTGGTCGTGACCAAGATGCGGTGGATAGATGATCACGTCACCAGAAACGAACGACAGTGCTGTCTCTCCGCTCATCTTGGTCAGCCCAGCGCCGGTTGGGTGATAGACGATTTCGACCACCGCGCCGTGGTGGTGGAATCGGCATGGGGTCAGCGTGCCAGGAATCGTAAAGCCACGTACATAGGTACAGGGCAAGCGTACAGAGGACGGTTTGGCCGGCATGGCCTCACCATAGCACTTCGCCAAAAAACTGAAGTTTGCGCCAAACCCGGTCATTGGCCAGCTGCCCACCAGCTTGCTATGCTCGGCGCGTCACCGCACCCATCAGCAAGGACTCAGCCATGCCCAGTCGCATCGTCTTCACCGGCAAACAGCAGGTTCACTACGAACCGGTGACGCTACCCGCGCCGGCGGCAGGCGAGGTGCTGTCGCGTGCGTTGTACACGCTGATGTCGATCGGCACGGAAAACATCGTCTTCAACCGACTATTCGAATCTGGCTCGCATTTCGATAACTGGGTGAAGTATCCGTTTTATCCTGGCTACTCGACCGTGGCCGAAGTCGTTGCGGTTGGCGAGGGCGTCACCGATTTCAAGCCGGGTGATCGCGTCGCGCACCGTGGCAAGCACGCATCGCACCACATAACTAAAGCCATGCATCTCGTGCCGGTACCGGTCGGCATCGCACCAGAGCAGGCGGCCTGGTGGGCGCTCGCGAAGATCGCCTTCGTCGGCGCGCGGGCGGCTGAATACCTCCTCGGCGACACCGTGTTGGTGATCGGCGCTGGACCAATCGGCCAAATGAGTCTGCGTTGGGCAGTCGCTGCCGGTGCGGCGCACGTCGTGGTGGTCGATCCGATGGCGAATCGCCTGGAGTTCGCCAAGCGTGGTGGCGCGACCCGCACGTTCTCGTGTCCGCTCAATGAACTGAAAGAACCGCTGATGGCTGAGCTCGGTGGCGAGCTGCCGCGTGTGGTCGTTGACTCGACCGGGCACAACGCCGTATTCGCCGAAGCACTCGGCCTCGCTCGTCCGCGCGGTCGCCTCGTCCTGATCGGCGATACCGGCACACCGACCCAGCAGCACCTCACCGGCGCGGTGATCACCCAGGGCCTGACCATCGTTGGTGCGCACGACTGCCACAACGACAACGGCTGGAACGACCTCGCTGTTGGCAAGTACTTCCTCCGCATGGTGAAGTCCGGTCGCTTCAACATGGACGACATGATCACGCACAAATTCGCTCCCGCCGACTGCGCCAAGGCCTACGCCACCGTCAACGCCGCGCGCGGCACCGCGATGGGCGTGGTGTTCGATTGGTCAAAAGCAGAGTGACATTCTCATCAACCGAACGTCTGTGTCTATAAACCCAAGGCAACCGCAGAGGCGCAGAGGCCGCGGAGGACGCAGAGAGTTGAGGGCGGGATAGGCCGGACGTTTTTGCGCTGATCGATCAGGCGTGGCAACATCAACACTCTCCCCTCTGCGATCTCCGCGGCCTCTGCGCCTCTGCGGTTGCCTTGGATCGTATCGATTAGGCACCCGCGACATCAACCTGCGTGGCAATCGGTAGGAAAAATATTTTTCCATCACCGATGCGCCCGGTGCGGCAGGTAGCGAGGACCAGTTGGACTAATTCTTCGCGGCGCTCGTCTTCAATCAAACATTCGATGGTGACCTTGGGCAGGAACTCAATCGAGCCTTCGTGTCCGCCGTATTGCTCGAGATGCTCTTTTTGCCGGCCATAACCGCGGCATTCCCACGCGATCAATTCCTCGGCCCAGCCAGCGGCGACCAGTTTCTGGCACACCACCTCGGCACGCTGCGGGCGCAGAACGATGGCGACTTTCAGCATCGCGCCACAGCACCGCAATCGCACATGACCCAAGGCAACCGCAGAGGCGCAGAGGCCGCGGAGATCGCAGAGGGGAAAGCACTGCTGTTATGAGCCATTGGGTGACGCCTTTGAAAATACTGGTTGTTCCAACCTCAATCCTCCGCGACCTCTGCGGCCTCCGCGCCTCTGCGGTTGCCTTGGTTCGCGCTTTCTCGGCAGTTCACCCGGCCGCCTTCGCCCCTTCGACCACTTCACCGATCAGCCGCAGTTTCTTATAGCGCTGGTCCATGAGCTGATCCATCGACAGCTTGGCCAACTCCTTCAGATTCCGCGCCAGCGCGGTGCCAAGAGTCGTCGCCATATCCTTCGGACGACGGTGCGCGCCGCCCGGCGGCTCGGCGATGATCTCGTCAACCACGCGATGACTCTTGAGAATGTCGGCGGTCAAACCCAGGCGCGCAGCGGCGAGGTCGCGCTTGGTGCCGTCTTTCCACAAAATCGCCGCGCAGCCTTCGGGACTGATGACCGAGAAGTAGCTGTTCTCAAGCATGAGCATGCGATCGCCAACGCCGATGCCGAGTGCGCCGCCGGAGCCGCCTTCTCCGATCACGACGATGATGATCGGTGTGCGTAGTGCGGCCATGTCGCGAATGTTCTCGGCGATAGCGATCGATTGGCCGCGCTCTTCGGCTTCAACGCCGGGGAATGCCCCTGGAGTGTTGACCAAGCACACGACCGGCAGGGCAAAGCGCTCAGCGAGACGCATCTTCAGCATCGCCTTGCGGTAACCCTCGGGGTGGGGCATGCCGAAGTTGCAGCGCCGGCGTTCGTGGACGTCCTTGCCCTTCTGCTGGCCGATGACCATGCAGCGGATGCCGTTGATCGTCGCGAGACCACTGATGATTGCTTCGTCGTCGCCGTACAGGCGGTCACCAGCCAGGGGTACCCAGTCCTGGCACAGAAAACCGATGTAATCGCTGGTCTGGGGGCGCAGGGGATGGCGCGAGAGTTGGACCCGCTGCCACGGCGTCAGGGTCGCGAACAGTTTGCGGGTCTCGCTGGTCAGTTTTTCATCGAGGCCTGAGATCTCGCGCTGCACATCGACGCCGGTTTGCTCCGACATCTGCTTCAGTTCGTCGATCTTGTCCTGCAGGCGGGCCAGCGGGTCGAGGAAGTCGAATGGGGCACTCATGTGGGGCGTGATGGTAGGGTGTGTCGGACGGCGGCAACCACGGTTGCCGTGGGGCTGACCCCACCACGATTCCGTCCCATGCGCTCATCTCTTCACGGGCTTCGCCCTTCCTGGCTTTGTCGTTGCTCTATTTCTCCGGCAAGCCGTCGAAATCGTGGCGACATCGGCTCCGCCGATTCTATGTCGCCACCGCAACTCGGCGCCAGCCCCATCGCAAGCGACGGGACCCCAATGTTTGCGTGGTTACCACGCCTGTCTCTTCTCCTCCTTTGCTGCCTCGCCGCCCTGTCCGCCGCCGATCCCGATGCCTGGAAGAAGGACCTCGGCCCGACTGGCGATGGGTGGAAAAAGACACCGCAGGATCTGATCTTTAACAATGCCGCCGAGCCGCGCTATCTCGACCAGCACCTGATGACCGGCGTTCTTGAGGGACGCGTTGCCATGGCGCTGTTTGAGGGCCTCACCTCACTCGACCCGCGCACGTTGGAACCACGCGCTGGTGTCGCATCGTCGTGGGAGAGTTCCGCCGATGGACTCGACTGGACGTTCCACCTCCGCGCCGGTGAGCGCTGGAGTGACGGCACGCCGATCACCAGTGAGACATTCCGCGCGTCGTGGCTGCGTCTACTCGATCCAACCACTGGCGCCGCCTACGCTGAACTCCTCGACATGGTTGCCGGAGCCGAAGCCCGCCGCACCAACAAAGGCCCAGCCGACGCCGTTGGCATCAGCGCGCCGGATCCGCTGACGTTCAAGGTCCGTCTCGCACGTCCGTGTCCGTGGCTGCTGTCGGTGTGTGCGTTCCAGTGTCTGTATCCAGTGCCGATGCATGTTATCGCGAAGCACGGTGATCGTTGGACCCTGGCCGCCAACATGGTCAGCAACGGCCCGTTCATCATGAAGGAATGGTTGCCGCGCGAACGCATCGTGTTGGTGCCCAATCCGAATTGGCGTGGCCGCAATCAGGTGCGCTTGAATTCAATCACCATGCTGCCCTACGATGACACCGATGCTGCGTATCGGTTGTTCCGCCAAGGCGGCCTACATTGGATGCCCAGCATTCCCCTGCCCAAACTCGACGAGGTCCGCCTGCTACCCGAGTATTACGTCTCGCCGTATCTCGGCAGTTCGTTCTATCGCTTCAACTGCAGCAAGCCGCCGTTTAACGATAAGCGCGTGCGCAAAGCATTCAGCCTCGCGATCGATCGCACGGTCATTACCGGCCAAGTGTTGAAGGCGGGCCAGAAGCCAGCGACCTGGTTCACGCCTGCGGTGGCCGGCTATCAACCGCCACCGGGCTTGTCCACCGATCGCGAGGCTGCGCGCAAACTGCTGGTCGAAGCCGGCTATGGCCCCGGCGGCAAAACCCTGCCGCGTATCGAGCTGTTCTTCAACTCCGACGAATCCAACAAAAAGGTCGCCGAGGCCATTGCTGCCCAATGGGAGGCGGCGTTGGGCGTGAAGGTTGAGTTGGTGAACAAGGAATGGAAGGCGTACCTCGCCGACATGGACGCGCTCAACTACCAAGTGATGCGCGGATCGTGGATCGGCGACTACCTTGATCCCGACACGTTCCTGAGCATGTGGAAGACCGACGGTGGCAATAACCGCACGGGGTGGAGCAACGCTGCCTATGACGCGACCCTGACTAAAGCGCAGAGTGAACGCGACAACACCAAGCGCCTCGGCTACTACAGCGCGCTCGAGCACATCCTCATCGAAGACGAATTCCCGATCATGCCGCTATTCATCCACGTCAACCAGGGCCTCTGCAGTCCAGACGTCCGCGGCTGGTGGGAGAATATTCGTGACGAGCATTTGTGGCAGTATGTGTGGTTAGAGAAGTAAGAGGGATTGGGAAATGCGGGCAGAATGCCAAATGCTGGAATGCTGGAATGCTGGAATGTGGTCGCACAACGCCGCCGGCCCAGCACACGTTCGCCTTGAGTCGTTCCAGCGTTCGACATTCGTGGCAATGGTCCCGCCTACCTTGGTTCATTCCAGCATTCCAGCATTCCAGCATTCCAGCATTCGTAGCAATGGTCCCACCTGCCTTGGTTCATTCCAGCATTCCAGCATTCCAGCATTCCTCATTGGTTGCAATTCGTGAACTACTTCCTCCGCCGCATCGCCATCGCCCCCCTGGTGCTGCTGCTGATTGCGGTGGCGACGTTCATCATGGTCCGCGCTGCGCCGGGCGGTCCGTTCGACGCTGAGCGCAAGCTCGCGCCTGAGGTTGTCGCGGCGCAGAGCGCGAAGATGGGGTTCGACAAGCCACTGCCCGAACAATTCGTGCGTACAATCGGCGGCGTCATCGACGGTTCGTTACCGACGCTCGCGCCCGGACACACGGTTGGCGAAGTCTTGGTTGGTCGACGTATGACCACCACGCTGGTCTTGGGTGGCGGTGCATTGCTACTCGCGATCATCGCCGGCCTGTCGCTCGCCCTCCTTGGCGCGTCGTATCCGGGCACGTTACTCGATCGCGCAACCGGCAGCGCCGCGATGACCGCGGTGGCCGTGCCGACGTTTGTTGTTGGTCCGGTACTGGTGCTGACGTTTGGTTTGTGGTTAGGCTGGCTGCCGGCAACAGGATGGGGCACGTTTGTTCAAGTGCTCATGCCGGTCTGCACGCTGGCCGCCGCTCCTGCAGCGCGCATCGCACGACTTGGGCGCGGCGCACTTGCTGACGCCGCCAGCGCCGATCATGTTCGCACCGCGAAGGCGAAGGGCGTTCCGCCGTGGCGCGTGCTCGTCATTCACCAGCTCCGCCCGGCGATGGTGCCGGTGATCGCGTTCCTTGGCACTGCCGCCGCGTATCTGCTGACTGGCTCGGTCGTGGTGGAAAAAGTATTTCAGGTCCCCGGCCTCGGCAGCGAACTGCTGATCGCCTCGTTCAATCGCGACCACAACCTCGTCATGGCCCTGACGCTGTTGTTCGGAACCATGGTCGTGGTCTGTAATCTGATCGCCGACGTGCTAGTCGCCGTGGTCGATCCGCGAGTGCGGCTGACATGAGCCGTCATCGCACAATCCAAGGCAACCGCAGAGGCGCAGAGGCCGCTGAGGAGAGCTTGGCCAAGCAATCGCTCGTTGACACCCCGATCGCTGCCGCGTCGTCTGTCCGCCAACAATTTCCCCTCTGCGTCCTCCGCGGCCTCTGCGCCTCTGCGGTTGCCTTGCTCGGTGGCGAATAGCATGAGCGGTTCAGACACGATTTGGCCTCGGTTTCGCGCGGATCGCTGGGCGATGTGCGGTCTCGTCGTTGTGTCGACCGTCGTCTTGCTCTGTGTGCTGGCGCCGTGGATTGCACCGTCGCCAGAAACACTGCGGCCGTGGCTTGATGCGACGCCGCCACTCTCGCGGCATCCCGACGTGCTGCTGGTTGAGCGCTTCGCGGTTGGTGAGACCAGCGCGATGGCGCCGTCCGCTCGACGCATTGAGCTCGATGTCGCCGCTGGGTCTGAGCTCATGTATCGCTGCGCGCTCAAACGCGGCGTGCTCGAATTGCGCGGACCTGATGCGGGACTCTTAGAACGACTCGACGTGCCGGCCAACGCCGTCGTGGTCGGTGCGAAAGGCGACCTTGGTCTGGCCACCGCCGGGGTGATAACCACCGGCAGCGCACCGCCAGCCTGGTTGGTTACCGCCGCAGAATCCGTGCGCTATCTGCGCATCGCGTCTCCGGGTCCGATGCAACGCTGGGTGATCGAACGCAAGAACAACGGCCTGGTTTCGCACATCACCTGTGATGGAACCGCGATCAACAAACCGGTCGAACTGCGCGGCGAACGCGTCCTCGCAGTGCGCGCCGACGGCGTGGCGCAAACGGCATTTCATCTTTTAGGAACTGATCAACAGGGCCGCGATCTGTGGGCGCGCGTGCTGCATGGCGGTCGGCTGTCGCTGCTCGTCGGTCTCGTCGCCACGACGGTCAGTCTGCTCATCGGCGTGCTCTACGGCGCCATCGCTGGTTATCGCGGTGGACGCATTGATGTCGCGATGGTCGGTGCCATCAACGTTCTCGACGCGGTGCCGTTCCTGTTCCTGGTTATCCTGCTGATGACGGTCGCTGATCGCAGTTTGATCGTGTTCTTCGCCGCGCTTGGTGCAGTGCAGTGGCTGACCACCGCGCGCATCGTCCGCGCCCAGGTGTTGTCGCTCGCGAGCAGCGAATTTGTCCTCGCCGCGCGCTCATCGGGTTTGCCGTCGAGCCGCATCATCATCCATCATCTGATTCCGAACTGCCTCGGCCCGGTGCTCGTTTTCGCGGCACTGACCGTGCCCGCCGTGATCATGGAAGAAAGTTTCCTGTCCTTCATCGGCCTGGGCGTACAGCAAGACGGCCGCCCACTCGACTCGTGGGGCTCGCTGGTCGGCAGCGGCATGACCGCCCTTGGAACGAACGGCGACCGCTGCTGGCTGCTGATCGCCCCGGCCTGCGCGATGACCGGAACATTGCTCGCGCTCAATCTGATTGGCGATGGACTGCGCGCGGCGCTCGATCCACGGTTGGCACGGATGGCAAAATGAAACTATGGCTCTTCCTTCTCTTCTTCGCCGCGCTCGGCGCCGGTGAAAGCGACCGCGCCGCCACCGAAGCCAAGGTGCTGAACGCGGTGGTTGCGATGGAACCGGGACCGCAGCGCGAGCGTGGTCTGAAGATTCTCCACGGCGCCTGGGAAACGTTTCATGCTGACCGCATTGCCGCCATAGCGCCGCCGCCGAACGACGCCACGCCTGAGCGCGTCGAGCGTCTACGACAATTGTATGAGCTCACCCTGAGTGCCGCTGAATTGGAAAAACTCATTGCGGGCCGCAACTATACTGAAGTGATCACGAGCGCATCCGCTCGTCTCAAACAATGGCCGCTCGATGAAACGGTGCGTGCTTATTACGGACTCGCGTTGCTGGAAGCCGGAGACCAGGCAGAGGCGCAGCGTCAGGCGACCATAGCTTTGCTGCTCGATGACACGTCGACTGCGGTACGCGAACTCCGTGGCCGCTTGACCATCGCGGATCTCGCAAGCGTCCGTGACCCCGCCGAACAGACACGCCGGCGCGAAGAAGCAGCCGCCGACGTCATGCCAGCAGTGACGCGCCTCATCGCTGAGGGCATGCAAGCCGAGGCAGCGCACGACGTCGCCACCGCAGCGCTCGTCCTCAAGGACATCGAACGCCTGTCCCCGGTATTGACGAATGACAACGTAGTCGCACGCATCGCGGCTTTGCGCGCCGCCGCGGTTGAGCGCGCTGGCGATGCGGCTGGCGCGTTGGTGTTGTGGGAGCGCGCTGCGGCCGGCGGCGTGCGCGATCCCGATCCGTCGCCTCGTGTCCGCGCGCTGATCCGCCAACTCGAACCCGAACGCATCGCACCGGCCCTCGCTGCCGGCGATGTCGCAGCGCTGCGCCGGCTGTCGCCGGCCTTCCCCGAGCGCGACGATGTGCAGGACCGTCTGTTCCGCTCGCTCCTCGCGCGCGGTAAACTCGTTGAGGCACGCGATGCGGCGCAGGCGCTGCTGGCCGCCGATCCGCAGCATCCCTTAGCTCATCTGCTCGAAGCTGGTTGTACGGCGGCGATTCAACGGCGCATCGATGCGATCCCGGCCCTCCACACCCAGATGCAGGCGGCGGTGTCCGAGCTCGGCAACCGCTTTACCCTGGTGCATGCGCTCAACGCGATGCTGACCGAGTTGAGCGGTGACTACGCCGCCGCGGCCGCGGCTCTCGATCCGCTCCTGGCCGGTGATCCGAACGATCGCAACGTGCGCTGGCAGCGCGCGCGCCTGCGCCTCGCCGCCAAGGACAACCCTGGTGCCCTCGCCGACTGCGACGAACTGCTGAAGAGTCAGAACGACGATGTCGATGCCCTCGCCCTACGCGCTCAGGTTCGCGCCGCATTAGGCAATGCGGCTGGAGCTATTGCCGACGCCGATCGCATCGTCGCGCTGCGCCCCGGCACTGCATCCCTGCTCGCCCGCGCCCAGATGCATCAGGCTCTGCGCGACAACGCCGGGGTTAGCGCCGACTGCGCCGCTCTCGTCACTGCAGCCAACACCATCGACGACACCGCTGCGCTGCTTGAGGCGTCCGATATTGCCAAGACGATCGGTGATGCCGCGACGCAACGGACCCTGCTCGAGAAGGCCAGCGCCCTCGGCAGTGGCGAGGCTCTGCGCCGTCTGCACCGTCTGCGCTGATTGACCAAGGAAGCTACTCGTTCCCTATTCCAGCCTATCGGAACTGACGCCAGGGATTCCAGCTTGGCCTTCTTGTCCTACTCACAGCTGCAGTCTAGGGTTTGCATACTCCAGCGGAATGCAGCCCCATGAACA
Source organism: uncultured candidatus Brocadiaceae bacterium (assembly GCA_964652775.1). GTDB lineage: Bacteria > Planctomycetota > UBA11346 > UBA11346 > UBA11346 > UBA11346. Next base: position 27,017 of record CAZZAM010000007.1, on the reverse strand, counting down.
TCACGGTCATCTCATCAAGCGGAAATCCACAGAGCCGTAGCGAGCGCATCGCGCTTATGTGCGGCGATCTGCTGCGCGCACGTGGGGTTGAGACGAGCTTCGTTAAGCTCACTGACTGCGATCTCGGCCGCATCGCAAACGACGAGATCATCAAGGGCGCCGACTTTGATCGAGTGCATGCACTGACGTTGCAGTCCGATGGATTGGTGTTGGCCAGCCCGGTCTACAACTGGGGCTGCTGCTCCGAACTGAAGAGATACGTAGAGCTGATTGGCTCGACCAACGGCCAGCATCGCGGCGCGTTTTTTGACAAGACGCTCACCTTCGTGAACGCAGCGGGCTTGCCGCACAGTTACATGAGCTATCTGCCGCTGGCGAACTCCATGATGCTCGACTTCAAGTGCGTGGTGAACCCCTATAACGTGTACGTGCACAACCGGCACTGGGATGGCGACACGCTCGTCGCCGAGGCTCAAAGTCGCATTAACAAGTCGCTCGACGTGATGATGCAACTTACGCAGTTACTTGCTGGACGGACATACCAATCAAATTGGGAGATCTGATATTTCTCCAACCATGCGGAAAAGCAGCAGAGACAAGAACCTGATCGGCGGCGACACATTGCCGTGGCGCACTGCCATCACGGTGCAGTAAGAGGCAGCTTGAAGACAAAGCGATTGATCAAACTGCGAGACAAACGGAACTCTACGGCGCGTATCCCGTGGCACGAGGCGTTCTTCTTGATTACGCGGTTCAGTTCGCGCGGTGATATCCTCCTGCCCAACTGTCTCGTATAGACACGGCGCCGAGCATCCAGCGGCGATCGGGTGCACGTTGATCGCGTAGGCTTTTTTGCGTCCTCGACCTGCGCATACACCCAATTTTCAGTGGGGCGACGCTGCTGGCGAGGGACCATGTCGTGCGCATGGCTGAGCGTGAAGAGGTAGCGGGGAGACAACGCGGCAACAATCAAGGCGATCTCGGCGCGCGGCTTCCGATTGTTGAGCGTTCGCCAAAGCCGTCTCCCTAGCGCTGCCTTTTTGGGGATGGCCTTCCTTGCTTTGATCTTGAGCTTTATTTTTAACTTTTTAATTGGCATAGTTGCAAGGTACCAACTCGCTTGTGGGTGACAATAATTGATCGACGAAGCATGGCGATGTTATCCACATACGATGCATGATCGTCATTGCCCTGGCGCGCTGCGGCCCAGCATCAGCACCCGTGCGCACCCTGACCGTCGATCTTGGCCCTCGCTCGTATCCGATTCACATCGGCGCGGGACTGTTGGCGCAGGCCGGCGCGTTGCTTGCGCCCATCGTTGGCGGTGGACGGGCACTGGTCGTTGCCGATAGCACGGTCGCCCAACGGCACGGTCGGCAATTGCTGTCGGCGTTGGCCGGTGCGCGCATCGACGCAACGCTGGTTGAGTTTCCAGCCGGCGAAACATCGAAGACGCTGACCACCGCCGAGCGTTTGTGGGCCGCTTGCGCGGAGCATCGGATTGATCGTGCCAGTTGCGTAATCGGTTTCGGCGGCGGCGTCAGTGGCGATCTAGCTGGTTACGTCGCGGCATGCTGGATGCGCGGAATCCGTTTTGTTCAAATTCCAACCACGCTGCTGGCGATGGTCGATAGCGCGGTCGGTGGCAAGACCGGCGTTGATACGGCCGCTGGGAAAAACCTCGTTGGCGCGTTCCATCAGCCGAGCGCGGTGATCGCCGATCCGGCACTGCTGACGACGATGCCGCCACGGGAATACCGCGCCGGTCTCGCCGAAGTACTGAAGTACGGCGTGATCCGCGATCCCGGGTTTCTGGCCTGGCAAGAGGCGAACGCCACAGCGTTGCGCGATTGCTCGCCGGACGCGGTCGCTCATGCGGTGTACGAAAGTTGTCGCATCAAGGCGTGGTACGTTCACGAAGACGAGACCGAGCAGGGCGTTCGCGCTGAGCTCAACTACGGCCACACCTTTGGTCACGCGCTGGAGAACCACGCTGGCTACGCCGCCTATCTGCACGGCGAAGCTGTTGGCATCGGCATGCGCATGGCCGTCGATCTCGCTCGGCGCGTTGGCGTGTTGGAGGACGCTACGCTGGCAGCGCGTCAGGATGCACTCCTCGCTGCGTACGGTCTGCCAACCACGCACCGCGCCCGCGACGTCGCCAGCGAAGCCGCCGCGATCGTCGCACGCATGAGCACCGACAAGAAGGCGAGCAAGGGCCGCGTACGCTTCATTCTGCCGCGAAAAACAGGGGCAATCGAACTGCGCCCGGTCGAAGACCAAGCTCAGGTAATCGCCGCCGTCGCCTCTGCAATCGCGCGGTCGGTAGACTGACCACTCGACACCCTCAAAGGCAACCGCGGAGGCGCAGAGAGCGCAGAGGAGCGTGATTTTATCAGCTAAAGATGTCGGCGCACTGTTTCACCAAGCCTTCCCCTCTGCGTCCTCGGCGGCCTCTGCGCCTCAGCGGTTGCCTTGGTCGTGCGGGCGTAGACTGATTGCACAGCCGACCCGGGTGCAACCATCGCCGCCGTGACCCCCTCCGACGCTTGGCTGCGCCTCGCCCTCGTTTCCGGCATCGGCCCGCACCTCGCGGCGCGACTCGAAGAAGCGAGCGGCGGTGATCTTGCCTCGGTGTTTTCGTGGGACATGCATCGACTGACCAGCGTTGATGGCATCGCCTCCGAGCGAGCGCGCCGAATCTGTGATCCACGCGGCGCAGCGATGGTGGACGAAGAACGTGGTCGCTGCAATCAAGTCGGTATCCGGATCTTGACGCGAACCGATCCGGAATTTCCCAAGGATCTGGCGCGCCTGCCTGATCCGCCGCTCGCGCTGTGGGTGCTGGGTGAACTGCAGCCGCGCGATCGCCTCGCCGTTGCGGTCGTCGGTCCGCGCAATCCGACCCCCTACGGCCATCGCTGCGCTGATCGACTGGCTGGCGGATTGGCGCGGATTGGCGCCACCATCGTGTCGGGTCTCGCGCGCGGCATCGACACCGTCGCGCACGAAGCAGCGCTGAATGCCAGCGGTCGCACGATCGCGGTGCTTGGTTCGGGCCACGGCCGTTTGTATCCGGCGGAAAATGCGCCGTTGGTTGCACGTATTGCGGCTGGCCACGGCGCGGTCATTTCCGAATTGCCCTACGATGGTGAGGCGTCGCCAGGAACCTTTCCCCGACGCAATCGCATCGTCGCCGGACTGTCGCTAGCCACTCTGGTCATTGAAGCTGGCGAACGCAGCGGCTCGCTGATCACCGCGCGACTCGCCGGTGAACTCGGTCGCCAAGTCATGGTGGTGCCTGGCCCGATCGATCGGCCCGAACACATCGGCGCAAACCGCCTCATCCGCGACGGCGCAATCTTAATCACGTCGCTTGAGGACGTGCTGACCGAGATCGAACCGCTAGCCACACTCGCCGGTGCCGCCCCAGTGCGCGAAGAACCGCGCGCTGTGCAGGCCCTCACCGAGCGCGAACGCGCGCTCTACCGCCTGCTCTCGGACGAGGTGCGCGACGTCGATGACCTCGTCGCGTCCAGCGGCATTCAAGCCAGCTCGGTATCAGCAACCTTGCTGTCGTTAGAAATGCGCCGCCTCGCGCGCAAAATGGCGGGCGGGTACGTTAAGGCAGGGTAGGCCAGGTCTTGCTTTTTGCTTGCTCAATCTCATTTTGAGATATGTTGGACAGCGGATGCGGATCATCGCTCGCTCGACCTTGATCCGCTATGCCAGCCTACCTGGGCGCTCTGCCGTTCGCCGGGCGCTTGATGACTGGCATCGTGTTGCTGCGGATGCTGATTGGCCAACACCACACGCCATCAAGGCGTCCTTTGGCAACGCCAGCATCATCAATCGGGATCGCGTCGTTTTTAACATCGCCGGGAACAAACATCGTCTCATCGCCAGCCTCGACTACCCACGCCGCATCCTCTTCATCCTGTGGATCGGCACTCACGCTGAATATGACGACATCGACGCCGCAACCGTGACCTACGAAAGACCCTCGCCATGAGCACCACCGTCGCCGTCCATCCGATTCATACCGATGCCGATCTGTCGGCTGCTCTGGCCCGCATTGAATCCCTCCTGGGTGCCGATGCCGGTACACCGGCGGGCGATGAACTTGAGATTCTCACCGACCTCGTTCACGCCTACGAAGAGCGCCGCCATCCCGCGCCGGGCCGAAATCCGCGCCGGGTGTTGTTGACGCTCATGGAAGCGAACAACCTAGCGCAGTCCGACCTGCCCGAGGTCGGATCCCAGGGCGTAGTGTCCGAAATTCTCGCTGGTCGCCGCGAATTGAACGTGCGGCAGATCCGCGCCCTGGCCAAGCGCTTCCGCGTGTCGCCAGCGGCGTTCGTGCGATAAGGTCCGCGATTACTTGCGTTCGATACGTTGTCGCCGCTTAACTAGAACGGCACTCACAATTGGCACATGAACTAGGACGCACACGACACTGATAAACGAAACGCCCAGCCACGTTGGCCATGATGCTGTAGCGACATCGGCCCAGAGAAAAAAGCCAAGAACACCGAACAAAAGTGGCGCCGCAAACGAAAGCCACATGCATACAATCATGAACCAGGATCGCGGACGCTCGCCCATTCTGCCGAGCGCTTGCCCCTCCAGCCGATTCATCGCGTCGAGATCGTTGGCGTTTTCAGGTGCTGGTGGTGGTCTAATGACTTCGTGCGCGCCAATAGTTTCGACGAAGCGACGGTCGTCGTGGTTCACGTCACTGGTTTTACTGGGTGGAAGATCCACGAGACGAGTGCGGTCGCTTACGGACTATCTTCCGCCACCGGTAGTTCCCCCGTGGCCGGTGGCGTGCCCGCCTCCGCACGCGGCGTGCGCGCTGAGAGTCCGCCCTGTCCGGGCATCGGCGCGATGCCAATGAAGCCTTCAAAATGGTGGATCGGAACGGCGCGCGAGGGGAAGCCGAACCATTCGATTTGTTCGAGCGGCAGGACGACGATGCCGGCCTCCAGTTCTTCGTCGCTGTAGATTTCGACGGTGACCTGGAAGGTGTCGAGGTCGATGCCGGTGATCTTGCGCACGCGGAAGTGCTGGTTGCCGACCGTAGTCGCGTGGAGAAAGCAGGCCCCGTCGGGGAAAGCGCCGTCTTCCAGCTCCTCTTGGATGTCGACCAGCTTGTGGACGCGCTGGAACGAGACCCACTGGGCGGGGTTGCGTTCGCGCAGGTGCTCGAATGCCAGCTCTTCGCGGAATTCGCGGAGGTGCTTCTCCTTCAGGTCTTCGAGCTTTTCCTTACGGGATTTGGGCATACCTGCTCCAGTGGGCGAGTCTCGCTAGGGCATGGTTGCCTGCAACATCGACCTGTCGCGCAATCCTGGGTGGCGCGCGGCTCGGCTCCTATAATAATGCCGACCCACTCAGGAGCACGGCATGAACGCCCAGCCCGCCAGCAAGCGCGTCTTCAACTTTTCAGCCGGTCCGGCCATGCTGCCGACCGAAGTCTTGGAATCGTCTGCGAAGGCGCTGCTCGACTTCCAGGGCAAGGGTTTCGGCATCGCTGAGTGCTCGCACCGCGGCAAGGAGTTCGATGGCGTGATCGACGAGGCGATCAGCCGCTGCAAGGCGCTGATGGGCGTCGGCGACACCCACGATGTGCTGTTTTTGCAGGGCGGCGCGTCGCAGCTCTTCAATACGATTCCGATGCAGCTCACCGGCGGCAAGACGGTGGACTACCTCGTCGCTGGCGAGTGGAGCAAAAAAGCCGCCGCTGGTGCCAAGGAAGTCGGCGCCAAGGTCAACGTCATCGCGACCAGCGAGGCAACCAACTTCGACCGCAGCCCCCTGCCGGCCGAGTGGAAACTGACGCCGGATGCCGGCTATCTGCACGTCTGCTCGAACGAAACCGTGCACGGTCATCGCCTCGTCGATCTGCCCAAGCACGACAATCTGATCGTGGATGCCTCGTCCGAGTTCATGTCACGTCCGCATCCGATGGATCGCATCGCGATGATCTACGGCGGCGCGCAGAAGAACCTCGGCCCGTCAGGGCTTGTCCTCGCGTTGATCCGCAAGGACCTGTACGCGCGCATTCCCGAGAAGGGCGTGCCGAAGCTGTTTTCGTTCAAGGCCCAGGCTGAGAACAAGTCGATGATTAACACCCCACCGACCTTCGGCATCTACATTTTGCTTGAGGTTTTCCGCTGGCTCGAACGCCAGGGCGGCCTGAAGAAGATCGAAGAAATCAACGCCGCCAAGGCCAAGGCGATCTACGACGCGGTCGACAACTCCGGCGGCTACTACGTCGGCACCGTGGCGGTGAAGGAACAGCGCAGCCACATGAACCTGACGTTCAAGCTACCGAGCGAAGAAAAGACCGATGCGTTTGTGAAGGAAGCCGCCAAGCAGGGCATGGTCGCACTCAAGGGCTACCGCACCGTCGGTGGCATCCGCGCCTCGGCCTACAACGCGATGCCGCTTGAGGGCTGCAAGGCGCTGGCGCAGTTTATGAAGGATTTCCAAGCGAAGAATGGATAGGAACGAGCTGCGAGTTGCGAGTTACAACCCCGGACAATCGTCCGGGGTTGTGTGTTGTCGGGCTAAGTTGGGCTAACGTCAGAGATCAGCGGGCCCGTGACCGACTGGCGTAGAGAGTCATCGTAGTGGGCAATTGGAAGATTGGGGAACGGAGCCTCCTGAACCGAGCGGTGCATACGACAACGTATTTCGCCATCTCACTTCATCCCGCCGCGAATTCTTGACCAGAACGGCTGCTTGAAACGACCAAGTCACGGGCTTTGTCTGCACTGCCTTGTTAGTCGTTATTCCCCCTTCTTCTGCGAATTATCTCCAGCCTCTTGTTCCACTCTTCAGTTTCGCGATTTAGGACTATATCAATCTCGTCCCTTGTTGTATGAAAATCGACAAAACGCAGATGTTTATACAGGGGCATGTTGCTAATTACGTGTTTAAGAATCGGATACGACCAAAAGAAATCACCCTCCGCCTCTTTTTCGTAAACCGCCTGATTATTTTCAAATACAGCCTGCCTAACATCTGGAAGTTTATTAATGTCCCATCTTTGGGCAATTTTATATAGCCGCTTTACGACAATACTTGCCCCAGTTAATCCAACTTCATCTAAATACCAAACATGACCCTTCATAATGTATAGATACGGATACAGCCTGCCGCAATTAGAGCCGCAGCCAAAGAACTGCACGGTATGAATCAGCGCTTTTTCATGTTTAGTCAGAATCCATTTGCGATATAGCGCAGAGTACGCGTTTGTTATAATGTCGTGTGTGTCCATTTAATTTCAATGCGAATCGTGGACAGACGCTGTATTTCACAATGGCACGGTGGTCATGTAGTCTTGAAGCCTATGCGTTCCGGGGCCGGCGGCTCGGGTTCGATCATCAGTTGACGTAAGGCCTCGAAGACGACTTTGAATTGTTGTTCATTCTGGGTGTTCAACACCAGTTGTTGCCCCATGGATTTCTCCACTTCGGCCAGGCGACGCGCTATTTCAGAACTCACCGCCAATGCGTGACGGAGTCGGACAAAGACCCGAACGATCTCGATGTTCACGGCAACGGCTCGCGGACTATTGAGAATACTCGCCAGCATGGCGACGCCCTGCTCGGTAAAGGCGCGTGGAACATGCCGGATGTTGCGCCGGGATGCGGTCGCATTTTGCGACCGCATGGCGGCCACCTCGGACTTGGTCAGCACGAACATAAAATCGCCAGGAAAACGCGCCTTGTTGCGCTTTACCTGCTCGTTGAGGCGTTTGGTTGGAACACCATAGAGTTTGGCCAAGTCGTCATCCAACATAACGCGCTGTCCACGCAGCGTCACGATATGTCGTTCGATCTGCGTTGGTGTGATCGTCTTCATGTGGGCCGTGATGCTCCGTTTTCAACCTGTCTGTGCAATCGGGCGCGCTCCCGATCAACGGTCAAACAGCAAAGCTCTGTGCAGCTTATGGTTCGGTCATCATTCGTCACCGCCCACCACCCGCCTTATCCAAATTTGCCTGCCGAATAAACCGCTCGAGCAACGTCACCACGCGCTGATAGTGATCGCGACTTTCGAAATCGACGGTGATCGAGCCTTTGCCGCCGCGCTCTTTGATGCGGACGCGCGAGCCGAAGAGGTGGCGGAGGTTGTCTTCCAGTTCGACGATGTTCGGTGGTTTTACCGCTGCTTTTGTCGCGGGTGCGGCAGCGGCTTTGGCGAGGCGTTCGGCGTCTCGCACCGACAAACCTTCGGCAACACAGCGGCGGGCGAGATCGCGCATGCGCGGCTGATCGCTGCATGAGAGCAGCGCGCGTGCGTGACCGGCGGACAACTCACCGGCGGACACCATGCGTTTGAGATCTTCGGGCAGGGTCAGCAAACGCAGGGCGTTGGTGATCGACGAGCGTTCTTTGTTCAGCCGCACCGCGAGGCCTTCGTGGGTCTGCTCGTGCTCGGTCAGCAAGGCTTGATACGCGTTGGCCAGCTCCATCGGATCGAGGTCGCGGCGCTGGATGTTTTCGACCAGGCGCAGTTCGGCTTGGTGTTGTGGGTCGGCCTCGTCGCGCACCACGACGGGAATCTTGGCGAGACCGGCCAGCTTGGCGGCGCGCCAACGGCGCTCGCCAGCGAGAATTTCGTAACCCACATCGCGCTTCAGAACGACCAGCGGCTGCAGGATGCCGTGCTGGCGGATTGACTCGGCCAGCTCAGCGATGCCGGCTTCGTCGAAGTTGGTGCGCGGGTTCTGGCTTGAAGGAACCACCACGCCGATATCGACTTCGAGGTAACCCTTCCCCCCTTCGCGCCGTGGCGTGCGCGCGAAGACGGCTTCGAGGCTGCGCCCAAGACTATTATCACTCAAGGACATGGATGAGCTCCTTGGTCGCGGCGAGATAAGCCAACGCTGCGGCCGACAACAGATCGTGATCGAGCAGACTGGTGCCGTGACTGGGCGCCGATGCGGCGACCGGATCACGGGGAATGACAGACTGGAATACTTTGTCGCCGAAGTGCTTGCGTACTTCGGCTTCGACTTGTCGCGCCAGCGGCACGCGCGGGTCAGCCATGGTTAGCAAGATGCCGGCCAGGGTGAGATCCAATTGCTGGTCCTGGCGCAGACCGTCGACATGGGCCAACAGTTGGCTGAGGCCCTCCAACGCGAAGTACTCGCTCTGCAGCGGCACCAACAGATGCGTCGCGGCGAAGAGCGCGTTGGTTGGCAGACAGGTTAGATTGGGCGGGCAGTCGATCAGGATACAGTCGAAATTGACCCTGTGTGTCTGCAGCTGTTGCCGAAGGGCGAAGACGCCCGCTCGGTCAGACATCAATCGTCGTTCTTGGTCTGCCAAATCGGCGCCGGCAGGGATCATATGGACCCTTTCCGATGACGTCGCCACCGGTCCCTGGCCCGTATAAATCGAATGTGTGTAGGTTGTGCTTGAGAATGAACTTGAGGCGTTCGCTTGGGGATCGTTGTCGATCACCAATACGCGCTTACCCGCCAAGCCTAAACCGGCCGCCAAATTCACGACGGTCGTTGTTTTTCCAACGCCACCTTTTTGATTGGAGATCGCAACGACCGGCGCCGGTTTCACGTGGAACATCCTGTCGTCAACATGGCTGATGCAAGAGGCTGGTTAATGTGACAACAGGCGAGTACAACAACCCGCACGCGAGCAACGCGGTTCGTTTTGTTTCACGTGAAACACAGCTCGGCGTAGCGACCGTTTATTACAGCTTGCGATAGCACACGGTCGGCTGGGCCGTGATGCCGCGACTATCGATGGTCGCCACAGCGGCCAAAAAAGCTCCACCGCGTACGGGATGCGTGACAACTTCAATAACCGCGTGGCCGTCGCCGTCTGGTTCACCCTGATACATGGACAACACGCTGACATTATGTGTTGAAAGGATTTGCGTGATGCCGGCCAACACACCAGGGCGATCTTGGGTAATAAATCGCGCGTACGAGCCGGTCATTTCTTCCGACTCAGGCAGAATGCGCGGTTCGTTTGGACTCTGGAAAAAAGAGAATTGGTTGAACGTGCGCTCGGTGCGGCCGATCGCCGTATCGATGACGTCGGCTACAACCGCGCTGGCCGTCGGTAGGGCGCCGGCGCCTTGGCCGGTGAACAATTGCGGACCACTGAACGAACCGACAACGTACACGCCGTTGTAGTTCATATGGACCGCTGCCAGGGGGTGGTCCAATGGAACGAGCGTCGGAGCAACTCGCAGCTCAAGGCCGTGTTCTTGGCGGCGGGCAACCGCCAGCAGTTTGATCTTGGCGCGCAGACGCTTGGCTGATTCGAGGTCCTGCGTGGTCAGATTCTGAATGCCCTCAGTCCGAATAGAGGCGATGGGAACCGCGACGCCGTAGGCGATTCGGGCCAAAATGGCCAGTTTGTGGGCCGTATCGGTCCCGTTCACATCCAACGTGGGGTCGGCCTCAGCATAGCCTAGCCGTTGAGCCTCAGCCAACGCCTGCTGATAGGACCAGCCTTTTTGATCCATCTGAGTCAGGATGTAATTGCATGTACCATTGAGGATTGCGTGAATGCTGTCGATCCGGTTGGCGGCCAAACCATCGCGCAAAGCGGCAATGATCGGAATGCCTCCGGCGACCGCGGCCTCATAGGCGATGGTCACGTTGTTGGCCTTCGCCAGCGCAAACAGCTCGTCGCCGTGCGATGCAATCAGCGCCTTGTTCGCGGTGACGAGGTGCTTGCCGGCCTTGAGGCAGGCGATCGCCAGGTCCTTGGCAACCGTGGTGCCGCCGACTAACAAGATGGCAACGCGAATCGCGGCATCGCCGGTGATCAGTGCGATGTCGCTACCGACCTTAGCTTTGAGCGTGTTTTCTTTGTAGGGGGGCTGCGAAACAATCGCGCGCACTTCAAGGTCCATGCCCGTTCGCGCGGCAATGTGCGCCCGATCACGAGTCAGCAGATCGACTACGCCGCCGCCAACCACACCCCAGCCGATGAGTCCGATGCCGACCTGTGCCATGACGAAATCCCCTTCGAAGGAGTGCCGCATGGTCAGTTGATGGGCGGGGAGGCAAGGCCTGCAGTTTCAGGGCTTCGCCCTACGGCCTTGCGGCCTACCCCCTGGCTTTGTCGCTGCTCGGTTTCGTCGATGCCTCCGAAACCGTGGCGGCATCGGCTGCGCCGATTGTATGCCGCCAGCGCAGCTCGGCGCCAGCTTATCACGGAGGGAGCGGCCCAAAAAAACTAAATGCCTTCGTCGAGGCGCTCGGCGAGGAACTCATTCATGCCCGCTGCGCGGATCTTGCGCTTGGTCGTCTCGCGGTCGTACTCGAGGCGATGAAACGTCAGTGTTTCCCCATCAAGCGTGGCAAACGACAAACGTGGATCGCGGTCACGCGGCTGGCCAACCGAACCAACACAGACGTAGGCCTTGTGGCCCTTGGGCACACGGAAGACGTTATGGGCGTCGTGTGGCACCATGATGCCAACCGTGGTGGCCATGAAGGGGGTGTGGTTGTGGCCGGCGAAACAGATGTCGAAACCTGAAAAGTCTTTGTTCAGCGTGTCGATCATCTGTTGTGCTTCGACGGGATTTTCCGGCTCGTCGACGTAGTCGTGAACCGGATCGTAGATCGAGCCGTGAACCATCAGCAGCTGACCTTTAACCGCGAATGGCTTCCGCTGTGAGAACCATTTCCACAGTTTGTCGCCATTGGCCGCGGCCTTGATCTCTTTACGCGTCCAGTCGATGGCTTGCGCCGCATGTGGATTGAAGCGGTGTTTGCCGGTCACGAGCGCTTCTTCGTGATTGCCCATGAGGCTGACGGCGAATGTTTCACTGGCGATTTTGCCGACCGCGACGGGATCCGGGCCATAGCCAATGACGTCGCCGAGGCACAGGTACTGTTTGACGCCAAGCTTCTCGCAGCGCTCCATCACGACGCTTAGCGCCTCGAGGTTGGAATGCAGGTCAGAAATAATGGCGATCATCGGATCGCCTTCTGCGGCCCGCTGACCGACGGACCGGTATATCCAGGCAGAGGGCCTTCACCGATCTCGCGCCACAGCTTGGCGACTGTCCACACGTGCAGACCGACCACGGTTTCACTTGCGCCCTGGATCTCGACCACAAAGCGATCCGCCTTCTCTTGGATGGCGTAGCCACCGGCTTTGCCCAGACCCTCGCCCGATGCGATATAAGCGTCAATTTCAGCGGCCGAGAGGGGGCGCATGGTCACCCGCGCCGAGGTCAGGGCGATCGCCTCCGAGGCTGGTTTCCCGTCCTGACCGAAGCGGACCAAGCAATGAGCGGTGTGTACCTGATGGGTCGTGCCCGACAGCTGCACCAGCATGCGGCGATTTTCCGCCGCATCGGCCGGACTGCCCAGCATCGTCATGCCCAAGGCAACCACAGTGTCGGCGCCAAGCACAACCGATCCCGGGGGCGCTTCGGCCTCGCGCGCCTTGGCGCGGGCCCGTTCGACCGCGAGCGCCTGGGGCACCGGAGCGCGAATGGAGTCTTCGTGACAACGGGTGGTGGTTAGCTGAAAAACAACGCCGTACTGCGTGAGGAGTTTAGCGCGTTGCGGGCTGCGGCTGGCGAGATAGATCACACGCTCGGTTCTAGCCACCGCCGACGCCGGTAGCAACTGTGGAGCTTGTTTCATGCCTGATCGTCCTCTCTCTGGTCCGCGCTCACGCCGTGCGTTTGCTGAGGCCCTCCGCGTCATTCCCGGTGGCGTCAACAGTCCGGTGCGAGCGTGGAAGCGCCTGGGCGGCCAACCTCCGGTGATCGCTCGTGGAAAAGGGTCCCAGATCATCGATGTCGATGGTCGGCGCTACATCGATTACGTGCTGTCGTGGGGACCATTGTTGCACGGTCACGCGCATCCGCGGGTGGTGAAGGCGGTGAATGCCGCGACCAAGCTCGGACTCGGTTATGGTGCGCCGACGATTGCCGAAACGACCATGGCCAAGCTGCTCGCGTCAGCGCTGCCCAGCATGGAGCAAGTGCGCCTCGTCAGCTCGGGCACCGAAGCGTGCATGAGCGCATTGCGCCTCGCCCGCGCGGCAACCGGTCGCGAGTTAGCGATCAAGTTCGATGGCTGCTACCACGGTCACGCCGACCAGTGCCTCGTGGCTGCTGGCTCGGGCTGTGCCACACTCAACACGCCGGATTCCGCCGGTGTTCCAGCCTCAATTTCCGCTCTGACACTCAGTGCGCCCTATAACGACGTCGCTGCCGTCGAGCGCCTCCTCATTGCCCATCGCGGTCAGGTCGCCGCCGTGATCGTCGAGCCGGTCGCCGGCAACATGGGTTTGGTGCTGCCACAACCTGGATTCCTGGAAGGGCTGCGACGATTGTGCACCGCGCACGGCGCGCTGTTGATTTTCGACGAGGTGATGACCGGCTTCCGCGTCGGTTGGGGCGGCTGGCAGGTGCTCAGCGGCGTTCGTCCGGACCTGACCTGCCTCGGCAAAGTGGTGGGCGGAGGACTGCCGTTGGCTGCTTATGGCGGACGCCGTGATGTAATGGCGCACCTCGCGCCACTCGGTGCCTGCTACCAGGCTGGTACCCTCAGTGGTAACCCGGTCGCGGTCGCTGCCGGCCTTGCGAACCTCGCCCTCGCCCAACCCCGAGGCACGTACACGCGCGCTGCGGCCCAGCTGACCCAGCTCATCAACGGCCTGCGCGAGCGCGCCGCCCATCACGGCGTGGCGGTGCAGTTCAGCCAAGCCGGTACGATGTGGGGCTATTTCTTCACCGACCGTCCGGTGCGTTCGTGGGATGACGCCAAGCAGCAAAACGATGCCGCCTGGCAGCGCTTCATCCGCACCATGTATCGCTCGGGCATTTACCTGGCTCCAAGTCCCTACGAAGCCGCTTTCTGGTCAACCGTTCATTCGCAAGCCGATATAAAGAAAACACTTACAGCTGCCGACGAGGCGTTCTCTGCCGCTCGTTGATCGCCCCTGTAGGGAAAAACCACACCCTTCGTTCTGTCCGGAGCGCAGTCTCTCCGGGGAAACTCAGGCTCCTCCATGCCTTACCGTTGTTCATTGTTGTTAAGGCCGCCGCAAACGACCGCCGTGTACGCGTCTCGCGTCGGCATGAGCATGGTCGAGGTGCTGGTCACGGCGACCATCTTAACCATCGCGATCGGATCGCTGATGAGCGTCTTTGGGCAACAGTTTCTCGCCCGTCGTTCGATCGACGATCAGCGGGCAGCGACAACCCTTGTGCGTTCGGTTGCGACCCGACTGCAGTCAGCGCGCTGGGACTATCTTGGTACACCAAACATGCCGTGGACGTACGGCCGCTATCAAAACACGTCGCATCCCACACATCCGCCGTTGACCTGGAACGCCGTTGCCGTCAACGACAATCTGCAGCTCCAGGGTTTGGTCGACGTGGATCTGAATCTCAAGGATCTCAAGGTCTACATTGAGTGGTATCGTGGCGTCGATGCCACCGACAGCGCTGGACTTCCTGTCGCTGGTCAGCTTGGTCTGCTCTCGCAAGCCGGACTGACCAGCGCTCGCGATTTCCGCGTCGGTACCTTTGTCGTTGGCATTCCAACCCAAATTAAACCGGGCTATTGGCTGGTGACGACCGTCGGTGCCAATTGGGATCCCACCAGTAGCACCGCGCCCACGGAATGCGTGGGCAATGATCCATTGGCCGCTCGCATCGTCGTCAGCTGGACCAGCAAGGACCGCGGTCCCACGCAGGTCGAGCTCTTTACCGCTAGGTCGCCATGAATATCAGCACTAAACTACGTTCTGCATTTACTCTTCTGGAAGTTACCATGGCGTCGGCACTCATGATGGGGCTGATGGCGATGGTGTTGGATTCCATGGTCACGGCGCGCCATCTGGAGTCGATTGGTTGGGCGAAGGACGAACTGGAATTTGAGTCCAGCCAGATTCTCGGCGCAGTGTCTGATAGCCTCACCATGTCCGGTTGGCACCTGCCGGCGAGCGAAGACTTCAATCGTGACAACGTCCTGACGGCGGAGGAAGATCTCGATGGTGATGGTCAGATCAGTGTGCTGACGTATTCAGGTATGACTGCCGCCCAAGATCGCGATGCGTGGTATTATCCGTATGTCGTGATCCAAGATCCCAACGGCGCCTTGATCGATGGACTCGGCACGCACTTCGCCCACATCAATCGTCCGCCGGTTGCTGTCGTATTGCCATCGCTTCCGGCAACCTTGCCGGGCAATGAGCTACCGGGCAGCGATGTCACCCGCCTGTTTCTTTCCAACGATGCCGCCTGGAAGCGCAGCTTCCAAGCACGCAGTCAAGAGTTGGTGTTCTTGAAGGCGACCATCGGCCAGTGGGACCCGACCCTGGATGCATTCTCTCCGAATAAAAAGTCGGTGACTGGTTCTGAAGACGCGTCGTACAAGGCGGCCGTGCGCAGGGCCGGTCTCCATGGCCGCGTGCTGAATTTCTCTTTCTGCGACGCGAATCTCAATGGCGCGATCGAGCCAGGTGAGCGCCTGACCACCACGTCGTGGCGAACCGCCAACAACCATGACGCGTTGGGCGTGCTGCACGCGTGTGGGTGGGCCGAGGTGCTCGACGGCGGCGGTGTCCTCACCGGATACAGCGAACGAACCCCCAATCTGCCCTATGGTTCTATCCTTGATGCCGGCTGGTACGATGCTGCAGCCCTGGGCACCGACGACGATCTGCCGGTGAAGGCGCAGTGGGAAACGATAATCGCGCCTACCTTCAGCGCCGAAGACTATGAGCCGAGCGCGCTCCGCGAATACACCTATGCCGTAGTGCCCAGTACGCTCGGTTACGGCCGACTGGTTCGCGCCTATAAAATGCGCTACACCGCTCTGCCCAGCGGAACCGTCCAGGGCTACGAAATTAACAACATCCTTCCCGTGCGCGATCCGGGCAACCCCGCCGTCAGCCTCGCTCATGCCGGAGGTTGGTGCATGCGGGTTGACCAGGTGCTGAGCGACAACGTGGTGCGCATTACGTTTGATACCTATCGCACGATCGACCAGGGCGCGGCCAGTGGACTCGTCACCACGTTGGCACCAAACCAGATTCTAGTCCGCGTCTATCTCGCCAAGCGCCAGCTATCTGGCCAGCACACCGTCATATCGAAGCGCATCGAAACGATTATCAGCATGCGTGCTCGTTCGTCCCAGTCTGATGTCCGCTCTGTCCAGACGATACTCGGCAACAGTCCCGTTGGCATTGTCCATTAATCGAGCCCCACGAAAGCCTCGCCATGCTTTATCAACGCCCTTCGCCTGCTCGCCGCGGAAACGCCCTGGTTGTTGCTTTTGTCGTCATCGCTGCCGCTGGCGTGATGGCAATCGGTAGCGTCGACTCGTTCGCTAAAATTCAGGCCAAGTCCAGCGGCGACCTCCGCGAGGCGAGTGCTATGGCGGCCTTGGATGCCGTCCTGACCCGGCGCGAATCCAAAATTCAATCGCTGGCCTCGTCGGGCGATCCGGCAGAGTTTGCACGCTGGCAGGATAATTATGGCGTCGACTTCGTCGGTGATTGCGAAGTGGTTTGGGCGATCGAGCCCGTGCGCACACCAACCGTCGAGGGCACCAACACAGCGATCGATTTCATTGCCAATCCCGCTCCCGATCAGACGTGGTCGCCTCCGGCAAGCGCCACGGACAGTCACGGCCGTCCGCTGAAATGGCTTCCCAACGACTACATTTATTTATTCAGAATTCGCGCTGAGTCGCGCATCCCAAGTCCGCAGCCAGGCAAATTTCTGTCCCGGGCCCAAGGCGTTCGCTATGTGTCGATCAACAACCAGCCGCTGTTCCGTTGGGTTATCTTCTATGCGGCACAGGGTCCCAAGGGCGATCTGGAGCTGTCGCATGGATCGAACTTGGGGATTCTTGGCAACGTTCACTCGAATGGCTCGGTCTATTTGGGCTCGTCGCCAAATACAAATATGTGGGGCGCACTGCAACCGTCGATCGGATATACCGAAATTGGCCCTTACGCTGGAGCTTGGGGTGCCTGGGCCAGCGGCGCGCCCTATGCGCTCGGCAATCGGGTGAGCACCGGCGGGGCCAAGTATCGTTGCACCGCGGCGCACACTGCGTCGGGCGCCAATCAGCCGGGGGTCGGTGCGGCGTGGAGGACTGTGTGGCAACAACAGTGGTCAGACTGGAGTTCGGGCGTCACCTACGCCATCACCGATCGCGTCGAGCGCGGCGGTCTTAAGTACCGTTGCAACGCACCGCACACATCCGACGCGACAACCGATCCCGGCACCGGAGCTTTTTGGCGCAGCTGCTGGGATGCCGTGCCCGAAGCCCGGGTGACTGGTGTCGACGGCGTCTTCCGTCTCAGCAAGCAGACCATGCTGGGTGCGTTTAATGGCCTGCCGATGTTTGGCACCAAACCGGTCAACTTCGACCCCAATACCGCCTACGACCTAACCGCTATCTCCACGGGAAACACCGTGGTTGGCGAAGCGGTGAATTCCAATGATCCGCCCGGTCACTACCTCCTACCAAGCACGGGAACCCTGCTTCAGGGCACCTATGATGGCGTCGTCGTCAATCCGAATCGGGTGATGATTCCCGGTGCCAATCGGCCAACGTTTGAAACGGGTCTTGGCACCGTGGTCGACACCTCCGTGGGAACACCGGCAGACGATCGCATCACGATTAACGGCAACCCTATCCTTGCCATAGTTGATGGAGCCATCCCCGCCAATGACAGCCGCGACATTGATCGTGCGGCCGGCGCGAAGTGGCCGACAACAGCGCGCGCTGCTCCTCCGGCAGGATTTAATCAAATGGTCCGTAATACCCAGATTGGGGGCAAGGTCGTCGCGCTGCCCAAGATTTTGCAGGGACGCCCGCTTGAACCGCAAGCGCTTACTGAAGCCTCGGCAACGTGGGCTTCTGGCGCAACCTATCGCGCCCAGTTGGTAACGATCGCCGACGTGAACGTCGTTTATCACCGTGGACTCGCTTGGGTCTGCACCGCCGACCACGTTGCGGGTGCGACCACTGAACCCGGAGTAGGCGCATCCTGGAACACCAGATGGCGACAGTTGCCCACCGAGCCGCACGAGTATTCCCGGCCACGGTTCCAAATTCCTGGTGGTGGCCAGACCAACGATGTGCTCGCCGCTGACGCAACCGGCAATGCGATGGAAGTTCCCGGTCAATATCAGCGCTACGCTTTGGGCGATGGCGGTATCTTCCTCAAGCGTCGGCCCGCTGCGACTGGGCAACAAGATGGCTCAGCTTGGATTGCGGTAAATTCGGCCGGCGCACCTGCCAACATGCCCACCAGGGTTGGCTTAACGATTCGCGAACGCATTGTTCCCGATGAAAGCATCATGCCGGCAACGTCGCAGGTGCCGCTGTCGTCCAATGAAGTGCTGCCCTATGTCTACGGCAAACACGTGCGGCCTTCAGCGTGGCCGTTCACGGCGGCCGACGTGACCAGCGAGTCGTTCCATGTCCAAGGCATCGATCAGCCCATGCAGGCCAATGGCGGCTCGTACATGCTCGACCTGCTTGGTGGCTACCTACCAGTGGACACCGGTTGGAGCTTCGCCACCCCGGCCAATCGCGCCTATATCCACATCAACGAAGGCGTCTCGACCCAGGGATATCAGCTTGGCGGCACGGTTGAGATGCGCTCGGCATGCAATCCTGGTCCAAGCTTCCCTCACGGATGGAACGACATCAATCAGACCGTCAGCCGCAGGCCGTATTGGTACGCGGAAAACTGGCGCCTGCTCCAACTCGGTCAACACGCGGCGGTGACCGAAGCCTCGGGGCTGACCGGTCTGACCGCTACGTGGTACAATGACGCCATCTGGAACACCAAATTGCCTGGACCAAACTGGCAATGGCGCGGTCCACTGAACGGCGTGCCGCAGCCGTCGGTAACCGGTCTTACCGCCAGTGCGTTGTTCACCGGTTCGCTGACCGTTCCACCGGCGGCTGGGTGCGGCGTCAGCTTTTACAGTGTGCGCTGGGAGGGCTTCCTGCGTCCAACCGCTACGGGCCTGTATAATTTCAAGACCACCTGCACTGGTGGTGCCCGGGTGTGGATCAATGAACAGCGTGTCGTCGACGAATGGTGGGTCAAAACCACGTCGCACATTTCGCCCGCAAGCACGAATGTCCCCTTGAAAACCGGACAGAATTATTCCGTCTGCATCGAATGGTATACGGCAAGCCCGACGATTGCACCCAGCTTCAAGCTGGAATGGCAACGCGACGCAGGTGGTTACACGACGGTTCCTGGCTCGGTGTTCCGCCCCGTACTCAACGACGCGACCACGCGCGCACGGAATGCGTGGAATTGGTCCACCTTCACCGCCGCCCAGTTCAAGATCAACAATCTGACTGGCAACGCACTCCAGAAGACGGGCCTCATGATCCGCGGCGGCGCCGGCATGCCCCTGCTGCAAAACGGTCGTGCGCCCTACGCCGCGATCCTGTACTCGCCAACGCGTGGCTTTTTCATGCAGGCACGCGGCGAGCGCTCCGGCACCGGAAAGGGTCAGGGCTCGAAGTCGTTTTGCGGCTCCGCGGAAAACACCGCGACCAGTGATCCCGGCGACAGCGGACTGCCCTATCGCTACACCATCAATGGCGAAATGTACAACGAAGACCTCAACGCTAACGGCGTGTACGATCCCGGTGAAGACATTGCTCTGACGCCAGCCTATCGTGCTGGTGTCCTCGACGATGACTCGACGGTCACCCGGGTTGGGAAAATCATTCCCCTGGGTCCGCTGGACGGCGGTGCCGTTACCACGAATTTGGGCGACACGACGACCCCGTATTATAATCCGAGCACCTTGGGCGATGTGTTTGGACCCAACCGCGGCTCTGGCACCGGCGACGCCGCTATTTTGAAAATGCAAAAGTTCACCAACGTTACCACGGGAAATATCGCTGAGGGCACCGTTGATAAGGTCTACACCGGACCATTCACGGCGCGGTCGTATCTCCTGCCCAAATCCACGGTTCGCGTCAGCCGCGGTCGTGCGTGGAATTTCGTGCTCGATCCCGAGTCGATCAAGCGCGACCTGCCGATTGGCTCGGCTCCGTTCAACTACGCCGGCGCGGACACAGACTCTCTCAGTTCACATCCGCTGTTGTTCTACCAACGTAGCACCGGAGGCCTGGGGCTTGCTGTACAAACCACCGGTCCGCACGGTTCCGGTGGTGGCGCGAACGGATCAAACCCCGGCTGGGAGGGGGGTGTTGGTTCAACTGGAAGCTGGCTTTCCACGGGCACGACCACGCCCATTGGCGGCATCACCTTGTACCGCACGGCAACGGGTACCAGCGGCGCCCGGCTCGGAAACGGCGGAAATTATATCGATTCTACCTTGGATGGCCCAATTGCGCCCGGGCCAGACATGGTGTACACGCAAGACCATTTCTTTTACCTGACCAGTCCCATCGACACTCGACCTCACCTCTTCCAGGGCAGCACGGACATGGGCGTGATGACCGCAGCAGAAGAGAAGACCTTCTTGGAAAAGGCCTATCCTGGGCGCACCTTTACCGCGGTCACCACCGATCCGTACGGCGTCAATGTATCGCCAATCACCTATGCCTCCCCAAGCGCCGCCACACCACCTGGCGTTCCCTCAGTCTATGGCGAAGTAACCAATCTCTTCCCCTCGCCCATTAGCACCACCGCTGATCCCGTCACTGTGAAGGTGAAAGATGCGTGGGCCATGCGTGACAACGAATACGTGTTTCTGCAAGATGAGTGGATGCAGGTTGTCGCCGGCAGCATCGTTCGCGTTGATCCAAATCCGCGAGTCGGCAACACACACTCGGTCCAGCTCGCACGCGGAAAACTGGGCACCGTGAACGCCACGCACGCCACCAGTTCCGCCGTGGGCAACAACACCGATCTCATCGCCGCGTCACCGGGTACCCTAACAGCAGCTGTCCTGGCCACCGATACAGTTCTCAACCTCAGTGAGACCGGCACCTTGATTGTTGGGGATCTGCTGCGCCTAGAAAACATCGGCTCCACTGGCCCGAATCCTGGCTCCGGATTGGGCCTGCCCTTCGAACTTGTGCGCATTACGGCGATCGACTCGGCCACCAATCAGGTGACGGTGTCGCGTGGAGTCTTGTCCACTCCTGTTGCCCACAACAACGGCATCGTCGTGATTCGTCCCAATCTGCGCACGTTCACCCTCAGTCGGACCAAGTTGGCCGCATTCGACGTCAACAGCTTCATCACCGCCGGAGGTAACATCAACCCGACCGACTATGGCACGATCAATGCCGGCTGGTTCTGGGGCGGCGCACGCGCGTACCAACCGTGGGGCAGCACGGCACCGCCGGTCCTTCCGCCCCTGTCTGGCGGCTTCCAGCCCGATTGTTGGCATCCACCGGCCACGCCAGCGGTGCCGACGAACACGGGTCCGACAACGTTGCTCACTGCGTTGCCGGCCAGCGGCATGGCCACCGCTTCCAGCGGAACAACACCGGGGAAGGTCAATACCACCGCGGGCGCAACCGTTACGCCGGTGGCCAATATGCGTTGGACTGACGATCAGCCGGTTGGCGCGGTTCCGCAATGTCCTCCCTTTGGCTCGGCTGACCTCTGGCTGCGCATCGAGAAAGCCACCAACGCCACAACCGGATTGCCCGAGTTGCGCTTCCTGTGGCGCAATGGTAGCTCCAGCTCGTTCACCCCACTCACCCGCAATGCCGACGGCACTGGCGGCGAGGTTCGGCTGAACATCGATCCCTGGTTTGATCTCCCCGTCGTCACGACCGCGAGCATGACCAGCGCCGCTGCCGCGAATACGGTCGGCAGCTTCGTGTTTCCGAGCGCTGCCCTTGCCGCAACTTTCGCACCAAACGACATGGTGCAGATCGGCACCAGCGAACTTGGCTACGTCACCAGCGTCGTCGGAACCACGGTCGGCATCATGCGCGGCCAACAGGGAACCGCCGCGCCCGCGATCGCGGCGACCACGGTCGACGTGAAACTGCTCCGCACAACGTACCTCGGACCCAACATGCAGCTGTCGTTGTGTGAACAGGGTGGGCCACGGTACTGGACCAAGATCGCCGCGAACGTGCCCGTCTCCGGCGACGACATTCCAGCCACGCTCAATCAAACCTGGACGGTGACGTCCACCGCCGGCATGAAAACGGGGGACGTTGTCACCCTGGGCAACGCCGCCACAACCACCGGCAACCGGCAGTATACTGAGCGCGTGCGCATCGACACCGTCGTTGACGCAACCCGCATCAACGTCACCCGCAATTATGACGCCGGCCTCGACATCAATCCGTATGTGATCGGCTGCCAGCTGCCTGGCTATCCCAGCGGAAGCTTCGTGTACTCGTTGTCGAACACCCTCGCGAATGCCACCTCGTTGATCGCCAGCAATATTTCAATCTCCACATCAGTCAGCGCGATCGATCCGCTGGTGCAGGACTTCACCACCATCGACAAGAACGACTGGGAGGCGGCAGGTGGTGGCGTCAGTGCGTCGGCGCGCTATCTGGCCAGTCAATACCAGGTGTTCTTCGGACCGCTTGATATCACCGAGGACTTCTTCACCTGGAGTTCACCAACTACCGGAGAAAGCAGCGCGAGCGAAGACTGGATCTACAACCCACGCGAGTTCTGGAGCCAATCGCGCTGGTGGGATACGGCGCATACGATCCAGAAAGACGTCGTGCCGGTTGGCTTCAACGACGACATCACCACTGTTCGTTCCTGGTTGAGCAAAACAACTCTGCTGACATTAAATCTGAGCGCCGTGCAAGAATACCTCAGGACGCGTACGCTCAACGACGCCGTCGCCGACGTCTTCCTGGGTGCGGGAGCCGGCGCGGCACCCGTGGTGACAAACGGCACCGACCTGCTGAGGACACGCTTCAATGGGCTCTTCTATCTGGTACGCACCAATCGTTATCCCACCAATCCAACTCCCGGGCTGGTCAATCCGTGGAATCACCATCTGCCGAACACCACCGATGACATGGCCAGTTTGATATCCGCCTATCCGAACATCGACGCCGCAAATCGCTCGGCGATGCAGCCCTATGATACCCTGGTCCAAGATCCCGCTTTCCGACCACAGCAATTCATTCAGGGCGTGCGTATCGTCAATGGCAGTCAGATTAATTGGGGCCTAACCGGGACCGACGCCTTCGGTGCCAGTAAGACAACCATCGCGACTCCGAATCAGTTGTTCCTCCAAGGCGACCTCAACACCACGGCTTTCACCGTGAATTATCAAGGTGGAACACCACAAAAGCTGACTCCGCTCGCGGTTATGGGCGATGCCGTCACCCTGCTGTCGAATGCGTGGACCGACTCCAAGTATAAAGAAGAGGGACTGGTCCTCTCTGGCACGCACGCACAGCCACACACCTGGACGGTTACCGGCGGAGGCACGCTTGCCATGAATCAGGGCTCGTCTGGGAAGTTGCTGCCAGCGGCCTCCTCCACAAGTTACTACGCCTCAATCCTGACCCACAACCAACCCACCACGCGTGAGAGCATTCGCCAAGGTGAGTCTTCCGCCTTCATCAACACCATGCTGTATCTGGAAGACTGGGTCGGCAAGGACATGAACTTCCTCGGCAGCTTGGTGGTTATGGACAGCCGGCGCTATTGCTCGGCCTTCCTGCTCGACTCACCAAAAACCTATGGTCAGACGCCGTTCGGATTCATTTCCAATACTGGACTTCCAGCACGCGATACCGTGTGGCTGGCCAACTACAGTTCGTGGTATGGCTTTTCACCCACGCTAACGCAAAGCCAGTGGGGCGGCCAGATCGGTTCGGTCCAGGGGCCACCAGCGCGCAACATGGACTTCAACTACGACCTGATGACCGAAGCCGGCACACCGCCGTTCACGCCCTTCGGTGTCACTGCCTCCGGCGTCGGTGCGTGGTCGCGCATCGTTGAATAGGGCTTTTGTTGTGGGGGACGTTGTCCCCCACCCCCCTCGGGCTTTGTCGCGATTCGATTTCGTCGCTGCGCTCCGAAATCGTGGCGGCATGGGCTACGCCCATTGTATGCCGCCAACATCACTCGGCGCCCGGGTTACTCTGGGATACGTGTGGCGAGAGAAGGGCGTCCCCGGGTGCACGTGGCGAGAGAAGAACGCCACAGCTGACTGCGATTGCCTTGGCCGGGTGTCGGCGCTAGTTTAAGTCCCCGCCGGAGAACCCGCTATGCCCTGGATCGACAACCTGTTCAAGATCATGACCGAGCAAAAGGCCTCGGACTTGCACATGACATCAGAGCACGTGCCGATGGTGCGCGCCTCGGGCGACATGGTGCCGCTGCCCGGTGCGCCCAAGCTGACCGCCGAGCAGCTCACCCAGATCTTGATGGAGATCACGCCGGAGCGAAACCGGAAGCAATTTGAAGAAACTAACGACGCCGACTTCGCCTATGCCCTTGAGGGCTGTGGTCGCTTCCGCTGCAACTTCTTCCGCGATCGCTACGGCATCGGCGCGGTGTTCCGGCGCATTCCCGACAAGATCCTCTCGGCCGAACAGCTTGGCTTGCCGCCGGGCGTCATGCGCTTGTGCGAATTCAAAAAGGGCCTGGTGCTGGTCACCGGCCCGACCGGCTCGGGCAAATCCACCACCCTTGCGGCGATGGTTGATCACCTGAACAACACCCGCAAAGAGCACATCATCACCATCGAAGATCCGGTCGAATTCGTTCACCCGGCCAAGAAGTGTCTCGTCAACCAACGCGAGGTCCACAACCACACCAAGAGCTTCGCGGCGGCGCTGCGTGCCGCCCTGCGTGAAGACCCTGACATCGTTCTCGTCGGCGAAATGCGCGATCTTGAGACGACACGCATCGCGATCGAAACCGCCGAGACCGGCCACTTGGTGTTTGGAACGCTGCACACCAGCAGTGCGGCCAGCACGGTTGACCGCGTGATCAACCAGTTCCCGGCCGATGAACAGGAACAGATTCGTCTGATGCTCGCCGGATCGTTGCGTGGTGTTGTGGCGCAGAACCTCCTGAAGAAAAAAGGTGGCGGCCGCTGCGCCGCGCTGGAAATCCTCTTCGTCACCTCGGGCATCGCCTCGCTGATCCGCGAAGGCAAGACCTTCCAGATTCCCTCCGCGATGCAGACCGGCGCCAAGTACGGCATGCAGCTCATGAATGACTCGCTTGAGCGTTTGGTGAAGGAAGACAAGGTCGAACCAGTCGAGGCCTATGACCGCTCAATGGACAAGGAGGACATCTCCAAGCGCATGAAGGGTCTTGGCCACGACATGGACGCGTTGCTTGAGCAAAAGGCCAAGGAAGAAAAGGCCGAGAAGGCCGCGAAAGACGAAAAGGAAAAGCCGCCAGGCGATAAACCCGCGGCTCCGGCAGCCGCCCCGGGCGCAGCCGCAGCAAAGCCAACGCCTGGTTCGTCCGCAGCCCAGAGCCCGACCTGGAAGCGCCCCGGCGGCTGAGCGCGGATGTAGGCTGGCTCGCGCGGATCGTATCATAACCTGCGCGCCATGACCACTGCTGCTGCTAAGGAATCTGCGCTGCGCGAACGCGTGCGTTTGGCCACCTCGGCCCTGATAGGATTTTCCGGCGGTGTGGACTCGACGTATTTGCTCGCCGTGGCGCATGCGGAATTAGGCTCGCGGGTCGCCGCGCTGACCGCCGACAGTCCCTCGCTGGCGCGCGCAACCCTGGCGGAAGCACAGGCCTTCTGTGCCAGCCGCAACATCGTCCATCACATCGTGCCCACCGATGAGTTCAGTGATCCGGCCTACACCGCCAACGACGGCCAACGCTGCTACCACTGCAAGGCCGCCCTGCTTGGCGTCATGCGCATGTTGGGTGCGCGCGCTGAAGCCGGGTCCGAACTGTGGATTGGCGCGATCACCGATGATCTCGCGGATTGGCGGCCAGGCATGCGCGCTGCCAATGAACGCGGAGCGACGTTTCCCTTGGCCGAAGCGGGAATGACCAAAGCCGACATCCGTGAGCGCTCACGCGCGCTTGGCTTGCCGACCTGGGATCGACCTGCCGAGCCCTGTTTGAGTTCGCGCGTACCGTATGGCGAGGCGGTCACGCCCGAGGCGGTACGCATGATCGAAGCAGCCGAAGTACTGCTGCGTTCACTTGGACTACGAACGTGTCGCGCCAGACATCACCAGATTGGCGCAGGAGCCAATGGCGGCGCGCGCGGCTGGCTCTGTCGCATCGAGGTGCCCGAAGACGATCTGCCGCGCGCACTCGCACAACGACGAGCCATCGTCGAGGGCTTGGCGCGCATCGGCTACGCCAATGCGACGCTCGATCTCGCGGGACTGGCCAGCGGCGGCTTCAATCGACTGCTTGCGGCACAAGAGCGTTCAGCATGAGCTTGGACCTTGATCTGCATCGCGATCGCCGTCTCGGTTTCCCGGAGGTGGTCTATGCCGCCGGTAAAACCGACGCGGAATGCGTTCGCGCTGCGCAACACCTGACCGCCGCCCACGGCAAAGTCTTGATCACGCGCTGTCGCGAGTCGCAACTCACCGCGTTGCGCACAGCGTTTCCACGCGGCACCGCCCACACGCGCTCTGGATGCT
This sequence comes from uncultured candidatus Brocadiaceae bacterium, assembly GCA_964652775.1. Taxonomy (GTDB): domain Bacteria; phylum Planctomycetota; class UBA11346; order UBA11346; family UBA11346; genus UBA11346. The sequence continues at coordinate 448 of CAZZAM010000007.1, read as the reverse complement.
TCACAGTCGGCATGCCCAAGCCAACGCGCGGACCGATCGCCGTGGTCTCGGCCGGCACCAGCGACGAGCCGGTTGCCGAAGAGGCTGAGTTGACCGCGCGTATGCGCGGCTGTCGCGTGCACCGCTTTGCTGACTGTGGCGTCAGCGGTATTCATCGGCTTGCTCGCCATCTGGCCGCGCTGCGCCGCTGTCGTGCGGTGATTGTCGTCGCTGGTTTTGAGGGCGCTTTGCCATCAGTCGTCGGCGGCCTCGTCGCCGCGCCAATTATTGCCGTCCCGACCTCGGTTGGTTACGGCGCCGCACGTGGCGGCGAGACCGCGCTCTGCGCGATGCTGTGCAGCTGCGCGCCGGGTGTAACTGTGGTCAACATCGATAATGGATTCGGCGCTGGATTCGCCGCTGCACGCATCGCCGCACTGCGATAGACATCAACGCCGCAATTCGAAGA
>CAZZAM010000006.1:0-140841 GCA_964652775.1 uncultured candidatus Brocadiaceae bacterium | reverse complement strand
CACGCGCTTGCCCACAGCGCGCAGCGCGTTGACGCACGCACGCGCCGCCGGGAACACCGCCTTGCCTTCGTGCAACGTGCCCCATTGGTCCAGCAACACATGATCGAAACGCTGGGCTATATCGCGTAGATTGGTGATCGCCGTTGTTTGCATCACGGTGGCCCCCCATGCAGTGCAAGCAGCGCGGTTCCGAAACTGGCTTCGGTACGCGTCGCACCTGTTACCGGTACACCCAACGCTCGTTGACGAATCGTCGTCCACGCAGTGTTGCGCGCTCCACCGCCGATGCTGATGACACGGCGCAATGCTGGCGCACCCAGCACACGCAGTTGGGCGTACGCGCGCGCTTCGATTGCGGCAATACCTTCGAGCAGCCCTTGGAAAAATTGAACGTCATCGGCTGGTCGTGGCGACACACGTGGAGCCAACGTCAGATCGGCAATCGGGAAACGCTCGCCGGGTTTGGGCAGCGGATAATAGTCGAGGCCGGTGGACTTGGCGGGATTGAGCTGCGGCGTCAGTTCAGCCATACGCTCGGCGGTAAAGTGCGCCAGCAGCGCAGCGCCACCGCTGTTCGACGCGCCACCGGCCAACCAGCGATCACCGAGGCGATGGGAATAGATGCCCTGATTGGCTGCAAAGATTGGCCGGTCCGACAACAGCTTCACCACCAGCGTCGTGCCAAGTGAAGTCACCGCATCGCCAGGATCCGCCGCGCGAGTCGCTAGGAACGATGCCACACCGTCAGTGGTTCCGGCACGAATCTCAACTGTCGTCGGTAGACCAATTTGCGCGGCAATAGCCAGCTGAATATGCCCAATCAGACTTCCCGGCACGACAACCTGCGGCAACAACGCACGCGGTACATGCAGTTCGTCGATCCAACTCGGCCACATCCGCGTGACCGGATCGTAGCCCAGTTTCAATGCGTTGTTCTCATCGCTGATCCCAAAGCGACCGGCTAGGCGGCCGGCAATCCAATCGGCTTGATGCATCGCGTGCAACGCGTGCGCGCCGATGCCTTCATGCCGCAGATGCATCAACTTGGCGAGCGCGGCGCTTGGTCCGTGTGCGCCGCTTTCGGCTGGGGCTACTTCCGCAATATCGAGCGCCTGCCGCGCCGCACGCGAGTCGTTGTACATCAGTCCGGCTGAACACGGCTGGCCCGCATCATCGACTAACAACAGCGTGCCCGACGTTCCATCGACTGCGATGCGACTGACGCGCGAGAGATCCAGCGAACGTCCGAGTGTGGTCATCGTTTCAACGACGGCTCGCCACCACAGTTCCGGATCCTGTTCGATCGCAGCCCCCAGCTGACGCGGCGGCGGCAACGCTGTCGAGCTTGAACCAACGACTGCCTCTGCGCCATCAATCGCACAGACGCGCACACCGCTCGTGCCGAGGTCGATGCCAAGAACGATCGAATCGGCCAATTACTTCGCCTTGCGCTGTTTGAGCGACGCCACCATCTGCGCGTTCTTCTCCTGCACCTTGGTCACCATCTCGGCTTTGTACTTGTGCAGGCGTTCAGCCAGCACTTTGTCCGAGCCAGCAAGAATCTGCGTTGCAAGAATACCGGCGTTGGTCGCGCCGTATTCGCCAACCGCGAGCGTGCCGACCGGAATACCCGGCGGCATCTGCACCATCGCAAGCAAACTGTCAAAGCCGGCCAGAGGTGTCGAAGCGATCGGCACCGCGAGCACCGGCAGAATCGTGTGCGCCGCGATCACGCCACCGAGGTGCGCTGCGCCACCGGCTGCCGCGATGAACACGCGGATGCCGCGCGCTTCGCCGCCCTTAGCCAGTTCAGCAGCAGCATCCGGCGTGCGATGCGCCGAACAGACGGTGATTTCGTACGGGACTTGGAATTTCTCCAGAACGTCCAGGCACTTGGTCATCACGGGTAGATCGCTGTCGGATCCCATGACGATTGAGACGGTGGGCTTACTCATGACGCTGATCTCCGTGGTGGAGTGGCACGCTATGGCTGAAGGCGGCGAATCAACATCCACAAAACTTCGCAGGAGTTATCCACAAATTGCGCAGATTTACGCAGATTTCGAGGGGTTAGAACAGTCTAGTCTGCGTCATCGTTTGCTATTGATGAATCAGGTCTTTGTACCAGAGCAATTGGATCTCGGCCGGAAACGCCGGATAGGCGTTGCGGTTGACTGCGCCCAAACGGAACCCCTGGGCTGCGTAGAATCGACAGGCTGACACGTTGATCTGCTGCGTTTCGACCTTTAACACGTTCGCGCCGTGTTCGATCGACCACTGACAGGCAGCATGCAGAAGTGCAGCTCCGATCCCCTGGCCACGCAGCTCCTGGGCTACGCGCAGATCCCACAGCACAGCGAGGTCGTCTCGACCTTCGAGCATCTCTATGCCCGGCACCTGATGAATAACTACCGCACCACCAACCAACCGATCTCCCACACGAGCGGCAAACAACTGCCATCGCGATACATCGAACTGGCTTTCCCACCCGAGCGGTCCATTCCCAGGAATCGCATCGTAGTCTTTTCGATACGGAACGGCGATCTGACGTTCTTCCAGCGTCCACTCGCCAGGAGCTTCCGCAGACTCGACGACATCAAGCACACGTTCTACGTCGAATGCGATTGGAACGCGGGCGTAGTCAGAGATTAAAGCCGACGACTCAACCGTTATCGTGCAAGCCGCGCCAGCGTGCGCGTTCATTCCGCCGACGGCTCGCGGCCATCGTATAATCCCGGCGCAAAGTTACGCAAACGATGCAGACGAATGTCCTCGGCATCGGCGTCATCGGCACGGGCGTATTGCACAAACGGCCAGATCGCAATTGAGCCACGGGTGTCGAAGCGACCGACCACTTCGAGGTAACGCGGCGACATCAGTTTGACCAAGTCATCGCAAATGATGCGAACGACGTCTTCGTGGAAGTCGCCGTGATTGCGGAAGCTGGTCAGGTATTCCTTGAGCGATTTGCTTTCGACGAGCTTCGCATCAGGAATGTAGTTCACCGTGATCGTCGCCCAGTCGGGCTGACCGGTCACCGGGCACAAGCTGGTGAAACGCAGACAGCGCAGGCACACCCACAGTCCGGGCTGCGCGAATTGTCGACCGACTGGTAGCGGCACGGCTTCCAACAGACGCGGGGCGTACGTGAACGGAGTCGCGCGGCGCCGACCGAGGGTGGCGTGAGGCAGAGCGCGGCCGCGGCGAAGCTGATCCTTAGGCATGGGCGGCATTCCAGCTGGTTTTATCCAACCAGCAAGCTGCGGCTGGCGTTGCGTCAGGGACCCGATTTCTACCGTCCGGCGCATGATGAAGCGTTTGTTGCGCCAGCATTGGTTCATCCTCGGCTATCTGGTGGTTCTCGCCGTTGCTATGACATGGCCGGACCTTGGGCGCGACGGTGGATTTCTGCATCTCGACAAACTCACGCAGAAGCTCTGCATCGCCGGGGTCTTTCTCTGCGCTGGGCTCTCGCTGCCTGGTGCACGTCTGGGTCAGGCGATCCGCGCTTGGAAGCCACACCTCGCCATTCAATGCGTGACGTTCGTCATCGCTCCCGCACTCGCCTGCGGCATCGTGTGGATCGCCCAGCCACTCGGACTGCCACCGGCTGCAGCAATCGGGATCATCGTCCTCGGTTGCCTGCCAACGACGATCGGTTCCTGCGTGGCCGTGACTGGTCAGTCCGATGGAAACGAAGCGATCACGCTGATCAATTCCGTGCTCAGCAATCTCATCGGCGTTGTCCTGACACCGCTGCTCATCCTGCTCTGCATTGGGCGCGAGGGCACAACTCCGGTCATGGACGTGATTCAATTGCTCATCGTGATCGCCGTACTGCCGGCCGTGCTCGGACAAATACTCCGGCTACGTTGGGCCGCAGCCTTGGACGCCAATAAATTTCGCATCTCCATAACTAGTGGCTGTCTGCTCCTGGTCGTTGTCCTCACCATTTTCAGCGACATTGCCCATCGCGGTTTGGGCTCCGGCATCACGCCCGTTGCCATTGCTGTGTGCATGCTGCATCTACTGCTGTGGCTCAGCATTTGGCTCATTGCGCCGCTGGCCTCGCGCGAACGCGGAGATCGCGTCGCCATGATGATAACCGCCAACCAAAAGACCGCCGCCCTGGGCATTCCCTTGATCGGTACGATGTTTGCCGCCGATCCAATGCTGTCGTTGATGACCCTGCCGATCGCGCTTTATCACGTATTGCAGATGCTGACGGGAGCATTGTTGACGGGGGTGTTCAGAGCCTGGGTGGCGAAGGCTGCGCCATTGCCGCCACCGCCCGCCCGGTAGCGTGCGCCCCGCCATGAGCAACGAACCCGCCCCGACTCCCCTCCCCGGTCTGCCCCTCGATGGCAAGACCATCCTGGTCACTGGCGCTGCCAGCGGCCTCGGACTTGGCATCGCGCGCGGGCTGCATCTAGCCGGTGCGAATCTCGTCCTCGCCGACATCGATGAAGCCGGACTAAAGATCGTCGCAGCCGAGATGGGTGCGCGGGCATGCATGACCAAGATGAACGTGACCGATGAGGCGAGCGTGCAGCAAGGCTTCGCCGCCGGAGTCGCGCGCTTCGGTCGCCTCGATGGACTGGTCTGCGCCGCCGGCGTTGCGCCAGCATCACCACTCGAAGACACGCCGCTCGACAAGTGGAAGTTCGCCCTCGACATCAACCTGACCGGCTACTTCCTGTGCGGCCGCGAAGCGACGCGCATCTTCAAGAAACAAAACAGCGGCGGCGCGATGGTGCTGCTGTCTTCGAAGAGCGGTCTTGAACCATCGAAGAACAACAGCGCCTACAACGCAACCAAAGCTGGCGAACTCCACCTCGCACGCGGCTGGGCGCTGGAGCTCGGCCCCGCCGGTATCCGCGTCAATTGCATTGCCCCCGGCAACGTCTTTGAAGGCTCGAAGATCTGGAACCCGGCCTACATCGCCGAGGCCGCCAAGAAGAAGGGCATCACGCCCGACGAAGTGATCCCCTATTACATCGGCCTGACTGCACTGAAGCGCGACATCAAGCCGACCGACATCGCCAACGCCGCTGTGTTTCTGTTGTCTGACAGCGCGCGCTGTGTGACCGGACAGGTGCTGGTGGTCGATGGTGGACAGGTCTACGCGCGATAAAAGGCGCGGGGTCCGTAGCGCCGACTTCAATCTAATGCCGTTAACCTAGGCGTTCGACCACAACTTTGTGAGCCGCCAAGGCGCCAAGATCGCCAAGGGGGCTGGTTTTTTTAACGCAGCGGCGTCTGGAGCCCAGTTTTCTTGGCGTCCCTGGCGCCTTGGCGGCTCACAACAACAGATGGACCCCTTAGGTTGACAGCATTGGGATACATCCGGCGCTACGTTCGACCGTAGATCGCCGCTGCGTTCCGCATATCGTGTCCACCATGACCGACGAACCCCGGCCGCGATTTCGCCTGCGTTGGTGGCACATTGCGATCGCGACGCTCCTCGTCTTAGCAACCTTCTTCATGATCTGGTTCCAAAGCGACGGTGATCTAGTCGCAATCGACGCACGGGCGACGGCGATGGGGGTGCCGACGACGTGGGAAAAGCTGGGGCTGAAACAGTCGCCGCCGGACGTTCGACGGGATTGGCAACGGCTGCATCAGTTGGCCGAAGCAGTAAAGAGTTATGATGAATGGCCCCTTATGAAGCCAGGCGTGCCCGTACCAGCAGAACTCATACAACATCACGCAGCCCAATCGGCCGCTGACATCTCCGAGATCCACAAGTTGTGTAACCAACTTCAGCCAAACTCCGTAACAATCTATACCTCTTACAGTTTTGATACCGACCTACCAAACATCACTCGCGGCAGATCACTGACACGATGGTACGCAGAACGCATGTCGCTGATTCCCCCTGACCAGGTGGCAGACGAGGCAAATGCAAGCCTAGCTGCCATCGTTGCCGAACATCCACGCCTGTTGCTAAGCCAGTTAGTCACCGTCTCCCGTCTCAGCATCTGGAGTCAGGGAATCATTCGGCGCCTGCACGATCCCGGTATCGACCGCGAAACACTTGCCAACCAAGCTGACCGCGCACGGGCGTGGCTTGAATCCGTCACACGATCAGCATGGGAAGGGGAATTCCTGACGGTAAAAGCGCTATCCATCAGTTCTCATAAGGGGAAACCGGTCTTCTCGTCCTCGGTCGTTATGCCATCACTCATTGATCGGTTCTTTTCCCGCGCTGGGCGCGAAGCAATCCTTACATTTGACTTGGATATGATTGAGGCCTGGACATCGAATACCACAGCACGCGACCGCATCACCGCCATGTCCCGCCTCGAAGATGCCGTGAACAAACGTGTGATGAATTCCTGGGATCCGCGCAATCGGTTACTCGGCATGCTTGCACCCGCGTGCTCCATGGTGTGTCTCAATTGGGCCACCGCCGACACAACCCTTCGCGTGCTCGCCGCCGAACTACGTGGCACACCTTGGCCGATTGATCCCACCGATCCCAGTGGCGCGACTGTCCGCAAAGTCATGCGCAATGGCAAACTGATTGGTTTCTATTTGCTGAAAGACGGCGTCGATGACGATGGCGTCAAGGGCAAAGATGATTGCGTTCCGCTCTACGAACCCCTGGGCAAACCGAAGGCGAGTGATCCATGGCAAACGCCAGCGACACCGTGACGCCGATCGGCTGGGTGCTGTACGATGCCTCGTGCGGGATCTGCTCGCGCTGGGTGCCGTGGTGGTCGCCGACGTTTACGCGGCTGGGACTCGCCACTGCTGCGCTGCAAGAGCCGTGGGTCGCAAGTCGTGGTGATATCAGCGCTGAGGCGTTGATGCGCGATATTCACATCCTGTTCACGGACGGCCGACTGGTGCGTGGTGCGGATGCGTATCGCTGGGTGCTGCGCCGCCGCTGGTGGGGATTTCCGATCTGGTGTGTCGTGGTGATTCCACCTGGACGTTGGTTGTTTGATCTCGCCTACCGCTGGTTCGCGCGCAATCGCCATCAGGTGTCGCATGTCTGTGGACTGAAACCGCCGACGTCATGACCACCTCACGCGGTATTTTCCTGAGCGCCCGTTGGCAGCATTTGGCGATGGCATCGTGGATCGTTGATCCCGCACTGCTGCGCGACGTGATCCCAGCAGGGACTGAACTCGACACGCATGAGCAGCAGACGTATGTCAGCTTGGTTGGCTTTCGCTTCCTCGACACGCGCGTACTGGGCTGGCCCATCCCCGGACATCGCAACTTCGACGAGGTAAACCTCCGCTTCTACCTCCGCCGCAAAACCGCGACGGGTTGGGAGCGCGGCGTGAGCTTCATCCGGGAGTTGGTTCCACGCCGAGCGATCGCCTGGGTTGCGCGCACGTGGTACAACGAGCCATATCAAGCTTTGCCCATGACCAGCACGATTGAAACACATGCCGTCACCTACGGCTGGCGTACCTCACGATGGAATCGACTCCGCATGGTCATGCACGGTGATCCGTTTTTGCCCGATCCCGCAAGCCGGGATGGTTGGATCGCCGAACACTATTGGGGTTGGACTAAGCAGCGTGACGGCAGCACCATCGCGTATCGCGTTGAACATCCGCCGTGGCGGATTCGTGCGGCAGATGCCGTCAGCATAGATGCCGACCTTGAGGAAGCCTACGGTTCTCCGTGGGGTCAGGTGCTGACCCGTACGCCTGATTCAGCCTTCGTTGCCGATGGCTCGGCGATTACCGTGAGCAGGCCAGTCCGTGTGGTCGAAGCCCGCTAGTCGCTCAACTCCGGACCCGCGGACGGTCCAGGCAAACCAGCAACCACCTCGGCATCTGACGCGTCTGGATTAATACAGTCAGCGATGACGCGGTCGGCCAGTTCACTGAGATACTGAGTCAACACCGCGTTCATCTCCTTGAATTCGGGCCACAGCTCTTGATCAAGTTGCGTGCGCGTGACGCGGACACACACCGAGGTACGGCGCATGCGTGGATACCGATACGGCCGCAAATCCAGCGAGCGGCAGAGCGCCAGGAACAGCCGCAGTGACCAGGCATTGGCGAGGGAAAACCGGAACTCGACCGCTGGCTCGCTTCGTACCGGTTCAGGGCCGAGGCGTTGACGCAGCCGATCGATCGCAGCCTGCGCTGCCTGACGCTCGCCCGTCGTCGTCGCGCCGGTAAACAGCGCTTTTATTTTTGCGAGTTTGTCGCGGATTTGTCGGTCATCCATGGGCATAGCTCCGGTCATCGTGGCCCCGACAATCGCTGCTCGACATCACCTGGGAACAAATCGGGGAACCACCACGGAACGACATGGAGTGGAAACAGTGGACGCAATGGTTCGCGTTCACCAGCGCTGAGGTAGCCTTGCTCAATCAGGATGCGAATTTGTTCGCGACCATAACGATCGGTGAGGCGCAGCATGTCCACCGCTTCGCTGCGACTGAGCGATCCCGTCAGCACAACCTCGGCGATGAGGCGACCAGCGCGCGGATGCAAGCGGTCACGGCCCGCCTCGCGTTCAGCCCAAGTCAGAATCCGCTCGCGCAGATGCGCCGGGCGGACGAGGTCGTGCATAAAGCGAATCTGATCGAGCATCACCTCAACCACGAACGCGCACCAACGGTCGAGTCCGGCCTGGGTCCGTGGACCACGACCGTCGGTATCGCTGTGGCGTTCGCCGTCAGCCGCCGCCAACAGTTCACGATAACGCTCAAGCTGTCGGGAAAAACCGCGACCAACGCACCACAGACCATCCGCACCAAGACCACTGCGTTCGACCAGCGCGTCGGTCAACAGCCGGGCGACACGACCGTTGCCGTCGATGAACGGATGGATCCAGGCGAAGCGGTGATGACTGGCCGTGATCTTGGCGATCACGTCCGGATTCGCCTTGATGCAACCGGAGTACGCTTCGGCAAAGCGTTCAAGGAACGCTGGCAGCGCGGTCGTAGCCGGTGGAACGTGGCTGCCAACCAGCACCGGCTGATCACGCCATGCTCCAGGGACGATGGCTATGCGCTGCGAACCGGTGCGCGTCTCCGTCCAACGATCACCCTTCGGCATGTTGGTATAGAAGATGCGATGCATCCAGGCGAGCGCGTCTGGTGACACCGGATCCCACGCCGCGTCGCTGCGCAGTCGCGCGTGGATCTCGGACTGGGCCTGGATGTGCGCCAAGGCTTCGAGAACCAGCACGCGCTGGCGATCATTGGCTTTCGTCGACGCGGCTCCGGCCTGGACCGCCTGCTCGACCTCATCGGGATAGGTTTTGTGTCCCTCGATCAGATTCGAGTAGTAGCAATTCATGTGCGCGAGCAGTTTCGCGAGCGCCTGCCTGGTCGGCGGCGGCAACTGTTCCTGCAGCCGCGTCGCAGCGATCAGCACCTCCGAGCACGCATCCGTCCAAGCGCCGTCCGAGGTCGGCAAAAGCGGGTGCATGGAGGCAATCTGGTGGTAGGGAGATGGATCGCTTAAAGCCGCTTGATTTGGCTTCTGAGATAGTCGAGTATCACGTTTACTAGACATGGCTTACGTGGCATATTATGGCTATTAATTCAAATAGAAAGCCGGTATATAAAGCCGGTTGTGGCAGCCGCTTGCCCCAATGACTCTGGGGTATGGCCGGAGGCGGCCTCGGCCGATCGGGAGATCGGCGTTCCCGGGTCAGAACGATTGCGCCACGCCAAGTCGCGCCGTGATGATGGTCACATCGGCGGTTTGATCCGAGACGGTGAATTGGCCCGCGCCGACACCGACACCGCGACGGACTTGAATGGCAAAATCCCAAACCGTGTCGCGTTGACAGACGCCGAGTCCCGCCGTGAGACCGATCCAGCGATCACGCGTCACCGCAGCTTGATCGACCGCGTAGAGCGACGGCGCGGCAGTGACCGCTGGCAACCACTCAACCAGAGCGCCGATCCGTGGAACCAGCACCACCTGCGGCAAGATGGCGACATATTCGTAGCCAAAGCGCACCGACCAGAGATCGGGGAATTCGTCCGGTTCAGCGAGCCGGAATATCGGACTGTGTCGGCCCTCCGAGTCCTCAATCGCGTAATTACGCCAGCGGGTCCAGGTCACATCGCACGCCACGGTGTGCAGATCGGCCTGACGCCATGCCAGACCAAGCGTGGCGCTGGGCGGATGCCGCAGATCAACGTCGCTGCCTGTGACGGTGTCGGTCGTGGTGATCGTCATTCCATCATCAACGCTGTGCTGCAACGTGGAGGACGTCTCAAGATGCAGTCGGTAACCGGGCTTGACGGTCAGAGCGACGGTCAGCGCGGGAGTGGCCTGCCACCAACATCCGCCGACGACATTCCATCCGCTGGCAACGCGGGTTTGATCATCGCCAAGAAACGTGTCGATCTGAGTAAAATCAACCGGCCCAGGAAAGGTCAGCGTCGTCCGCGCAACCCGCTGCGAACGCTCCCGGTAATGGCTGGCTCCGGTCCAGCGATCACCCCAGACATTGGCGGTCAATCCAATGGCAAAACCTGGCGACGGTTCGATCGCATAGCTGATCCCCAAGCTGGCCAACGACCCGTCCTTGGTGATGTGATCGCGATCATCACTGCTGAGGATGAAGAATCCTGCGTCGACGCTCGATGCCTGACGCACGGTGAATTCGCGGGTGTAGTCGTACTGCCGCTGCCACGAGACTCCGACCACCTGTTGGCAGCCGCCGGCAAAAAACGGCAGCATGGCACTGATGTGATCAGGCTGCACCGCGTTGTGATCATTGTGCGCGTCATCGTCAATGATCGTGGTCCGATAGGCGCCGAGCGACAACGACATCTCGGGTCGTTCACACTGCACCAGACCAGCGGGATTCCAGGTGCTGGCGGTCGCATCGTCAGCCACGGCAGTGAACGCTCCGCCCATGCCAAGCGCACGCGCGCCAGCGCCAATCGCGACTGGCTGATCACCAAACGTGACCTCGGTCCAATCCGCGGCCACCGCGAGCGTCAGCAGCAGCCAGGCGGCGAACGTCCGCAGAGCCTGGATTGTCTGAACTAATGTTGCCTGATTCATTCGCTCACGCCCCAACCATGTGCGGGAACGACGCCCTCGATCAGTGTCCCCTGCCTCGGCGCTTGCTTGTTCAACTCAATGACTCCGGCTGGCCGCGTCAGCTCGCCAGCCTCCGGCATGCGAGCGAACACATGCAAACGCATCAATCCATGCGCGATACCGCCAGCACGGTCGGTAAAGACGATGGCTTCGTCGGTCTGAGTTATCTCCCCAGCGACAACCGGAAACGCCTGACGCAGTCGTCCGGTCACCGCCTCGACCAGTGCATTGACCGCGGCATCGTCAGCGGTTTCGCTATATGCATCGGCAACCGCCATCACCTGTCCGCTGCCACAGTGGACCAGACGCAGGAAGCACTCAGCATCACGTTCGCCGCGATTCATCGTGCCAGCGATGACATAGCGGCAGGCCAATCGGCGACCAGCAGCTGCTGCCGTGACACGATCGACGTAACCGGCCTCAACCAGGGTTAGCTCGCGGGTGAGAATCTCGTCCGCACGCAGATCGACAAAACGAAAGCGTCCGTCTTCAACCAGTGCCGATAGCAAACGCGGATCATCAGCCGGACGCATCGCACCTGGACGCGTCGGCTGCAGCGGCAGGGCCATCGCTACCGCTCGCAATCCGCGATCCTGTTGTGGTGAACTCCGTGATTCAACCTGCCGCACGGCGACCGCCTGTTTGCCGAGCGTATCCACGATGGTGAATTGCACCACTTGCGGACCTGCAGGAACATCCACACGCATGGTTCCCGCCGACCGCTGACCATGCAGGTCGCAACGCGCCAGCACCGTGCCAGCGCTGTCAGTCGCGATCAACTGCGCCAAGCCCGCTGGCGACGCTGCGTTCCAGCGATACCACGCGCGGCCGTCGGCAATCGGGATGCCGCCATCGGGACCCTGGAGCTCAAGCGTTGGCGCTATGTTGTGCGGCGACGCCACCGGCATCGCAACGGCTTGCTGGGGATCAGGGCCAGCAGCGTCACCCAACGCCAATGCGGCGTCAGCATCTGCATCGATCGTGAATTCACCTTTGGGATTCGTCACCACGCGCTGGGCCTGACCCTGCCGATTCACCGCCCACAAGACGGTGGTCGCATTGGCCATGAAACGACCGGCCACATGCACCATGCCAACGCTGACGGCATCAGTCGTAACGCGCTCAATATCCACCTGCGTACGTTGACTCGCAGACTTCGGCGGGACGCGCACTCGTGGTGGCGCACTGCCGCGCTGTTCGCCAATGCGCTGTAACAGATACTCCGCCTTGGCACTCGGCTCCTGCTCGATGCTCAAGCGCAATTCACGTTCGGCCTCATCTGTTCGACCCTGACGTAGCAACACAGCGCCGAGTTCGCGATGGGCGAAACACTGCACGAAATGCATGCCGTAGGTCCGCGCCAAGCGCGCGTCACTTTGCCGCAAGGCGAGACACTGACGGAAATCGCGTTCCGCCTGAAGGTCATCGCCTGCATCCGCCCACGACAGACCGCGCTCGTAATAATGCCACCAGCGATTGCGAAAGGGGACCGAGATCGTGCCCGGGGCGCGCGCAGCAGAAGCCGGTTCGTCAGCGGTTCCTGTACGCTGTCCGCAACTGCTCAACACCAGCGTTACCAGGATTGCTAATGCGGTTGCCTTGCACCAACGAACACGCCACGCGGTCATTCCCGTCTTGTACGAGCCAGTACACCCTCGCAAGACCGTACGCCGGATTCGCTGTGCAGGAATGCGCGCTGACTTTCGACGCTCGTAACTTCCGCTGTGGCACATACTGGTCCATCGGCCACCTGCCGCAGCTCCATACGATCACCGACGCGGACGCCGTGGCGGAAGCCGACGCTGACTACCAGCCGATTGCCATCGATCGTTGTAATGCCCTGGGTGGGCATCACGGCGATTGCCGCGTCGATACTTGCGCTGGTCGTGCGGCCAACCTCAGCCGGCAGTACTATCTGGCTGCGAATCAACTCTCCGGTTTCGACAACCACGCAACGTAATTGGACGTGATCGTCAACTAGGTTCGCAAACAGCGCGATATGACCACCAACCAACTTGCCCAAGCGGCCAGCAGTCGCGGGATCAATGCGTCCACCACTGGTCAGATCTTGTTCACGAACCAACGCATCGATCCGCTCGCGTTCGACCAACGATAGATGGCTCGCCAAGCATGCAGCATCTATAGCCGAGATGGCGGCGGCTGGGAGATGATCGGCAAGTACGAACACCGCGCGGGGCGGCGTCTGCCATCCAGCGGGAGCAGCAACCGGCGGTGGCGGCAACGCAGCTGAGACTGCACCGACTGCCTTGGTTGCTGAGCCTGCCTGGAACAGCGGCCAACTCAGCAGCCCCACACCGACAACCGTCAATGCACATGCGCCAATCATCCACGGCGATACTCGTCGCCGCGACGCATCGGAGCGCGCTGATTCGGGCCGCTGGATCGGCGCCGTCGAAACGGTCGCCAGACCAAGGATCCGCTCCAGTTCTTCGACTACAGCACCGCCATCAGCTGGACGGTCGGTCGGATTTTTGGCCATCATGCGGACGATCAGTCCAGCCACCGCTGGCGGAACATCAGGTACCAGCTTGCGCAGATCGGGAATCGGCGCGGTGCGATGAGCAATCATCACGTCAGCGGAATCATGCCCGCGAAACGGCGTCTCAGCGGAACATAGATAATAAAAACACACACCCAGCGCATAGATGTCAGCCGCTGGAGTCACCTTATGCGGATCGCGGGTCTGTTCCGGTGCCATGTAGGTCGGCGTGCCCAACACGGTGCCCGGAACCGTGCCCTGGGCATCGCTGGACATGACATGCGCCAGCCCCAGATCGGCGACTTTCACCCGACCCTGCTTGTCGATCAGCAGATTGGTTGGCTTAATGTCGCGATGGACGATGCCTTGGCGGTGAGCAGCAGCGAGGCCACGTGCCGCCTGCAGGATATAACCCGCCGCATCACGCCACGGCAATTTACCGACTTCTCGCACGTGTGCTTTGAGGGTCTTCCCAAGGACATACTCCATGACCAGAAAGCGATGCCCGAGTTCCTCGCCCGCGTGCAGCACGCGCACGACGTTCTCGTGTTCGATCCGTGCCGCGAGCCGCGCCTCGCTGAAAAATCTCCGCGGGTCGCCGCCCTGATCGCGCAGCAGCTTGACCGCCACGCCGATATCGAGGACCGCATGATGACCGAGATAGACGCGACCCATTCCACCTTCGCCGAGCAGACTGATCAAGCGCACGCCACCAATCTGCGCCGGCATCTCGTCATCGGACTTGGCGGCCGAGCGTCCGTCTGATTTTCGTACGACCTTGGTCGTCTCTATCGCGGGCATGTAGATGACTCGACTAGACGTGATTCAGCGTGAAATTCAGCTGTAATTGCTGACTATTTACCACCGTTACCTTGGTTGATTTTGAAACATAGTTGGGCGCTGACGCAGTTACCGTGATGGTCGCCGCACCAGGGGTCACAAAAAAGTACGCACCATTGGTTGTCGTCACCGAGTACGACGGCGCAGTCACAACGGCTGTGGTGATCGGCTTGCCGGTGTCAGCGCCAAGGACGGAACCAAAAACGCGAGCAGTCATGGATGGCATTCCTTCGTTTAGTGTGGGGGAATATATCAGCATGAAGATGACTCTGTACAGGAATTTTTCTCCTGCGTTGCGCACATGGGTGTTACCAGCGCGCTTCACTGCCCACCAGAATCTGAACAAGGCATCAGCGTCTATCATTTACCCTAACTCCGGCGTTGGGAAAAACTCCAAGACAACCGCAGAGGCGCAGAGGCCGCTGAGATCGCAGAGGAGAGTGGCGGTTGAGCCGTCACCCTGTGGGTGAATGGCGCCAGAAACTGCAATGTCTTTTAACCCCAGCCCTCTGCGACCTCTGCGTAGCTCTGCGCCTCTGCGGTTGCCTTGGATTGCGCTATTGAGGTTTGCCGAAAATCTGCCAAGTGCACTGGCACGGCATGAGTTGTTCGAGCTTGATCCTTCAGACCACGTAGGTCACATAGTCAGGATGAATCAGGACGAATGACATGAGGATCTCAACCATCATCATCGGGTGCCTGAGCGTTGCCGTTCTGGCCTACGGGGCGCTCTCACTCTGGCGCAGGCGAGCAGCACCCGAGCCGCCAATCTCAGCCGCTGGTGGCTCTGCCGAAATTATACCTGCCATCGCTGGCATCCCCTATTGGCTGCAAAACGATCCGGCTTGGAGCAACGAGATCATCAGTGGCAGCAACGATACCATGGCAGCAGCTGGTTGCCTCGTCTCGTGCGTGGCGATGACGCTGTCATCATTCGATCTCCACATCACACCAGGCGAGCTGTGCCGAGAACTCAATGCCAACCATGGTTTCACCGCTCAGGGCCAGCTCGTCTGGGGTGCAGTCACCACGTGCACGAAGGGAGCATTCATGACTGCATTCCCGCCATTAACACACATGGCCATTGATAACGAGCTACGCGGCGGCCGACCGGTGATCGCCAAGATCATGCTCTGGGGCCAAGTTCCGCATTGGGTGCTCATGATTGGGAAACAGCACACGGGTTACGTGATGATTGATCCGTTGAACACGCAGCGGGCCGTGGTGCCGGTGTCCACTCGCTCAACGCACATTCATGCCATACGCGTGCTACACCGGAGCGGCTCTCAACCGACGCCCACCACACCCTCCTTGCCCACGCCATCACATCCATAAACGGACGAGCCACTTCTACACGGAGTCTCTATGGGTCTTCTCTCCCGCATGTTCGGTTCCACCCCGCGCAAGCCAGTCGACGAACAACTGCTGGTCTATGGCATGCTGCTCATGATCGCCGCCGATGGCGACATCCAGGCCGAAGAGTTGGCAACGTTGCAGGGCTTCTTGATCACGGTGCCGGATTTCCGTGGCAAGAATCTCCAGGATTTGCTGCGTAGCTCGCAACAATTGCTGCGCGGCAAGAAGAGCATCGACGAGGCGGTCGCGGCCCTCGACGGCATCGAGAGTCCGGCGGTGCGCAAGAAACTGTTCGTACTCGCCGCCGATCTCGCAATGTCTTCAGGCGACATCGACGAAGGCGAAGAGAAACTGCTGGAGCTGATGGGCAAACGCCTGGGCGTCGACAACGCCCTGGCCGAACGCATCGTCGAAGTGCTCGCGATCAAGTACGCCCGCTAAACAACGCTATGTCTCAGTGTGCCGGAGCCTTGCCTGATGTCGCCAATGGATAGTTCCGTTCGTACTCTTGAACTACCTGCCACGCAATCTCCTGCGCAGCAGCAGCGTCAGCGACATCGATCGGGACTTCGGTCTTGGCGTCGAACGCAGCATGGAAGGTGAGACCAACCGGAGTCTGCTTGTAGATAGTGGCGTAGAGCGTGCAGGCGGCGAGGTACGCACCAAAGGGCGAATGGTGGGTCCCCGCCTTGCCCAACGCATATTTACGATCGGCTTGCCCATCCAACAACGCGATCTTTGGATATTTCTCGTTGAAGCGCACGAACGCCAGCACCGACGGGGCACACGGAATCGCCAACGCATCGGCGGCCTTAGCATAGGCGTCGATGACCGATTGAACTGATTCAAGCTTCACCTCCTTGGCCGTCGGATGCCCCATGTAGAGCATGGCCTGCATCGATGCGTTACGGATCGCCTTGACGAAATCTGGGACAACTTTGACGAAGGCCTCCGCGCCCTCGCCGCTCTTCATCAATGGCTGAGCGCTGTCCTGGATGATGACCAGATCGTAGCCGCCTTTGGCAATCGCCTGCGGAGCCGTCACCTCGGATTTGCCGGATGGATTGCTCCAATGCCACGTCAGCGTCCTGCCACCAGCGACGTGCGTGGTAACCGTCAGCGTGCGCTTCGTCGCCTTGGCGAAGTTTTCGAGGATCGCCGGAATACCATAGGTGTACGTCAGGCTGTTGCCAACCATGAGGATTTTCTGCGGCTCGCCGGCGATCGCCGAAGCAAGGAAACAAAGGAAACAGCAGACCCAGAGAGCGCGGTGCATAAGGATCCTCGTTGCGTGCTGATACGATCTGATGGACCTACGGTGAGTCCACGGCGAAACATCGCTGACCGACCGTGCAGCGTCAGACACATCTGTATCTGTCCCGCTTTCGTTCTCGTCGAGTTGGCAGTCGAGATGCAAACCATTCGGGACGGGACCAGCACCGTCACAAAATTCGCTACATCTAAACTCTACGCGCAAGCATCTTGGAGATCGGTGCGTATAATGTTTGCGCCATGCGCATAAATCCGAGATCGGTGGGATGGACACCGTCAACCGTGGCCTCGCCATCGTCGCCGAGCAACGGCTTGCCGCATACGTAGCTAACCAATGGATCGTGCTGCATGAGCGGTGTGGCTATTTCCTTCAGCGCCCCGTTTTTCCCCGACGAACGGTCGTAGTCAGGTCCATACAGCCATTCGTTCTGGTAGACGAAGTTTTCGACCAGCACGATCGGCGTCCGTGGATGCTGGGCGCGCAAGGTGGCAATGAAGTACGGCATGCGCTCGCGCACCATCGCTGCCGACACGTTGCCCATCTGATCCAGCACGAAGGCCGCTGGCGTGGCCATGCCGGCAATCACCTGAGCAACTTCCGGTTCAGCCAAGCCATTGCCCGAGAAGCCCAGATTGACCACCGCACAATCAAGCGAACGACTCAGGATTGAGGTGTAGGCCATCCCAGGTCGCGAAGCGCAGCCGCCTTGGGTGAGCGAGGTTCCGTAGACGACCACCGGCAACCTACTCCGCGCTGGCGCAGCTTGCAGGACTGCTCCTTTCGGCACTCCGAGCATGACCTGCTCGATGCCATTATAGAGCGGTAGATACAGGCGAAATTCCCGCAGACCCTGCACTGGCACGCCCTTCACCAAGCTCACTTGATTGGTGGGATACTGAGTCGGACGACCAACTCCGATCCAACGCCAGCGCTGGCCATCGCGTGCGTACAAATCCAATCCACTGACCCCAGTTGCTGGCATGTGATCAAAAGCCAGTTCCTGATTGAGGACAGTCCAGCGCGCACCGATCTCCGTCGCATCGCTCACGAATCGGATCTCAATGCCTGCGCTCTGGCGACTGAGTTCCCACACGTCGCGTCGCACCACGCCTTCCGCAGTTGCCGGCAGACGATCGAAGCGGCGCTTGAGTTGCTCTTTCTGCCAGCCCTGACCTTCCACCGTGAGCTGGCTCGCATCGTGCCACAGCAGATCACTGCCAGGCTGACTGACTGCGAAGTTAGGATCAAGCGGCGGTAGTCCGCTCGATCCGGTGACATTGGGGTTCATGTACGCTCCTAGCCGTGGATTTGGCCGGACATCTTCAACGCTGGATCATCTCGCTGCCCAGCTTGTTGACCAAGCCACGGCGTTGATCTTGTTCGAGCGAAACTCGGATCTGCTCCCATTCGACTGCCTCGCCGGCGTCCAGACGTTTGCGCGCGGCGGCGATCAGCAGGTCGTCTTCACTGATCTGTTCCAATTGATCGAGGGCGGTACGCGCCTCATCCTTGCGGCCTTCAGCCTGCAGCAATTGCACGGCATGGCGCAGACAGCGAGCGGCCATGCGCCCATCGTCGAGCGAACTGTGGATCTCGGCCAGCTGCAGCGCGAGATCGGGATCGCGCGGATGGGCGGCAAATTGGCGTGATAACAACTCGACCGCGCGCTCGAAGTGGCCGGCCTCCAATAGGTCCTCCAAGAGATCCTTGGCGGCCGCGCGCTCGCCGGCAGTGTCGCCAGCCCGGCGCAGTAACTCGACCAGATCAGCATGAGCCTGGAACCGTTGTGCCCGGGTTGCGATCTGCGTCCGGCGGGTCGCCAGCTCGACCGCAAAACCAAAGTTTGCACTGCGAATCGCCAAGCGGAGCGCGTCATCAAGCGCGCCGTGTTCGGCAGGATCGGACTGCACACGCAAGACATCGCACAGGCGTAAACGCGCCGCCAAATCATCGGGGCGTAAGCTGCATAGACGCTGCAGGAGTTCCTTGGCCCGCTCTGCGTCACCAGAGCCATGCGCGAGATCTGCAGCGCGGCGCAATTCGATCCACGCGCGCGCGCCGTCGCCTTCGCGTAGGGCCAGCTCGGCGTCGCGCCAACGCAAGTCGGCCGAGAACGGCGTTCGCCCGAGGGCATGCGCTAGCACCTCGCGCGCCTGATCCAGCCGGCCAGCCTCGATCGCCAGGTCGGCCGCCCGACACCACGCATCAATGGCGGTTACACCAAGTCCGAGTCGATCGTGGGTATTGCCCAAGCGACTGAGCAGCTCGACGTCCTCGCCGCCGAGCACAACGATTCGACCCAGGGTTTCGATCAGCGCCGCATCATCGCCAGCGCGCTCTTGCGCATCTGCCGCCAATCGGAGCTGCCGGGTTGCGCCCTCGCGATCACGCCGCTTGGCATAGATCTTGGCCAGCCAATCGTGGGCATCCGCAGCATTGGGATTGAGTTTGGCGTAATATTCCCAGGCAACGAGCTGCACTTCCTCGGGCGCATTCGCCGCTTGACCCAACGCACCGCGCAACACCTGCGCTGCTTCCTCCTGACGCCCACCGGCAACCAACAGTGCGGCGCAGGCGCGCGCCGGATCAAGCCGATCCGGACGCAGGTGCAGCAACGTCTGCCAGGCCTCAATCGCCTCGTCGTTACGATTCTGCTCGGTGGCCAAACGCGCCGCTTGTTCAAGCTGGATCGCCGCCTGAGCAACATCGCCGGACGCTGCGGCAAGTCGGGCCATCATCTTGGCAGTCACCACCTTGTCAGCGCCGAGCGATTGCGCCTCGCCCAATGCTTCCATTGCACGCTGACGATCACCACGCCCCTCGTACAGGCGAACCAACGAGAGCAGTGCCTCCAGCGTCGCGCGATCATCACCAACGGTGAGATTCAGCGCCACCAGTTGGGTCAGCGGACCTTCCTGCTCGGCGCCCAAGCGAAGCACATGTTTCAATGCCTGGATCATCGCCTGCGGCGATTGCAGGAAGGGCACTGCAGCGAGACAGTGAACTGCGGCCGCAGCACGATCCCCGAGCAGCTCGGCAAGATTGGCCAGATGTTCGCGCATGCGCGCGCCATCGTGACCAAGCGCCAGTGCCCGTCCCAGCATGCCGTACGCCTCGGCGTGTTGACCGCGTTCGCGTGCCTGCTCGCCGGCTTGTGCCAACTCGGCCGCAGTCACGACGCGGAGCGCACCGAGCCGACGCAGTTCAACCAACGCGCGCAACGCGCGATGCGGCTGCAGGACCGGGTGCGCTAAGAGATCACGACACAGCGCGGTGGTGCCACTGGATTCCAAGACCAATGCTTGATCCTCGTCCGCTTGCGTCTGCTCCACACCGACTTCGCGATGCACCACGTCCCACGAATCCGGAACTAATTCGCCAAAGGTCGAACGCTCGTCCTGGCGGCGCAGCGCCTCAAGCAAAATAGCGCTGGGATTGAGCGACAATCCACTGTCGATCTGCAGCTTGGCCCACGAGTCATCCGGAGCCACGGTCAGCAGGTCGAAGGTCGGCGCTGGCCACGACAGGATTGTGCCCATGTCCTCTTCCGCGCTCATCGCCAAGGCTTCGACCAACGCATCATCCGGCAGTTCCCCGCGTGCCCGCAGCTTGGCGACAAGCTCCTGGGGCTCGGGATCGCCGCCCAACGCTCCGGCGCGGTCATAGATAGTTGCCAGCTCCATTGCCCGCGACCAACCGATGGCTCGGCGCAGCAACACCTTCGGTCCACCAGTGAACGCAACCAACTGGCCATGCTTGAAATGGAGTCGCCGCTCCTCGTCCTCGCTGCGCACGACCAGCACGCCACTCCGACGCTGACCCGCGATCGATTGGATAACCGACGGCAGGTCGACGATGCTCGTCACATTGATGGTTGGCCGGGGTGGCACGGACGTGGTTGTAGGTGGGAAATACGCCCGTCCATCGTTGCGAGAAGTTGCGTAAATCCTCGAAGAGTTATCCACAGATTGCGCAGATTCCGCAGATTGTCGATTCGAGACCATGGGAGTTCCTGCGTGTGCCGAATTCCCGGACCGTCAATTCGCGACTGCGAGATCTGCGAGATCTGCGAAATCTGCGAAATCTGTGGATATTTCCTTGCGAATTGGCTGAACTACGCCCACAGCTAGCGATCGCTGCTGGCCATCGTAGCCTCTGCGCCAATGCCGCTGCCTGACGCCACAGTCCAAGCCATCGCCAGCGGTCGCATCAGCGACCCGTTTGCCGTGTTCGGTCTGCAGTTCGAAGGCAAGGAACTCTGGGCGCGGGTCTGGCTGCGTGGAGCCACCGCC
Organism: uncultured candidatus Brocadiaceae bacterium; assembly: GCA_964652775.1. Classification (GTDB taxonomy): domain Bacteria; phylum Planctomycetota; class UBA11346; order UBA11346; family UBA11346; genus UBA11346. The sequence continues at coordinate 119,532 of CAZZAM010000006.1, read as the reverse complement.
GTGTCGGTGATACCGCGATCAGCCACCACCGGCAAAACCAAACCAACCTCAGTCGCACTGACGTGCCGTCACCCCGACGGATTATTTGAAGGCCCAATCAACTCAGCCAAAGATCGTTTCGCATACGACCTGCGGGTACGCTTTGCCGGCAGCACCACCGATCACATCATTAGCGATCCCTATGGTTACTGGCCACAGATCGCTGCCTACGATCTCGGCCTCTTCCAAGCCGGTCATCACTGCCATCTCGGCGACGTGCTCGGTGCGCATGTGGTCACGGTTGATGGTCAAATCGGCGTGCGCTTTGCCGTGTGGGCGCCGAATGCCGAACGCGTTTCGGTGGTCGGTGACTGGAACGGCTTCGATGGTCGTTGGCATCCGATGCGTCCGCATCGCAGCCACGGCGTGTGGGAATTATTCCTGCCCGGCCTCGCCGCTGGCGCGCACTACAAGTACGAGATCCGCGCGCGCGACGGACAACTGCGCGTGAAGGCCGATCCGATGGCGTGGCAGGCCGAGCAACCGCCCGCCACTGCGTCGATCGTCAGTCCGCCCAACACATTCGTCTGGAGTGACGACGCGTGGCTCGCGGCACGTGCGCGCGCCGACCTGCTCGCCCAGCCGACCGCGATCTACGAGGTGTGCATCGGTTCGTGGCTGCGCGGACAGGAACCCGACGCGTGGCCGAATTGGCGCGTTTTAGCCGAGCGTTTGGTGCCATACGTCAAAGACCTTGGCTACACCCACATTGAGTTGCTGCCCCTGGCGCAGCATCCCTACGAAGGCTCCTGGGGCTATCAGGTCAGCGGTCAATACGCACCGAATAGCCGCCACGGATCGCCCGATGATTTACGCTTTTTCATCGATCAGTGCCACCGCGCCAAGCTTGGGGTGATCGTCGATTTCGTGCCCGGGCATTTTCCCAAAGACGATTTTGCGCTCGCGCGATTCGACGGCACGCCGTGCTATGAGTACGACGACCCTCGCGAGGGCGAGCACAAGACCTGGGGCACCTGCGTCTTCAACTTCCGCCGCCCCGAAGTGCGCAACTTCCTGGTCGCTGCCGCACTGCACTGGTGCCGACATTTCCACATCGACGGCCTGCGCGTCGATGCAGTGGCGTCGATGCTCTACCGCAGCTACGATCGCCAGCCCGGCGAGTGGGTGGCGAATGATCACGGCGGCGACGCCAACGAAGAAGCAAAGTCGTTCCTCCAAGAGCTGACCACGACGGTGCGCCGCGAATATGCGGGTGTCCTGTTGTGCGCCGAGGAATCGACCGCGTGGATGGGCGTCACCGCGCCGACCGAGATGCAGGGCCTGGGCTTCCACCTCAAGTGGAACATGGGTTGGATGCACGACACGCTGAACTATCTCGCGGTCGATCCGATTATGCGTTCGGGCATCCATAACCGCGCGACCTTCCACCAGTGGTATGCCTATGACGAACGCTGGATTTTGCCGTTGTCGCACGACGAGGTCGTTCACGGCAAGCGTTCACTGATCGACAAGCTGCCCGGTGATTGGTGGCGGCGGCGCGCGCAGTTGCGTCTGCTGCTCGGTTATCAGATCGCCGTGCCCGGTCGGCCACTGCTGTTCATGGGTGGCGAATTTGGTCAGGGCCGCGAATGGGCGTGGGCAGAGAATCTGCAGTGGCACGAAGCCGCCGAGCCCGAGCGCGCTGGCATCACGAACTTTCTCCGCGAAGCACTGCGCCTCTATCGTGAACTGCCGCCGATGCATGCCCGCGACGATCACCGCGACGGCTTCGAGTGGGTTGACTGCGAGAACGTCGCGGAATCGACCCTCGCCTTTCTGCGCAAAGCACCCGGCCACCGCGATGTGCTGGTCGCGATCAACTTCACGCCAGTACCACGTCACGACTATCCGCTTGGCGTGTGGAACGGTGGCGCGTGGACCCAGCTCCTCAGCAGCGACGAACTACGTTTCGGCGGATCCGGCTGTGTCGATACCGCCACGCGCACCACCAACCACGAACAGCGCGGCAGCTTCCCGCACACGCTGCGCGTCACGCTGCCACCGCTTGGCATGGTCTTCTGGCGTGCACCTGAATAGCGCTGATTTGCCGCAGAGACGCAGAGGGCCGCAGAGGGCCGCAGAGATGTACCTGACTTGTCAGACATTCGCATGCACGACCTCAAAACGACCGCACGCTTTCCAACCCCAATCTGTCGTCTCTGCGGCCCTCTGCGACCCTCTGCGCCTCTGCGGCCTTCTCCGATTCATGGCATGGGATTCGCCTCATCTCCCTCCTGCCATGGGCTTTTTCCTCCGCCTGTTGCTGATTTCCGCATTCCTGTCGAGCCTCGCCACGGCTGGCGATGCAAGTGGTGACGTTATGCGCCTCGTCCGGGGCCCGTGGCAATGGCGAACTCCAGACGGCGTCCCGCACTGCGCCTGCGTCGTCAGCGGCGTTGTCGTCATCCCGCCGATCATGCCGGTCGATGATCGGCCAGTCCTGATCACCAGCACGATCAGTGAACTACCGCATGAGCCACTGCTACGAGTCATTCAGATCCACTTTCCAGTCGGTACGCTTGGTGAAGTCGTGTGGTCAGTGGGCCATGAAACACGAAAAGTTCACTTAACACCGGCGCCAGTACGCAACGGACCTGTGCGCATTGCCATCACCTCGGCGCGCGCGTGGCCAGATCAAGCAAGCATCAAGACCCTGAGCAAATACCTCGGTGGACCGCCGCAATTTGTGCTGGCCTTGGGCGACAACATCGCGTCCCGACTTGGCACCGGTGGATGGGAGAGCGACGTGCCCGTGATGGTCGTTTCCCCCACTAATCCCGCACTCACCGCCTGTCTGGGTGGAGCCGATGCCGCGTGGCGGAGTGGCTTGGATGTCGGCGTCTTGGGTCTCGTTGCATCCGCAGATCGCAGCCGCGCCGATCTCGCGCTGGCGCGCAATCTCAGCCCGTGGCTCGTGTATCTGGATGTGCCAGGCGGTTGGGATCCCGCGAATGGTCGCTTGGATCCGGGCAGTCCAGCTGTGTTGGGCACGCTGATCGCCGCCTGCCAACGCTTGGCGGTTCCGCTCGTGTTGGGCGCTGGCACTTCCGGCCTGATTTCTGATCCGCTGATCTTGGCTCCTGGTGGGGCGGTGCAGCCGGCGCCCGGTGGTGTGCGCTACGTGCTCGCTGCGCCAGCAGGCGATGATTGGCTCGCTACGTTGCCTAACGAGATCGCGTTGCCGTTAGAGCAACCTGATCCGCCCTTGAAATCCACTGATCCGCCCTTGAAACCCATGATCTCGGGATTGGTCGCCGATGCCCAGCGGCTGGAATGTCTGTTCGTTCGTTCCGATGACGAACAGCCCATTCGCCTGCGCTGGGACCACGGAGATGAACCGGGACCAGCCGCCGGACGCGGCGATGTCGCCGCACTGGTAAAAAAGCTGCTGGCCACCGAATCGCTCACAACGCCTGCCGCCCAGTCAGACCTGGAATACCTCCTGTGGCTGCCGCGTGCGACCCTCCTGCATGGCGACGTGCCCCCCGAGTTGACCGTCCGCATGCGCGATGAGGGAGGTCCATTTGGTCGAGCAGTGGCTCGCCGCTTGGCGGTCATGAAAAACGACGACCCCTCCGCCAAATTGACCGGGGAACCTGATTCGCTGGTTACGCGCGATATTCTGCTGTGGAAACTCACCCATGTGCGCGGTCGCGATGCCTTCAGCTGGCGCGAAGCCGCCGCCGCGACCTCTGACATCGCGGCCCTGAGTGCGATACTCAGTGAAGCAACGCGAGAGACTGGCGGTGATCTGCTGCCCGCGCTGGTGCGCCGGGTCGAGCTGCAGGCCGAAGGCACCATCCCACTGGATACCGAACCCCTGCTGCAGCACCGCCTGTTCACCGCCGTGTTCGATAACGTCCATCTGAGTCCGACACCCCTGCGGCCGCTGGCGGTGAAACTACGCGACATCGTTTCGCCACTTGGACGCGGCCCAATCGACCGCTTCATCAAACGGCACGGCGAGCAACGACCGGTGCCTTGAGTATAATCAGCCAGGCCCACGAATCAGATGTTCGAACACCTCTTCGAGATTGAAATCTGGCCAGTTCGCGTCGATGTGGACATCTCCTTCTGTGGTCTGCATAACGACCTGGTCCAGGCATGTGTACGCGCCGTCTATCAGTGCAGCTGCCTTCCTCCCTCGTTCCCCTTCCGGTATAAAGGTTAATTGCTGGGCAAACTGATTGCGAAATTCTGGATTTTTCATGCATGTGCGGGCGAATTGCAGATATTCCTGACCCGTCGTCAGAAGACTTTGTGCCGCTGGTGCAGTTAAGCAACGGATGCGCATATGCAGCTTTGTGCCAGAACCAATATTTGCGCCGTTGCGCAGAATGGCCCCATTGATGCTGACAATATCCTTTAACTGTGGGTCATCTGGTGCAGGCGAACCGTGGGATACCAAACGCACCCACGCGTCAGTTGGCAAAGCGTCTAATTCCTTTGCCAATGGTAACGGCTCGGTTCCATCACGACTAAGCACGGCAAGCAACTCGTCGGCAATATCCTGTCCGCAGACAATCACGGTGTCTTGGTCAAGCGCAATGATCACCGCTGGGTAAGTGCCATCGTCTGGTGCCGGTTTCGGCGTGAGGTGTGCGTACAACTGAATCCGCGACAAAGGCGCTTCGTCATGCTGCGGGCTCATGAGGACGAAGGGGGCCTGGACAGTGAAATCTCCTTTGGCGTGCAAGTCCCAAGCCTGCGCCACGCCGTGACGTCGCAGTTTCCAGCCTACGCTGGCTGACCAGTGCTCGAGACGCTTGTTGCCAATCGCCGTCCACAATCCCGGCCCTTGGAAACACAGCCAATACTTACTGTGGGCTTGGCGACTGCCGATCGTTAATGTCCGTGCGCGCATCACGAGTTCTTGCGTCAGGTCACCAGGCGCATCAATCGCTGGCTTTCCCTCCTTCATGTTGACTACAACGATCATGTCCGTGTCCGCTGGGAATTTATGCCACAGCGGAACATCGGCTATAACCGGTGGATTCGGCGGATCCACGAGTGGTGGTAAGGAGAGCGCCTGCGCCGCATCCATTGCCCTGGTGGGTGCTGATGGTGATGCAAACGACCAATGATGGCGACCTATGAGGAACAAACCGAGCATCACCATAACGATAGCCGCGCTGAGAATAACACATTTTCCCAACGATCGCGTTTGAACCGGCAAGGCTGTTTCGCCGGGCAATGGCGCAGCCAGCAGAGCGAGCAACGCCACGCCACCAATCGGCAGCATGCGACGCAACGAAGCAAGGGCCTGGCGTTGACGTTTGTGCACCGCGAAGCGACTCAAGCCAAGATGACGCGCAATCTCTGACACCTCCAAGCCAGCGCGAAAACGCAGCAGCACCACTTCCTGAACCGGCTCGGGCAAGCGTTGCACTGCCGACCACACTGCGTCGCCATCGATGTCGCTACACGGTTCGTTCGGCGGAACGTTGGCCGCTTGTTCTTCGTGACGTCGCCGGGTCTGTTCCGCTCGCCGCCGCATGCGCGCGGCGTTGGCGGCAATCGCGGCGATCCACGCGCGGACACTGCCCTGGCCTGAAAAACTCGTGGCGCCCGCCATGGCCAGGAGTAATGCCTCCTGGGCCACGTCTTCAGCCGCCTCCGCATCGCCAAGAACTGCCCGCGCCACGCGCACGGCGACATCACGGTGCCGGCTTGACAGTTCAGCGAACGCAGCGGAATCTCCCAAGGTGCGGTAGCGTTCGAGCAACGTCGCGTCGTCATCGGTGATCATGGTGGCATCGGTCATGGCTGCGTAGGGGTGTGATAATGCACAGGACATTGAGGTGTCTCCACCCCTCAGATGCGCGGCGAGCGCCAGTTGTGTACCGAAATCTGGCGTGGACCAGTCCGAATGGGCTTCGCGCCTGGCAACCATGGCCGGAACGCTGGCGTCTGTAGCATACCGGCGTGGCCCCCTTTCCTGCACCCATAGCTCCCTTACCGGCCTACGTCTGCGCGGTGATCGAGGACGATCGCCGACGGCTGCTGCTGGAATTACGTCCCGCCCAGGAGCGTCACGCCGCCAACCTGCTGACCTGCTTTGGCGGCGCGCGCGAGAACGACGAAACGATGGACGCCGCCCTGCGCCGTGAACTGCGCGAAGAACTCGACTGGACGCTCGGCGCATCCACCCCCTGCTGTGATCTGCGTGGCCACGACGGCCGCTGGATCGCGCGCTTTTTCCGCTGTCCGTGGCGACCAGCTCCGCTGCGCACTGAACCCGGCGTAGTTCCGATCTGGGCGCCGTGGTCCGCGATGCCCGCGCTGCCGCTGAGCCCGTGGCACGGCGTCGTGCTGCTCGCGATGCTGGATGGACGAACGGAGGCGGTCGTATGACGTCCGCCCTCACCATCATTCTGCCAACCTACGATCGCCGGCATGTGCTCGAGCGCACCATCGCGTGTTATCAACGCTTGGCGCAGCACTGGCCGCTGCTCGTCGTCGATGATGGGTCGCACGATGGCACCGCTGATTGGCTGCGTGGACTCGGCATCACCGTGTTGCAACAACCGCACCGTGGTCTGCCAGCCGCACGGAACGCTGGACTTCGTGCAGCAACAACGCCGTGGGTGTTGTTTGGTGAAGATGACGTGCTGATGCCGGACGACACTCCAGCACGATTGCTTGCCTGGGCACAGCGACTGCCGCGGTGTGCGGCAGTCGCACCGCGCCTGCACACCACGACCGACTGGACACTACCGACCACTGCGCCAAACGCAGGCCCGGGCCCACTTATCGATTCAGCTCGCCTTGGCGTGGCGGTTGACGCGGTCACTGATCGTCCAGCCGCGCTGCCCATCGTGCATGCATGCGCACTGATCGATCGCTCGTCCGCGCTGGCAGTTGGCGGCTATGACATGGCGTATGCCGGCTCGCACTTCCGCGAGGAGAGCGACTTCTATGCGCGGATGTGGCAGCACGGTCGTAGCGTGTGGCTGGTTCCCGACACCTGGGCCGTGCATGTGCGCCATCGTCTCGGCGGTGGTTGCCGTGGACCGCGCGGCTTGGTCGAAACTCTCGCCAATCGTTGGAGCTACTGGCGCAATGACGCGCGCTACATCGACCGCCACGCGCGCATGTGGCAACACTGGGGACGCACGCAAGCATCAGGAATCAGCAAGTTGTCATCCGCAGATCGTTTGCTGAGCAATCTGTCCCGCCAAGCCATGCAGCGCTTGGGCAGAGCATCGACGTGAAAGAAGCCTCAAAAACCCTGCGTTTATTGACGCCCGAAGAGCGCGCCCTGCTGAGCGGTCGCGGCATCGATATCGGCTGCGGCAACGATCCGATCCTGCCAAGTTTCACCCCGTTCGACAAACAACACGGCGATGCTGAACAGATCACCGCTCATGTCGATGGCGTCGGCGCGTTTGATGTGGTGTTTTCCTCGCACTGCCTGGAGCACCTCGTTCATCCGGACAAAGCCCTCGCTGCGTGGTGGAGTCTGCTGCGTCCAGGCGGCACACTGATGGTGGTCGTACCGGACGCCGAGCTCTACGAACAAGGTTACTGGCCGAGCATTTTCAACAGCGACCATCGCTGGCGTTGCACCATCGCTCATCCGCCATCGACCGCGACCGCGACACTCGACCTCCGACGTGCGCTGTCTGCTCTACCAAACGCTCACCTCGTCGGGCTGCGCATTCAGGATGAAGGCTATCGCCACGAACGCCGGGCTACACGCCATTGGCCGCGCTGGATCGCTGTGCCGGCGAATAGAATTCGGCTGCGCATTGCTCGCCACGCTGCTTTCTTACTGCCACTCGTCGATGCCGGATACGCGCTACTCCGCCTGCCGATTGATCAGACCTGCCGCGGTGCTACCGCGCAGATCTTGGCAATCGCACGCAAAGGCACACCGTGACGCAGCGCATCCTGCTGGTAAAATTCGGTCCAATCGGCGATGTGGTGATGGCCACGCCCATCCTTGAGGCCGCTGCACGACTGACGCCAGGTTCACAGGTAACGTGGCTGACCACCGCCAGCCTCGCGCCGCTGATCGCTCGGCTGCGTCCCGCGCCCGAGATCATTACCGTCGACGACCATGCGCTCTGGCACGGCAACCTGTGGCAACGCGCCCAACTGCTGATCAACCTGCGCCGACGCCTCGCTGGCCGCCGCTTTGATCTCGGTCTGTTCGCGCACGCGAATCGTCGCATGCACAAGATGCTGTGGGGCTTGTCGGTTGGCGCGTGGCGCAGCTTCAATCTCGCCGCTGGCCTGCCGCGCCGCGGATCGCGTCATCACGATGAACACGTGCGTTTGCTGACCGGCGCGGACCAAGCAACCCCGTCCATAGCAGCGTATCCCACCATTGAACTGCACGTACCAACGCTGGCGCTTCCGCCACATCCACGCGTCGCGATCGTCCCTGGCGGTGCGCGCAATCCGCTGCGCGAAGACGTGCTGCGACGCTGGCCACTCGCGCACTACGTGGCGTTGGCGCGGCTGCTCAACGCACGTGGCATCAACGTAATCCTCGCTGGTGGACCCGATGACGCGTGGACGCAGTCCGCATTCGCCGGCATCCCAGTCACCGATACGATCGGCAAAACGTCAATCGTCGGAGCGCTCGACCTGTTCGCCGTCTGCGACGTCGTCGTCGCGCACGACAGCGGACCGATGCATCTCGCGGACCTTGCCGGCGTTCCGGTGATTGCGCTGTTTGGTCCGACCTCGCCGCACGAGAAAGGTCCGATCGGGAAACAAACGCGCATTTTGTGGGGCGGCGAGAACCTGACCTGCCGGCCGTGCTATGACGGCGTCAACTACGCTGACTGTAATCGAAATCAGTGTCTGGAGGAGGTCACACCTGAACAGGTCCTCGTCGCGATCCTCGCCGTTCAGACTAATTCCTAATTATCACGCATTATGAAGACGAGTGACCAGGCGATGCAAACGACCACCGCCTATAGACCGGACATCGATGGATTGCGGGCAGTCGCTATTGTGGCCGTCGTTCTCTTCCATGCGTTTCCTTCGTTGTTACCCGGTGGCTTTGTTGGAGTCGATGTCTTCTTCGTTATCTCCGGCTACCTGATCTCTGGCATCATATTTCGCGAAACAGACCGTCAGGAATTCTCCTTACGAACATTCTATCGCCGCCGCATTCATCGGATTTTTCCCGCGCTCATTCTCGTACTTCTTGTCTGCCTGGTGGTGGGTTTCCTGTATCTACTCTCCAGTGAATTTCGGCAGTTAAGCAAGCATGTCTTTTGCAGCACGGTTTTCTCACAGAATGCCGCCTTATGGCGTGAGAGCGGATACTTTGATGTGGCGGGTGCGCAGAAACCTCTTCTGCATTTATGGACCTTAGCCATCGAAGAGCAGTTCTATATTTTCTTCCCCTTGCTCGTGGCGCTCCTCGTTCGCTGGAAATTGTCGCTACAACATACACTGCTCGTTCTCTGTGGTTTATCGTTCGCGAGCAATGTCTACTTCATTAATGATCATCCGGTAGCGGTCTTCTACTTCACTGGATTCCGTGCCTGGGAACTATTGGCTGGATGCTGCTTAGCCGCGCTGGAACGAGGACGACAAATCCAGGGCAAGACTGAGGGTGGAAGTGCGAATCCCCTTTTCTTAGCGAGCGTTGGCCTAGGGCTCATTGCACTGGCTGCTTTCTGGATCGATAACAAATTTTTATACCCTGGCTATTGGGCAGCTTTGCCGGTGGTTGGGACGGTCATGGTTATTCGCGCAGGTCCCGGCACCTGGATTAATCGCTGTTTGTTGGGCAACCGAGTCATGGTGTATCTCGGCCTCATCAGCTATCCGCTCTATCTATGGCACTGGCCGCTCTTGTCATTCCATCGCATCATTGAAGGTCCTCACGCGAGCGTGGGGACCACGATAGGATTGGTGATACTGAGCGTCGCATTGTCAGTCGGCACCTATCATCTGATCGAACAGAAACTGCGTAGATCGCGATCGGTTGCCGTCACACAAGGTCTGGTCCTGACCATGCTGCTCATTTCTTGCGTGGGACTTCTGGGATTCCTCGGTACGCTTCAATCGCGTTTTTCTGGTAGTTCATTTGACATAAAAATAGCTGATGCAACGCGAGATTGGGAGTATCCTGGCAAGCTTACATCCGTGGAGATGGCCAACCGCTACATATATCGAGTCGGCGGCGCTAGTCCCCAAACCGTCTTCTGGGGCGATAGTCACATCGAACAATACGCGCCGAGAATTTACGACCTACTCAAATCCAATACCGGACACGGTCGCGGCGCCATATTTATCACTCCATCTTCAGGTGGCGTTCCACCATTGCCGGGAGTCCTGAAATCCAAAAACCGTGACGCGTGCAACGATAACGAAGCCCAGTTTATGTCTGTGATCGAAGATCCGAGAGTTGACCGAGTCGTCATTGCGGCATCTTGGAATGGCTATTTTGAGGCCTCTTCGCCATATTACTTTCATGCAACCAACGACTATCCGTTACATAGAGACGAGGGAAAGAATTCTGCATTTTCGGCCTTCGAGAACTTACTTCGCAAGCTCACAGCTCAGGGGAAAACGGTTTACGTGATTCAGGATAACCCTCACGGGGAACAATTAGCCCCCACGTATATTTTCCGTCGTGGTTTCCTGAGCGGGGGATTTTCACTTCATGACGAGGGCGTTAGTCGAACTGCGTTTCTGGAAAACAGCCTTGACATAAGAACGCGTCTCCATGATGCAGCGAAACGGAGTGGGGCTATTCTCATCGATCCACTCGATCATCTCCGGCGCGAGGACAGATTCCCTTCGCTCTCTGAAACCGCCGAACCCATCTACATAGATGCTAGTCACCTGCGTGCGTCATTCGTAAAGAAGTATGTACGGTACCTGGACCAAACTGTGATCGATACTCCTTAAAATTGCAGCGCCTCGAACCAGACCCCACTACAGAAACCGTGATGCTGATTAACGCCTGATCATCACCGCATGACCATTCAGGTTATGAATGACAATGCGATCATGGGATGAACGGTGCTCCTCCACCAAACGCGCAACGCCTTCGCATCCCTTGAAGCCGTAATCATCAAAAACCACGATGCCGCCCGGTACCAGACGATCCCAGACCCAAGCCAAGATGTCTTTAGCCGATTGATAGACATCGACGTCGACGTGACAGAAGCGGATGCGCTGCTCGGCAACCGCCGATCCGGTCTGATCGGGGAAAATACCAACTAGTATTCGGACTCCGTCACAACCCATGCGCGCCAGCAATCGTTCGACCGCTGCGCGATCGGTATCGGCATGTTCGCCACCAATGTAGCGCGTGTCGTTGGCTCCGGCTTTGACGACACCGGTGAACGTGTCGCAGAGATAGATTGGATCACGAATGCCACACTGTTTGGCCCGCTGCGCGATCAACGCACCAGTACCACCACGCCAGACACCGATCTCGATGACTGCCCCCTCACTGAGTTTTGCAGATTGCTCAACCAACTGCCAGAGTTCCCAACAGCGATAGACATCAACAAGAGTTGCCTCTTGGATCTGGGCGTGAGCCGCCTGAAAAGTGCTATCGCGATTCCACGGACTGTACGTCGCATTGGGCTTGACCAACTGGTAGCCGCCATCAGCCGATACATGCCCTGGACCGGGCATCCGCCGGATATCAAAACCGAGTTTCGTGGTCAGCCGCTTGACCCATGCCGTTATCATGCCCATGACGATCTCCTAACGATCCAGCGGGGTAAGCAACACGTTGGTCGTTTGTTGTATCGTGGCGAGATCCACCGGCCGCAGGCTTTGCGCGTCACGCGCGCGGTAACCAACATCCGCAAGAAATGCCTGCAGATCTGAGGCTTGACGATCGAGTAAACGATATGCCTGCGGCGCGCATTCTACGTGCAACGGTGGACGCAGGCGAAGTAGCGTAGCACGCATACCTTCAAGCACCGGCAACTCATATCCCTCGACATCAATCTTGATGAGGTCGATGCGGTTCAGCTCATGTGTCTTCACATAATCATCGAACACCAGCACAGGAATCCTCACCACCGCATGGGGCTCACGCATGAATCCGGGGACCATGGTATTCCAACCGATGTTTCGCTCCGATACGGCGATCGCGGTTTCCCCCGCCTGGCTTCCCAGGGCCACCGGCTCAACCAGCAGATGATGTCCTGGGTTAGCCTTGGCCAAGGCGCTGAGTTGTACGCTATACGTCGGTACAGGTTCAAAGGCGATCACGCGACCACTGCGACCGACGCGATGCATACCAACCGCTGCTGAGTAGCCGATGTTGGCGCCAACATCCACAAACACACCACCTTCATGCAGTACTTCCCGCATCAACACCATCAGCGGAATGTCGTAACTGTCATAGCGCGCAAAGTTGTAGGCCGAATGGCTGCAGAGGTCAAAAGGCAATACGATGTTGCCAAGATTGCGCATGCTCTGAATACCGCATGTACGCAACACCCGACAACGCAGACGTTCACCCAAGATACCGAGACGATTCACGTCATATGTCCTAGCTGAATTGACACCTGGTTAGGAAAAAACCGGGAGGTTCGTAGCCGACATGTCAGAAAACCTCGGCAGCGCTGCATCACGAGTTGAGAGTTGTGGTTGTTGTACACCAGTGCCCCAATCGACGGCCAGGTCGGGATCGTTCCAGATAACGCCGCGTTCGTCGGCTGGATCCCAGTAGTCAGTGACCTTGTAGATGACCTCGGCTGGGCCGCGCAGAACGCGAAAACCATGGGCGAAACCGCTTGGGACATAGAGTTGGCGGTGGTTCTCAGCCGACAATTCGACCGCGACCCAGCGTTTGAAGGTCGGACTACCGCGCCGGATATCGACGGCGACATCAAGAATCGCGCCAGCAACAACGTGCATGAGCTTGTCCTGCGGCCGCGTGAGCTGCCAATGCAGGCCACGCACCACGCCCTCGCCAGAGCGTGAGTGATTGTCCTGCACCCAGTCGGCGGTGATGCCCAGTCCAGCGAGCGTTTGGCGATTCCACGACTCAAGGAAGAAGCCGCGTGCGTCGCCAAATACCTTTGGCTCCAAGATGCACACGCCGGGTATCGCGGTTTCAATACGCTTCATGCTTGCTCCGCTCGCGTCATCCAACGCGCCCCAGGGTGCATACGGTTGTACATATGGCCCGGCCCGTGGGCGCGGTTCAATCGGCCGGGCTGAACCATATCCAAGCGAATCCCAACCCCGTCACCTGTGCAGTAACGCTCACCAAAGATGACTGCACCAACCGTCACGTGATAGATACGGCGACCGAGTGCATCTGCTGGAATCTCCACGCGACTGACAAAGCCGCCCGTTGCGGGTGGTGGAGACACATCTGCAGCTTCATCGTGAAACAGTCGGCAGAGCAGAACCTGATCCTCGTCGTGGATATCAATATAGATGCGTAGGCCAGACGTGCTGCGCAAAGCACGCCAGCGTACCGTTATGACAAATGGTTCACCGGCCAACAAGCTCATGCATGCCCGTCCGGCCTGTTCTACCGTCACTGCCTCCAAACGTACGTCGGGGTCAGCCGGCAGAGCTGCAACCTGAGCTGCAAAATCGCTGCCTGTCGATTCGGGTGCTGCAGCGTGTAAGTAACCAGCCACAACGTCGTCCGCTGTCCCTGCCATCCGCACCACGCCGCGTTCCAACCACAACGCCCGACGGCACAGCCGACGAATCGACGGCATATTGTGACTGACCATCAACACGGTGCAGCCACTGCGTGCGGCTTCATCCATCCGAGCGAGACAACGCGCCTGGAAACGCGCGTCGCCGACAGCAAGTACTTCGTCAACAATGAGCACGTCCGGCTCAAGGTGGGCGGCGACCGCAAACGCGAGGCGCATCTGCATGCCAGTCGAATAGCGCTTCACCGGCAGTTCAAGAAAGCGTTCGGTTTCAGCAAAGACGACAATCGCATCAAACTGTTTCGCAACGTGCGCACGCGACATGCCCAGCACCGCGCCAGCCAGCCAGATATTCTCGCGCCCGGTCAACTCGGGATGAAAGCCGGTGCCGACTTCGAGCAGACTGCCAACCCGGCCGATGATCGTGGCCTCGCCGCAGGTTGGTTCAGTGATGCGCGCCAGAATACGCAGCAAGGTTGATTTTCCCGCGCCGTTGCCACCGACGATGCCGATGCTTTCGCCCTGGGCGACATCAAGATCGAGATCACGCAGCGCCCAGTTCCATTCGGCGTCCGCCGGTCGCCGCGCACCGAACAGTGCCATCACATCATCGCGCAGACTGCGATAACGCTGGCGTTCACCAAGCGGGAAGCGCTTGCCGAGTCCACGCGCATGAATGGCGGGAATAGTTTTCATCCGAGGAACCATGCTGCCGTTTGTGCCGCAGAGGCGCAGAGGGCCGCAGAGGGCCGCAGAGACGACCTGGGACATGGTTTCGAGAACGAATAGGGAGCCCGCTGTGCCTGGCAGGGTTTGGCCAAACTCATGTATTTCTCTGCGGCCCTCTGCGGCCCTCTGCGCCTCTGCGGCTTGTCCTCAATCGTCAGATGAAGATTCATATCGCGTCTGCGAAGCGGGCTTCGACCCGGCGGAAGATGGCGATACCAGTCAACAAGAGAGCAACCGAAACAGCGGTGCCGACCGCTAATTCACATGCCGGGAACGGCGTTGACGGGTTGAACAACCAACGGAAACCAAGCACTGGACCGGTTGCAGGATTCAGCGCAGCGAATGGCCGGAGCCATTCGGGCAGCGCCGACAACGGCCAGATCACCGGCGTCGCCAGCATCCACGCCTGCGCGGCAAACGGCAGGGCGTAACGCACGTCGCGCCAAAATACATTCGCTGCCGCCAACCAGATGCCGACCGCCAACGCAGCCAGCAATGCGAGTGATGCGATTACGGGTAGGAGCAACAGTTGCACGCTCCACTGACCACCCCACAGCGGCGCAGTCAATGCGGCCAATGCACCGACCACGAGCAGATCGCAGGCCGCTGACAGCACACTGGCCAATGGCAGCGCAAGACGCGGAAACCACACCTTGGTGATCAGTCGTTCGTTATCGACCAGACTATTACTGGTGTGAATCAACGCATGCGCGAACACCATCCACGGCACCAGTCCAGCAATGGCGAACGCCAGATAGCTGCCACCAACGGCGTCCGCGACTCCACTCAATCTTCCGACCGTGAACGCGAGCATCACCGCTACCAATGCCGGCTGCAGCACCACCCACAGAATCCCGATCACCGTCTGGGCATAACGCACGCGGATGTCGCGCTGGGCGAGCATCCATACCAGCCAACGCCGACTCCACAGCTCGCTGACAGCGAGCGTTCGCCAGCCGCCGCGCGGGCGGATATGCACCACCAATTGTCCGGCCGGGTCGCCCATGGTCGCTGCACCATAGCCGCAGATCTCGACGGCGGAACTCCTCTTGTCGCCCAGGCTGCCGAACCGACCATCACCGCGCATGCGCATTGCCTTCCTGCCAGCAGGGGACGAGGACACCGCGAGTTCGCGGATCCGCGTGTACACCCTGGCACGCGAGCTCACTGCGCTCGGCCATCCCAGCACCGTCGGTCGTGATGACCGCGCTGATGTGTTGGTTGTTCAGAAGTTGGTCAATCGAAAGGCCCTGTTCGCAGCGATCGCAGCGCGTGAGCGTAGGGCACTGGTGCTCTACGACGCTGATGATGTGGGCCCCGCTCTGGATTTCTTCGCCAAACCACATCGTCTGCAATTGATGCTGTCGCTCGCCGACGCTGTACTGACCGACACCGCGGGACACGGGCAAACGCTGGCCACCATACCAGGGATGTCTCCCGTTCACATCATCCCCGATGCGATCGATTACGGACTGACCGCGCCGCGTCTGCCAACGCTCGATGAGCCAGGCAAGCTGCGCGTCCTGTGGTTCGGCAACTGGGCTGGGCTTGCTGCGTTTGCTCCGTTCGGCGCAGCCATCGCCGCCGAGCCCGGCGTCGAGTTGGTGCTTTCCACCCTGCGACCCGAAGGGCGCCCATTGCCGCCAGGGCTGGAGCGCGCCACCGTGGTGCCGTGGAGTCGCGCCGCGATGCCCGGCCTGTTCGCCTCGTGTCATCTCTCGTGTCTCGTTCATCCCGGCGATCCCGCCGCGCTCGGAAAAAGCAACAACCGCATGGTCGCGAGTATTTGCTGGGGTTTGCCAGCACTGGTCGGCGACACACCAGCGTACCGCGAAACCGCGCAGCAACTCGAACTCACCGAGGCGGTGTTCAGCGATCCCGCCGGCGCACGTCGCGCACTGGCGCGCTGGCGCTCGGCCGCCGCACGACGCTGGTATCTTGAACGCGCACAGGCACCTCTCTGGCGTCAGTATGCGCCCGCTGCTGTTGCGCGGACGTTCCTGACCACACTGGCGAAGTTGCAACGGCGTCAGCGAGCGGTTGGCCTGACGGATTATCTGCAGACGCTGTGGCCATGAACCTCGTTCGCCGCATCTATCGCGCCGTCATGCGTCGGCTGTACCGGCTGGCTGGTCGGACGGTGCCAGCGGCATTGGTTCCGCAGTTGCCATCGGTGGATCATCGAGATTACCAGAAAGCCTGGGTCGATCTCGCCGGCAAATCCTATCGCATGACGGTGTATGAGCGGCAGCGCGCGGATGGCAGCAAGCCGCTCATCGATAATCCAAGTCCCGAAGAGATCGCCGTCGCGCTGCGCGCAGACAGCGCTCGTCGTGTACTTGAAGTTGGCTGTGGCTGGGGCCGGTTGATGACCGCACTGGCGGGCGAGTTCGCGATCGAAGGTTGCGACGTCTCCGAAGACATGCTCCGTCTGTGTCCGCCTGAACTGCGCACCTTCCGCTACGATGCTGCGGTCGAAGATCTCGCCTTTCTGCGTCAGCACGCCGGCGAATGGGACGCCATCTTTACCCGCGGTGTCATGCTCTACTTCATCAAGGACCGCGATCAGTGCTGCCGGGTGCTCAATAACCTCCTCGCGCTGTCGCGTGACAACGTGCACTGCTGGGAATGGCCCGAGGTCTGCGAGGTGCTGCGTGCGATCAGTGCCAGTCCACGATTGGTACTCCACCCAATCGAACACCGGAGCGAATGATGGGACTACGCCTCAATATCGGATGCGGTGGTGACCTGCGCGCAGGCTGGGTGAACATCGACGCCCATCATCCTGGCGCCGACCGCCGCATGCGCGTGCAGGATCTCGACTATCCCGATGGCTCGGTTGAACACATCGAAGCAGTCATGGTGCTGGAACATCTCGGTCCCGACGACGCGCGCGCTTTTGCCCGCAATGCGCGGCGGATGCTCGCGCCGGGTGGCGTATTGGTGATCGAAGTGCCGGACCTACTCAAGGTGTGCCAACTCGTATTGCTCCACGCCGATGATCCAAACGCCCTGGAAAACAGCCCATTTGGGCTGCGTGGGATCTTCGGTGATCCCACCACCCATAACTCGTTGGAAGACGTACATCGCTGGGGCTACACACCCGCCAGCCTGACCCGGCTGTTGACCGAAGCTGGATTCACCACCGTGACCACCAGCGACGGCTTGTCGCACGGCTATCCGCTGCGCGACCTGCGTGCCGAGGCCCGGAGATAATTATGCCCGATCCCATTCAGTTATTCCGCCCCGTGGTCTGCGAGGAAGCCATCAGCGCGGTCTCCGAGGTCATGCGCTCGGGTTGGATCGGACTTGGTCCAGTCACCGATCGTTTTGAGCAAGCGTTCGCCACCTATGTCGGCGCGCGTCATGCGGTGGCGCTGAACTCAGCAACGTCGGCGCTGCATCTTGCGTTGCTTGCGGTCGGCGTTGGTTCCGGCGATGAGGTGATCTCAACCTCGCTCACCTTCGTTTCGACCAACCACGCAATTCGCTATTGTGGTGCTGATCCGGTCTTCGCCGATGTTGACCCGCGAACGATGAATCTCGATCTGGCCGAGGTTGAACGCCTCATCGGACCGCGCACCAAGGCGGTGGTTGCTGTGCATTACGGCGGCAATCCACTCGACCTCGACGCGCTCTACGCCCTCGCCAAGCGCCGCAACATCGCCGTCATCGAAGACGCCGCCCATGCCTGCGGAGCCACCTATCGCGGACGTCGCATCGGCGCGCAGGGATTGACGTGCTTCTCGTTCCACGCGGTGAAGAACCTCGCGATCGGTGACGGCGGCATGATCACGTGTGACAACGACGCCATCGCTGATCGCCTGCGTCGGCTGCGTTGGATGGGCATCGATCGCAGTACCTTCGCCCGCAACGGTGGGCGCTCGTATCAGTGGGAGTACGCCGTCGATGAGGTCGGTTTCAAGTATCACATGAACGACATCGCCGCGGCGATCGGCCTTGCCCAACTACCCACCCTCGACGCGGGCAACGCGCGCCGTGCAGCGATCTGCGCTGCGTATCGCACGGGACTCGCCGACCTGCCGCGTGAGCGACTGGCGTTTATCGACCAGACTGCTGGTGCAACGTCGGCCAATCACATCTGCGCCGTCCTCGTCGCCAATCGCGATCAAGTCGCGGATCGTCTGCGTGCAGCGGGGATCGGTACCGGCGTCCATTACAAACCAAATCACCTGTATCCCCCCTATCAACAAGCGCGGCGCGGATCGCTGGTTCAGACCGAAGCTGCATTTGCCCGTCTGCTCTCGCTGCCGCTGCATCTCATGTTAACGGATGCTGACGTTGCGCGCGTGATCGCCGCCGTCCGCCTCGCGGTCACAGCCTGAACCATGCTACAGGGCGCGCGCATCGCCGTGGTCGAGCCGAGTCTGGAACTTGGTGGCGCCGAATTGCAGGGCCTCCTGCTGGCGCGACATCTGCGCGCCAACGGCGCTGATGTGATGGTGTTCGGCATGGGTGAGCCGGGTGAACTCAGCCGACGCTGTGCTGCCGAGTCGATTCCCTGCGTACCGCTGCCGCGCGTCGAATCACGTTGGGCCTGGTTAGCAGGGCGACGCTTGGGACATGCGGCGCGAATTGTGTCCGCGTTTCGTCCCACCCTTCTGATTCCGTTCACCAGTGCACCCAACGTACTCTGCGGCCTCATCGCCGCCGATGGCGGCGCGCCGGCGATCTGGAATCAACGCGATGAAGGTTTGTTTCCGCAACATCTCGCACATACGCAACGCGCACTGCGCGCCTGCGCAACGTGGGTTGCCAACGGACCGGGCAGCGCGGCGTGGCTTGAACATCGCGGCATTGCGCGTGAGCACATCCGGGTCATCGCCAACGCTGTCTGTCCCGACCCAGCGCAAAAAAATCGCGCTGATTGGCGCAGCGAGTTGAGCCTGCCGGCAGACGCCACCGTCGCATGCATGCTGGCAACCTTGTCGCCAGCCAAGGATCACGTCACGTTGCTGGAAGCCTGGGGCGCCGTCGAAACCGCATTGCCGCAGGCTTGGCTTCTGCTCGCTGGTGGCGACGGCGGACGCGAGTCCGCACTGCGCACGCAAGCTCGCTGGCGCGGACTGACCCGCATTCGCTTTGCTGGTCGAGTCGCGGATGTGAGCGGACTGCTTGGCGCGTGCGATCTCGGTGTCCTGAGCAGCGGATCGGAAGGACTGTCCAACGCGATTTTTGACTATCGCGCTGCCGGTCTGGCGATTGTTGCCAGCGATGTGCCGGGCATCCGCGCTGCCGCACATGCCGACGCAGTGCTCGTTCCGCCGACGCAACCACATGCGCTCGCAGCGGCAGTGATCGATCTCCTCGGTGATCCGCAACGGCGTAGCGAACGGGCGCAGACTGCAGCCCATGGTCTGCCTGGCGTAGCGCCGCTCACTGACTGGGTTGAGCTGATCGCCGCTATCGTGAAGGTTCGGCGATGACGCTCGCAATCCTCATCCCGAGCAAGAATCGTCACGCCGAGTTGGCGCGCGGTCTGCGCACGGTGCTGCCGATGGCGCGGCGTGCCGGGGCCGAGGTCATCGTCTGCGATCAATCGCCGACACCGTTCGTGGCGCCTGACGTCGTGCGCGTTCTCCATCGCCCGGAGCTGTCCGGCTTGCCTGCGGCGCGCAATGCGTTGCTGGCGGCGACTACAGCAGACGTGGTGTTATTTCTTGATGACGACAGTGACGTGGCGAAAGATGTGGGAACGCAACTCCGCACACTCGCGGTTCACGAGCCGACGGTTGCCGCGTGGGGAGCAGTTGTCGAAGCGCGATCACCGTGCATGCGACTCGCCCATCGACTGCTCCATCTCGGTTGTTTCCGCGATGTGCGACGATTGACCAGCCGTCGTGTCGATCGCAACACACCAGAGCTGTTCGGTTGCTGCTTCGCCGTGCGTCGATCAGCGGCGTTGGCGGTTGGTGGCTTTGATGCACGACTTCCCGGCTATGCGCTTGGCGAGGATCGCGACTTCTGTTGGCGACTGCGTGACGCTGGTTTTCACCTGCGTTTTTCCGCTGTTTTACGCGCCCATCACCGTGCTGCTGGTGGCGGGAATCCAGCGCTGCGACCACGACTCGCCTATCTGCGCTGGTGGGCGGCGCGGCATGGACGCGGGAATCCGGCGACGGTTATTCACCTCGTACTCGTCACCCTCGCGTGGACTCTACGGAAAGTAAGAAGTAAGAAGGCAGAAGGATGAAAACGATTGATGCTAACCGTTTTCTTCATTCATCCTTCTTCCGTCATACTTTTGTGTGTGCTAACTACGCCAAACGAGCAAAGCGCGACAGCGGCGGATGCTCCGGACTCCGCTCGCCACCGAGCAATACGCCGACGACTTTCCCATCCGCGCCCATCACTGGACCGCCAGCCATGCCGGGATAGCAGCGACCGGTCAGGAATCCTTCGCGGGCGGTGAACAGACACAGGTTGCCGTTGATCGACCACGGGCTCACGTAGGGGTAGTACAACTCGGGTGTCAGCGCACGGCGCGAGAGCCGCACTGATGGATGATCGATCATGTCAGGGAAAGCGAACGCCTTCAAGCGATCGCGCTTGTGCAGTTGCGCACCGTCTTCGTGGATCGGCAGTGCGTCGCCGATGTCGGGACCGTTGAGGCCAACGATGCCAGCGTCCCACTCCCAACCGGTCAGCGGATGCACACTGCCGTTGGAGGCGAGCATCAGCTCAAGACCCTGCGGCGGATCAGCAGGCTCGTCGTCATCACTGCCCGGCCATGCCGTGATCCATTCGCCGGGACCGACGCTCCAGGCGGTGGCGCGGTGAAGGATGCTGCCCGCGGTCCGCGTCAGGACCACGCCGCAGCACGAGGCAATCCGGTTCAGGTCGTGCATGCGTGCAGCCTCGCGATTGGGATGGCGACGCGCAAGGTGGTCGAACGTAGCGCCGACTTGAATCAACGAGGTCGTGTGCTCAACCATTTCCAAGGCAACCACGGGGGCACGGGGAGCCACGGGGGTCACGGGGAAAAAGACGAGTGTAAAAAAAACATGGATCATGCAGGGCATTTCTATCCCCTGTGTCCCCCGTGGCTCCCCGTGCCCCCGTGGTTGCCTTGGCGCGGGTGGTTGAACTCGAACGCATGCCAGCCCCGTTGCCGCCCGCCGCCGGGGCCGAGCATGCCGCCCATGCTGCGCGCCTGGCTCCTCGCTACCCGACCCAAGACCCTCGCTGCCAGCGTGGTGCCGGTGGCGGTGGGGACGGCGTTGGCCAGCACGTTGGGACCAGTGCGTTGGGACCTCGCGGTCGGATGCCTCGTCGGAGCGTTGCTGCTGCAGATCGCGTGCAATTTCGCTAACGATGCTGGCGATGCGCTGCGTGGGGCCGATACGCCGGAGCGATTGGGACCACAACGAGCGGTGTCCTCGGGTTTGATTTCGGCGCGAGCCATGCTGATCGCGACCGGCGTGTTGTTGTCGCTCGCATTCCTCCTCGGCCTGTGGCTGGCGTCGCAGAGCGGCTGGCAACTCATGCTGCTTGGCATTGCGTCGGTTATCGCGTCGCTTGCCTACACCCTCGGTCCGATGCCGCTCGCCTACGTTGGCCTGGGTGATGTGTTCGTTCTGGTATTCTTCGGTTTCGCAGCGGTGCTCGGCAGCGCATGGGTGCAACATCCGCAGACCCCACCGATGCTGTGGTGGCTGATCGCCGCAGCGGTTGGCCTGCAAGCGACGGCCTTGATCGCGATTAACAATCTGCGCGACATACCGACCGACGAACAAGCAGGCAAACGCACGCTGTGCGTGCGACTCGGTGATCGTGCGAGTCGGATCTATCACGCCGCATTACATGTTGGCGCAGCGATCTGTCTGGCTGGCGCGCAGCAGTGGATAGCTGCTGGCGTCGCGCTGGTCCTTGGTCTTGGTCTCGCCGTGCTCGTGTTCCGCAGTGAAGGGCGAACTCTCAATCGCTGCTTGGCCTTGGCCGCTGCTGTGCAGCTGATCACCGCCGTCATCATCATTGGCAAACTGATCGCATGAACCAGCGCCTGCGTCTGCATCCACTGCGCCTTGCTCTGCGCGCACCGCTCGTGACTGCGGCTGGCACGATCAGCGAACGCCAGGTGTGGCTGGTCGAGGCAACCGACGGAAAGCTGAGCGGCTGGGGTGAAGCCGCTCCGTTGCCGGGGTTTGGTGGCGAAACGCCGGATATATGCGCAAAAATGTTGGCTGCCGCCGTGGCAGGAAGTTCTGCACCGAATCCAACTGAAACCCCCTGTGCCACTGCTGCGATCAGCGATGCATTGGCGGATCTTGCGGCGCGTCAGCAGGCGCGTCCGTTTGCGTATCTGCAGACGAAACATATTCGCGTAAACGCCCTCGCCGCGAACGAAGCCGACGTTCTCGCCGCATGTGATGCCGGAGCCACGGTCGTCAAACTCAAAGCCGGACGCGATGCCACCGTTGCCGCTATGCGGGTCGAGTCGCTGCTTGCTCAACGTCCGGGCCTGCGCCTGCGACTCGATGCCAACGCGAGCTGGGACGAGGCCAGCGCCACCGTGTTTGCGCGCCGCGCTGGCGCTCTCGTTGATTACGTCGAACAGCCGCTGCCGGTTGGTGATCTCGCTGGTTGTGCACGCCTGCGAAAATTAGGACTGCGTATTGCCCTGGATGAAGGCATCCGCAACCGCGCTGACCTGGATGCCGCCATTGCTGCGCATGCCTGCGATGTCGTGATACTGAAACCGAATTGGCTGGGCGGCATGCAGGCAACTGGACTGCTTGCGGTGCATGCGAAAGCCGCTGGTTTACGCGTCGTTATTAGCAGCGCACTCGGCAGCGCGGTCGAGCGACTGGTCGCGGCCAACGTCGCTGCACAGTGGGCGTTTGATGAAGCGCATGGCCTCGACACTGGACGACTGCTGGTTCGTGATGTCGCGATATTGACGCAGACCACGCCCTACACGATCACATTGCCCGATGGCCCCGGCCTCGGCATGACGCCGGTGCCGTGGTGATTCATCGCGTCGAACCGGGAGCGCCGAGTTGCACTCGGCCTGCAGTGGGGGCATCCATTGCCCCGGCGGACTGCAAGTCCGCGATCCCAGGGGTGTGGCCATACGCTCTTCCCGGTGAACTCGGCGCAACGCGTTGGCTCGAGTCCCTCGGTCTCAAACCCGGTGATCGCGTCGCGCTCGCTGGACTCAACTCGCTTGGCAACGCGCAGCTTCTCGTCGCTGGTCTGCGCTACGGCCTGACCCTCGTGCTACTGAATCGCCGACTGACGGCGAGCGAACTTGCCGATCAACTCGAACGCGCAGCCTGCGTGCGTGTCCTTGCTGATCCCGCGCATCCGGTCGCGACGATCACCGAACACGCAGCAATACCATCTGCATTTACCGGTGATATTGACACAGTTGGACCACCGACCGGCGCGCTGGTATTGTTCACCTCGGGAACCAGCGGAACTCCCAAAGCGGCGCGCCTGGGCAGCGCGGCGATCGCCGCCGCCACAAGCGCGCACGTCGCCGCGCTTGGTTTGACCGAGGCTGACACCTGGGCCTGTCCGTTGCCACTCGATCATGTCGGCGGTGCGATGTGCGTGCTGCGTGCTGTGGCGTCGGGTTGTCGCGTCCACATCCACGACCAGTTCGACGCAGCGGCGCTGTCCGATGACCTCGACGCCGGGGCAACCGGCACCAGCGTCGTGCCGACCATGCTGCGGCGGATGGTCGAGCATCGTGCCGGACGGAAGTGGCCAGCGCATGTGCGCCGTCTGCTCACTGGTGGTGGACCGCTCGACCAGCAGCTCGCCCGCGCGTGCGCCGACCTTGGCCTGCCGCCAAGTCAAACCTACGGCATGACCGAGATGGGCAGCATGATCACCGTGCTGGACCCGACCGCTTGGGAGCGCATTCCACGCAGCGCCGGACAAACCATTCCGGATGCCCGCGTTGCCGTACAAGGCGGTCGCCTGCTGGTTGCCGGCGCGATGCTCTTCGACGGTTATGAGGACCGTGGGCGACTGATCCCACGCACAGATATCTGGCATCCAACCGGCGATCTTGGCGCGATTGATGGCGACGGATTCCTGACGGTGAGGAGCCGCGTTGCCGAACTCATCATCAGCGGCGGTGAAAACGTCAGCGCCACCGAAGTCGAAGCCGCCATCGAATCGCATCCCGCCGTCGTCGAAGCCGCCGTCTGCGGCCTGCCCGACGCCGAGTGGGGCGAGATCGTCGCCGCCGCCGTCGTGCTGCGGCGCGAGGCGTGCACCGAAGAGATCGCCACGCACATCGCGAACATATTAGCGCCATTCAAGCGGCCAAAGCGGTGGGCGTTTGTTGAGGAGTTACCGAGGACGGGGGCGGGGAAGGTGCGGCGGGCGGAAGTGCGGGGACTGTTTCGACACCGTGTTGATTAGGACAACTCATGGTGGTCCGTATATTCTCTTTCCCTCTCCTTCCTTCTTCATAACCCAAACTAAAATTCCTTCTTTATCAAAGATGAACGCCTTAGCGCTTCCGATAGCTGTGGCTTTTCCGTCAGCTCCAATCAAAAAACTAAACATATAGACCTCTCCACTCACCGATCCTGAGTAATTGTAATCCTTTCCCGATCGTGGCCTGCCATAGTTAGCAATAATAACGTTCTCCCAATTTTGTTCCTTCAATGCCCGCATCACATTCTGCTCTTCCAAATATGCGTGATGAGCCTCTGCGTACTCTTTCTTGTCTACAAACGCTGTTTCAAATCGCCTGTTGTATCCGAGCCATGATCGCATTTCATTTTCGAAGGCAATCTGCCAACTGGTATCCATTACCATTTTTTGTTCGTGCCACAGGTTGTCCTTTTTCTTAAACTCAATTGTAATCGCGGTCTCTGTGGTGCGAACAAACCAAATCGCAGCCAGGGTTCCCATGAGGACGCAAAATAATATGAGCTTTTTCAAGCTGGTACTCCAACCAGGATTCGTGCTGACGCATAGGTGACGACATGGCCAGATTCACGGATCACGACTGTGTCTCTACACAGCTAAGCAATCAGAACAAGACGCCCGACCGCTCTCCTCAATGCACCTCCGCCCCCTTCTCCCCTTTCGGCGCTGCAAACGACGCTGATTTACCATCAAATCGCTTCAGCGCGGGATGATAGCCGCGGCCGATCTGCGTACTCGATGACGGCAAGTAATGACAGATCAACGAGCGACGGAAACGATCAGCGGATGTGTTCGGCTTCGAGCCGTGCACCAACTGCCCGTTGAAGAACAACACGTCGCCGGCCGCGAGTTGGGGCGCAACCACATCGCAGCCTGCTGGAATGTCGACGTGCTCGGTGGCCATCGAGACGGACATGTCGGCCTGAGTTGGTTTCAATGTGGCGATGCGATGCGAGCCACGCGCGACCATCAGACCACCGTTGCCGTTGTCTGCCGCATCAAGGGCGATCCACGCCGCCATGCACGTCGTCGGTGCGACCTGCAGATAAAAATTGTCCTGATGGAAATCCTGACCGCGTGAACCGGGCGGCTTGAAGTAGAACATGCTTTGTGCGGCGACTGGCGGTTCGCCCATCAGGTCGCTGAGGATCGCTTCGATGCGGCGGTCAAGGAGCCAGCGCAGCGCGAGGCGGCAGGTCTCCGGATGCTCGGGATGGATGTGCGGGTGCATCATGCGCGGGAACTTTGCCAGCGGATCGGTGGCTGCGGTCTGTAGTGGCACGTTCGACAGGCCGTCGATCGGACCGTTCTTGGCCAGCCGCATGAACGCATCGAGAACCTCGCTCACGTCCTGCTGGCTGAGCAAGCCGCGCTGGATGTGGTAACCATCGCGTGCGTACGCAGCGGATTCATCCGCAGTTAGGAGGTGGAGGATCGGGTTGGCGAGCGTGGCGGTCATGCCGACATCGTCGCACACGGAGCGAACTGGGAATTTGACCGGCTGCCGCGGACCTGGAAGATCCTGCTGCATGGCCATCCACCCCGAACACACGATCCCGGCTGGCGCACGGATATTTACCGGGCATTTCTCGCGTAAAACTGGTTATGCCACCACCCGCTCGCACGGCTCGAACGATTGGCTGATCATCGCAACGGTGGCTGGCGGCGGCCTCTTCACCTCCAACCGGGGAACCTTCGCGGTGCGGACCGGCGACGTCGTGCTACTGCGTCCCGGTTATCCGCACGGTTACCAGACCGATCCGCAGGTCGGCGCGTGGGAACTCGCCTGGGCGCACATCCTGTTGCCCGATGCGTGGCTGGATCTGGTGACCTGGCCCGAGCCGGTGCCTGGACTCTTGCATCTGCATCTTGAACGCGCCGCGCATCGCGACGTCACCGCCTGCCTGGATGCCGCTGATGCATGCAGCCGCACGTCAGCCGCCCACAGCGAACGCTTGGCGATGAACGCCATCGAACGCGCCTTGTTGCTGCTCGCGCGAGCCAATCCCAACGAAGCCGCAACGCGACTCGATCCACGGCTGCGCACGGCAATGGATCTTGCCCTACGTGATCTGTCGTCGCCGCCAAGCCTCGCCGCCATGGCCCGCGCCGCCGACATGTCGCCGTCGCGCTTCGCCCACCGTTTCCGCGAACAGGTTGGCGACAGCCCCGGCCGTTGGCTGGAACACGAACGCCTGCGCCGCGCCGCCGCCTTGCTGGACGCCACCACGCGCACCGTTGCCGACATCGGCGCTGAAGTCGGATTCAGCGACCCGTTTTATTTCTCGCAACGCTTTCGCCGCTGGGCCGGGAAAAGTCCGCGTGCGTGGCGAAAGCGGAAACCCTGAATATTGCCACAGATATTCAGAACTGTCACGCTGCTGCTCTATCACTCGCACAGCGCCAACGGCGCGATCTATCCCAGCCTGGGACAACGTCCCAGGTTTAGTGAGTCCAAAGATACGCGAGGGCTGAAGGCCCGATCCATCATTTTGATCGGGCCTTCAGCCCTTCAAAATCATATCGTCCGATTTCCTGGGGCGTTGCCCCAGGCTGGGATAACCAACGGGCCTTTGGCCCTACGTTGATTCAGCAATGAGCGTCAGCAAAGAACTCGACGTCTTTATCTCAGCACGTCCCCGCCAACGTCGGTACCTCATGCCACGGCACCAAGCGCACACCTTCGCGTGTTCCCGTTGTGGTTCCACCATGCACCAGCACCGGCGGTTCGGCGTCAGCACCAGCCAGCGTGGTCCACTTGGTCAGTCCACTCAGCCAGTCGCCAGCGATGGTGGCCCCGGACTTGCACTCGATGGGCAGCAATGTTTGGCCGTGATCCGCAAGGAGATCAATCTCGTCGCCCACATGATTGCGCCAGAAGTAGAGATTCGCCGTTTCGCCGCGTTGGTAGCGGCCTTTCAGCAGTTCGCTGCACACCCAACTCTCGAAGATCGCACCACGGGCCGGATGGGTTGCGAGATGATCAGCGTCCTGAATGCCGAGCAGTCGGCAGCACAGACCGCTATCGATCCAGTGGAGCTTTGGTTTTTTTATCAAACGCTTGCGGAAGTTGCGGTGGTGTGGTTGCAGCAGATGAATGAGGCCGCTGGTCTGCAACACGCCAAGCCAGGACTTCGCGGTGTTGACCGTCACACCAGCGTCGGAAGCGAGCGACGACAAGTTGACCAACTGCCCAACCCATCCGGCGCATAAGGTCACGAATCGTTGGAAGGCGGCGAGATCGCGGATCTCCAACACTTGGCGGACATCGCGCTCGATATACGTGGTGATGTAGTCAGCCAGCCACAAACGCGGCGGCAGATCACGATCGTAGATCGGCGGATAGCCACCGGTTAGCAGCAGCGTGTCGAGCCGCTCTGGTGCGCGGCCCATCGCAGCCAGTTCGCCGAGACTGAACGGCAATAACGTGATCAATGCGATGCGTCCAGCGAGCGACTGGCTGATCGCCGCCGACAGCGCGAAGACCTGCGAACCGGTGATGATGAATCGCCCCGGACGCGGATCGACATCGACGATGGTCTGGATCACCGACAGCAGCGCCGGCACGCGCTGCACCTCGTCAATGATCATGCCGCCATCGCGAGCGAGGAAGCCCTTGGGATCACGTTGGGCGAAGGCGAGCAACTCAGGATCTTCCAGGTTCAGATAGGCGTGATCGGGAAAGCACGACCGCACCAACGTCGTCTTGCCCGCCTGCCGTGGGCCGGTGACGCCGACTACCAACTGCTGCCGGGCGGCAGCAAGCAGACGCTCACGGGCTAAGCGCAGTCCTGGGGTGGGCATGATGGAGTTTTACAAATTTGCAATACAAATGCAATATATTGTAAGTTGTTTTATATCAGTGGCTTGATGGCTAGATAATGACGATTCTGGATACGCTTATGTTGCCGATTGCCGCCCCTCGCTCGCATGCGCCTGCCGGCGCAGTCCGACCGGCGAAACGCCAAATCGTGTCCGTATGGCGCGGCTGAAATGAAATTGGTCCGGGAACCCGCAGTCGCTACCGATCTCTGCAACTGATCCTTCGGTGGCCAGCAAACGGTCGCGCGCGGATTGTAAACGCAGCTCACGCACCCACGCCATGGGTGCCATGCCGATCTCGCTTTGGAAGCGGGCGTGCAATCGACTTTTCGATAGCGCGGCAACACGCGCCAGATCGGTCAGCGTGATGGGCTCAGCAAGGTGCGCACGGATCCACGATGCCAACGCGGTCAGGCCGGCGGCGCGCGCTAACAACGAGCGACCTTCCGCCGATGGGCGCGCGCTACCGGCAAGCACCTCCAGCGTCGCCATGCCCGCCGCCGCGCGACGCGCTGCTCCGCGTAGTCCCAACAGTGGCTGGCTGGTCGCATCGATGTGCTCACGAATAATGGCCGCTGGTTCAGCTGGCAAAATTGCGGGTAACTGCAGCAACCGACACGCATCCAGCGATCCGAATGCAGTGATGCGCAGATGGACCCAACACGAGGCCATAGTTCCGCCACGGCGATCAGCGCGATGGACGATGTCGAGCCAGTCGCCTTCCTGAGCCACGAACGCTTCGCCCGCACGGGCGGTGTGACGCGAGCCGTCGCTGCGACTGACGACGTAGGAACCGCGCAGCACAATCGCGATGATCGTACATGGCGCGGTCTTGATGTGCCTGGCTCCATCAGGGAAGGTTCGATTGCTGCCCGGTAGCCACGCCTCAACCGTGAGGGCGGCCTCGGGTACGTTGGTGCCAGGATTCTGAGACATGTTGCCGTGAGTCCGGTCCATGGCGTGAGTTACCATGAATTGCATATGATCCGTAGCAGACGACAGTGAAAGCCCCAAGTCGCGCAGGAGTTACCAGCATGGATAGTCTTGACTTCCGCATCGCCGCCCCCGGCTGCATCGCGCTGGTTCCGATCAGCAACGACGCGCCCTTCGCGGACGATGAGATTGAAGGGACGATGATCGCATCGGCAGTCAGTCCCGGCACCGAACTCAATTGGGCCTACGCTACGCAAGATCCAACCAAACCAGCTTCGGGGACAGGTTACGCCGCCGTGTTTCGCGTGGATCGGGCAGGGCCGACATCTGGCGCCAACGTGGGCGAGATTCGCTTCGGGCATTTCGGCCATGGCTCGCGCGTGCGTTGTAAGGCAGCACGAAGCATCCGTGTACCGGATGGCGTCGATGCCGTGAGCGCTGCGCTCTCGCGTTTGGCTGCAGTCTCGTGGAGTACATTGACCACAACGCAAGCCAGACCGCCGGAGTGGGTGGCAATCACCGGCCTGGGCATCATCGGCAACTTCGCCGCGCAGATGTTTGCGGCAGCTGGTTATCGGGTACTGGCGTGCGATCCGGTGGCAGCGCGGCGAGAATTTCTTGCCGGACGCGGCATCGAGTTGTGCGAACGCCTACCAATCGACGATCCGACGTGGAAAGACAAAATCACCATGGTGGTCGAGTGCGCCGGTCACGAAGCCGCAGTCCGCGACGCCTGTCGCATGGTGCGTATCGGTGGTGAAGTCGTGTTGGTTGGCGTGCCGTGGAAGCAACGCGCCGACATCCAATCATTCGACATTTTGCACGCTGTTTTCCACCGTTATGTGCATCTCCGTTCGGGCTGGGAATGGGAAGTTCCGCCTGAGCCGACCGCACATCGTCACGGCTCACTGCGTGACAACGCCATTGCAGCGATGGAGTGGCTAGGCTCGGGGCGCATGCGTACTGATGGGTTCGTGCGCCGAGGCGTGAACCCACGCGATGTGCAACAGGTCTATCGTGATCTGCAGGCCCAGCATGGTGGCATGCTGACTGCCGTCTTTGACTGGAGTCTCCTGTGAAACGCATCGTCATCATCGCCGGCAAGAAAAGCCACGGTCCTGACGGAAACGGTATTCACGATTATCCGGCGCAGGCTCGATTGTTGCACGACTGCCTTCTGCGCGGGCCACTGGGGAATGAACTCCAGATTACGCGCGCCGAAGACGACACCTGGCCGACTGCCGACGTGATACAAGCCGACTGCCTTGTCGTGATTGGCGACGGTCGCGATGGCGACATGCCCTATGCCGAAGCATCACATCTAGCAAATCCCGAGCGCATCGCAGATGTTGAAAAATTAACGGCACGAGGTGCAGGCCTCGTTGCCATCCACTTCAGCACCTTCGCTCCTGAACGTGAATTACCGTGCGTTCTTGCCTGGCAAGGCGCGGCATTTCAGTGGGAACAGAACGGCAAACGTGATTGGCACTCGCGCATCACTTGGGCCAGTGGTCTGCCTGATCTGGTGGCGACTGAACACCAGACGCTACGCGGTGTGGTGATGACACCGCTGCGCGAGGAATACTACCATCGCCTCGCCGTCCATCCGCAGGCCGTGCCGCTGGTCGCTGTGCGTGCGTTGCCAGGAACTCCGCACGAACAAAATGTCGCGTGGGCTCTTGAACGGAGCGACGGTGGACGCGGTTTCAGTACCACGATGGGACACAGTCTCGACAGCCTGCGTCACAACGGCCTGCGCACGTTGCTACTCAACGGCATTGCCTGGGCCGCTGGTTGCACCGTGCCTGCTACGGGACTCGGCGTGCCATTTGCCGAACGCGAGGACGTTAACCATCGCCTCGGACTTGGTTCGACACCAGCTCCGATTCGCGTCGCCGTCTTGGCCGGCAACGCCGCCCACCGCTGGCACAATTGGCCTGAATCAACCGCTGCTTTATTGCGCGCATGGGGTGACGATCCGCGCATCACCGCGCGCGTTCACACCGATCCGAATGACCTGGCAACGAGCTTAAGCGACCGGGATGTGTTGGTCCTCAACTGGGTTAATTGGCAGGATCCAACGGGCATGCCGGAGGCAGCGCGCGCTGCGATTCAAACGTTCGTCGCACGCGGCGGCGGTGTCTTCATCCATCATTTCGCGAACGGTGCCTGCCATGCGTCGCTGACCGATGCTGCGGCTTCCGATTGGCCGTGGTACCGCACGCTGGTGCGCCGGATCTGGGAACATCGTCCCATCGCTCCTGGTCCCAGCTCGCACGACCGCTTTCGCTCCTTCGAAGTAAAACCCTGTTCGGATCATCCATTGATTGCGAACATGACCGCGTTCACCGTCGAGGACGAATTGTATTACCGCCAACATGGCAGCGAGCCAATTTCCGCGCTGATGACCGCGCGTTCTGAGGATACTGGAACTGACGAGCCGCTGGTGTGGGCCTACGAGGTCGGCGCAGGTCGGGTTGTTCAATCACTGCTCGGGCACTCAGCGAAAACCTATGAACCAGCCCAAATGCGTGCCTTCGCCCGCCGCGTCATCGCGTGGTGTGCGCGTCGCGCCATCCATGGGGCGGCAAACGGGATTTAACCCAACGCGGCATTCGATCGACATGGAGAACCGGAGGACCGGAGTCGCACTGGATTTGTGTGAATGAAGCGCTCACCTGCTGGATGAACACCATTAATTCTCAAACCCATGTCTGCTCCGTTCCTCCGGTTCTCCATGTTATCCCATCGCCGGATCTAGGTTTAACCGTCAACCGGCTGCGTCGGTGTCGCCAGTCGCAATTGGTAGAAACACAGATCCAGCCAGCGCCCGAATTTGAATCCGGCCTGGGGAATCGTGCCCGCGTGGACAAAGCCGAGTCGTTCGTGCAGCGCAATGCTGCTGGTGTTGGTGCCGTCAATCGCACCGATCAGCACGTGGTACTGCTGCTCCTGAGCCGCTGCGATGAGTCGCTGCATCAGCGCCGTAGCAACGCCTTTTCCACGATGATCTTTGTGGACATAGACCGAGTGCTCGACCGTGTACTTGTACGCAGGAAATGCGCGAAACGCGCCATAGCTCGCGAACCCAAGGAGCGTCCCGTCGTCAGCTACCGCACCAATTACCGGAAAGCGCCGTGCCTCTTTGGCTGCAAACCACGTGGCCATGCTCTCGAATGGACGCGGCTGGTAGTCGTATAACGCGGTCGAGGTGACGATCGCCTCGTTCAGAATCGCGAGGATCGCGTTGGCGTGGTCCGCGTGCGTGCAGGCGACGAAGTGCATGGACGCTTACTTCTTCGCCACGACCGCTTCCTTCAAGATCCACTTCGAAAACCAGTACACGAACAGGGCGACGATAAAGAAATCGAGTGCGGCGCTCAAGACCGGACCGGGAAGCAAATGAACGGAACCGAGGTCCCAGGTCGCCTTCTTCCACTCACCACCAGGAACGAAGACCGTCACGACCGGCATGATGATCCCATCGACCAACGCAGTGACCAAGGCGTTCGCCTTACCGCCGATGATGACCGCGATCGCAAGGCCGATCACGCCATATTGTTTCATGAAGTTGAGGAATTCGCCGCGCATGGAAGGCTCCTGGTGGGCGCGGATCATGGCGACGAGAGCACGCGGGGAAACCGGGAATCCCGCAGAGGTTGTCCACAGATTGCGCAGATCACGAAGATTTCGCAGGGGAGAACTCCAGGCCAGAACGAAATGAACATTTCAAACCAATGACCCCAGCGAGTCAGTTTTGGTACGCAGCGTGGTAATCAACCCACTGTGGTGCCGACTCAAGGCTTGCGTCGAAACAGCACCGCCACCGGACCAAACAACAGCATGCACATCATAAAACCATAGAAGACCTGCGCCGCATACGCGGCCAAGTCGAAAACGAGGACACCGAATAGCCCAGAGCCATACGTGACATAGGTGATGGCAAAGATCGGAACCGTAGCGAGATAGAGCCAGACGCCAATCCGTTGGACCAAGAACAAACCAATCCACGCAGCAATAAGTACCACCTGACCAGCTGCCCAAGTGACATTACCAACTCGCTCACGCCCTGACCATTGCTGCCAACCGGAGAAAAGATCCGTGATCGACTGCTCCTGAAACGCCGGGATGTAGACTGAGATCATCATGAGGGCAACGTCCAGGAGGATCAGGACTCGCAAGAGCACGTAGGGATTCTGCAGGTTCACGCGTGATTCCTTGGTGCATATACGGTCTATGTGATTGCTCGGTAGTCCATGCTGAATCATCCTTCAACATTGCTCCAGCCGCCTTTCCCCAGGTCTTGTCGTCACGCCCGCACGCCAACGATGCGCCCTCCCATGGACGCCTCCGCCATTCCACATGCCCGCCGCAACTGGTTGGCGCATGCCAGCGAAGGTGGCTTTTTCATCGGCGGTATGGCGTTTGTCAGCAGTCAGACGTTGCTGCCGACGATCATCCAGAATCTCGGCGGTGCGGAGTGGATGGTGACGCTGGCGCCCGTGCTGATGCTGATTGGACTGCAACTGCCGCAGGCGTTCACCGCGCATCTGGTTGGTCGCATGGGCCACTTCATGCCAGCCCTGCTGGTGAACGGTATATTTCAACGCGTGACGTTCCTGATCGCCGGACTGATTTTGATCTACGGCGACGCGCCGATGGTCGCGGTCTGGGCAGTGGTGCTGGCACCGTTCCTCTCCGGTCTTGCTGGCGGCGTGCTGATTACCGGCTGGCAGCAGCTGATTGCGCGCACGGTGCCACCACAACGACGGGCGTCGCTGTTCGCTGCGCGGATGATCATGGGCAGTCTGCTCGGCGTCGCGGCCGGCCACGTGGTCGAACAGGTGCTAGCTGATCATCCCGGCGCACACGGCTACGGCATTCTGCATCTATGGGCGTTCGCTGGGCTAACCCTCTCGTACATCTGCTTCATGTTCATTCGTGAACCAGCAGTGCCTGCGACTGCGGAACCACGCTCTGGCCTGTGGCAAAATATCCGCTCGCTGCCGGGGCACCTCACCGCTGACCGCCGCATCCTGTTATTCCTCAC
Organism: uncultured candidatus Brocadiaceae bacterium; assembly: GCA_964652775.1. Classification (GTDB taxonomy): domain Bacteria; phylum Planctomycetota; class UBA11346; order UBA11346; family UBA11346; genus UBA11346. Next base: position 84,927 of record CAZZAM010000006.1, on the reverse strand, counting down.
CTCTACAAGTCTCTATGCGCTGGCCGGCCTGTTCATTCCCTACTTCGCCATCCATGCCCGCCACGTAACAGGACTACCGATGAGTTTTCTGGGGGAGCTGGTCGCCTGGCAAATGACCGGTGCGATCATCGGCAATGTCATCGCCGGGTGGGCCGGAGATCATCATGGTGGCAAGGCGACGATGATCACTGCGCGCGTGCTGCTGCTCGGCATTTGTATCGCTGCCCCCTGTGCCACCAGCGCGGCGGCGTGGCATTGGCTATTCCTGATCTTCGGCGCTGTCTACAACGCCAATATGGTCGGTACCAGCACCATGCAGTTGGAACTGCTCCCCAAACGCGGGCGAGCCAATGTGCTGTCGATCATGGGCTTCTGCAATCTGCCGGCGTCACTCATCGCGGCGATGATCGGCGCAACCTGGTGGAGTCACGCCGGAGATGCCGCCTTCGTCTGGTTGGCGGCGGCCTCTGGCGTGTGCCTATTGTTGTCGCTGATGGCCGTTGTGACGGTCAAGGAACCACGCATCGCAGTGGATGAGACATGACGAAGACGCCTGAGCCAAAGGATCCCCTCTGGGATCGCCGAGTTGTACTCGGCTCGCAGGCGGACGAGCCGAATGTAACTCGGCGATCCCAGGGTGACGCACTCCTCGCTGACGTCGCAGTTGACGTACCGGGACAGGGAACCTTTACCTGGCGCGTGCCAGATGAGCTGGCTGTCAGCGTCGTGCCCGGCGTTTGTGTCACCGTGCCGCTAGGGCCACGACACGTACGCGGTTTCGTGGTGGCAGTTTCCCGACGTGCGCCCGATCCAGCGTTTGCGCTCAAAGACATTATCGCCGTGCGCGCAACCGTCACCGTGCCGCCACATCTGCTGCGCCTGATCGACTGGGGCGCAGGATATTATCGTTGTTCGGTTGGGGAATTCTTGGCCGGTGCCGTTCCCGCTGCGGTACGCGAAGGCAAGCTGATGCGCGTCGAGCGCACGGTCACGAAAGTCGCTGGTTTCACAGGTAAGTTGACAACACGACAACGCGCCGTGCTGGATCTCTTACCAAGCAGTGAGATCGATCTCGCGCAGGCAGTTGATCTCGGAAAAACCACGCGACCAACGATCGCCAAGCTGGTCGCCCTCGGCGCACTGGTTGAGACCAGCAGCAGCACGATGCATGAGATCCGCCTGGAATCAGCGGCCGATCGCCACCAGCCGACTGCCGAACAGCAAGTCGCGATAACGTTGATCGCCGCGACGATGGACGCCGGCAAACACGCGGCATATTTGCTCTACGGCGTCACTGGATCAGGCAAGACGCTGGTCTATCTCGAACTCGCCGAGCGGGCGATCGCCAAGGGCCAGCAGATCCTGTTCCTGCTGCCCGAGATCGCATTGACGCCGCAGCTTGCGGCCCGTGTTCGCGCGCGCATTCCCAAGACCGCGGTATGGCACAGCGGATTCACCGACGGTGAACGCGCCGAGCTGTGGCGCGCCGTCGCGGCCGGTGAATACGATTTGGTGCTCGGCACGCGCTCGGCACTGTTCGCTCCAATACCGAAACCCGGACTCATCATCGTCGATGAGGAGCACGAGCACTCGTACAAACAAGAAAACGTGCCGCGTTATCACGCGCGCGATGCGGCGGTGGTGTACGCGAAGCAACTTGACATTCCGGTGATTCTCGGCTCAGCGACACCGTCGCTGGAAAGCGTGCACAATGCGCGGCCGCAGCAGGGAAAACCAGCGCGCTATGCGGTCTTGAGCCTGCGCGCGCGACCAACCGGCGGCTCGCTGCCGAAGCCGATCGTCGTGAATATGCGCGAGGAATGGACCGCGACCGGCAAGCGCAGCGAGCTGTCGCGCGCACTGGTCACCCATCTGACGGTGTGCGTTACGAGGCGTGAACAGGCCATCGTGTTGCTCAATCGTCGTGGCTGGAGTCCGGTCGTGACGTGTAACAGTTGCGGCCTGACCGCGCAATGTGCGTCGTGCGACATCAGTCTGACCTTCCACCGCGCTGCCAGCGTGCTGAAGTGTCACTACTGCGGTCATCAGGAACCGATGCGGCCAGCCTGCCCGGCGTGCGGCGGCAAACTCTCGACCAGCGGCCTGGGCACTGAACAGCTTGAACAACTGATCCGTCAGGCAGTGCCGGGTGTGCGCACGTTGCGCGCCGACGCCGACACGGTTAGTGGCCGACAGGGCCACGCGAAGTTGTTGCAGACCTTTTCCGGCGCTGACATCGACGTGCTGGTTGGAACGCAGATGGTGGCGAAAGGCCTGGATTTTCCGCGCGTAACGCTGGTCGGTGTGTTATGTGCCGATCGCGCATTAAACGCGCCAGATTTCCGCGCTGCCGAGCGCACCTATCAACTGGTTGCCCAGGTTGCTGGCCGCGCCGGGCGCGGTGAACGGCCAGGCACCGTGGTTGTGCAAGCGTTTGATCCTGAAGCACTGCCGATCAGCTGTGCGATCGATTTGCAACCCAAACGATTCTACGACGCTGAGCTCGCTCTGCGCGCTGAGTATGGTTATCCCCCCTACGCTGGGCTGGTTCGCATCCTATGGACTGGCGCCGATGAATCCGCCGTGCGCGCTGCCGCAGAGGCCGATGGCGCACGGTTATTGGCGCTGGCTGACGGCTGCGTGATTCTTGGTCCGACACCGGCGGCGATCGCGTGGCTGAAAGGTCAACACCGCTGGCACGCGCTGATTAAAACACCGACTCGTGGCGCAGCGCAGCAATTCCTTGATCGAGTTGGGAATCTGAAACGACGGTCAGGAGTTCACACAACCATCGATGTCGATCCGGTGACGACAGCGTGAGTTGAGACGTTCGCTTACGGTGGCCCGATGGTCAGCGCGATGTCGCCCTTCTTTGTCTTCTTATCGAATTCTGCGCCGTTCTCATCGGTCAGATCACTGTCGAAACTCCAGATGCGCAGACGATCGCCGTCGACAGCGGTCAGCAGTGGTTTGCCCGTACACGGATCCATGGGCCACGACGCTTCGGCTGCGACGGGCCAGGCGCCGGTGCGAGCGCGGGTTTCCTGGGCCGTAATGGCGGCGATCATGACGGCATGGATCGCGTCGGCCTTTGCCAAGTTGCCGCAGGTCACCCGGAGCACCGGCAAACACATGGAAGCCAAATATCCTCGTGGCGCCTGCTGCTCAATCTGTTTCGCATATGCCATCGCTGAACCAAGACCATCGACAGACGCCTTCCGCGCACCATTGAGCGCAGCGCGATACGCCGCCAACTCTCTGGGTAAGGCGAATATCTGATAGAGGTCGATCAGCATCGGCGGAACAAACACGTCCGTGCTGGATCCGGTGATGGCGGCATCAAATAGGCCATCCGCATACTCACTGATCGCCTGCATAAACATCGCTTCCTCGCATACGAGACTAAGCGCAAAGCGTTGTTGCCAGGGGAATGTCCGCTGCGGGCGTACTCCGAAGGCACCACCGCTCGCGGTAAGTCGCTGCGCCTGGGCAAATGCCTCGACGGTTATTCCCGCATGCACCAACTGTGCTATAAGCAGCGGATCTTGCGCAATCTGACCGGCTATACGAAACATGCGTTCGACATCCTGCCAAGCACCAACGCGATCACCGGCATCGCTGCGCATGCGCGAGCGAATCGCCAACACACGAGATGCTTGCCGGGCAAAGGTGACTTCTGGAAGCTGCATAGCAACCAAGCTGTTCAGATGGTTGCGCGGCATCACCAATACAGGTCGGGCAGCAGCGCGTTCAATCCCTGAAAACAGCGGCGTTAATTGTTTAATCACTGCGTCCACATCCTGTGGTGGACTGCCACCATCACGGTACCACGCACGCACATCCTGGCGATCCATCACCGCGCTCACTGATTCCGAACGCAGCTGGGGTTCCAGTGCCTGCCAATCAATCGCCGCGTTGTCTTCCGGAGACGGCATGCCCGGGCGTAGCCCTATCACAGCCGCAATAGCCCGGGAACTGATTTGACTGCGTTCAAATGCGCTCGCCTGAGCTGCCTGATGGACGGTCAGCACGAGCAGGGCCAATACGGCCGCCCCCATGATTCCCGCACGAGATGCCGACCAGCCGCAGCCCTTGCGGGTTCGAACGATGACGACCAACGCACCAATCAACGCGAGCGTAGCAATGATGATCGGCACGACGACTGGCACCAGCATACCCTTCGTTGAAACCGCAATGACCAGAACAGCCAGCGCAACCACGGGCAGAACTGGCAGAAGCGCCAATGGCACAATTAGCCAGCGACGTCGGCCCGCTGCCCACGCCGCTGCGGCTGCAGATATGAGCCAGGTGCAGGCCACCGCTTCGGCAGAGATCAGCCATCCAGCCAGCGACCATGCTGACGCTGTGTTCGTGTCCATGTCGTGTCCAAGAAACATATCCATGTCAGTTCTCCATCATGGCCCGTCGCAGCTCCATAGCTTGGGCGACGAGTTCGGGTTTTGCTGGTGAATCCAGCGCGTTGGTTGGGACGATGAGGGCGTTTAAGAACAACACGATCGCGGCAGCGGCAGCCGCAGGCCACCACCACGGCGTGGCGTCAATAGCACTGGCGGAACGCAGCACGCGCGCGCGCAATGCTGGTGATGGACCGGCGCGACGATGTAGCGCTGACGGGATCTGCTCGTCAGTCATGCGTCCTCCGGCAATAATTCGCGGAGGTGCGCGATGGCGATACGCCAACGGCTAGCAGCCGTGTTGGGACTGATGCCAAGAGCTTCACCAATGGCAGCAAACGTGAGATCGCCCTCGATTTTGAGGACGACGACCTCGCGCTGTTCGTTGGGCAGTGTTGAGAGGACACGATCCAACCGCTCGTCTGATTGACGATCCTCGACTGGCTGCGGCGGATCGTGATCGGCCAGGGCGATCGGCGCGCGCATGCGGCGTTGCTTGAGTCGCGTACAAGCGTGTACGAGTCCGCTCGCCAAATACGCGCGCGGGTTGTCGAGGGCCGCCGCGACTCCGGCGCGCGCCACGCCGAGGAAAACCTCGTGGACGGCGTCTTCGGCATCGGTGTCGTTTCTGAGCCATGACCGCGCGGTCCGCCACAGCCAGGTGGCGTGGGCGTCATAGAGGTCGGCCAAGGGGTCGGGCATTGCGGCATCCACCCCAGCAGAGTCACGACCCCTACGGATTTGTCACGGCATCTGGGCGCGGGTCGGCTGCTCGTGCTCCTGGTTGGTCTGGGCCTTCGGAACGGGGGGTGCCTTGTCAGTGGGCTGCTCCGGTATCACAAAAACCTTTGGCGGAGGCAGCGTCTCGGTGGTCGTCATCAGCGGCGGAGCGAAGCAGGAGAGCTGTTTTTCCTCGGTTGGCTGCGGCGTCACCGGGGCTAGGCGCACGTCGCCCATCTCGACGCGTGGCGCAGTGGGGCGGACTGGCGTCGGTGCGACAGCCTCGCCCATCCTCACCGGCGGTGACGGCATCACGGGCTTGCCCATCCGCACTGGATCAGGCTGGGGTGAGCCAAGGAGCGGAGCGGGCGTCGGGGGCGTGGGCCGCTGCGCTGGTGGCGCGCTCACTTGTCCTGCTTTTGGCGCCGCTTCGGTCCCTTGCTGGGTCGGTGTCGTCGCAGTCGTCGGACCGTCGCCCTGGCATCCAGCCATGCTCATCGCCAACATCGCAGCGATGCCGTTGGACAGAACACGTCGCGTGGTCAACCAACCATCGTGGGTCGCATGAGCGCGGACGCACACATGACGACCGCGCGCGACCTGGGCTTGGATGCGCTGCATTTCCGCAACTCGTTGTGCGGGAACAAGGCAGGTCAAATCAACCACCTCTTTGTCGCAGGCCGCACAATGCCGGCCGCCATCGGTCGGCGTCATGGCGTTCCAGTCGGCGGCGCAGGGGCTGAGAATACGGAGGTCGGTCATGGCTGGGTTCCTGATGACCATTCTACGACGGTAGACGTGGAGTCTTAGGGAGAACTTTGGGGGACCCCTCGAACGTAGCGCCGGCTTTAGCCGGCACGGACGGCCGGTCTTTAGCCGGCCAAGCAAGCTAGTCTACATTCATTACCTGTTGCTGTATTCAGTCAAAACAATGCCGTTCCAACGAATCGAGTAGAATTCGACTGTTGCGCGGCCGACTAAAGTCGGCGCTACGTTCGCGCTTACTTCCGCGCCTCAATCGCCTCTGCCTGTCGCTCGGCCTTGGGATCACTACTGACCAAGGCAAGCATACGCCAGGCGTTGGGAAGTTCCGGTGCAGCGCGGACGAGTTGCTTGGCGCTGGCGATGGCCTCGGCGTCCTGACCACGCAGCCAGGCTTTGGCGGCAGCTCGGGCAAGTTCGCGTGCGCGCACGGGATCGATGCGCGCCAGGCGGGCATAACGCCAGCGCATGAGCAGGGCGATCGCGCCTAGCAATATGTAACTTGGTACGGCTTGCGGCCACACATCAGCAGCCAATGCGCCACCGACAACGAGGGCCAAGGCCAATGCGGCGAGAACAATGATCGCGGGGAACAGCAACAGCGCGCCAACCGCGAGACGACCTTCGACAATCAAACCTGATCCGGGCAGGAGGGCGTCAGCGATGGCAATGCTCGGGATAATCACGAGAGCAAAGCCCGAAAGGACTACTTACCCTGATACAAACGTGCGGCGAGAATTTCCGGCAGGCCGGCTGCGCGAATCTTGTTGGCGGCGGCGTCGATGTCGTATTCGACGCGGGTGATCGTCACTTCGCGCTTGTCGGTGTCGAACACGGCCCAACTCGCTTTGTTGTTCTCGTCGCGCGGCTGACCGACTGATCCAGCATTGATGATCGTTGACGTCTCGGCATCGACCGGAATCTGATTCTCAAGCGTGTAGGTAATCGGATCGGTGTCGAAGAAGCCGACCGGCACGTGACTATGACCGAGGAAGCCAAGGGTCGCATTGAGCCGACGCAATGCCTCGAAACTTTGCTCGGCATCGAAGACGGTCTGGATGTAATTGAACGCTTCGGGCTGATGAAAGGTGCCGTGAGCAACTGCACAGTGATCGTAACTCAGGATCAGCGGCAAGTTGGTCAGCCACTCTTTCTGTTCCTGCGACAGCTGATCGCGGGTCCACAACGCGGCCGCCTTGGCATAGGCGTTGAAGGCATCGATTGAGATTTTGCCGACCGCTGCCCAGTCATGGTTGCCGGCGATGACGTCACACTTCAGTTCGCGGATCATCTCCAGGCACTGCACCGGTTCGGCACCGTAACCAACAATATCACCCAGGCAGACGACCTTATCGATCGACGATTCACGAATTGATGCCAACACGCGACTGAGCGCTTCGGTGTTGCCGTGGATGTCGCCGAGAAAGCCGTAACGCAAGGGGTCTGCTCCGGAGGACTAAGGGATATCTTGCCGTTCAAACAGTGCCAGCCCTAGACAGAGCATGCCACTACACCACATCAGGGCATAGCCGAGGCCAGTCCACACCGTCAGCCAGGGCAAACCACCCTCAATCTGGGCCGCATCGTCGGCCGCCATGAGGTCCAGCGCCGGAATCACCAGGGCGCCATGCCAGCCGAGCTGGGGCAACAGGTGGGCGACGATCCAGACCGTAAAACAGGCGATGATGTTGCCAGCTAGACCCAAACGCAGGGCTAAAACCACCGCCAAACAGGTTAGGCAGGTCGCCTGGGCCAGGGCCAATACGTGCCCGCCAATCAACGAAGCCCACGGCACCGGTACCGGATCAGGAGCGGCATGATGGTGCCCATCGTCAAGACGATCGAATTCGAAGCCGACCTGCCCCCCCAGATGCACCGCCAGGGCGTGGACGCCAGCCACCACGATGCAACACAGCAGCACGGCCGCCAGTACACCGAGTGCCTTGCCGAGCAGGAATTCGCCGCGACCAATCGGCTTAGCAAGCAAGGTCAACGCGGTGCGATCAGCCAGTTCGCGGTGCACCGCCACCGTCGCCCCGACCACGCCGAGAAACAAACCCGCCAATGCCGACACCGCGATGCCAGCCGAACACAGCATGCGCATGCGATCAGCCTCGGCGAACGAGAACATGCCGAAGACAAGACTGAGTCCGATCAACACGACGGAGAGACCAAGCACCAACCAGGTCGCCGGCTGGCGCAGCAGATCTGCGGCCGTGAGCCGGGCGAGGGCGACGGTGGCGCTCATGCGAAAAACATCCCAAGGCAACCGCAGAGGCGCAGAGGCCGCGGAGAGCGCAGAAGGTGAGGGCCAGGAGCTGTTACGTGCCTGATGAACGAGCTTTCATATCGCCGGACCTGCAATCTCTCCTCCGCGACCTCTGCGGCCTCTGCGCCTCTGCGGTTGCCTTGGGAAGTTGCGAACAGACTCATGCGGTCGCGCATCGTTGGCGGGCATTGTCCGGGGCAAGTCGCCGCTACGATGTCGCACATGCTGGTGCTGCCGGTTATTGACGTAGCGGGATCACCCCGGGCCATGGGTCAGGCGTACGGCGAAGCCGCACGTGATCTTATCCGTGGCTTTATGCCCGACCGTCTGCGCGCTGGCCGCGTGTTCGTACGCGAACGCCGTCGTGAAGGCGATTTGCTGGCAACCGGCGCGACCTGCTTGGGGTTTGTGAAAACCTGGGACCCTGCCGGCTGGGACGAACATCAAGGAGTCGCTGCCGGAGCTGGGGTTGACCCGATCGAGTTGTTCACCGCCTGCAACCTGACCGACGTCCGCGATGTCGCCGCCTTCCGCCCGGCCCCGGCTTCCGCTGAATCCGAAGGCTGCACAACCGTCATAATTCCTGCCGATCGCAGCGCGACCGGCGCGATCATTGCCGCTCAGACGTGGGATCTGAATCCTCCGGATGTGAACTTCGTCATCGCGTTACGCCGTCGCCCTGACCACGGACCTGCGACGGTGAGCATCACCTGCGCCGGTTGCCCAAACTTGGTTGGCATCAATGCGGAGGGCCTCGCCTTCGGTACGACGAACCTCAAGGTGCACGGCGTCCGTCCCGGCGTGCCGTACCTGCCGATTCTCCAGCGCATCTCGCGCTGCCGCACGCGCAGCGAAGCCGCCACGATATTGCAGTCGGCTCCACGCGCCGCCGCGCACTCGTACTGGTTTGCCGACGCGACCGGCAGCGAAGATTGGGAATGCACCGCGACCAGCGCCGTGCGGCGAACCGGTGGACCGCTGTGCCGCACCAACCACTGCCTGATGCCCGATCACGCCGCACGTGAAGACGAGCCGGCGACCAGCAGCTCACGCGCGCGCTTGGCTTTCGCGACCAAATTCCTGTCGCGCGCACAGATGACCGTCGCCGACGTACGCGCGTTCTTCTCCGATCGCTCACAAGGCAATGACTCAGTGAACCGCTACGCTGAAGACGGTACCGGAACCGCGACTAATGCCTGCATCATCACGGAACCAGCCGCCCGCCGCTTACATGCCTGTCGTGGGCCAGCGGATCGCGGACAGTGGATTGAGTTGACGGTCTGAGTTTTATGTGACCCCATCGCTTGCGATGGGCTGGCGCCGAGCTGCGGTGGCGGCATACAATCGGCGCAACCGATGCCGCCACCGTTTCGACAGCTTGCTGGAGAAACTGAGCAGTGACAAAGCCAGGGGGTAGGGCCTGCAAGGCCATAAGGGGCGAAGCCCCTGAAACTATTTAAGCTTGATCATGTCGTTGAGCGACTTTTGCTGATCCTGCTGCTGCTTGAAGGTCGTGTAGAGCATCGAGTTGATCAAGGACTCCTGCTTCATGCCGACCATACTGGTGACCAATTCGGGGCTGCTGGCGGTGGCCGTACTGCTTGGCTCGGAAGCAGCCTCGGCGCTGTCGACCACTTGTTGCGCCTTGGCGTCGAAGCGAACCTGACCACGCAGAATCGCGGCGGCGGTGTTGGCGAGACCAGAAGATGCGATTTCCATGGCAGTACCCTCGACTGGGCATGCTAGCCAGCCTGGCCCCCGCGCTCAAGGCGCGATTTTCTATACCAGCCAACACAGCAGGGTGTCGATCAGGGCGGTGACAGTGCAGCTCGCCAGGGCCCAGCCCAGGAACCGGGCGGCCTCACGCAACGCCAGCCAGCGCGATGGGTTGAGATAACCAGTCTGAGCGCAACCGTCCGGACTTCCGGACTTCCGGACTTCCGGACAGCGGTATGTCGTATGCATGTCCCCATCGTCGTCAGCCGCAGCGGCTTGCGCGCACTGCCGAGTGCATCCAGCATGCGGCTATGAGCGACAAGCCAAATCCTGCCCGAGCCGCCCGCGTGCGGGTGTTGCTCGGACTGCTGAGCGAACAACCGTTGCCGGCCGAAGAATTGCTGCCGCGCCTGAATCGCAGCCTGACCAAGGAAGGACTGCCGCAGGTTCAACGCCGCATGCTGCAACTTGATCTCGCGTGGATGCGTGAGCGCTTAGGCGCGGATGTCGTCGAGTTGGTGTCGCGTTCGCAACTTGATCCGCAGCCGCCGGCGGCGTTTCGCCATCACCGCCGCTTCTACCGCCTCGCCGGAGCCGAGTCGGTGTTGCCGGTATCGGGTGACATCATTGCGGTGACCGAACTCGAAGTCCTCGCGCTCCATGCTGCGCGCGCGGTGTTGGCCGCTCCGCCAGCCCCGAGTGCGCGACAGACAACCGACGAAGGTCCCCTCTCCGCTGCACTCGGTCGCCTGCTCGGTCGCCTCGGACTTGGCTCAGCCAAACTACCCGACGTGCTCGGCGTGAATCCTGCCGCGCCACAACCGTGGGATCCGGTGCATGCGCTCACGGTGCTGCGCGCGATCCGGGTCGGTGATGCCGTGACGATGCGCTATCAGTCACTCGGCAAGGAGGCGCACGATGTAGTTGCGCAGCCGATCCGCCTCGTGCTCACCGATGGCGAGCCGTATCTGTGGGCGTGGGATGACGCCGCGAAGAAACTCAAAAACTACAAACTGGCCCGAGTTTCGACGATGAACCGCCGTCCAGCGCTAAGCAATGTTCCAGCCGGCCTCGACAGCGACGTGCGCGGTCAACTCGCCTCGTCATTTCGCGGAGTTGCCGGCAAACACCAGCGCGGTCGCGTTGTCCTGCGTCTCGCTCACGATGCGGTTCCGCACGTGCGCGATCGCCGCCTTGGGCCAGCGCAAACCTGGGAAGAACTTTCCGATGGCGGCGCGCGGGTGTCGTTTAACACCCACGGCCTCGAGATGGTCCGCCATTGGGTCCTGCAATTCGGACCACGAGTTGTGGTCGAAGAACCGCAATCACTGGCAGATTGGGTGCGCGATGAGGCCAAACGCACAGCGGCTGTGTATGCCTAACCCTGGGATCGCCGAGTTGCACTCGGCTCGATCCGGGCCGAGTGCAACTCGGCGATCCCAGGGCCATTGCCCCACCATCTTCCCGGTTGCAAACCGCCCCGGTCGATCGTCTCCCTGGTGAGACCTACGGAGCGACCGATGATCACCATGACCCTACCACACGAAGCCATGCCAACTACCGAGTCCACATCCAGCGCTGCGACCCGCGATGCCGAGGCACTGCGCGCGTGGTGTGAACACGGCGATCGTGAGGAACTCGGTGCGCTATTTGCCCGTTGGCAGCGCCCGGCTTATGCGGTTGCCCTGCGCTTGACCAACAATTCGAGCGACGCTGAAGACGCCGTGCAGCAGGGATTTCTCGCCGCTATGCGACGGGCCCGCCAATGGAGCGGACGCGGCAGCGCTGGCTCGTGGCTGCTGGCCATCGTCGCCAACCAAGCCCGCGATCTGCGCCGCGCGCGCGACCAACGTACGCGCTGGCAGATGCCGCTGTCGGAAGTACCTGCGTCACCACAGCCGGAAGATAACGACGAACTACGGGCGACGGTGCGGCGCGCAGTAGACGAGCTGCCCGAACACGAACGCGTGCCGCTGGTTCTCCATCATATCGATGGCCTTGATCAAGACGCTGTCGCCGCTGCGCTTGGCCGCAATCCGGGAACGGTGCGCATGCAGTTGTCGCGCGCACTTGAACGTCTGCACACCATCTTGAGCGCACGCGGCGTCACTGCTGGCGCGGCGCTGTCGGTACTGGTTACCGCCATGCCTGCGGCTGAGCCGCCAGCGACGTTGGTCACTCGCATCACTACCGCGACCAACACCGGACCGATTGCCGCGACCGGAATCGCCTCGTGGTGGATCGGCGTGGCGGCGACGGTGACGCTCGTTGGCGGCATGGCGTGGTGGCAGATCCAGACTACGACACGTGCATCGCAACCGATGTCTGCCGTTGCTGGAAATCCACCGCCGGAACAAAAGCCAGAGGATTGGTGGTCTGCTGCCTCGTGGGACAAAGGAGGTCCTGAAAACGAATTGCTGCCCGCGCAAGCGTTTCCAATTGCTGGCAGACTAACGGCAAGCGATGGTGCGACCTTCTCGCTACGTATTGGTTCGGCGGACAACTTCGATGCATCGAAGATTGCCGCGATGTTCGCCATACGGCAACAAAGAGATTTCCCCGTGTTCGGCTGTGGGCCAGCCTTCGACTCAGGTAAAACATTCACTGATTTAGTCGCTGGAATTGGTCTCAGCGGCCCGCGTGTGGACCGCGGCACATGGGTTTTCCTCGCCAGTGAAAACCTCAACAGCCGCGAATGGCTGGTTCCGTACCGTCTGCAGCGTGATGGTAACACCTTCACGTTAGTCCTCGATGAATGGCGGGATTCCGGAGGCTGGGACAGGAATATTCCCTGGCGTCATGCCCAAGCGATCAATCTGCTTGATCTAGCTGAAGGTACTTACCACCTGCGGGTACTCATACGTCACTTCCATTGTCCAGGCGATCCACTGCCATTCGGCAATGGAACCTATGCACCGATCGCGCTCGATCATACGGAACTTACGTTCACGGTTGGTGCCAATGCGCCACCGGTCACCTTACCACCAAAGGCCCTGACGCACGCCGATCCAGGTATCATTGGGGCAACGCGCGGCAGTCGCTTGCCGCCCCTGGTTGCGTCGTGCCAGGTATCACCGCTTGCCGACCGTCCTGCTGCATTGGCCGTCAACACGCGCACGGGGCCAATTGATTGGGCGGTTCTTAAACAAGGACAGGAACCCGCGCCGCTCAACGCCGATCAACCCGAGGGCGAATGGGCCATCCACTGCCCTGTGCTGCTGGGTGGTACCTGTACCCTACGTGGATTGGGCTACCAAATTGATGACGGCACATTAACTGCCTGGGTCGACGTCTGGTATCCCGACGGGACAACCACGATTCCGGTGAATCCGACCGTGACTATGCTGGCGTTACCGACGGAACTTGCTCGGCGCGCGAAAAAAGTCGACGTGTACTGGTATCAAGCCACTGCCAACATCAATCCAGCGAAGCGCAGTCGCAACGGCACTTGGTCGAATGCGATCAGCAGCTATGGCGGAGACGCATCGCCGGCCGGCTGGCGCATGCTGTTTGATCCCAAGCAGGATATCTCCCCGCAACAACCGCTACCTGTGGACACGGCGAAGGATCAGCCTCCAACAACATTTTAGCGCGCGAGCAGCGGTAGCGCTTCGGCGAGTCCGGCCTTCACATCGGGCGCTAGCGCCCACGCACGTTCAAGCGCGTCAACGGACGGCGTTGCGAGCGGTCGATCCCGGCGCAGGGCAACCAAACGATCGCGCAGATCGGGCAACGCAGCACCGTGCAAAGCGGCACCGACCGCACACGCCAACAGCGATAAACGCTGCGCCGTAGTTGCCGAATCACCTTGTTCCGTCGCGGCCGCCAGCAGCAGTCCGCGCGCGGCATCAGCATCGGTCGGTGCAAGGAGCACCGCACGCAGAGCCATGATCGACGTTGATGCTTCGCGTGGTTCGCACCAATTGGAGCGCTTGCTGACATAGGCGACGGCGACGACTTCTTCCTGACGCCGCACCGCCCAGCGCAGCAGCGCGAGGTGTTGCTGACGCGGCAGACCATCGACGGCCAGTTTGGCCGCTGCGGTGATTGGCTCGGCACCCGCAAGCGCGGCGGTGATTCCGAGGCGCGCTTCATCGTCAGCAATCGTGGTGTCATCTGACAACACAGCCGCCTTCAACGTAGCGAAACGCGCCAGCGCCACGGTACGCTCGGTGGGATCAACGAGACGCGCGGCGACTTCGGCACCACGTTCAAGTTGCTTGCGTGCTTCCTTCCAACGGCCTGAGGTCGCAGCGATACGCGCGCGCTCTTCGCATAAACGCACGAGCAGCGCACGGCCGCCGCAGGCGACGGCTTCAGCACGCGCCCATGGTTCCAACACGGCGTCGGCAGCTTCGGTGTTGAGTGATTCGCGCAGATGAGCCGCCGCGTGAATGGCAGCGTCCAACACATCGGCCGGCCATTCCTCGCGGAGGTCGGCCAAACGGGTATTCAATCGCTGCAGCGCCGCTGGATCGCTGCGGCCAGACGCGGCCTGTGCGGCCACGATCGAGCCATCGAGACGCAGACGATCGCGCGGACGCAGCTCAGCGCCGAGTCCATCGAGCCACGCCAATTCGCGCGCTAAACGCGCTGGATCGGTGATGTGGGCACGAATCTGGCCAGTGAGATGACGGTGCAACGTGACCACGGCTTCGGACATCGGCAGGAGGCGCGTACGCGTCCGAGCGATTAATGCAGCGGCGAGTGCATCGTCCGCCGAGTCTGCCAACACCGAACTCCACGCCTGCCATGACGGTAATTGCGCGACGGCGAGATGATGCACCGCCTCGCGCTGCGCCGGGGTCAGATGCAGCAAGCAGCCGCCATCCAAGCCGGACTGACGAATACGTGCCGCGTCGGAATCCTTGCGGCCACTCCAACTCCACGCCACCGCTTCAATCAGCGATGTCGCATGGTCTGCACCAGCAGCAGCGCGCGTGATCGTGCAGCTACGACCTGCAACCGAGATCGCTGTACTCAATGATTTGAGCGCCGCATCGCATGTAGCCGCATCGCCGACTTCGGCCCAGGCCGGCAATTCGACAGCGATCTCGCACGCCTGATCAATTGGCAACACGAGGCCCGCCACCGCCGACAACATCCACGTCGCATCGGTCCATGCGCCACTGCGCTCGGGACAATCGGCAAGTGGAACACCGATCACCACGCCAGGGCGATCGACGACGGCCTGCACGCAGGCATCGAGTTCGTCGAGGTTGCCGCAGTCAGCAGCGCGCCATCCAGCCGGAATCGGACCCGCCGCGCACTCGCCAGTGGTCAGCCAGGCAACTGCCCATCCATTGCGAACACTGCGGTTTTCACCAGGGTTTTTTTCGTCTTTGTGCGGCACATTGCGAACGCCGGTCAGAGCGATGATCATGCGCCAGCGTGGCGCAGCTGCCACCTGAGCGACGCGGTGTTCGACAGTTGCGGTGTGAACCGCCGACAACGAACCACCGGATTCGCGGCGTTCACGCTCTTGCGCGGTCATGGCTTCGCCACGACGGATGCGATCGATGCGACCAGCGGCGACAGCACCCTCATGCGGGAAGCGCTTGCTCAGACTCTCAAGGGCCGCGCGCGTCGCTTCGCCATCGGGTCCATGCTCGCGTGATGCGGTGCGCAGCTTGCGATCGAGATCATCAAGTTCGTGACGGCGTTGAGCGTCGAGCTTCTGTCGCGCCGGTGGGTCCAAAGCGGCAAGGGCAGCAGTCACGTCGGCGTGTTCCCAACCATGTTCAGCTATCAGTTTGCCAGCATGCGCCGCAGACTCGGCCAGCGTGCGTACACGGGCGATCTCGGCGGTGATCCGCTCGGTCAAATTCGCGTGGCGCGATTCCATGCGGCCGCGTGCTTCGATCGTCCGCGCATCGGCTTCACCGTGCTCGCGCAACAGCGTCGCAAAACGACGGAACATATCGTCACATTCGTGCGCGCGCTCGGCTTCCAACTTAGGCCGCGCCTCGGGATGCGCTTCGACCATCTTGCGCCAGGCCCCCTCGACCGCCGGATCGGCTGCGCCACGGGCATCGAGCAGATTTTCCCAATCGCGCCGCAGCGACGCGAGCGGTGGCGGCGGATAGAGCGCGCCGACCGTGACCATGACGCCATGCCGTTGCAGATGTTCGGCCAGCAACAGACGCAGGTCATCACGCACCGCCTGCGGCACGCGCAGAATCAAAAATACAAGTTCGCGGAGATGCGTCGCTGGTTCGGCCTTGGCCGCAATGATCAATGCCAGGCGTTCGCGGATGCGACCGAGCTGCTGTTTGCTCTCCGTGTCGATGCTCCAGTGCACCAAAGCCGGCGGAGTAAACGGCGTCACCGCCTCTGATGGTGCAGGCTGCACAGCCGCTGCGGTTGCGGTTGCGGTTGCGGTTGCGGTTGCGGTTGCCTCACCAGTTGCCGCCGATGTCGTGGCAACGGGCGCAGCGACTGGGAAGTGGCGTTCAATCCATTGCTCCCACGTCACGCGTGGGCGTGCGGGTGCTGGCGGCGGAGCCGGAGCGCGCGGCGGCGGTGCTTCACGACGATCGCCCTGCGGACGACCACCACCTGACGGGGCCGGTGCTGGCGCGGCCTCGGCCACCGGACGACTCTTCGCCTTCGCTGGACGCATCGACGCGATGTACTCTTGGGCCAACGCCTTCAGCCCACCCATCGTCGGATGGCTCTCGGGGAACGCCTCGGCTAGTGCCTCATCGGGCTTCTTCCCGCCCGGAGCAGGCCGACCGTCAGCCAGCGCATTGACCAGGTCCACCGCCTTGTCGAGCAGCCCGACTTCCTTGTTCGCCAGCGCTGCAATCCCGGTCAAACCGAGGTCGGCGAGCTTGCGCTGCAAAAACGACGCCGGCAGGCGGCCGCGGGCACAGGCGAAGAGATCGTGGACCGCACCGGACCAACGCTGCGAAGGAGAGGCATTCATGGGGCGCGCAGCCTATGGCGGTTTCTGCAGTGCCAACGTGCGTTGGCCGGGTTGGATGGGGGCATTTTAGCCGGCCGCTGGTAGCTGGTTGCTGGTTGCTCACGGCTTTCAGCTCCCAGCTTCCTGCCGCCAGCCCCCAGCTACCCGCTGCCACCCACGCGCGCCATCAAGCGATTGAGCATCCGTCCCGCAACCCGCGCCTGATCCGCGATCGACGTCGCATGCTGTTCGCTGAGACAATCGCAGTCCCCCGCGATGATCGCCTGCGCTTCCACTTCGGCCGCCGACGCGTTAGCGATGGCAAGAAACCGAAGGAAGTCGCGATCAGATCCGCGTTCGGAGCCCTCAGCGATGTTACTCGCAACCGAGATCGCCGCCCGCCGCATCTGCGCCTTGAGATCGCCTTCGGTGCGCATGTCGGCGGTGACAGATGAAACAATCTTAATGAGCTGTCTGGCCTGATGCCAGACGTGAAGATTGGTGAAGCGTGACATAGTAGCTTCCTTTCAAGTCCCCAAGACCGGACCGCGCACAGCAGTCAAGGCCGCCGCAGGCGCCGCGCAGCGGTCCGCCTTGACGGCGAGCACGATCCGGACGCTGGGGGCTTGCAAGGAAGCCACCCGTGATTTTTCTGGCTGCTGGCTGCTGGCTGCTGGCTGCTGGCTGCTGGCTGCTGCCTGCTGCCTGCTGCCTGCTGCCTGCTGCCTGCTGCCTGCTGCCTGCTGCCAGCCGATCACTGCCCGCCCAATCACTTCCATCGATAATGCCCAATCTGCGGCCATGAAAACAGGACAGTCTCCATCCGTGCCCCCTGTCCGATATTATGAACCACCGTCATTTTCCCGTTTGCTTTCACCACCATGCCTATATGCGTCAGTCCATTACCCAAGTCCCAAGCAACCATGTCTCCCACTTGATAATCAGCGGAAACACTCGTGATCGGCAGTTCCCAACCTTGGCGCTGAAACCAAGTCATCAGATTTAACACCCGACGATGATCGATGTTCGCATCAGGACGCTTCAGGTTCCAGCGTCGTGGGTAAGCCGCGAAGTTGGCCAGCATGTCTTCATGCACCATTTTCTGGAGATCAATGCCGACACCACGGAATGCGCGAACAATGACATCGGCGCACACGCCACGCTCTAACGGCACGTCGCCACCTGGGTACGCCAGCGCTGCATAGTTGGGATCGTACAGGGTCGTGACGCCAACCTGAGCGAGAGCTGCTTTCGACAAACACTCGAATGGGGATTCCGGTTGTTCAAAAGGCGGTGCGCGCGCGACGGTGCTGGTGATAGTAGCTACTGACGTTGGTTTTCTTTGATGCGGCTCTGAACTGATCGCAATCCAGACACCTACCGTGCAGATTCCCACGAGAACAAGAAACAGCACAATCCAATGTAGTCGAGACGCCATGATTCAAGACTGACACAGATGACGGAGGAGCAATCGTCAAGACGACACGGGCAAGATGCCCATGCCACTATGGTGAAAACGTCGCCCGCATCCCCTCCGGTAACCGCATCGGCTTCCCATCCCGCCCAACCGCCGCGACGGTGACCACGCCCTCTGCCAACGTGTCGTCACCACGCGTAATCACCGTGGTAAATACCACCCGACTAGGACCAGCGGCAACAGCCGTGGTGGTTAACGCCAGTTCATCATCGAACCGCGCAGCCTTGCGATAGCGAATGGTCAATTCAACCACCGGCATGATCGTTCCAGATTCTTCGAGCTGCTTGTACGAGTGACCGTGGTTGCGCAGCCAGGCAATGCGCGCTTCCTCAAACCAGGCGACATAGGCGCTGTGATGCGCCACCGCCATTTGATCGGTTTCAGCGTAACGAACGCGGATGCGATGGATGTCAGCCGGCATGAATCTGAACTCCCCTATCCAAGGCAACCGCAGAGGCACAGAGGCCGCAGAGATCACAGAGGATAATGGATTGAGGGCTATATCCAACGCGGGCAAAAAAGCCCTTGAACCATTCTGACCCAAACCCTCGACTCCGCGTCCTCAGCGGCCTCTGCGCCTCTGCGGTTGCCTTGAAGGTATTCAATGGTTGGTTCCAGAATCGACGTCAGCGAACGTCGGCCGGTGGCGCTGGCTGCGGTAATGCAGCGGCAGCCTTGCCATGCGCGGTCAGCGGACGCGGTACGACCGTCAACGCGACGACCAGCACGGCGGCACAGGCAACTCCCCAACGGGTCAGCGTCTGGTAGCCAGCTGGCTGAACATCCTTCGGCTGACCAGCCCACAGCTGCACGGCCAAACGAAGGTATGCGCCAGCACCAGCAATCGCGGCGATGAGACCGACCAAAGCGATGAGCCAGCCACCGTGCGCAACGACTTGCTGCAACACGCTGAATTTACCGAGGAATCCCAGTGTCGGTGGTAAACCTGCGAACGAGGCGAGGAACACGGTCAAGCCAAGACCGTAGAGCGGCAATTGCCGTCCACGACCATGCAGCGACTGGATGTCGTCACCAAGATCGTCGTTGCCGGACATCGCCGCGATCGCAGTGAGTGCACCAGCGGTCGCCAGTGCGTAACCGACCGCGTACAGCCACAGCGGACGCAGGTCGATGCCATCGCCCACGCCGGGCAGAATGAACGACAGCGACATGTAACCGGCATGAGCGATCGCGCTGTAACCGATTAGGCGACGAACCGAAGTTTGCTTGAGCGCACCGAAGTTGCCGACCACCATCGAGAGAATCGCGCTGACCGCGATGAGGACGCCGAGTGGCTCCAGGATGTGACGCGCAGTCGCCGTAGGAACGACCATCGCATCAAGTGCGACCTTGCTGCCATCGCCAGCAGCGATGCCAAGCCACAGCGTACCAAGTCCGGCGAAGCCACCGACCTTGATGATCGCGCCCATCAGACCGGTCACAGCGACTGGCGCTCCGGTGTAGGCATCCGGTGCCCAGGCGTGGAACGGAACCGAACCGACCTTGAAGAGCATGCCCGCCGCCATCAGCGCAGCGCCGATGAGTTCGAGTTGCTGACGATCGCCAACGATGGCAGCGCAGAACCGGGTTGAACCGGTGGCTCCGTAATGCAGCGCGGCGCCGTACAGGAACACGCCGCTAAAAATCGCGCCCATGACGAAGTACTTGAGGATCGCTTCGTTCGATTCGCTGCGATGACGACGCAAGCCGACCAACGCATAGATCGCCAAAGCGGCGGTTTCGACCGAGACGAAGAACGCGATCGTGTCGAGCGCCATGACCATGCCGAGGACGCCCGCCGTCGCGATCGCAGCCAGCGCATACGACTCGCCACCGGGGAAGCGGTCACGGTGCAGCGTTTGTTGCAGGCCACCCATCGCACAAGCCGCGGCGCCGATCACCGCCAGCGCCAACCAGCGCCGGGCCGGATCATTGGCGAACATGCCGAAGGCGTGACCAGTCGGCGCAAACACCTGCACGATCGCCGCGGCCACCATCGTGACGACGACGATCCACGGCAACCAGCGATGCTTCGCCTCGCCGTGGAGGAACGCCTCGGTCGCGAGCGCAAGCAAACCGCCGCCGAGGACGATGACGAGTGGAGCAAACAACGAGAACAACGGTGCAGATTCCATGATCAGTGCTCCGCTTTCGGGGCGGGCGTATGCGGCGCCGGAACGACCGGACTCGGCAGTTGCTGGCCGACGGCCTGCATGCGTGCCGCAGCTGCAAGCTCATTGGCTTTGGCGCCTGCGGTCGTGGAAATCAAACCCGGTTGGAAGCCGAGCCAGATCGCCATCGCCAGTAACGGGATCACCGCCCAGGCCTCGCGGCCATTGAGATCGGTAATCTCAGGACGTCCTTCAGGCGCTACGCCGTAGCACCACTTCTGCACCAAGGTCAGCAGGTAGGCAGCGCCAAGAATAACTGACAGTCCAGCGATGGCGGCTGTCCACGGTGAACTCTGCCATGCACCGAGGAGGAGTAGGAATTCGCCAGCAAAGTTCGCGGTGCCGGGCAGACCCGCGGCAGCCAGCACTGCAATAACCAGGAGGACGGTGAACAATGGTGCTTTAGTCGCGAGATCGCCGTAGTCATCCAAGTACGAACTGCGCGTGCGATCTTCGAGCGCGCCGACGAGCAGGAACAAGGCGGCGACGGACAAACCGTGCGCAACCATCTGCACCGTCGCGCCAGCAATCGCGGTCTGCTGGAAGGTGAAGATGCCGACCATGACGAGGCCGAGGTGCGACAGCGACGAGTACGCGAGCATGCGCTTGGCATCGTCTTGCGCCAAGGCGACCACCGCACCGCCGACCGTACCGATCAAGCCCAACACGATGAACAGCTGCGCGTGGAGCGCTGACTGCTCAGGGAAGATCGGCAGCACAAACTGCAGGAAACCGTAGATGCCGATCTTGGCCATCGCACCGGCGACCAGCACAGCGACGCCGCCGGGCAACTCGGCATATGTGCGCGACTGCCACGCATGCAACGGCACCAGCGGCACCTTCACTGCGAATGCGAGTGCGAACGCCCAGAACAACCACTCAACAGCGGGTTGACCGGCGAGCAAACGAACGCCGTCGATCACCGCGCTCACATCGGTCGTGCCGAGATGCGCCGCCAACCACCAGATACCAACCAACATCGGCACCGAGCCGAGCATCGTCATCAGGATAAACCACAGCGCCGCCTGACGGCGCTCGGGTCCGCCGAACAGCGCGAGCAACACGAGGACCGGCACCAGCATGCCTTCATAGCAGACGTAGAAGACGACGAGGTCGCGGGCGAACAGCGCGCCAAGCATCAGCGCCTGACAGGCGAAGATGCCAACGAGATATTCACGCATGCGCCCACCAGCAACGCCGCGACCGCCAAGGATCGCGAACGGCGTCAGCCAGGTAACCAGCTGCACTAACCACGCGGTCAGTCCATCACTGCCGAGGTGCAGGTTCACAGTGGCCTCGGTGCCGGGCAGCGCGAACCACGCGACATTGAACGATCCGCCGTGACCGAACAGCAGCGGTGTGCCGGCGATGGCAATCGCGAATGACAACACCAGACCGAGACGATGAGCGGCATCACCAGCGTCGCGATCTGCGTCGCGACCATGAGCAAAGCACGCAATGACCGCAGCGGCGAGCGGAGCTAGGATGAGGGCGAGCAGCAGCATATCAGTGCGAACCAGTCAGAACGAGGACGATGAGCGCGGCAACGAGACCAAGGATCGCGATCGCAGCCGAGGTCCGCAGCCGTGAACGCTGCAGGGCAAAGGCATAGCCATCACCAAGCGCGCGCGCGCTGGCCGCACACAGCCAGCCAAGCAAGCCGAGCGTGGCCAATTCGACCAGCCAGTAGGTGCCGTAGGCGATCGCCTTGATTGGCGTGATCACCAACCAATGCGCAGCGACATCGAAACCAAAGGTCCAGCCGCCGCCAAATCCAGTGGGCGCGGTCGGCGTTCCAGCAGCAGGCACGGACGACGGCCCATTCCGCCAGAGCCACCAGCCGATGAAGATGCCGAGGGTGGCGATCAGCGTGCTGACACCCGCGACGATCCAGCCCGTTTCAGGCAGGTGATCGTGATGCGCCAACGTGTGCTGAGCATGTCCAACAACCGGATCGAGCCAGTGTTTGAGATGCGCCATACCACCGTCCTCGATACCAAAATTCGAGAACGACAATCCAACCCAAACAAACCCGGCAGCTAAACTACCAACACCAAGCACCAAGAGCGGAATAGCCATACTTAGCGGTGTCTTCTCAACATGCGCCAGCGTTTCTGGTGCCACTCGACTTTGACCATTGAACGTCAACTGCAGCACGCGCGTCATGTACACCGCCGTGAGGCCGGCCGTCACCATCATGAGCGTGCCGATGAACGGCGCGACGTTCATGCCGTTGAGACCCACATGGCCAAGCAACGCGCTTTCCAAAATGAGATCCTTGGACCAGAAGCCAGCTGCGATCGGCATGCCGGTGATTGCCCACACGCCGTAGAGCATCGCCCATCCAGCGACCGGGAAGTATTTCTTCAATCCACCCATGCGCCGCATGTCCTGCTCGTGATGCAGGCCGTGGATGACCGCGCCAGCCGAGAGGAACATCGCTGCTTTGAAGAACGCATGGGTAAACACGTGGAAGATGGCGACGTCGAACGCTCCGCAGCCAGCGGCGACAAACATGAAGCCGAGCTGACTGACCGTTGAATACGCCAGCGCCTTTTTGATGTCGTGCTGGACGAGGCCAGCAACCGCGCCCCAAATCGCCGTGGCGCAACCGATGATCGCAACGACAGCCATCGCCTCGGGCGCGACGACATAGACATCAGACAAACGCGCAACCAAGTACACGCCGGCCGTCACCATCGTCGCGGCGTGGATCAGCGCTGACACCGGAGTCGGGCCAGCCATCGCGTCCGGCAACCAAGCCTGCAGCGGAATCTGGGCGCTCTTGCCGGCGCAGCCGAGGAAGATCAGGATGCCCGCTGCAACCGTCCAACCGTGAACACCTGCGACAACCGTTGGATCGGTGTGCTGGTACCACATGGCAATCGTCGCGTAGTCGAGGCTGCCGGTGATCTGATACAGCGCGAATGCGCCAAGGATAAATCCGAGGTCACCAATGCGGTTATAGACGAAAGCCTTACGCGCTGCGTCGGCGTACTCGGGTGTCTTGTGCCAAAAGCCGATCAGCAGATAGCTGCACAGACCGACGCCTTCCCAACCCAGGAACGTCACCGGCAGACTCGCGCCCATCACCAGCATGATCATCGCGAACATGAACAGATTCATGTAAGCCATGAAGCGAGCAAAGCCGCGATCGGCCTGCATGTAACCGACCGAATAGAGATGAATCAATGCACCAATGCCGGTCACGAAGAGCAGCATGAGTCCGCTGAGTCGATCGATCGACAGCGTGAACGGCAGATTGAAGCCAGCGCCAGCGAACCAGGTAAACAGATCCTGACGTAGTGGCTTGGCGATCTCGCCGGTCAGTGACGTGGCCGAGAGCGCGACCACCGCCGCAACGCTGAGTGCGAAACTCAGCGACGGCGCCAGCACGGCAAGGAAGGCGACCAATCCACGCGGAGGACCATGCAGATCGCGCGAACCGGCCAGCGATAATGCGCCGTTGATGATCGCGCCGAAGAGCGGGATGGCGGGGATGAGCCAAAGGACTGAGGAATCAATCACAGCATCATTCCTTCATCGCGCTAAACGCGTCCGCGTCGATCGTGTCTTTGCCGCGCACCAACAGGATCACCATGGCGAGTCCGACGCAGGCTTCGGCAGCCGCGATGGCGATGGTGAACAACGGAGCCATCTGGCCGATCACTGATGCGTCGCCTGCAAAGGTGCGCGAGAAACCAACGAAGGAGAGATTGACCGCGTTCAGCATCAACTCGACGCCCATCAGGATGATGAAGATATTGCGGCGAGCGACGGCGGCGGTCAGACCGATGCCGAACAGCAAGGCGGCAACAGTCTGTACGGCGGCGGGATCAATGATGGGCGTCATGGGCGACCTCCGCAGCGTTCACGTCATCAGCAGGCGTTTCGAGCCGGCGCTTCGCCAAGAGGACAGCACCAACCACCGCGACCAGCAAGGTCACACCGACAGCTAGGAACAAGATCCACCAGCCACCACCGGTAGCACTCAGATCAAACAGATGCGTCGCCAACTGTTCGGGTTCACCGCGTACGGCGTTCCCATGGGCGATCAGTCCAGTTTGGTGCGACATCGTCCAGAACATCAGACCGCACAACGCCAACGGCGCCGATGCGGTCACGACCGCCCACACATCGAAACGCGGCACGCTCGCATCCCGCGCACGGTTGAGCACCATGATCACGAAGACGACCAGCATCATCACGGCGCCAGCATAGACGAGAACCTGGAGCACGGCGAGGAAGGGCGCATCAAGGAGCGCATAGATGCCAGAGATCGACACCATGGTGCCGATCAGCAACACCGCCGCATTCAGCGGATGGCGCGACAACAGGACGCCGATCGCGCAGACGATGGCAACAAACGAGAGGCCGAAGAAGTAGAGATTGCCGAGCGATGCGTCGAGTGAGGGAAACATTAGTGGTCCGATCCCGATTTCAGTTCCTGCAATGCTTGCACATTGAGTGATCCGCCCGGAGCCTTCTGACTTTGTGTGTCGTTGGCTGGATAATCCTTGGGATCCCAGGCCATCAGCTTGGTCTTGTCGATGACGAACGAAGCGCGGTCGCCGCCAACCAGGATCGCTTCCTTGGTGTCCATGCGGATCGCGTCGCAGGGACAGGCCTCGACGCAGTAACCGCAGAAGACGCAGAGCAGCAAATCGATCTCGAAGCGCACGGGACGCTTCTCGATGTGCCGGTCGGGACTTTCCTCGGCAACGATGTTGATGCAGCGCGCCGGGCAGGCGGTCGAGCACATGTAGCACGCCACACAACGCGGGGCGCCATCAGCGCGCTTCATCAAGCGATGACGCGCACGGTAGTCACGAGGAATATTGGGCTGCTGCTCGGGATAATTGAGCGTCGGGAAATGCGCCGGATTGGTCAGCGACTTACCGGCATGACCGATCGTGGTCAGCAGACCTTTGACGATCTCGCCGATGTACAGGCGTTCCCAGATGCCGAGGTCAGGACGAGGGACAACTTTGGCCATGTCAGGCTACCAGCTTCGCGATCACAGCCGTGATCAGCAGGTTGAGTAGTGCAATGTTGAGCAAGACCTTCCAGCCCAGTGCCATGATCTGGTCGTAGCGGAAACGCGGCAGCGTCCAACGCACCCACACGAACAGCCACGCGATCAGCAGCGCCTTGCCAACCAGAATCGACGCCTGAACCAATGCGACCACGAGATCGACCTTCCAGCCCCAGGTCGTATCTGCCAGTTGGACCGTGGTCCAACCGGTCGCCAGCCAAGCCAAGACGGCCAGCACGACTGCGCCGCTGCTGAACGCGCCGATGTACAGCAGATATTCTTTGGCGCGTAACGCCGCATCGCTGGCTTGGATGCGCGAGTACCACGTGCGTCGGCCATGCACCAACAGCGCCGCGACGGCCAAGCCGACGGCGCCCAGACCGAGTAGGATCGACAAAACGAGGCCGAGGTGCTTGTGCACCCAGAAATTGTCGAGGGCAATGAACTCACCGTTCTGTCCAATCGGCAGCGGAATCGGGAAGAGGTTGTAGCCACCGAGGAACAAGGTCGCGATCAACAGCGACGCGAGCAGCAGGTGGAAGTACTCCGCGCTCATGAAGAGCATGAAGCGCATCGCACCATACTCGGTGTGGAAGCCGGCAACGATTTCGCTGTCGCCCTCGACCACGTCGAAGGGATTGCGGTTACACTCGGCAAACATCGCGACGGTGAAGAGAATGAAGCCAACCGGCTGGACGACGCAGCCCCACACATGCGAGCCCTGCCACGAGACGATCTTGGCCAAGTCGAAGCTACCGACGATGAGGAACATGCCCGCAGCCGCGAGACCGATCGACACTTCGTAGCTGATCATCATCGCCGATGCGCGCATGCCGCCAAGCAAGGCGTACTTCGAATTCGACGCCCACGAACCCAGCACGATGCCATACACCGACAGCGAACTGAACGCAAACAGCAGCAGCAGGCCTGAGTTGGAGGTGATGTTCTGGCCAGCTAACCACGCCACGCCGCCTTCCGCAGCATGAAAAGCGATGGGCGCGAAGAATGGCAAGAATGCCGGAATAATTAGCGCGATTGCCAGCGGGATGATTGGACCGACTGCGTAGTAACCAAAGCTGGCGAACTTGGGATCGAACTGTTCCTTCATCACCAGCTTGATGAAGTCGGCCAGGTTGAGGACCGTTCCAAATCCACGGATGCGGGTGTTGACGAACGGAATCCAGATGCCGGCACGATTCGGACCCGGACGATCCTGAATGAACGCGGCGCCACGGCGTTCCATCACCACCAACACGGCAAGGAGGTTGAACAACGCCAAGGGCAGAATTGGGACCAACGCTAGACCGATCGTCTCGTAGGGATGCGCGCAGATCCACACCATGATCGGCAGAGCAAGGAACCAGTTGATGAAGGCATCCATCGGTTAAGCCCCCACCGCCGCGAGCTGCGGCAATTGAGCGCCCATCGGTCCGATGGTGCGGTAGGACAGTCCGGTCAAACGCGGCGAGCGCGCTTGCGCCGCCTTGAAGGCATCGCCTTCGCTCGTCCAGGTCACGCCGGCAAATCCGGCGAGAACTCGCCATGCGGGCTCAAGTTCAGGATTCGCAATAACCGGGCAGGCCTGAGTCAGCTGGGCGCGATCCTTGCAGTTGATCAACATGCCACGGATCTCGGCCCATGAGCGCACGCCGATCGCGATCGTCGCCTTGGCAACCGTCGCATCCTGCCAAGCCGAGAGAACGATGCGCGTGGGAATCTTCTCGAGCGCCGTCGCCTTCGCCGCATTGGCGGCGAAGAGGTCGTGGTTGAATGCAATCACCACATCGAACTCGCCGGCACGCACCGCGAGCTGATCCAGATTATCAGCGATGCCGAGGGCCTTGAGCCCAGCGCGATTCGCCACCGGATCACCGGACATGGCGATGCCGTCGGGCTTACCGACCGTTAACCAGGAGCCGCCGAAAACTTCGGCGCGCGCGCCGAGCGCGTCTTTGAGTGCCAGCAACGCGGCGTTGTCTTCGACCGTCGCATGACCGCTGGCAACCAGAGCCACGCGCTTCGCGCCAGCGAGTGCGGCCTGTGCGGCTTTGATGCCATCAGCAAGCGTCACGTCGCGGCCAGCGACCTTCGCGTCGGTCAAGCGATTGACGGCGAGTTGCTGATAGAGCAAACGCGTCGCGTTGCTGATCCAGCTCTTGTTCACGTCTGGGTTGCGGCGTGGCATGATGCGCCACACGCGACCGTTGTTGTATTCGATCGTGATATTCGCACCGAGCGCGTCGCTGGGATCGATGGCCTCGACGCTCTTGAGCGTCCACACCCGCTGTTGAAAGCGGAAGTGCTTGCCGGTCAGCGCGCCGACTGGGCAGATGTCGGTGACATTGAGATCGTACGCGTGTTCGAGCGGTTTGCCGGGGAAGGTCGTGATGTACGCGTGATCGCCGCGACCAGCGAGGCCGAGTTGCGAATCCTTCGCGACCTCGTCCATGAAGCGCACGCAGCGACTACACAGAATGCAGCGCTCTTGGTCGAGCACGATGGTCGAGCCGAGATCGATCTTCTTGCCGCCGCGATCAACGCCTTTGACATCGGTGAAGCGGAAATCGGCTCCACCTTTGTATTGCTTGCCGGCGTCATCGGGCAGACGGCTCTCGTGCTTGCCCTGACCCATATAGTGCTCTTGCAGCGTGCATTCACCGGCCTTGTCGCAGATCGGACAATCGAGCGGGTGATTGACGAGCAGGAACTCCATCACGCCTTTGCGCAGCTTGCGAATCTTCTCGGACGAGATCTGCGTCTTCACCTGCATGCCCGGCGCGGTCTGCATATGGCACGAGATCGCGAGCGCGAAACCGCGCGGGCCCGACACTTCGACCAAGCAGATACGGCAGTTGCCGGCAACCGACAGATCTTGGTGATAGCAGAACGCTGGCGTATCGACCTTGGCGTATTGGCGCAGCGCCTCGATCAGCTGGATCTTGGCGGGAACCTGGACGTCTTTGCCGTCGACATTGATGGTGATGAGGTCAGGCATGTCAGATCACCAGAAAGCGCCGTGGCGCACAGCAACGAGGTCGCGGCTCTCGGCGTGCTTCGGATTCTTGCGGACGTAGGCTTCGAAGTGGCTCTTGAACTTGGTGATGAAGGACTGCACCGGCCAGGCCGCGCCGGGCGCGAAGGCGCAGATCGTCGTCCACTCGTACTGATCGGCGAGATCCTTGATCGTGTCGATGTCGCCGTCGTGGCCGGTGCCATCGACGATCGCGTCGAGAATACGATCGACGTAGCCAGTGCCTTCACGGCATGGCGTACACTGACCACACGATTCGTGCGCGTAGAAGCGCGCGATTGACTGCAACATCAGCACGGGATCGCGCGTGGTATTGAACGGCGTGACTGCGCCTGAGCCGAGCATCGACTTCAGCGACGCGAGCGACTCGTAATCCATCGTCGCCTTCGCCGTCTCTTCGGCGTTCAGCACGGGTGCCGACGAACCACCGGGAATGCAACCGAGCAACTCGCCCTGCAATCCGCCAGCGAGCTTGAAAAATTCCATGTACGGCATGCCGAGCGGCACTTCGTACACACCGGGCTTGCCAACGTCGCCCGAGATGCTGAACAGCTTCGAGCCGGGACTCTTCTCGGTGCCCCATTTGCGATACGACTTCGCGCCGTGCTCGACGATGTGCGGCACCGCCATGATCGTCTCAACGTTGTTGACCACGGTCGGCGCGGCAAACGCACCGCTGATCGCGGGGAACGGCGGCTTCAGACGCGGCTGGCCTTTGAAGCCCTCAAGTGAATTGATCAGGCCGGTTTCTTCGCCGCAGATGTAGGCACCCGCACCGCGATGAACGTAGATATCGAGACAGTATTTCGAGCCAGCGATGTTCTCACCGAGCAGGCCAGCGTCGTAGGCCTCTTTGAGCGCGTGGTTGAGCGCCTGGATCTGCGGCAGCATTTCACCGCGCACATAGATGTACGCCGTGCGCACACCGAGCGCGTAGCCGGTGCATATCATGCCTTCGATCAGCAGATGCGGATCGCGCGCCATGCACAAACGATCTTTGAACGTGCCCGGCTCGCCTTCGTCGGCATTGATTACCAAATACACCGGCTTGGCACCACCGCGCGGCACGAAGCTCCACTTCATGCCAGTCGGAAAACCCGCACCGCCGCGACCACGCAGGCCGCTGTCCATCACCTCGGTGATGATTTCAAACGGCGAACGTTCGAAAAGTTTAGGGCCGATGGATTGGTAAGCGCCGTGCGCCTTGGCGACCGCGAGCGTGTGGCCGTCAGCAACATCGAAGAGTCGCGAGACGATGCGCGGCAACGCTTTGCCGTTCCATTCTTTTGGCTGGGGGAATCCGCCGCTGCTCATGTCTCACCACCGTAGTGCGTAATGCCAAATGCTGGAATGCTGGAATGCTGGAATGTGGCGATGGAAGATCGACCGCGCCCGATGCCACATATCGAAGTCGAGCAGAAAAGTTCTTCCGGTCTGCCTGCACGCAGCATTCCAGCATTCCAGCATTCCAGCATTCCAGCATTCATGTCAGGCTCCCGTCGCAGTTACGGCGGCGCTCGGACGCGCGACGCGGGTCTTCTCGTGGGCGATCACGCGGTACTGCGCTATCTTGCCGGCTTCCAACTTGTCGCTCGCCTTCTGATCCTTCGGACCGACCGACGCGATCTCGCGCCAGGTCGTGCCGTTGTCGTCGGAACGCTCGACCACAGCTTTTGCCGTGAAGTTCGGATCGTTGAGCCAGGTCAGCGCCACCGCGCCGGCTTCAACTTTGGCAGCGACTTTGAGCGCGGGAGCTGGCGGGGCGTAGTCGGCCTGCACCGGCTGTGCGCTTGCGCCTTGGCCCTGTGGATGGCCCTTGGTGTTGAGCATGAGATCGCCGAGCGCGTCGTGTTCGTGATGACGCTTGGGCTTGGGATTCTTCGCTGCGTCGGCACGCAGGAAATCAATCCACGCATCGAGGTGCGCTGCGCCGGGATGGAAGTCAGCGCCATCCAAATGTGTCTCGCGCAATTTACCGGGCTGATTGAGCGGATGTGGAACCGGGCCAATCGCCTGGTCATCGATCATCACGCCGGGACCACTGCCGCAGAGCGCGAGACATTCGACGCGCACCAGACTGAATACGCCATCGGCAGTCGTCTCGCCCGCGTGAATGCCAAGCTTCGCTTCAATGTGTTCGATCAAATCTTCAGCGCCCTGAATGTGGCAGCACATCGTCTGGCAGACCTGCACCAGATAGCGGCCGCGCGGGGCTTGGCGATACATCGTGTAGAACTCGACCACACTGAACGCATGAACGGCTGACGTTTCGGAAACTTCAGCGGCCCATTCGATCGCTACGCGCGGAACCCAGCCAAATTCCTGCTGCGCGAGGTGCAGCACTTGCAGTAACACGGCGCGACGCGTCGGGTAACGGCGCTTCAACTCGTCGATGCGCGACTGGTACGGTGCCATGCGTGAGCGCACAGCAGCGACCGTCAGGTCGGTGGGTTGGACAAGGGCGGGGTTGGCGCAGGAGCTCACCGGTCCAACTCTCCAGCAATGATATTGATTGAACCGAGCGACGCAGCGACGTCGGCCAGCATCGTGCCGGTGACCATCTCGGGATAGGCGGCCCACTGCGTGAAGCAGGGTGGACGCACCTTGATACGATACGGGTTGGTGCCGCCGTCGGAGACGATGAGGAAGCCGAGTTCACCGTTGGCGGCTTCGATCGCATCGTAGCACTCGCCGGCTGGTGGACGCACACCTTCATACACCAACTTGAAACTGTTGATCAACGCTTCCATGTCGTGATAGACGCGGTCGCGGCTGGGCAGCGACAGACGCGCATCGGCAGTGTTGATCGGACCGGGCTTTAGACGCGCGATCGCCTGACGCACGATCTTCGCCGACTCGCGCATTTCGAGCATGCGAACCATGATGCGGTCGTAGGTATCGCCGGTCGTGCCGATCACGGTTTCGAAGTCGTAGGTTTCGTAGCCGTAATACGGCTCGTCCTTGCGCATGTCGCGGTCAACGCCGCACGCACGCAGACACGGGCCTGTCCAACCCCAACTGATCGCATCGGCCGCTGAGACTTGGCCAACCCCACGAGTACGATCAACGAAGATGCGATTGCGCTCAATCAGGCCCATCACCTCGTCAACTGCCGCTTCAATGCGGCCGGTGACGCGGAGGACGTCGGCCTCGAAGCCAGGATACACATCACGGTACATGCCGCCAATGCGCGTGACCGTATTGGTGAGGCGAGCACCGCAGAGTTTTTCCCAGATCAGGTACACTTCTTCGCGTGGATTGAAGAAGTACCAGAAGTTGGTCAGCGCACCCAGATCGACCAGATTCGCAGCGTTGCAGACCAGGTGGTCGATCATGCGCGAGAGTTCGAGTAGGACGACGCGCAGGGTAATGCAACGCTCGGGCACGGTGACGTCGAACATGCGTTCGGCGGCTTTGCAAAAGCCGATGTTATTCATCATCGCGCTGCAGTAATTCAGGCGATCGGTGAACGGCAGTACCATCTGGTAGGTGCCTTGTTCGACCATCTTCTCGAAACCGCGATGCAGATAACCCATCTCGCCAACGCTTGCGACAATGGTCTCACCCTCGATCGCAGCACAGAGACGCAGCGTGCCGTGGGTCGCCGGATGGCTGGGGCCGATGTTGACCGTCATCAAGTCAACGATGTCACCGTCGGGACGCCGCGCTCTCATGACGCAGCTCCATTCTTCACGGTCATCGGAGCGCCGGGATGCACGGTTGCGCCTTCGATGATCTGATAGCCGAGAGCCGTGACGCGTTCGGCGAGCTGATCGAGCATCGGATCATTGACCGACAATTTCTGCCGCTTCTGGCAGGGATAATCTTTGCGCAGCGGATGGCCGATGAATTCGTGATGATTGAGCAAACGTTTGAGATTGGGATGGCCGGTGAACACCACGCCGTACTGATCCCAGGTTTCGCGCTCGGCATAGTTCGCACTGCGGTAGAGATCGTTCAACGACGGGACCTTGGCGTCGTCTTCCTCAACCAACACCTTCACGATGACACGATGGCGGAACGTCGTGCTTTTCAGCGGGTAACTGACCGCGAAACGCGGTCCGCGCCAATCGGGATAACTGAGGTAATCGATACCCGCGACATCAAGCAGCTGATCAAACGCCAAACGCGGATCGTCACGCAAGAACTTGATCAGTGCATGCAGTTTGTCGCGCGCAACGCGCACGGTCAGTGACCAGCGATCAGCAGCGTCACGCTCGACCGCGAAACCATCGGTCAGCAACTTCAGCAACTCGTCAGCGGTCAGACCGTTCTGCATTGGCGCACTCATGCCGCACCCACCACAGCTGCTTCTTTGCGGCTTTCTTTGTCGATGCGCTTCTGCAATTGGACGATCGCTTCGAGGAACGCTTCTGGACGTGGCGGACAGCCAGCGATGTACACATCCACCGGAATGATCTCATCGATGCCCGGCACCGTGCAGTAGCAGTCGTAGAAACCGCCGCTAGTTGCGCAGGCACCTGCGGAGATGACCCACTTGGGCTCGAGCATCTGCTCGTAGATGCGGCGCAGGATCGGAGCCTGTTTGTAGGTGACAGTTCCGGCGATGATCAGCAGATCGGCCTGACGCGGACTGAAGCGCACCAACTCGGCGCCAAAGCGCGACACGTCAAACGCACTGGACACCATGCCCATGAACTCGATCGCGCAGCACGCGGTGCCGAACGGGAACGGCCACAGACTATTGCGGCGGCCCCAGTTGACGACGGCATCTACCGTGGTGGTCGTGAAGGCGCTACCGAGGTCGACCTCGGAAACTTGTGCAACACTTGGAACAGGTGTGTAGCTCATGGCGTGATTACTTGTCCCAATCCAACGCGCCCTTGCGCCACAGATAGAGGTAGGCGACTTCGAGCACGACGAGGAACGCGACGAGCAGCCAAATCATGCCCCAACCGCCGTTCTTGATGCCCTCGTTAAAGTGCAGGGCCCACGGGTAGAGGAACGCGACCTCGACGTCGAAGGCGAGGAAGAGCATGGCCACGAGGTAGAACTTCACCGGGAAGCGCTCGCCGGCTCCTCCACTGGTTGCCGTCAACCCACATTCATAGGGTTCCTGCTTGCCCGGGTCGCTCTCGCGGTGTCCGTGGGCGAAACGTGAGCCAAGACGATTGAGCACCAACAGCACCACGGGGATTCCCAGACCAACGACCACTAAAATAGTCAGCGGATATACGC
Organism: uncultured candidatus Brocadiaceae bacterium; assembly: GCA_964652775.1. Lineage (GTDB taxonomy): Bacteria > Planctomycetota > UBA11346 > UBA11346 > UBA11346 > UBA11346. The sequence goes on along the minus strand of CAZZAM010000006.1, from coordinate 51,225 downwards.
GGGCGAAGATCGTCGGGGCGTCGTCCATGGGGCCTCGTTCGCAGGAAGGGGGTTCCTAGCACCCATCCTCGCCAGCACCAGTGCCTGACGGACCTTGTAGAAGGTTAAGAGCTGTTCTGTTGCAAGGATAATCGTTGTAACGATTGTTGGCGACGTGCCCGGTCTCCTCGCCAACGAAATCAAACAGAGCGTGCCCTTCGCCTCGGCTGAAATCGAGGCGTTCTTGAACCTGATTCGCACCACCGACGGCATGCGCCGCGATGTGTCCGAACTACTACGCCCGCACTGCTTGTCGGCCGCCGGCTACAACGTGTTGCGCATCCTGCGTGGTGCTGGGACGGTCGGCCTACCGTGCAGCGAGGTCGCCCAGCGCCTGATCAGCCACGATCCCGACGTGACCCGCTTGGCCGACCGCCTGATCAAAGCCGGCTTCGTCGCGCGTGAGCGCCCCAACACCGATCGCCGCGTTGTCGTGCTGCGCATCACGGATGCGGGCCTTGCTTTGCTGACTCAGCTGGATGATCAACTCGCCAACCTGCATCAACGTCAGCTTGCTCATCTCGGCAGCGAGCGACTCGCCTCCCTCATCGGCTTGCTTGAGCAAGCCAGGAATCCCGCAACCAACCCGCTTCACACTCAGGAGCATCCATGATTCGTTCCCTTTCCCTCGCCCTCTTCGTCCTTACCGCACCGCTCGCAGCCGCGGACTGGACCATTGATGGCGAACACTCCAACGCACTGTTCAAGATCCAGCACATGAATGCCGGCTACACCTGGGGCCGCTTCGATGACATCAGCGGCAGCATTCGTTACGACGAAGCCAATCAGGCTGGCAGCAAAGTCACGGTCTCAATCAAAGCAGCCTCGATCTCGACCAAAGTACAAAAGATGGAAGAGCACCTGCGTTCGGCGACCTTCTTCGATGTCGTCCAGCATCCAACGCTCGGCTTCGTCTCAACGGCGTGGAAGAAAACCGCCGACGGTGTATTCGATGTGACTGGCAACCTCACGATCCATGGCGTCACCAAAGCGGTCACCATCAAGGTCACCCGCACCGGCCTGGGCGAAAATGCCTTTACCAAAAAAGCGGTCGTCGGCTTCGAGTCGACTTTCGCGATCAAGCGCAGCGACTACGGCATGACCAATATGCTCGGCCCAGTCGGCGATGACGTCACCCTCACCATTGCGCTGGAAGCGATGCAGAACGACCCGTTGACGAAATAGCCGAAAGCACAGCTCGCCATGCAACTCGGTGCCCTTGAACCACTGATCGCAATTTTGGTTCCAGCATTGAGTGCCGGATGCCTGGTGGGCGGACTTGCTCTTGCTCGTCGCCGCACAACGAACCTCCCGCCGAATACATTCGGCTGGGAGGGGCTCGCGCTCTGCGGCGGATTGGCTCTGTCCTTATGTCTCCTGCGTGGCTGGCGCGGATTCCCGCCCACCGACATCAACGATTGGCCGCTGTTTCTCGCCATTCCCGCCGCAATTCTCGCTGTGTTTGCTGATCGCGGAAAGCGCACGCGACTCCTGCTGACGTTGCTGTTTGTCGCCATCGCAACACCGTTAGCACTCAGCGTGCGACTGTTTGGCGACCCCTCGATTCGTTGGTCCCACGGCAACGTGCTCCTGTGGCCACCCATCCTCGGTGCATGTTGGATCGCCCTCATCATCGCGACCCAGGTCAGCGCCCAACAGCGCACGGCCTCTGCACTCGCAGCGTGGGCCGGCATGCTTGCCGTCGCTGGATTCGTCGTCGCTGAAAAAGCGAGTGACGCTCAACACGGCATGCTCCTTGCCGGAGCCGGCGTTGCGGCTGGCATCCTCGGCTGCTTGTCGCTGGTGTTCCGCAGCCGCATCAACGTCACCTCTGTCGCCGTCGCTCTCGCCGCCATGGTTCCAATCTGGTGGCTGCTCGCGCACACGCTGAGCTACAATAATTTACTGCCGCTGTCCGCCATCGTTCCGCTCGCGCTCGCGCCAATCGCCGGCGCATGGGCCACTTGGCCGCTGCGCAATCGACCGTGGCTGAGCGCGGTCGTCTCGCTCGTCGTCGCGGTGGCGGTCGCAGCTATTAGCTTGGCATTGTTGCCCAATACATCGGCGGAAATCACTCCGGGGTGGTAGAAACTCAACCTGAACTCCGCATGTCGAAGAACAGGAGACGCAGAGACGCGGAGGATTGAACGTGTAACTAAAGTGGATTCGTCACCAGAAGGTGATCGCTCACTTGCGCTAACACCGAGATCATCGGGCACGGGGCCGAGCCAGCGCAGATCGGGCGAACCACGATGGTGGCCCTGGAAATATGACTAGCGGAGTGTAAAGAACTGAGCGGCGACACATAACCAGGCTAACAGAACCAATACCGCTTCGCCGCGAATTCTTTACCGGAGCGGGCGACTGGAAAAGCCAGCGCCCGTGCTCCGATGCATCGATTAGTTAGGACATAGTTTAGAATTTAGCGGCATCTATATTTTCAGAATTTTTAATCTTGTCATTTGCGTCTTGTTTCTTTTTCTCTTCTGCCTTTTTTTCGTCTGCACGAAGTTTTTCAATATTTTCAGGTTTTGTTGGGTATATAAACTCTATCCCAGATGAAATACGCATATATTCACCCGTGCGACTTTCTGATTCCAACAAAACAACCCCGTCATCCGAATACCAATGAACATCATTCAAGTGAATGTATTTTGGCAGGTCACCTTTCGATACTATTTCATCCCATTTTGATTTAAACATCCACCCATAATTATAGGAGGTCTTATCATTTTTTAATCTTACCTGAATTTCGACCCATTGTTTCTCTTGGGTAATCTTATTATTTGAAATTTCTTCGTCCCTTTGGCATCCCTGGCACATAATGAGTGAAACTAGTATGATTAGTCGCATTGTTTGTCCTAACTAGACTTGGACGGCGTTAACGCCGCAATAAAAAAGATAGGCGGCGTTAACCATGGTGTGGTTTCTACATAAGCGTTCAGTCACGACAACATGTTAGATCAGTCGCGCCGCAATAACCCGTTATTGCGGCGCGCGCCGCGTTGTGTTCTGACGGGACTCATTCAGACATCTCCGCGCGACCGACCCCACGCCAGCACACCGATTCATCGTATAGAACCCCCACATATTCCCCGACTCAAGGATCAACCTTACAAACGCAGTCCATGGCAACCGCAGAAGCGCAGAGGTGCGAAGTCGCAGGGGATTGGGGTCAATGGCGTTGCGTTAAGGCCGGAAACGGCATCGACCGCGCTGTCGCTTGGCCTGCAATCCGGCCGATCAGGAGATCGGCGTTCCCGGGTAGGCTTAACGCAACGCCCTCGCGCCGCGCCCGTGGCCTGCCACCCACCCCAAGGTCAGTAACGTTGGCGCAACCAACGGTGCCAGCTAGATTCATGAACGTTACCAATGCTGCAGGCTAATACAGCGAACCGATACGTGACTCAAACCGCCGCCAAGTTTTCTTTGAGCACTCGAGGATGACGAGCTGCGACCCGCAGAAGCGCCGGACAAGCTGGTAGACAGACATCCTTATTTTTGCGCGTCAGTCAACACGACCCGGAAACCAAAGTGAAAACTGTGGACTGATGGATTCAGTGCTGCACGAGTGGCTGGACGCAGATCCCGCATCAACCGGCAGTAACAACCCCCGCCGCGAATAACATGGTCGGTGCCTATCTTGGGTCCGCTGGGATCGGACACCGGACTGTTTTTGTACTAGTTTTCATCGTACCAATCCTGGCAGAACTCCCACACGTTGCCGTGCATATCGTATAAGCCCCACGCATTCGCTTTCTTCTGCGCCACTGGATACATTTTAAAGGCACCAAACCACGCATAGTCCTTCAGATCCTCATCGCGATCCCCAAAAGCAAATCGCGCCGTGCTTCCAGCTCGACAAGCGTACTCCCATTCCGCCTCCGTGGGTAACCGGTATGCCTTCCCTTCCTTTGCTGACAGCTTGTTGATAAACTTCTGGCATTGAGCGAATGAAACCGTCTCCACTGGCAGCTGATCACCAGTGAAGGTGCTGTGATGACTTTCCATGACCGTCTTCCATTGCGCCTGCGTCACCTCGGTGGACCCCATGTAGAATGCTTTTGTGATGATGACTTTATGTTGTGGCCCCTCGTTGGGCTCGCGGTCTTTCTCCGTTTCCGGACTACCCATCAGGAACTCACCCGATGGAATATGCACCAACTTCATGCCAATGGAATTGGTGATCTCTTTAGGATTCGCTGGCTCATGCGCTTTTTCTTAGGCAAAGACTCCGGCACGTCGATCAGTGCCAACTCGCGACGGATCTCCGCTGTCAGGTCGGCCTCGGTCGGCAAGTGGAACTGATAGCGACTGGCGAAGATATTCTGCTGATCTGTACCCAGAGTGTATTTCACGGCGGTGTCATTCTTGTCTGTGCACAAAATCAGGCCCAGCGTGGGATTGTCGCCCGGCGTGCGGCGCTCGCGGTCGTAGTAGTTCACGTACAGTTGGAGTTGTCCAAGATCCTGATGCGTGAGCTTGCGTACTTTCAGATCGATCAGCACATAGCACTTCAGGACCGCGTGGTAGAAAACGAGGTCCACGTAGAAATGATCGCCTTCCAGCGTCAGCCGCTCTTGTCGCGCAACAAAGGCGAAGCCCTTGCCCATTTCTAATAGAAATTTTTGCAGATTGGATAGCAGCGCCGCTTCCAGTTTGGTTTCTACCAATTGGTGACTTTCTGGCAGCCCCAGAAATTCAATCACGACCGGATCTTTGAATACATCGAGCGGCTTCTGGATATCATGACCCTTCGTAGCCAGCGCCAGCAATCCCTTTTTGTCGCGGCTCTTGGCGAGGCGCTCGTAGAGCAAGCTGTTGATTTGCCGTTCCAGTTCGCGCGCCTTCCAGTTCTGCTGGATCGCCTCGATTTCGTAAAAGGCGCGAACTTCGGGTTTACTGACGCGTAACAGGGCGCGGTAGTGGGTCCATGATAGACTGGGGTGAAGCTGTCCCGGTTGCCGCTCTACGACACGTGCCGCTTCGATGATCTGCGGAACCAGCGATGTTGCCTTATCAAGCACCGTCTGCGATTGTTTACGCAGTGCGTAAATAATCTTGGCGCGGCCAGTCGCATGTGCCAATTGTTTACGCGGTGCGTAAACAATTGGCATTGTGATCAGATTGGGGAAACCCACGTAGAACTGGCGACACAGATTCAACGTCAACTCACCGTATCCGGTAACGCCATCCCGCTTCAGCCGCTGGGCCAATCGCGAGACAAGACGTTCACCGTACTCTGCACGTTTCTCGCCGTGCTGTTGCTCTTCAACGATCTCACGACCAATCAGCCAGTTGGCCGCCACTTGTGCCGTATTCACCGAACGCGCAACGTTGTTCCGCGCGGAATCCAGGATGAACTGCACACGGTCATAGACCGTGGACGCGGCGCGAGCCTGCCTTTTCATGGCGTGTACCGTCGGCATGGGCGGGCGTCAGGCAAGGCTAACCGGCAGCACAAAGACTGGGACACGCGCTCGCCCTCGCGCCCAATGGCTTTGCGTTAAGGCCAGGGGCGACCTTGGCTGCGCTGTCGTGGGACCTGAAACCCGGCCGATCAGGAGATCGGCGTTCCCGGGTCCATTGCCCCTGCGCCGCGCCCATGATCGGTTCCATGCCAAAATCCAGTAACGTTGCCGCAACCAGCCCCGTCAGCTAGATACATGAACGTTACCACTGCTGCAGGTTAATAGCTTGCCTCACACGATGCCCGCCGACTCGACGTCTATCAGATCGGCGACACCAGCAGCAAACCGATACGTGACTCAAACCGCCGCCAAGTTTTCTTTGAGTACCCGCGGATGACGAGCTGCAACTCGCAGGAGCGCCAGCGCTGGTCCATCCGGATGACGACGATCCTGTTCCCAGTTGCGAAGTGTGTGGACACTGATGCCCAGCGCTTCGGCAAATGCTTCCTGCGTGAGTCCGGTGAAGTTGCGCAGGGCGATGATATCGCTGCCCTTCGTCGTACGCCCTTCCATCAGACGCACGCGGACGCTGTGGCGGATGGACTTGGCAAAGTCGGCTGCAGTGAGTTCACGATCGGTCATGATGTTCCTTCCATCTGGTTTCTATAGAGCCGGAGCTCTGCGGTGGTCGCTCGCCGTGCGCTGATGATCCGAATGGAGTCCTCGCTGCGCTCAGTGAATACAACCATGATGATGCCCCTTGCGATAGGACCTATGGCGATGAGCCGTAGTTACTCTTCGCCGTGCTGTTCATCAACAATCTCCAGGTAGTCTGCCCCGCTGGTGAAGAGTGCGGTTGCGGCCACGAATGAGATACCGTGCTTGGTCTGATTGGCTGCTTCTTTGGCAGGGTCCCACTCAAACCGCATGCGTGCATACTAAGCCAATGGCTTAGTATGCAACCGACAACATCGAGTCTTATTACCTCATCCCCCACCCAACCGCTTCCACACCTCGTGCAGTTTATTGCGCAGCAGATTTACACTCGACTCCGGAAGCGTCGCCGGGGTCATGGGAACGTTCTTCGTATCTTCGCGCTCTAGGTTGCCTGGCTGACGCGTGTACTTGTAGTCGCGATCCAAGCTGCCGTCTGCCGCGAGTTTCACGCCAGGGGATTCGCTGCGCGGCACCGAGATGTAGAACTGATCGCGAACCAGGTCGCACGTTTGGCCGGATTTCAAGCGCAGGTCGCTGTGGGCTAACAGGCGATACAACTCAAGCGCCGTGGCTTCGGCTGGATTCACAAACACGAGGTGTTCGGCAATCAGGTCACTCCAACCCGGCTCAGCGCGCAACGCGGTGAAGGCGGTCGCGAGTTCGCGTTCGATAAGCGGAAAATGCGTGCAGCCGAGAACGATTGCCGCCAGCGGTTTGGTTGGCTTCTGGGCGCGATAGGTGTCTGCCAATGCGCGCACCTCGCGCATCACGTAGGTTGACACCGGTTCTGGGAAAGCCGCGTTGCCTTCAATTACACCGGCGAGTGTCGCGCTCCCCTGCTGCACGATCAGCGGCACGCTGTGCCCCGCCAAACCGAGGGTGCTGGTGATCGTGCGTGGATAAGCGCCGCTCGCGCAGGTACCAACCGTGGCGAGAACACCAATGCCACCGTCATACTCAGCGCTCAACACGGCGCGCGCACCAGCTTCGACGACACCAACGACCACAACCGGTATTTTCCATGTCGCCACAGCCGCACGGATGTCGTCCAATCCGTACGCCGTCGCCGTGTTGCAGGCAATGACGATCGCTTTGACCGGAAGTTTCGTGTAGGTGGGTTGGTTACCGATGGCGGGCCAAGCCCGGCGGCCAAGCAGGAAGACGGCGTCTTTGAGAATCAACTCGCGCAGAAAATCGGTGCGCTCGGCGGCGGGATATTGACCGTACGGCATGTTCGCTTGGTCGCCAAAATAGATGAAGCGCTCCTGCGCGAAGTCCGGCACGCCGTCGGCGCCCCGCTTCCGGGTTTCGTTGTTGTACACATCCAGCTTCAACAGCGCCTCCATCACCGTGAGTCCGCCAATCCCCGAATCGAAAACACCGATTGGCAGACGACGCATGTCATCGTGCGACTTCCATGCCGAGGCATCGAAACTGAACGCCACGCGGCCATCAGGATGCGCGCTGGTATGGGCAACAACATCAGCAGCCACACCGATGGTGACGATCAACAGCGTCAGCAACAATACGCGAGGAACATGTTGCGCGGGTTTATCCATGTCCACCAGATTGAACTTGGACATACAGCACACAAGCAGTGCCTACCGTGCCGAGCCAACCAAGCTGTCAGCATGACACTCGTTAGCGCAGGTCGTGACAGGAGGCGCCAGTACCTGCGGCTGCGGATCAACGATGCCACACGCACGCTCGTTGAGTCGGTCCATCAGTGCCTGGCTTGCCCGATACGGATGGCGTGGACGACTCCAACTGACTCCATAGCGATATACCGAAATACGCCGCTGGTCTGGATTCCGTCGCGCCGCTGAACCATGCATGATGTGGTCAGTGAAAATGATCGCGTCGCCGGCCTTGAGATGAACCTCGATAGCGCCAACCATTCCGTCGCCGCTGCTTACCTCACGATTACCACGCATGGATTTTTCACCGTATTGCGGATGCGGGAAGTTGGCTTTGTGGCTGGCTGGAACGACCATGGTTGCGCCGTCACCAGGGCCAATGTCCTTCCAGGCGATCAGCACATTGACTTGCTGCGCGTGAAATTTGCGATCCTGAACCCGGTAGAGCGTGCGCGCACAACCGTTCTGGCCACCGCTATGCATGCCGATCGCCTCGCCTTCGGCACGGATGCTGGCGAAGCACTCGTCGATGAACAACGGCCCGTGGTTGTAGTCGAAGCTGCCCTCGCCGCCGACGAAGGTACGAACCTTCTCGATGTAACTCGGATGATCGATCATGCGCTCCCAGATCGGCCCGCCTTCATAGATCTGCTGGAAGTTCACGCCGTCATTGCCGCCGTAGCTGTGCGCGTGGATATGACCAAACCAGTCCCCCGGCTTGAGATGCTGCAAGCGATCCATCGTCGCGTTGCCTTCTACCAATTCGGCCGGCGAGAGCGCGTTCCGGATGATGATGAAGCCATTGAGATCGAAGAGGAATATCTCCAGTTCGGTCGGGGACACGGCGTTGGGAAACCACTGGCTCATGGGTTGTGCTCCTGTGGTGCAGTATACCGACTAAAACACTGGTAATCGACCATACTATGGTGCATGTTGAGGCCGTATGTTGCACGTACAGCGTCATGCCCAATACGTTCAGCGAGTTTTTACTCCAGCCGCGGCGCCGAATCCGGCAGCCGGTACTTGGTTGGCGGGTATCAGCCGACTACGCGGCACCGGCAGCTTTGACCTTGAGCACGTGTCAGCCGTCTCCGGTCTCCATATCATCCAGTCAGGAGCTGGTTGGCTGTCCGTCGATGGCGGTCGCGCTGAGCCACTGGCACCAGGTGACATTTTCGCCCTCGTCGCCAGTGATCGCGCACGCTATCGTGAGGATCCGCAACGACCGTGGCGTTATACGTGGCTCCCACTGCATGGCTCAGCTGCAACCACACTGCTTTCACAAATCGGTTTCATGGGATCCGTACGCATTCTTCGCCAAGCCGCGATGCCAGCACTCTGGCGCATCTGCGACGACGCTGAAGCCGCCTACGCCGCGACAACGTGTTCGCCGTTCACTCCCGCAGTTTTGGCGCTGCGTATTGCCGAAGCACTGCTGCCTGCAGGCAGTCCAGCCGAACCTGCAGATCCGGCTGTCGCACTGCGCCTGATTATCGACGCCGGATACGAGGGCGATCTCACAGTTGGTGGAGCAGCCGGGCGTCTCGGCGTCAATCGCAGCACGTTATTTCGTCGTTTCCGGACTAACTACGGCTGTGGTCCGCGAGCGTACTTGCAACAAGTTCGCCTGGATCGTGCGCGTGAATTGCTCCGCCGTGGCGGCACCACAGTTAAAGCGATCGCGACAACGTGCGGCTATGATGATCACCGTGCTTTTGCGCGCGCGTACAAAGCTCGCTTCGGTGAAAACCCATCGAAAACCATGGGCTAGTCTAGCAAAACCATCCAAGGCAACCGCAGAGGCGCAGAGGCCGCTGAGATCGCAGAGGAGAGCATGCTAGGCTCGCTCTATCCCCAGCACGCTGAATCAATCCTGCGCCTGCATGACCCTTGTCGTCTCTGCGCCCTCCGCGGCCTCTGCGCCTCTGCGGTTGCCTTGGTAGTTTGAGATTCACCCGTGAATCGTCAGCGCGCGCTTGCCCGCTCGGCGCGCAGATCCAGCCACGCGCACTCGTCCGACGTCAGACGCAGTTCGCTACCAGCGATGCTATTACTCAGTTCGTCGCGGTTCGCTGCACCGACCAGCGCGTAGACCTCGAGCGGCTGATTGCAGATCCACGCCAGTGCGAGCTGGGGAACCGTGACCCCCTTCTGGCTCGCCAGCTGATGCAGGCGATCGAGACGGAGAAAATTACATTCGTGGGCGTATGCCTTGGTCGCGGCGCCATCGAGCAGCGTTTTCGTCTGCTCCCAATTCGCACGTGAAATGCGGCCCGACAGTAGGCCACGACCGAGACTCGAATAGGCGAACACCGGCATCTTCGTCTGCTGATACCAGGCCCGCGCTTCGGTCTTCTGCGGACCACTGATCGTTTCGCAGCCAGGTCCCCATGGATCCGCGACTTGTTCGGCGAGTCCGAAGTTGGGTGAGGATGCGGTGAAACCGCGCAGACCCTTGGACTTGGCGTAGGCATTGGCTTCGGCGATACGCTGGTGCGACCAGTTTGATCCGCCAAAAGCGCGGATTTTTCCGGCACGGACGTGTTCGTTGAAGGCCTCGATCAGTGGACCAACCGGAACGTCGGCGTCGTCGCGGTGCAGCAGATAGATGTCGACATAGGACGTCTTCAGCCGCGCAAGCGAATCGTGGAGATCACTGGCGAGATCAAACGTCGTTACTCGTTTGCGATCCTGATTGTGGTGACAACCCTTGGTGAGGATGACCACCTGCTCGCGGTTGCGTCGCTCCTGCATCCAATCTCCGATGCAGCGTTCGCTCTCGCCGCCGGCGTATCCGTTTGCCGTGTCGAGGGTGTTGCAACCCAGTTCCAGCGCCGCGTCAAGGAGCGCGAAGCTCTTATCCTTTTCCGGACGATTGATGATCATGGTGCCAAGCACCACGCGGGAGACTGGTTGGGTGACGCCATCAACGGTACCGTAGCGCATGGGATATCCGGGGTTGGAAGTGAGCGTGGTGTGAACGAACGACTACTGAGCCTTCTTCGCTGTGGCTGACGTATCCATGGGATAGACCAGTCCGATCTGTTTCCGCACGGCGTCCATGCTCTCCATGATCGCCAACGACGTCGCGAGTGGAACAATCGCACTTTCTGTTTTCCCAGCGCGCACGCAGGTGGCGACTTCGACGGCTTGGTAGTTGTAGCCGTTACCGACGAACGTCGGTTCACAGGGCAGCGGCTCTTTGCCATCGCGGAACAAGGTTGCGCGACGGCCATTCCAGAAGCTGGGAACGTGGATTTTACCGGTGGTTCCGTAGATCCACACATCGTGATTGGTGTTGGTACGCACTGCTGCTGTCAGGTTGGCCAAGCCACCACCGGCATACTGCGCGGTCATGGCAATCTGCTCATCGACGCGCGTCTCACCAAGATGAGCCATCGCCTGGATGCGCTGGGGATCAGCGCCAAATACCATGCGTGCATACGCCAACGTGTAGCAACCAACGTCGAGGAGCGCACCGCCAGCGAGCGCCGGATCCAACAGTCGTGACGTAGGATTCCAACCCGCACGGAAACCGAAATCGGCGGTCATCATCCGCACCTCACCGATCTCTTGCTGATCAAGCCACTGCCGCACCTGGACGGTCACCGGCAAGAAGCGCGTCCACAGTGCTTCCATACAGAACGCCTTCTTCCGTCGTGCCACGGCGACGACAGCCTGAGCCTCGGCAAGATTGACCGTGAATGGTTTTTCGCATAGCACTGCCTTGCCGTGTTCAAGACAGAGCACGGCGTTCTCGCGATGGAGCGGATGCGGCGTAGCGATATAGATAGCATCTATCGTTGAGTCGCTGGCTAGCGCCGCGTACGAATCGTGGACGTGGGCTATCTTGAATTCCTTGGCGAACGCGGCTGCCGATGCGGCCGTGCGCGAACCAACGGCAACCAGGGTGGCGTCCGGCACCGATGCAAGACCGGCGGCGAATTTCTTCGCAATGTTGCCGGTGCCAAGGATGCCCCAACGAAATGGTGAAGACATGGAATTCTCCGGAGGATGGATACGGATCGTTATCGGCTTGCGCTCTGCACTGCCACTGGTGTTGACTGAGTTGTTTTCGGCTGCGTCGCACTGCGCGCCACGCGCATTTCTTCGACGGATTTGGTGTGGGTTCGTGCCGCGCCCTGATAGCCAACCCGAGTGGCGATCGTCTTGCCATTGGCCAAGCGTGCCGCTGCGGCCACGATGGCAGCTCGGTACTGTGGCAACCACGACTTGCCCGCGACCAACATCTCATCGACCATCTGCCAAATCTCAGGTGGACTGCACACCGCGCCGACCAACGGATCCATGAGGAACGCCTGACGCAAGAGTGCGTCATCACCACTGACTGCTGCGTGCACCGCCAGCCGCTGGACGCTGATCGACTGATTGCACACCGCCGCGCAGCCCATCGGCAGGTCGCCGACGCGGGGGATATTCATGCCGTTGCGATCGACATAGCCGGGAACTTCAACCACAGCGTCAGCGGGCAGATTGGTGATCGTCGTTCCGTTGATCACGTTGAAGTGACCGCGATAGACTCGGCCGGTGATCAGCCCTTCGATGATGAATGAACCGTGTTCATGGCTGCGTTCCTTGGGATCAAAGGCTTTGGGCGGCTCCGCGAGCCATTGCGGGAATTCGGTCTCGAACCAACTGCGACCTTCGCTGCAGAAACGCAGATAGCCGCCGGTTTCGCCGCTAATCCAACTGCCGAGATCAATCCAATCGGCAATCATCTCGGGCCGCTTGCGATACCACGCAACGTATTCCGACAAATGGCCATTTGATTCGGTTGAATAGTAACCGAATCGCCGCAGCACATCGATGCGCACCTTTTCGGTTTTCGGATACGTGGGATGGCCCTCGAATAATTCCAGCATGTGCGGAATCAAATCGATGCCGCGCCAGGTCGCCGCCGTGTACCACGTCTGGTGATTGATGCCGGCGCAGATGATATCGACCTCGTGCTGCGGCACCGTTTCCTCAGATCCGATCAGACCACGTTTGCGCGCCCAGTGCGTCGTGCATTCGGCGATCTGGTGATGTCCACCTTGGACACCGTGGCACAAGCCGATCGTTGGCACTTTTCCAAATACGTTGGCCGCCCAGGTCATCATCGCCATCGGATTGGCGTAGTTGAACAGCATGCAGCCGGGCTTGGCGACGTCGCGAATGTCTTTGCAGAAGCCGAGGATCGCGGCGATACCGCGCTGGCCGTACATGATGCCGCCAGCGCACAGCGTGTCGCCGACACATTGATCAACGCCGTAGGTCAGCGGAATGTCGACATCGGTGGCGAAGGCCTCAAGCCCGCCGATCCGCACGACGCAGAACACGAAGTCGGCATCGCTAATCGCCGCGCGCCGGTCGGTGGTAGCGTGGATGCGAATCGCCACGCGATTGTGATCAAGATCACGCTGACAGAGCTGGCGAACCATCTCCAGATTCTGGGCGTTGATGTCCGTGAACGACACCTCCAGACAGTCGCGTAGCTCGGGCACACACATCAGATCGCGCATCAGCGTGCGGGTGAATCCAATCGAACCGGCACCGATGAAACACACTTTGCGCTTGGCGGTGGGCAATGCGGACGCGGTTGTCATGATTGGTATTCCTGAGATTCCTTATATCGTGATTAATTATGGCGAAACAGGACAGTCGTGCGATTCATGGTACTTATGTGCTGGATGAGCTGGAGGCTGCTGGCGAACTGCGCAGCGGCCTTGGCCTGACCGGTCGCGCGCTGGCCCTGCACGCCATGCCGACTGCCGCCGGACACGAGCAATCCGCCCCAACCTACGACTGGCACGGGCTCAAGCGCAACGGCTCAGAGTGGTGTTTGTTCCAATACACTCTTGAAGGTCGTGGTCAGTTGGCCTGGGAAGGTAAGCGCTACGTCGTCATGCCTGGTCAGGCGATGCTGCTGTGGTTCCCGCACGACAACCGCTATTGGTTGGCCAACGGCGATCACTGGCGGCACCTGTGGGTGTGTTTGTCTGGCCGCGAAGTCGATCGGATCTGGCGAACGATGGTTGCTCGGCGTGGACCAGTCATCGATTTGTCGCGAGATCATCCCGTCGTAACTTTGGCGGCCGACGCCTGCCTCAAGATTTGTCGGGGCGAAGTTCGCGATCCCTTCACCGCTTCGGCGTTGGCCTACTCCTTAGCCATGTCACTGTTGACCGAAACGGTTGGGCCAGACGCGACACCGCGTTCGCGCCATCCCGGCATCGACGCAGCGAAAACCTTAGCGCGAAGCTCCTTCAGTAAAAACATTGGCGTCACTGATCTCGCCCGCGCCGCCGGCATGTCGCGACATCATTTCGCCCGCACATTTGCGCGCGCCGAAGGCGTGTCGCCGTCAACCTACCTCGCTGATGTGCGCACCAACGCCGCTGCCCGACTGCTGCGCGAGACCGATCTCAGCGTCAGAGACATCGGCGTACGCTGTGGTTTCCGTGACGCCGCTTACTTCTGCCGAGCATTTCGTCGCATGGTCGGCGTCAGCCCCGGCATATTCCGCGGCGCGCGGATGTAATCCTAAATTCGGCGTTGGAAGAAACTCCAAGGCAACCGCAGAGGCGCAGAGGCCGCTGAGATCGCTGAGGAGAGCGTCAATTGGATCGTCACCCTGTGGGGCAGTGGCGCCAGAAACAGCAATGTCTTCTAACCCAATCCCTCTGCGACCTCTGCGTAGCTCTGCGCCTCTGTGGTTGCCTTGAAAAGAGCGCTCTAGTTTAGGATGATGCATTAGGCCGGATTGGTCGTCATCCCGGATTCAATTGGCGCTCCATGTCGTTCCATTGCTTGCCAGCGACGGTCTAAACTCCAGATGCGGGCACCGATGCGCTCGGCGATCGTCCACAACAAGGCCGCTGGTCCGGCGAGGGTGACGCCCGTCCCGCGCAAACGTCGCATGAGGTTGGCAGCATGCACAGGATCGTCCGGCGACAGGATGACTTCCGGATATCCACTGAGGATCCACTCCAGTCGCGTCGCCTGACGCTCATCATCGAGGCGCGCCAACAGTCCCTGACGGATCCAGCCAACCGAGAGAACCTGGCGGGCGCGAACGGCTTCACGAAAGGCATGCACGACGCGCGGGTCCGGATCCAGGCGACCGAAGGCGCGGATCCAGATGTCGAGGTCGGGCAGTATTTGGTGGTCGGTGGACATACCTAGGCGTCAAACGAGGTGGATGCGAGTCCGGTGGGAAAGGCCACCGTGCCGAGAAACTCCAGCGACTTGGTCTGCCGCCGCCAAGCGATGGCCTCGCGAACGGCGGCGTCCACGGCCTCGCGTTTGGAGCGATGACCCCCAAGTCGCATCAATTCCTCGACTGCTTCTGTGTCGATATCGAGATTTGTCGCCATTTTGCCTCCTTTGTTCGCACAGTCTATTGTGCGACTTATTCCAGTCCAGTCGCCGCTCCCTTGCCAATCATCTGCCCGCTCCCCAGAGTCGCGCTCGATCACCGCCTCCACCACGAATCAGTCGCACAATAGACCGCACAAGGCCATTTATGCCCTCGACCGTCGATCCAGCCAGCTTCGCTAATGCCGCCCTCGTCGAAAGCATGTACCGGCAATGGAAAACAGACCAGGAGTCAGTGGGCGCTGACTGGCGTCTGTTCTTTCAAGGCTTCGAACTCGGCTTCGCGCGCCCAGCAACAACTGGAAGCGGCAGTGATGGCCCCGCGCACACCAATAATCTGGGCGGCCCGCCCAGCCGGGTTAACGGCCTCGTCTATGCCTATCGCGACATCGGCCACACGATCGCCAAGCTTGACCCGATCGGCATCAACAACCGTGAGTCCAATCCGCATCTCGCGCTCGAACAGTACGGCCTCAGCGACGCCGACCTCGACCGCGAGTTCCACCACAACATGCACGGACTGCCAGCGCCTGCTCGCCTGCGCGACATCGTCGCGTGGCTGCAAAGCTGCTACTGCCATCACATCGGCGTCGAGTACCAACATATTCAGGATCACGATCATCGTCGCTGGGTACGCCAAAAAATCGAAGAGGGCGCCAACAAGCCGAATCTGAGCC
This sequence comes from uncultured candidatus Brocadiaceae bacterium, assembly GCA_964652775.1. Classification (GTDB taxonomy): domain Bacteria; phylum Planctomycetota; class UBA11346; order UBA11346; family UBA11346; genus UBA11346. The sequence goes on along the minus strand of CAZZAM010000006.1, from coordinate 35,367 downwards.
GCGACGACAAGCGCCGCACGTTGCTCAAATTGTCCCAGGCAGAGACACTAGAGACCTTCATCCATACCAAGTTCCTCGGCCAGAAACGATTTTCACTTGAGGGCGGCGACGCGCTGATCCCTGCGCTGGATGCAATCATCGAAGCTGCGCCCGATCATCAGGTCCAGAACGTCCTCATCGGCATGGCTCATCGCGGTCGCCTCAATGTCTTGTGCAACACGCTCAACAAAACCTACGAAGAGATTTTCACCGAGTTCGAAGGCGGCTACGATTTGGCCGAGCTGCAAGGCGATGGCGATGTGAAATATCATCAGGGCTTTTCGTCCGAGCACGTGACCGCCAAGGGAAAACCCGTCTACCTGCTGCTCTCGGCAAACCCCAGTCACCTTGAAGCCGTGAATCCCGTGGTCCTCGGCCGCACCCGTGGCAAACAACGTCAGTTGGGCGACGTTGAGACACGGAGTAGCGCAGTACCGATCCTCATCCACGGCGATGCGGCAGTTGCCGGCCAGGGTCTGGTTATGGAGACGCTGCAGTTGTGCCAACTTGAAGGCTACACCGTCGGCGGAACCATCCATATCGTCAGCAACAATCAGATCGGCTTCACCACGTTGCCGCACGATAGTCGCAGCACGCTGTACTGCACCGATATTGCGAAAATGATTGATGCGCCGATCTTCCATGTGAATGGTGATGATCCTGAAGCGGTTGTTTGGGTGTCGCGCTTGGCACTGGAATACCGCCAGCGTTTCCATCGCGATGTGTTCATCGACATCGTCTGCTACCGTCGCTGGGGCCACAACGAAAGCGACGAGCCTCATTTCACCCAGCCGACCCTCTACGCCAGAATCGGAAATCATCCCCGGGTGCGCGGCATGTACGCCAAGCAACTCCTCGACAACGGTGAGATCACGACCGAGGAAGTCGATGCGATCGCGACGATCATGCAGAATCAACTCTCCGATGCGTTGACCACGATCAAAGCCAAGCCCGCACATCTGCGCAGGAATCAACGCACCGGCGCGTGGGCTGGGAAGACCAACATTTATACGCACACCGCGATCGAAACCGGAGTGCCTGCGGCAACCCTCGAACTCATCGGCAAGGCGATCTCGACCTGGCCAGAGGGCTTCCACATCCATCCCAAGGTCAAACGCCTGTCCGAGGAACGATTCAAGACGATCTCCGCGCACGGTCGCATCGAATGGGCACTGGGTGAGGTTCTCGCCTTCGGTTCACTGCTCCATGAAGGAATCCCAGGCCGCTTGTCGGGCCAGGACGTTCGTCGCGGCACCTTCAGCCAACGTCATCTCTACTGGTACGACGTCGAGACGCGTGAACAGTATCGTCCGCTGGATCATATTGCCGCAGATAAACCGACGTTCTGCGTCTATGACAGTCCGCTATCAGAAGCCGCCGTTCTCGGATTCGATTACGGCTACTCGCTGACTGAGCCGAACATGTTCATCATCTGGGAAGCTCAGTTCGGCGACTTCGCCAACGGCGCCCAGGTCATCATCGACCAATTCATCGCCTCGGCAGAAACAAAGTGGGGACGACTTTCCGGCATCACGCTCATGCTCCCGCATGGACAAGAAGGCGCCGGTCCCGAGCACAGCTCAGCTCGCCTCGAACGCTTTTTGCAACTCTGCGGTGATGACAACATCCAAGTCGCGTACTGCAGTTCGGCCGCGCAACACTTCCACATCCTCCGCCGACAGATGCACCGCGAGGTTCGCAAGCCGCTGATTCTGATGACGCCCAAAGGTCACCTGCGCTCGAAAGCAGCCGCGAGCGACTTTGACGAATTCGTCAACGGTCGCTTCCATGAGATCCTCGGCGATGCCGCAGCGGATCCGAAGAAGGTCACCCGCGTGGTTGTCACCACCGGCAAGATCCATCACGAGTTGGCCGAGCGTCGCGCCGAAGAACAGCGTGACGACATCGCGTTGGTTCGCGTCGAACAGCTCTATCCGCTGCACGAAAAGGAACTGGCCGCGGTTCTCGCACCGTACGCGAAGGCCGACATCGTCTGGTGTCAGGAAGAGCCGAAAAATCAGGGCGCCTGGAGCTTCATCGCACCATATCTGACCGAGGCTGCTGGCCGTCCGGTGACCTATGCCGGACGAGAAGAGGCAGCCAGTACGGCTCCCGGCAGCGCGCTCCTATTCGCCATCGAACAGGAACGCGTCGTTTCTTCCGGGCTCGGTATTCCAGCACGTAAGATCACCAAGGCCAAGCACTGAGCAGTTGTTTCAACTCACTACTTCTACGGAAATCACCATGCATAACGTCCTCATCCCCGCGCTCGGCGAATCGATTACGGAAGGCACCATTACCAAGTGGCTCGCCCAAGATGGTCAGACCGTGACTGAGAGCACGCCGATCTTCGAACTGGAAACCGATAAGATCACCACCGAAGTGCAGGCTGGTGCCAACGGCGTACTGCGGCGCAAGGCGGCAGAAGGGCAAGCGATCAAGATTGGTGCCGTCGCCGCAGTTATTGAACCGGGCACTGGTACCGCGCCAGTTGCCGCGCCAGTTCAGGCACCAGCGCCAACCAAGAACGAGGGCGCCAAGCCAGGTCCCGCTGCGCAGAAGCTGCTGGCCGATACCGGCGTTGATCCAGCGAAAATCGCCGGGACGGGCAAGGATGGGCGCATCACCAAAGGCGATGTGCTGGCCGTGGTCGAGAACAAGTCGGCTTCACCTGCACCAGCTACGACAGTTGCAGCACCGGCGAAAGCAGCCGACGGCGTCACGCGCACGAAGATGAGCCCGATCCGCCAACGCATCGCGCAGCGTCTCGTGCAAGCACAGCATACCGCCGCGATCCTCACCACCTTCAACGAAGTGGACATGTCGCACGCCATGGCGTTGCGCAAGCGCTGGAAAGAGGAATTCGAGAAGAAAAACGGCGTCGGCCTCGGCTTCATGTCGATCTTCGCCACCGCAGCCGTTGCCGCGCTCACCAAGTATCCGCTCGTGAACTCACAGATTGACGGCACCGACGTGGTCACGCCCAACGGCATGCATCTCGGCGTCGCGGTTGGCACCGAGCGCGGACTCGTCGTGCCCGTGCTACGTAACGCACAAAACATGGGCTTCGCTGACATCGAAAAAGCGATCAAGGCCGCAGCAACCAAAGCGCGCGACGGCAAGCTCACCCTTGATGACATGCAGGGCGGCACCTTCACGATCACCAATGGTGGCGTGTATGGATCGTTGATGAGCACGCCGATCCTCAACCCACCGCAATCCGGCATCCTGGGCATGCACACGATCAAGGACCGTCCGATTGCAGTCGATGGGCAGGTCGTGATCCGTCCGATGATGTACATCGCCCTCAGCTACGACCACCGCATCGTCGATGGCGCCGAAGCCGTCGGCTTCCTCGTCCGCGTCAAAGAACTGGTCGAAAATCCTGAGCGGATGCTTTTGGGGCTTTAATGGATTTGCCACCACAAGGCAACCGCAGAGGCGCAGAGGCCGCGGAGGACGCAGAGGGGTCATTGCTCTCGCGTCTATCTGATGCGGTGATTGGCGCTGCCATAGAGGTACATCGTGAACTTGGCCCTGGGTATGTGAAGTCCGTTTACGAAAACGCACTTTGCCTTGAACTAACAACCCGTGGCATCCGTCACCAATTCCAGACTACTCGAACTCTCCTTTATCGTGGAATACCAGTCGGCGAAATGCGCCTAGATCTACTCATCGACAATGCCCTCATAGTCGAACTCAAAGCGGTCGAGGCACTTGGCGATGTGCATACCGCCCAACTGTTTTCATACCTCAAGACAATCGGTTTACCCCCGGTCTTCTCATCAACTTCAACGTACCGATCCTGCGACGTGGGATTCGACGTCTAGCCAATACCTGTCCACCCTCTGCGACCTCTGCGGCCTCTGCGCCTCTGCGGTTGCCTTGATCTGGAGCCTCATTTCATGGCCACTTACGACTTAATCATCATCGGCGCCGGTCCTGGCGGGTATGTCTGCGCGATACGCGCGGCACAGCTTGGGATGAAGGTGGCGCTGGTCGAGAAACGCGCGGCCGCTGGAAAACCGCGACTTGGAGGCACCTGCCTCAATGTCGGCTGCATTCCCTCGAAGGCGCTGCTCGATTCGAGTGAGCGTTTTTACGAGGCGCGCAAGCACCTTGCGGATCATGGTATTCAGGTCGAGCCCAAACTTGATCTCGCGCAGTTGATGAAGCGCAAAGTTGGCGTCGTCGATGCGTTGGTCGGCGGCATCGCTGGGTTGATGCGCAAGCACAAGATCGACGTCCTCACCGGAAGCGGCCAGCTCCTTGGAGCGGGCAAAGTGAAAGTCGTGGCGGCCGACAGCACAACGAACGACCATGACGCACGGAACGTCGTGCTGGCGATGGGCTCGGTACCGATTGAATTGCCGTTCTTACTATTTGACGGCGAGCGCATCGTCTCCAGTGACCATGCCATTTCTTTCCCGACCGTTCCAAAGAAGCTCGTCGTAGTCGGTGGCGGCGTCATCGGCCTTGAGCTGGGTTCGGTGTGGGCGCGACTTGGCGCTGACGTCACCGTAGTCGAAGCGCTGCCGCAAATCTGCCCGTTCCTCGACGTCGATGTCGCCAAGGCACTGCAAAAGACCCTGGAAAAACAGGGACTGAAGTTCGTCTTCGAGGCCAAGATCACCGGTGCCGTGACCAAGAACGATGACGTCACGTTGTCAGCTACGGCCAAGGATGGATCTACGTTGTCATTCACCGCCGATCGCGTCCTGGTCGCGGTCGGGCGTAAGCCCTGCATTGACGGCGCGAACCTTGAAGCCGCCGGTGTGAAACTGACCGAGCGCAAACGCGTCGCCACTGATACACACTGGAAGACGAATCTAGCCGGCGTGTACGCGATCGGCGATCTCATCGATGGCCCGATGCTCGCGCACAAAGCTGAGGAAGAAGGCGTCGCGGTCGCTGAAACGATCGCCGGTCAGCATGGTCACGTGGACCTCAACTTGATCCCCAATGTCGTCTATACCGAACCCGAAGTCGCCAGTGTCGGCCTAACCGAAGCCGAATGCACCAAACAGGGACTCAGTGTGCGAGTCGGCAAGTTTTCATTCGCGGCAAACGGCCGCGCCCGTGCAGCGGCAGCAACCGATGGCTTTGTCAAAATCATCGCTGACGCCAAGACTGACCGTCTGCTCGGTGCCGCCGTGGTCGGACAACGCGCCGCGGATCTCATCGCCTCGATCTGCGCGCATATGGTCTATGGTGGATCCGCCGAGGACATCGCGCGCACCTGCATGGCCCATCCGACCCACGGTGAAGCGGTGAAGGAAGCGGCACTCGATGTCCTCGGACGCGTTTTGCACGCGTGACGCGCGTTAGTTAAAAAACTCCGCGTTCAGAGAGCGCCGCAGAGACGCAGAGACCCGCAGAGGGCCGCTGAGACGAGGGCTGCAGACGTTCGACGCGCCATCACACGTTCACCCAAATTAGTGGCCTGCTTTAGTGGCGAGACTTAATAGATCAAACCGTCGTCTCTGCGGCCCTCTGCGCTACTCTGCGGCCTCTGTGGCTTGCCTTCTATCACCGGAAACAAGTTGATCAGGGCTTGGTGGCTGGGGCAGCTGGCGCTACCGGAACGGCTGGCGTAGCCGGTGCTGCCTTGGCCTGATCAATTAGTTTCCGCAGTGCATCGGCTGGACGAATGATCGCCACGGGAACGAGGTTCTTCGCCTCCATGGCGCTGGTCAGGCCGGCCATGGGATCCATTTCCGCGGCTTTGTTCGCCTCTTTCGCTGGTGGCGACTTGCTGCTCAACACGCCAATCAACTGTCCGTCGTTGTTACAGATGGCTGCGCTGGTCGTCGCGCCCTGACTGACGATGGCGTACGGTTGGGGGCCAGCGACGGCGCCGTTCACCAGGATTTCGTTGACCAACACCGTGGCGGTGACAAATCGTGGCGCACGCGAAACCGCGGTCACCCGATCACCTAATTGGATCTTGGCTCCGGCCTGTGGGGCCAGGGCCGGATAGGTCGTACCAGCCGTCTTCGGTCGCAGCACGGCGAGTCCCAGTTCAGCATCCTTGATCGCCAATTCGGCAGGCACCTCACTGCCATCAGCAAGGCGATAGCTGGCCTCCTTCAACTGACTGTCGATCTTGATCATGGGATTTCCGCCGAGCATGGCCTTGAACATCGCCGATGGATCGAGGTCATTGAGCATGACCACGCACAATCCACTGGGATCAACCACCACGCCGACGGCATCGGTCTCTTGATCGAGCGCACGATTCTGCCCCATGATGGTGAGGTTAACGCTGCTGACCACGCGTACGGCAATGACGGCCGGGCCGGCTCGTTCAGCTACTGAGCGCAACTGCGCTGCGTCAGCCGCAGTCAATACGACAGCCATACAGGTGGAAAAAAGTGCAAAGGTGAAACGCATGTGAGTTCCTTGGTCGGTTGGTTACTGAGTTGAGATCAACGCGCTGGGCGTTCGATTTCGATGATGTGAGTGGAAATGCCGCGCTGCACCGTGAATGCGCTGATGCGACGGCTCGTAGGAGTTGCAGCCAGCACGCGCTTGAGATCTGCGGCGCTGGTAATGCTCACGCCATCGACTTGCACGATCACGTCGTCGGCACGCAGGCCACCAACCGCCGACCAACCGCCGCTATCGGCATCCACCACGAATGCGCCAGTCAGGTCGCTGGGCAGAAACAGGCGACGGCGATCGTCGTAGGTGCAATCGCGCACCGTGAATTCGAGACGATAATCGTGATACGATGCGATTTCATCGCCGCTCTTGGGCCGTGCCGGTAACAGCACATCGACCACCACCACGCCCGTCGTGCGTTGTACCGACACCGCAACACGGGCGCCCGGATCATAAGCCGAAATCAGATCGCGAAACACGCTGACATCCTGGGCTGAGCGCACATCGAGCAGTTGATCATCGACCTTGGTCACCACATCGCCAACCTGCAGACCTGCCGGTGCACCAGGCAGCAGTCCGGTAATCCGTACACCACGTACCGCTGGCAGGCCCAATGCCTGAGCAAGCGGCGGAGTTACTGCCTGCACGGTGGCCGGGAAATGTGCACGATGCGGGCCAGCAGGTGGCGTCGGCGGCTGGCGCAGTCCGGCTTCTACGCGACTCACCAAGCGCTCATCGTGGCGAGCCACGGTGAGCAGCAGGACTGCCTGACCGCGACGCGCACACGCAGCAGACAGCGCCTCGGCGTCAGCCACTGGAGCTCCATCGATCGTCAAAATCACGTCGCCAGTTTGCAGCGGAGGCAGCGCTGACGCAGCTGGACCGCCCGAACGCAAACCGCCGATCAATGCTCCGGATCCATCCTTCATGCCTTGTTCTGCGGCTTCATCACGGGTGAGTCGCCGGGCGAATAATCCCAGTTCAGGAACTTCGCGGTCCTCCCCACGCGCCAAGTCACGCTTGAGTGCTACCAACGACGCGCGGTGCTGCTCACCACCACGGGCATAGACCAACTCGCAAGCGACACCAATCGGCTGAGCGACCAACAAACGCATGACTCCGGGCAGGTCCTCATCATGTCGTGCAGTCACTGCGGTACCGGCAACCGACAGCAAACGATCGCCGGTGCGTAAACCAGCTGCTGCAGCCGGTGATCCCGCACGCACATCGGCAATCAGCACTCCGACCTCGGTCGCCGACGCATCACGAAATAGCGGACGCAAATCAAAACCAAACCAAGCGCGCTGCACCGAACCGGCTTTAATCAGTGCCTCGGCAACTGGCCGAGCAACCGCTGATGGAATCGCGCCGCCCAAACCAATGCCGATTTCATTGATGCCTACGACCTGACCCGCGCCATTGATCAGCGGACCTCCCGAATTGCCAGGGAAGATCACCGCATCGTGCATGATCCAGGCCACCATCGAACCAACCGCCTCGCCATCGAGCTTGAACGCGTCGGTGCCGCCAAGGAACTTGGGCATCGACATCGCGGTATTGCTGACAATGCCAACGGTAACCGATTGGGCGAGCGCCAGCGGACAACCCATCGCGTACACCGGCGTGCCGATCTGCAGCGCACTGGAGTCACCCCAGGAAGCGACTGCGGGCACCGGCACACCGGCCGGCAAACGTAGGCGCAACACGGCAATGTCACAGAGCGCGTCGCTGCCAACCACATCCGCTTCGACTTCGCGCCGATCGGCCAAACGACAGCGCACGGCAACCGCATGGCCGACGACGTGATGATTGGTGACCACGTGACCATCAGTGCTGATGATCACGCCACTGCCGGCGATTTGCTCCTTCGCCAGACGTCCGCCTTCCGGCATGGTCGTGATGACGTATATCTGGACCAGGGCGGGATACACCGCTGCGACGGACGGGGCCAAGCTCTGCGCTGCGGGAGCCGACGCTACTGAACGCGTAGATGTATCTTGCGTGCAGCCACCGATGACGAGCAGCGCGGCGAGCGACGGAACAATCAGGATGGGGCGAATCATGGCGACCTCTGGTAGATGGCGGTGATGGTGAAACAAGGAAAATGAACGTTAGGTCCGGAGCCGCGTGATCGGCTTCATGGTCGGCAGGTGTCTCCCACGATATATGTCCACTCGATACGCCCTGGCCGGATGTTTGTTGAGGCACGGTAGAGTCACGGCGATCGGACTACTCATGGCAGTTCCGCGTTGGCCAGCCGGCGCCATGCAAGGGGGACGAGAAGCACCACGCTCAGGAGCAGAAGGCCAAAGAAACCAACGGTGAACGTCATGAAGTTGAAGTCGCTCTGGACCGTCAGTTCCAGCAACGCGAAGTGCGAAATAAAGAACATGGCAAAGATACCGCTAGAGAAGACCCACCGCTGCCAGTTCCTGACGAATGTGGGCAGGAGAGCGATCGCAGCACTTGCTGAACACCAGACCAACGGACAGATCACCCAGATATACCAAGGCACAGACAGCGTATATTCGTTGTGGCCAGCAAGGACCATGCTGACTCTACCCATCCACACGCCGCCTATCGCAACGATCCCAAAAATTCCTGCGCGTGCAGTGAGCGTCAGTATCACCACTGTCGCTATGCGTTGACGACTCGGCGTGCGCAGGCGTTCGATCGCCATGGCTCCACGAGTCAACCACGACGTCTCCCGCTGTGCAGCACCCAGCAACGGCAAGTTCATCAACGTGGAAGCCACGGTACCCATGAGCAACATAAATACGGAACCCGTGTCGTTCGCCTCGACTGAGACTGAATTAACTCCTTTCAGCAAATAGATGACCTGAGGAAGAAAACCCAGAACCAGACCACAAGCCCATAGACCCAACACACTCGCCATCGGCGTCCAGGCCGCGAGGTGCTGCCAAGCAAGCACGAGCGTGCTGGGATTCAGCGTCAGTCGCCGGAATGGCAGGCGATTCATACGCGGAGACCACGCCCATTTCATATTCACCCGGTTGGGCTGAGGTCGCCATGCACCAAGGGCCAGGTTCCACATCAATACATACAACAAGATCGCCACAGGAATGGCCGCCAGATCGCTAGGCGTCCACCGGTTGAGATCGCGCAAGCCGTTCCATACCAGATAAATGACCGCCAGTACGATGAGGCGCAGAACACCAACGCGCCCAGTGCATCCGATATGCGCACCAAGCACCATCGTAGCCAACGCGATCGCCAACGCCGATCCAGGATGCAGCCCGCCAAGCGCCAATGACACCCAGATGATGAAACCACTGAGTGGTATCAATACGCCAAATGCGACGGCTCGATGTATCCGACGATGCTGCGGTGCGAGAAACAGTGATGGGTGATCTGCACACTGACCCCAGATAAACGCTATCGCAGCTGGCCATATGGTGCCCAAAAGGCCGATTGTTGTGAGTGCAGCCGCACTCTGCTGTTCACGTGCAAAGTTTGCCATCGCCACGGCCAATACCATCATGCCTGCGTACGCGGCCCCAGCCCAAAATATCCACGCCTTCAGATAGCAGCCGAGTATGGCTCGAAATGCCGGGCTCATCGCAGCAATTCCAGTGCGATGTCATCCAGGCCAAGCGCATCGCACGCGACGGTGGCGCCGTGTTCCGCCGTGAGTTTCGCCGCAACCGCCTGCGCATCGCCATCGATAATCAGCACCGCGCCGTCAGCACGATCCTGGCGTGCGATCTGACCAGGCATGACGAGGCCGGTTGGCAGTGGACGCTGCGACTGCACGCGCAGACGGTGGAATCGCTCTTTGAGTTCATCGAGTCCCGTGTGCAAGATGATACGACCTTCACGCAGCACGGCGACGCGGTCGGCGACGCGTTCCAAATCATTGCACAGGTGCGTGGACAACAGCACGGTGGTGCCAGCTCCGGCGGCCTCGACCACCGCGGCGTGAAACTCGCGCCGCCCGACTGGATCCAGACTGGCGGCTGGTTCGTCGAGCACGAGCAGCGTTGGGCGATGCGCGAGTGCAAGGACCAGCGCCAAACGTTGCGCCTCGCCGGGTGACAGCTTACCAGCGCGGGCAGTGGCAGAGATGTTCCAACGCGCGCGCATCGACTCGGCGTGGGCCGCATCCCACGTTGGATAAAATGTGCCGGTGTAGGTGATCAGATCACTGACCCGCATCCACGCGTAGTGCGCTGGAGTCTGAGGTACGTAACCCAGACGCGCCTTCGCCGCAGGACCAAGATCCCATGACGACTCACCGAGCAGCATCGCAGTACCGGCATCGGGCTTGGCCAATCCCAGGAGACAGCGCAATAACGTGGTTTTCCCCGCGCCATTGGTGCCGAGCAGTCCGACCACCGAGCCGGCGGGGATCTGCAAATCGACTCCAGCCAGCACTGTGCGCTCGTCAAAGCGCTTGGTCAAACCCTGGGCGATGAGAGGAAAGTCAGTCATGGGTATTCTCCGACAGGGCTTTTTTCAGGGCGTCGATCACCGTCGCTGGCGGCAACGCCAAACGATGGGCGTGGGCGGCAACTTGGTTCAGCAACGGCTGCAGTTCACCCAAGCGCTGTGCAGGGCTGGACCGCGAGGCCGGTGCCAACACGCGCATGCCCTGGCCGCGCACCAGCTCGACCACGCCATCACGTTCTAACAGCGACCACGCTTTGGAGACCGTCATCGGATTCACCGAGAGATCTTCCGCCATCTGGCGCACCGACGGCAGCAGTGTGCCGGGCGCACAGCGTCCACTCGCACGTAGTGACAGGACTTGTTCCATCAGTTGCCGGTAGATCGGCACCCCCGATGTAGGCTCAACGCGAAACCATGTAGCAGCGCTCATGGTGTCCTAATACTTTAATACACCAGTACAGTCAAGAACTAATCCTAAAGCCGGCGCTTGGGGAAAATCCAAGGCAACCGCAGAGACGCAGAGTACCAAGGCAGAGGACGCAGAGGAGACAGCAGCATCGCCACGCCGTGTCTTCTCCAATCCCCTGTCTTTCTCTGCGACCTCTGCGGCCTCTGCGCCTCTGCGGTTGCCTTGGGAAAGATCTAGTTCAGCTCGCGCGGCGTTTGCGTTTGGCCCCTGACGGTGGCTCGCTGGTCACGGCGCCAGGTCGCACTTCGAACAACAGCCCTTCCTCGGCATCGGTGTCGACCAGAACTTCGGCACCGTCCGGCAGTTCTCCGCCGACAATCTTCACTGACAGCGGATTAACCAGTTCGCGTTCGAGCCAACGCTTGAGCGGCCGCGCACCGTAGAGCGGATCGTAGCCTGCTTCGGCGGCGCGATCGAGTGCTGCGTCGGTGAGAACAAGTCGGATGCGCTTCTCGACCAGACGTTGAGCGATGCGATCGACTTGCAGGGTGACGATGTGACGGATCTGCGTGCGACCAAGTGGACGGAATATCACGACGTCACTGAGGCGATTGAGAAATTCCGGTCGGAAATGCCTCCGCACCGTCTCCATGACTTCTTCGCGCGTACCAGGAGCGAAATCACCCCCTGCAGTGGTACCCTTCTGAATGCTGTCAGAGCCCAGGTTCGAGGTCATCACGATCACCGCATTGGTGAAATCAATCGTGCGGCCCTGACCATCGGTTAGGCGGCCGTCGTCGAAGACTTGGAGGAACGTATTCCACACCTGCGGATGCGCCTTCTCGACTTCATCAAGCAGGATCACCGTGTAGGGATGACGACGCACGGCTTCGGTCAATTGACCACCTTCATCGTAGCCGACATAGCCGGGCGGCGCGCCGATCAGCCGGGAAACACTGTGCGATTCCATGTATTCCGACATGTCGATGCGGACGATGTGTTTCTCGTCATCGAATAGTTCGCGGGCGAGCGCCTTTGCGGTTTCGGTCTTGCCGACGCCGGTTGGGCCAAGGAACAGGAAACTGCCAAGCGGCTGGCGACGATCGGAAAGTCCAGCGCGCGAACGCAGCACGGCACCGGCAACCGCTTCGATGGCCTCATCCTGACCAACCACCGATCCACGCAGGCGATCAGCGAGTTTGAGCAGACGTTGACGATCGCTTTCGCCCAGGCGTTCGGCGGGAATGCCGGTCCAGCGCGAGACCACGCGCGCGATGTCCTCGGTGCTGACCGACTCAGACACCATGCGATCACCAGTGACTGGTGTCGCAGCTATCTCTTTTTCCAACTGCGGGATGGTGCCGTATTTTAGCTCAGCAACCTTGGCGAGATCATACGTCCGTTCGGCAGCGGCCATCGCGGCGCGCGCGGCCTCAAGGCGCTTGCGCGCATCGCGGGTTTTCTCAGTTCCGCCTTTCTCCTCTTGCCAGCGCGCCGTCAATCCGGCCAGCTCTTCTTTCACTTGAGCGAGTTCGGACTGAATCGCACTGAGACGATCCTTGCTCGCTGCGTCAGATTCACGTTTGAGCGCCGTGGCTTCGACATCAAGCTGCAATTGGCGTCGTTCTAACGCGTCAATCGATGATGGGCGACTATCCAGCTGCACCCGAATCGTGGCGCAAGCCTCGTCAATGAGATCGATCGCCTTGTCGGGCAGAAAACGGTCTTGGATGTAGCGCGACGACAACTGCGCCGCTGCGACGAGCGCTGTGTCGGCGATACGCACGCCGTGATGGGCCTCGTAACGTTCGCGCAATCCGCGCAGGATCGACACCGTATCTTCGACTGACGGTTCGCCGACCTGGACTGGTTGGAAGCGCCGCTCAAATGCCGCGTCTTTCTCCACGTGTTTGCGATACTCGTCAGTGGTGGTGGCACCGATGCAATGGAGTTCGCCACGCGCGAGTTTTGGCTTGAGCAGATTCGCCGCATCCATCGCGCCGTCGGCTTTGCCAGCGCCCATGAGCAAATGCATCTCGTCGATGAACAGAATGACCTTGCCGTTCGCCGCTGAAACTTCATCCAGCACGCCCTTCAGCCGTTCTTCGAATTCGCCACGAAACTTGGCACCGGCGACCAGCGCGCCCATATCGAGGGCGACCACCCGGCGATCCTTGAGCCCTTCCGGCACATCGCCGGCGACAATGCGCCGCGCAAGTCCTTCAACGATGGCGGTCTTGCCGACGCCGGGTTCGCCAATCAACACCGGGTTGTTCTTGGTGCGACGGCTCAGCACTTGGATGACGCGGCGAATCTCTTCATCACGACCAATCACCGGATCGAGCTTCCCTGACTTCGCCTCGGCGACGAGATCGCGGCCGTACTTGGCAAGCGCATCAAAGGACTCCTCGGGCGCGTCGCCAGACGCTGTGCGTCCCTGACGCACTTCCGCCATCGCTTTCTCAAGCGCTGGCTTGGTGAGACCGTGCACAGCAAACGCTTTGGCAACGTGGCGTGCGTCCAGCAACGCGAGCAGCAAGCGATCCGCAGCAAGACGACCATCGCCGGACTTCTTCGCCTGTTCGATCGCGGTGGTCAGCAACCGCACCAGATCGGCCGCAAACGGAACTTGATCCGGTACCGGGTTGTGGGTGGCCAAGCCGCGCAGTGAGCGTTCCAGTTCGGCCATCACCTCGCTAACGTTGCCGCCAGCCTTGGTGATCAGCCGACGAGGCAATCCGTCGCTCGGCTCAAGCAGAGCGACCGCTGCATGCAGGGCGTCAACGTGACCGTGGGCCTGGTTTGCCGCCACCGTCTGGGCTGTGATCAGTGCCTGACGAGCGGCTTCGGTGAGTGCTTGTGGGTCGAGCATAGGAGCCTCCACTGGAGACAGCTCGTGTCATGCCAATCCAATATCGTGTCGATATGGCTGGTTTTAGAATCGCCGCCCAAGGGTCAGGCCACCAAACGGTCCGCTACCGAATATCCGACCACTGCCGCTGTCGGCCCAGCCGGATTCGACAGAGAAGCCCTCCCAGCCGCCGTAGGCCCCACCGATCCAACCAGATTCCGACGCCCATACGAGGTCAAGGCGGCCACCCCAACTCTTCGCCATGCCCAGTTCAGACGTGGTCGCGGTGCCGATGCGAGCCTGACCCAAGCCGATTCCAACGAATGGTCCGATCTCGATCTGGAAATTGCCTGGTCCCCATTCGAACGGATCACTGCGCGACGGACGCATAAGGAAGCGCGGGCTGATCGACAGGGTATAGGTCTGCGCGTGGACACTGCCGCTGCCGCCGATGCCGGGCTGGACACCGGTCTGGCTGGCGATGGTGCCGGCGTGGTCGTCGTAAGCGAGTCCGATCGCCCAGGCGTTGCCGAAGTTTTCGCCGCAGCGGCCACGCACCCACTGGACACCGACATGCATCCCCATCGCGGACTTTTCCGTGGAATACAAGCTGCCCGCCGAAGCCGTGCGCACCGCAGTGGCGAAACCAACTTCGTAGCGCAGATCCTGGAACGCCTGCGGCGGACCAAGCTCGACCGCGGAGGCCGTCGTCGTGGCAATGAGGGGCAGCAGCAGGGACAAGTGACGCATAGGATGGCGCTCCGACAGAACGATGAGTCGTATTCTCGACCGTCCAGGGCTGGTACTACGGTCGAGGCGTTGGCGTCGTTGGCTTCCCGGCTGGAACCGCCGGTGCGGAAGCCAGCGGCTCGACCGTCACATCGCTAAACTTAGCCATGGCGATCGCACCGTGCCGATTGGAAAAGACCATCAACCCTGCCTGTACGTCCAGACCAAGCACGGCTGGCACTTGGCGCAGCGCGTGGATCTGTTGCCATGCGCTTCCATCCTTGGAACACCAGCCCGAAAATTCGTTGCCGCGACGAATCAGGCGAATCCAGCATGGCAGCTTGCCAGCCTCCAAGGCAGCGGACACCCTGCCCGTCCACATCCCGCCGTCCACCGCGCGTTCAGAGAGATGGAACTGACCATTGTTGAACAGCATCAACAGGATTGCCGGCGATGTGCGATCAGTCCTGCTCCGCATGATCACGCAGGCCGCGCTCTGAGGATACTGAGATTGGAGGTCAAGGATTCTGGCCGTCACCATGCCGTCGCCGGTCCATGGCCGCGTCACCATGTGGAAACGATCCAGACAGAAGCGCCCCTCAATGATCGAACTGGTCCCGACACCGCGCACCGTCCATGTATTGTCGAGAAACTCCTGGCCGGTTCCCGCTGCACCACCGCCGATAGCATAGCCAAGCCAACCAGGCGGACCATTGGCCACCACCTGCGCAACTGCAACGATGTTCTCTCGCTCCAGCATTTCGAGAGTCATTGCTGGTTTCGTTGATGATGGCGACGGTACAGGTGGCGCAGGCAACACGGGCGGCGGCGCTGGAGCCACCACGATCGGAGGCGAACTTGGTGATGGGATTGGCGCAGCTGGGGACTGAGGTGGCGTGACTGGCGGAGCGCTAGTGCGCGCCTTGTTCCACTCGGACGGCGCCATGGCGGGAGCGGGAGTTGGTACTGGTGCCCTCGGAACTGGCGAGGTCCGAACAACGACAATGGCCGCAACCACGCTGAATCCCATCACGATCAACGCGATGATGACCAGGAATCGCGAGCCCTGACTCACCTGGATGGATACCCCACGTCGCGGCTGCTGCGCTCCTACCGCCCCAATGCGCATTCGGTCTGATGGCGTCGTTCCAGCCGGCGCAGCGAGAACCTCGGCTACGGTGCCCAGATTGCGGCCAAAGGCGTTGCGGACGAGGTCCTCGGATCGGGCTTCGCCAGACTGCACCAATGCCTGCACACCCTCGCGATCCAAGGGGCCGCGATCGCCGCGGAGGGTCAAGACGAAATAGGGACGCGCATTGGGAGCCGACATGAGAGAAGTGGCGACTATGCTGAACTGAACACATCAGGTCAATATCAGAATAGTGCGATGATCCAGACCAGAGACTGACCAAAGCCCGTAAAAATCAGCGGCTTCGTTCCACTGGGAGCGGACCAACCGAAACGTCAGTGAAGGTGGCTCGGGTCGGATTAGTCCGCGAAGCACCACAAACCACGAGGCCCGCTAGCAGTGGCCCAGTGAATGTTGGTAGGGCAACGGGACTGCCAACGGGAGTCCATATCTTCGCGTCATCTGAGATCCAGGCACTGATCTCGGTGGCGCGACGAACCATTCGCAACCACAATGGAAACTTGGCCCGCAAGAGCATACGGCCCTCACTGCGCTGCGAAGTCGCGGTACGATAACCGAACCCAATTTGTGGAGTGCCATTCACACACAGATAGGCAGCGGGATCGCCGCCATTTTCAGTCGAGCGCACGATAATTCCAGCCAAGGTCAGATCACTGGCCACAATGTTGACCAGCCGGACAGTGATCGCGCCATCACCAACCAGTGGCGTCGTGGCCATATGGCAACTGTCGCTACCGGTCCCAAACATGTGGCCGTAGCCACGCAGCGTCCAGATACCATCTGCCACCGTCGTACCTGAGCCCGGTGCGCCGGCGCCCAGGTTGCGCGCTGTCCATCCAACGGGGACTGAGGACGGCGTCTCCGTCATCACCGGTACAACGGGTGATGACGGACACGATGGAGTGGGGGACTTTGTCGTCTCGACCACTGGCGTTGTTTGCGGGAGCTGGACTTGCACGGTGGTCGCACCGCGTGGATCCGACTTGACTGGAGCAACCACGGCCACCGGTTGAGACAGCGCTACGTTGGACTGAGTTGACGGTGCCGGTGCCGGTGTAACCACTGGTGACTGGATCACCGTGTTACGAGTCAAAAACCCCCACGTCACAACCATGCCCAATACACCCATGCTCAGCGCAACTACGATCAACACGCTACGCGATCCACCAGCGTGATGCGCCACGCGCCGCTGATCGTTCTGGATGCGCTCCGTGGATGTCTCGCGATCGCGCGCCGCCAACAAGGACGACACGGTGCCCTGAGAGCGACCAAAGATGTCGCGAACCTGGTCCTCTGCGCGTGCTTCACCGCTACGTAGCAACTCGCGAACTCCCGTGCGATCCACGGGACCACGGTCGCCGCGCAGGGTCAGCACAAAGAACGACTTGGCAGCTGGATCTGGCATCGTGGACTGCGAAGGATCGGGAAATATCGGCGAATTCAACCAATCTCTAGGTGAACCGTCCACACACTGCCTGCGGTCCAGCGCAATATACTGCACCGTTTCTAGTGCGGCCCAACCTCCGCAACGTCCACGCTCAGCGGAAATTCCGCGCTGGCTGCTCGACGGCACCAGCCGGCGGGGTGAATCCCTCACTGACCAGCTTAGCCAAATTCAGATCTCCAGCCTCGGTAGCAGCAGTCGCGAACGCCTTGCGTGCCCGAGCCAGCAACTCGTGCGCTCCGCGCATCTCAGGACACAAACCCAACGCGCGCGATGCGTCGGTGATGGCTGCGCCGAGCAGCCTATACCGAGTCGCCACCGGCTGCTGCTTTTCGCCAGCGGCAAATTGTTCAGTCGCTCGCGCAAGCAATGCCGTTGCTTCGACACTCGCTCCAGACGTGTGCAGCCAAGTTCTAAGATCATTGGCGAAATCGCTTACCGTTCCACGGCCGGTCGAATCCCACGCAGTTGCGCGCTCAGCGGCCTGAACCAGACGAAATGGTGCACCAGGTGCGCGGATGAGCAGTGGCTGAATATCGCGGCGTGCGGCGCGCTTCAGCGATTCTTCGCTGGTCTTGGTCTCGTAAGGATAATGACCGCAAAGAACACGGTAGAGCAGCGTGCCCATCAAAAAAAGATCCAGGCTGGGGCCGAGATGAGCGAGATCGCCGAGTGCAGCTTCGGGCGCGACGCACATCGGTGTCCCGGCGCACATGCCTTGATCGTCGGTGACTGCTGGTGCCAACCAGGTGCCGTCCGCCGACGGGCCGAATCCCGCCGACAATCCCCAGTCCATCACCCAGACTTCGCCGTAGCCGCCGACGAACACGTTCTCGCCTTTGAGGTCGCGATGCAGCACGCCCTGACTGTGGGCGAATGAGACCGCGTCACAAACCTTCAGCAGCACTTCGATGTGCGAGGCCAACGTTGCCTCAGGCTTGCGCAGACGCTGTTCGAAACTCGTGCCGGTCAGGCGCTTCATGACCATGAAGTCGAGACCGGCGTCATAGACCGGAACAATGTGCGGGTGTTCCAACGCGGCGGTGGTCAAACACTCCTGACGGAAGGCGTCGAGGAATCCGCCGTGTACACGTTCGGGATGAACGGCTTTGATCGCAACCTCGCGTCCAGTCGAGCGCTGCCGTGCGAGCGACACGATGCCCATACCGCCGTGACCGATCTGTTCGATCATCGCGTACGGACGCTCACCTTCACTGCCAAAGTCGAGTACGTCCGCCAAGCGCCGACCATCGCCACCACTCTCGCGCAGCTGTTGGTTCTTGGTTGGAACAATCATCCGGCGGCGCAACCACTCGGCCCGCGCCAGCGCCAGATTCCCGGCCAGGGCCGGACGGATGCTCATCGACGGCGCACTGTCGCCGCCGTCCTCACTTGCGAGGAGTCGCAACCAAGTTGGAGATGCGCTCATGGGACGTGGAGCGTACGCACGGTCCGAACGTTCGGAAGTCCGGAAGTCCGGGGTCAAAAGACATTGACCCTAAAGCCGGCATCTGGGGAAATGCCAAGGCAACCGCTGAGGCGCAGAGGCCGCTGAGATCGCAGAGGAGAACAGGCTTGCGCGTCATCACCCTGCGGGTGATCAGCACGAAAAACAATATCTTCTAACCCCAGTCCTCCGCGACCTCAGCGGCCTCTGCGCCTCAGCGGTTGCCTTGGATTTCGCTGTTTAGGTTGACCCCATGTCTGCTCGGCCAGTCTTGCTGTATGCCGCCGCCCTATCCGGTGACCATCCTGCCTGATCAGTCCTACGGGCCGCATGGCGAGCGCTCGTTGTTCGATGCGTATCTGCCGCATGGAGTCCCAGGTCCACGACCGGCCGTGGTCATGATCCACGGCGGCGGCTGGCACGCCGGGAACCGCGACATGTTCAGCTGGCACGGACAGCAACTCGCCCAGCGCGGCATCGTTGCGCTTTCTATCACGTATCGCTTCTGGCCCGAGCATTGTTTCCCAGCTCAACTCGAAGACGTCCGCCGCGCCGTGCGCTGGCTGCGCGCAAACGCCGCCACATATGCAATCGACCCTGAGCGCATCGGTGGCATGGGCGCGTCGGCCGGAGCACACCTCGGTTCGTTCCTCGCCCTCGCTGAAGGACCGCCCGATAGCGATCCGATGCTGGCCAGTTATTCGAGTCGACTGCGCTGCATGGTCGATTTCTACGGTCCAGTCGATCTCGTCGCGATGGAGGACACCGCGTCAGCCTGGGCAGTTGCTGGTCTCATCGGCGCGCCGATCAGCGACGCCCTCGCCGCACACGAAGCTGCGTCACCGATCAATCACATCACGCCGTCCGCGTCCCCGTTTCTCATCCTCCACGGTGATCGCGACCTCGGTCCCGAGCCGGGTCAAGTTCCGATCGGTATTTCGCGGCGTTTCCATGCACGACTACAAGCCGCCGGGGCGGATGCGACCTTGATTGAAATTCCTGGCGCTGATCACGGCTTCTCGGTCACTGGCCGCGCGCCACAGCATTTGGCGCCGGCGTGGGAGCGGGTCGTTCCGTTTTTTGAGCGACACCTATCGTAGACTAAACCTAAACAACGCTATCCAAGGCAACCGCAGAGGCGCAGAGTACCAAGGCAGAGGACGCGAAGGACTGGGGTTAGCCTAAATTGCTCGGTTAAAACATCCCAAGGCAACCGCAGAGGCGCAGAGGCCGCTGAGATCGCGGAGGAGAGCGTCAATGGTTTCGTCATCCTGTGGGTGAGTGGCGCCAGAAACAGCAATGTCTTCTAACCCAAGCTCTCTGCGACCTCTGCGTAGCGCTGCGCCTCTGCGGTTGCCTTGAAATGAGCAATCTAGGGTTAGAAGACGTGATCGTTTTCAGTGCCAATCACCCTCAAGGTCATGATCACATCTCACTCTCCTCTGCGACCTCCGCGGCCTCTGCTCCTCTGCGGTTGCCTTGAGGTGTCCGAATGCGGTGGCGCGGAAACGTTACACGTCTTCGATGACTATCGGTTCTCTATCAGCAATAATCTCGTGTGATTCCATGTGCTGACCTGGAGAGGCAGTCACGGCCGGCACCACTGCAAGTCCACGCAACACCGATCGCACCACACCTGACGGATCCAGTGCTTCACGCGCATCGATCAGGATTTGCCAACCTTCTTCGCTGGTCAGCCGACCATCACGTTGGGCGTCCCATACTTCGGTGACCCAACTCACGGCAGACGAATCTCGGGAACCAGGCGAGCGGATCGGCGCAGCTTCCAGGCGGCTTCATTCGCACCGGCCGGCAGTTCGACTTCCAATACGCCATCATCAGCCACGGTTGCCGCGAGGGTCGCCACGCAGGTTCCGGCCAACGGATCCCAGCGTTCGATCGACCACGCCCCAGCAGCGAATCCACTCAGGCGCACGCGGCGCGCGCGCATGGCGGCGGGCGCGCCACTTGCTGGTGCGGTTGCGTGCTGATCGGCAGCGAACACCCATGAGCGATCAACGCCGCTCAGCGCGACCACATTGATGCCTTCGGCGGCGGCAGACACGCTGGTTAGTGTGGCACCGCGCAGATCTTCGCCGGCGATAAATCGCGCCAACGCTGCGTGGTGCTTGGTAAGTCCGTTGTTTTGCACCTGGGTGTCCCACCACCACGCCCACGACGAACCAGCGCAACCGTGCACCCAACTCCACCACAATGCCTGATGCAGAAAGCGACCTTCGGTGTCGGCCTGCTCACCGCCACGTTGCCAATAGCGCGACAGCTCGGCTGGCCAGCCTGGCTTTCCCACTAAGGCGATATCGCCAACCGCTGCGGCGATCGCCCGCAATGACTCGCGTTCGTAATAGTGGGGCTGGACCAAGTTCACATCGGGTACGCGCCACAATCCGTTTGCGTTCCGCTGGCCAGCAAGACTCGTCGTGATGAGGTGACGATGGCGGTCGATCTTGGCGAGATACGCGCACATCTCGCGATGCCACTCGACGATATCGTCGTCATCGTAATGCAGGCCGATGTCGGCTTCGTTCCACATTTCCCACGCCAGCAACGCCGGATGATGGCCCCAACGCGCCGATACGTAATCCAGCTGTTTGCGGAACACAGCCTTGGCTTTGGCGTCGATCCAAAATTCGCGCGGATCGGTGATCACGCCGCCGTTGGCGAGATTGTACGGATTCTTCTCCCACTCCGACTTGAGCATGCCGTGGTAATTGAGACAGAGCTGCACGGTCAGTCCCTTGGCGAGCGCCGTGTCGAGCAAGCTGTCAATCGTTGCCGCCGATGCCTGATTCACGGTCTGCAGATTGCCTGCAACATCGAGCGGGTTCGACCACGGACACATCCAGACGCGCACCGCCGTACAGCCATCTTCCTGCATGCGCGTCAACCATGGCCGATAATCACCGGCCCAGCCGACGTTCATGCCGAGCGGCCAGAAGAACGAGCCATCCGCACGCGACAACCAATGCGGATCGCGTGGATCAATGCGCACCGGACCGGGATTTCCGGCTTCGGGAGCAACCGTCACACCGGCGGTCGCCGCCCAACTCCAACATCCATGTCCAGTAGGAATGCCGGCCTGCACCGCCCATGCGCCAGCGCGATCGGGACTGAAGCGGACAACGTAGCGATTCACCGGCCGACCACCGTCCGTGGTGATGCCAACACACGCCGCCGGTTGCCACCAGCGTTCGCCGTCTGGCGCCGTGATCCAGGCACCACCGGCAACCATGCGTCGGAACAAACGCTCGGACGTACCAATCGCCGGAGCCGCCATCGCGCGCGATTCGTCCGGCCAGGCAACAGCGAAACTCAGTTGCACGGGATCGAAACGCCGTGCCGTTGGCTGCGGTGGCTCCACCGCGCGCAGTTCAGCGGGATCGACCCGCCACCGCCACGCGCCGTTGCCGCGCAAATTGTCAAAAGCAACCGTGCAATCGCCGGTGGTCGGCATGACCAACAGCATCAGCCGTTCCAGCTTGCTCGCGCCTTTGACCCAGGCCGCCGCATCGCCAGCTGAAAATAATTTCAAGTCCCAGGCCAGATCGCGATTCACTCCATCCTTCAACACCAACGCTGGACTTTCAAACCAGGTGCCATCGACCGTGCGCAAGGCGAATGCCATCGTCGGAGCCGGACCGGAAACAACCCGCACATCGATCATCAGTCCACTCAGAATCGACGCATCGATATCGACTTCCTTACGCAGTATAACTTTCTTGCGCGTGCCGGCAGCCGCTCGCACAACCAAGGCGGTTGCGCCTTCGGTCTGATCGCCGGGCACGCACGCCATCTCGGCGTGATCACCGGCTGAGTCCTGTGACCACAACGGATCGTTCTCAAAGCCGTCGATGAGATTCACGCTCTGGCTGGCCGGACCTGCGCTGGCTGACGTTGTTGCCACATCGCGCGTACACGCGGCTAACAACAGAACAGTGACTGCAAAAACACTGAGGATACGCGAGTACATGGCGTCACAGGTTCCCGCGCCACGCCGCCAAGCAAGGGAAACGGCTGCTGCTCTAGGTTGCCTGGTTCGACCCTTTCCCCGCCCAGCCCAGTGCCACAACCGCTGCCCATGCCCGCGATCCAAACGTATGCCAACCACCGCAAGCTGCCGCTGCCGTACATCCTCTGCGGCGTGGCCCTACTCGCCAACGCTGGTTATCTCCTGAAAACATTCGCCCACGACGCGCCATCGTGCGGCACTGGGTTGGCGGCCGCCTCCGGCATTGCGCTGTTGGTGGTGTGGTTCCGCGCGCGGCGGAATGCGCAGATCATGCAGGACCGGATCATCCGCTTGGAGATGCGGCTTCGCCTGAGCGCCCTGCTACTGGATCGTCAGGCCGACATCGCCAAGCTTCCCCTGCGACAACTGGTCGCACTGCGTTTCGCCTCCGATGCTGAACTGCCGGGATTGTTCGCCCGCGTTGTGTCCGGTGAACTTGCCACTCCAGATGCCATCAAGCTGCAAGTCCGCGACTGGCAAGCTGACGACTTGAGGGTCTAGCACATGGCAGCCCACGGTTCGAGCAGCGGTTCGCCACACGGCGGTGGCAGCACAACGAAGCACCCGCGCGTCGGCTGGAGTGTGATCCTGCGCGAATCGGCGGTGCTGATCCGTTCGCATCGCCATCGCCTGCTGCTTGGACTCGGACTCCTCGCCGTCAGTCGCGCGGCGGCGTTAGTGCCACCAGCGTCGGCAGGATTCCTGCTCGATACGATCATTACGGGAAAGCGTCCCGAGTTGCTGCCGTGGTTGGCCGGGGCCGTTCTGCTTGCCACCCTGGTCCAAGCTGCGACCGGTTATGCCTTATCACAACTCCTCGGCGTTGCGGCGCAGCGCGCAATCCACGATCTGCGGCAGGAGTTACATTGGCATGTGCTGCGCCTTCCGATCTCGCGTTTCGACGCCTCACAAAGTGGACAACTCGTCACCCAGATCATGAACGACGCCGAGGGCATTCGGAATCTGGTCGGCACCGGCATCGTGCAACTCATCGGTGGCGCAGTCACAGCCGTCGCGGTGTTCGTGATCTTGCTCATCCTCAACTGGCAACTCACGCTCGCAGTTGCTGGATTACTGGTCGTATTCGGTATCGGCACCGGCATCGCACTGACTCGTTTGCGCCCGGTGTTTCGCCAACGCAGCAAGGCCCAGGCCGAGATCAACGGACGCATGACCCAGGTGCTTGGCGGCATCCGTGCGGTGAAGGCCTACGCCGCTGAACCACGCGAACAGGAAGTATTCAGCGCCAGCACCGATAAGCTATTCGCTTACATCCGAACGACGATGACCGGATTTTCGGTGTTGACCGCACTCGGTACCTTGGTCATCGGCGCCGCGTCCGCGATTCTCGTCCTCATCGGCGGCAACGCGCTGATCGCTGGCACCATGACCAGTGGTCAGTTGTTTATGTACGTCATGTATGTCGCGCTGATGACCGCGCCGGTGCTGCAGATCGCTGCGATCGGCACGCAACTGACCGAAGCGTTCGTTGGCCTTGATCGCATTCGCGAACTACGCGCTCAAGAAACCGAAGACGCTGATGCCGCAGGTCGCACGCCATGTCCACCGCTGCAAGGCCGCGTCGAACTTGATGCGGTTGTCTTCGGCTACGATCCCGCGCGTCCAGTTCTACACGGCGTGTCGTTGGTTGCCGAGCCAGGACAAACCGTCGCGTTAGTTGGACCCAGTGGATCGGGCAAGACCACATTGGTGTCACTGATCATGGGGTTCCACCGACCGCAAGGTGGACGAATTCTGCTCGACGGCAAAGATTTCTCGGGCATCCGTCTCGACAGCTACCGCCGACAACTCGGCGTCGTGCTGCAAGACAACGTCGTCTTCGACGGCACCGTGCGCGAGAATCTGCTCTTCGCCAAACCGCAGGCCACCGACGCTGATCTGCGCGCTGCTGCGCAGGCCGCCGCCGCACTCGGCTTCATTGAGGGTATGGACAAGGGTTGGGACACGATCGTTGGCGAGCGCGGCGTGCGCTTGTCCGGTGGCCAACGGCAACGTCTTGCGATTGCGCGCGCGTTGCTCGCTGATCCACGCATCTTGATTCTGGATGAAGCAACCAGCTCACTGGACAGCGAAAGCGAATCCGAAGTGCAAGCGGCGCTCGCACGACTGCGTCACGGTCGTACGACCTTCGTCATCGCACATCGCCTCAGCACCATTCGCGCTGCCGACCAGATTCTCGTCTTGGATTCCGGCAACATCGTCGAACGTGGGACGCACGACGCGCTGCTCGCCGCCAATGGTCTCTATCGCCGGCTGCATGATCGACAGGCCGGCGTGCTTGCCGAGCAATATCGAAATCCCGGCGAGGCCTGAATCTGTCGTGGATGCCACAGCGTATCGACACTGGATTACCGTCGCGCGGTCGCTGACTCCGAATCAGCACGAAGCTGAAGAGGTGTTGCAGGACGCGCTGCTGGCTGCCATCAGCACCGGACGGACTGGACTCGCCAGTGCTCAAGATCAGGGTTGGTTTGCTGGTGTTCTCCGTAATCAGGCGGCGTTCCGTGCCCGCACTGAGGTGCGACGCCGACATCGCGAACAACGCAACGACCCTCCACGTCAGTCCAACTCGACGTCGACTGAAATCCGAGAAGCCTGGCCCAGCGAACTGCGCAAGCTACCGCGCGGTCTGCGCATCGTACTGCTGTTGGTGGTACATGGCCACTCGCGTACAGAGATTCGCCATCTCCTCGCTATCAGCGACACGGCGTTACGTCAGCGACTCACCGCCTTGCGACGGCAATTGGCGAGCTGGCCAGCAATCGCCGTCGATGCGATCCGTCATGTCCAACTCGATACGCCACGTGCTGATATCGGCCCCCTTCGCCGTGCCCTGCAGCTCGCTCTCGCCCATCGGCCCGGGATCGGACTGGTCGATCCGGATGGACACCCCCTGATCCTGACCTCACAAAGCAGCACCCCACGGCAACAGAAGATAACAACCACCTCACCGAGGAACTCATGATCGACTTTCGCACCGCCGGCATCGGCGCCGTTGTCTACTATGTTCGTGATCTCAAACGCACTGCCGCATTCTACCGTGATACGCTTGGACTCGACGTTCAGCCATTGTCAGGGAAAGCGTCTGACGCTGCCGATGCACCACTCATGGCAAAGACCGGCGAAACGCTGCTGCTCTTTTTCCAACACGAGGAAACGCGTGGCGGCAGCCCGGTCATCGTCTTCCGCCTATCCGATGGTGGCATTGATGACGTGTACGAACGGCTCCTTGAAAAACAGGTGATCTTTGTTTGTCCGGTTGGTCCAGCACCAGGCGGATTCACCACTGACTTCCTCGACCCCGATGGACACGTATTCAGCCTCTATCAACCCGAAGAAAAGCCGCGACGCGGAGTTTAGC
Source organism: uncultured candidatus Brocadiaceae bacterium (assembly GCA_964652775.1). Classification (GTDB taxonomy): domain Bacteria; phylum Planctomycetota; class UBA11346; order UBA11346; family UBA11346; genus UBA11346. Next base: position 9,095 of record CAZZAM010000006.1, on the reverse strand, counting down.
GTCAAGCCTGGGATCGCCCAGTTTCACGCCGCAAGCGCAGGGCCGAGTACAACTCGGCGATCCCAGGGGTTATCCCACCGTCAACATGCGCTCAATCGGCAATCGTGCGCGCGCGGCCACAGCAGCATCTAACGTCACTTCGGGCGATCCGTCACGCAGACAGCGCCAGAGTTTTTCGAGCGTGTTACGCTTCATGTGCGGGCAGGTGTTGCAACTCGTGCATGCGCCCTTCTCGCCGCCACGCACATCGGCCGGGGCCATCAGGAACGTCGCGTTTGGACGGATCTTGCGCATCTGGTGAATGATGCCGGGTTCGGTAACGACGATCCACGTTGCGGTCTCGGGACCTTGGGCGACGGCTTCCAGTAGACGCTTGGTGCTGCCGACGACATCGGCCAGAGCGATGATCGACGCGGGACATTCAGGATGAACCAGGGTTTTCGCGCCCGGATGTTCCTGACGCATACGCATGATCGCATCGCCGGAGAACAGTTCATGGACTTCGCAGCTTCCCTGCCACAGCACCAACTCGCGGCCAGTCTGGCGGGCAACATAATCACCCAGGAAACGATCGGGCGCGAAAATGATCGGTGTCTTCGGACCGATACGCCGCACGACTTCAACTGCGTTTGAACTGGTCACGCACCAATCTGACATCGCTTTCACGGCAGCGCTGGAGTTGACGTAGGTAACTACTTGATGCCCTGGGTGCGCAGCAACAAAGCGACGGAACTCGTCTTCAGGCGCGCTTTCAGCGAGCGAACAACCAGCCGCAAGATCAGGCAACAGCACCGTGCGATCCATCGCCAGAATCTTCGCCGTCTCAGCCATAAAGTGGACGCCGCACACAACGATCGTTTTGGCTGAACTCTTAGCCGCAAAGCGCGCCATCTGCAAACTGTCGCCAACGAAATCGGCGACGTCCTGGATCTCACCCTCTTGGTAATAGTGGGCGATGATCACGGCATCGCGTTCGCGCTTCAACATCTGGACAGCAGCAGCGAGATCGGCAGGCGGAACATCACGGCGGGAGAGGACCATGCGTGCTATCCTGCGCTCTGATGCCGGCGATTCCAGGCCACGCAGTCGGCATAGGCAACCCCGCGTCCGCCGAAGATATCGAGGGCGCTACCGACTGTGACATCAACGCGACCACTCGACCGGCGTGCGATGAGCTCCACATCGGCCATACTGCGCACACCGCCAGCATAGGTCACCGGAATCGAGGACCAGTTGCCGAGGCATTCGACGAGATCCTCGTCGATCCCCTGGCAGAGGCCTTCAACGTCGGCGGCATGCACGAGGAACTCCGAACAGGAACTGGCGAGGCGAGCCAGATTCATTTCATTCACTTCGAATTCGGAAACGCGCTGCCAACGATCGATCGCAACCAGCCAGCAATCATCACGCCTGCGACAGCTCAGGTCGATGACGATTCGCTGGCGACCAACAGCGGCAATCAGCGCATCCATGCGTTCTGGCGCGAAACGCGCCTCGGGAAACAACCAACTGGTGACGACCACCGCGCTGGCCCCGGCATCGATCCAGCTGCGTGCATTGCTCGCGTCAACGCCGCCACCGAGTTGCAGGCCAACGGGCCACGCTGCCAACGCAGCACGTGCCGCATCGTCGTTGCCTTTGCCGAGTTTGATCACGTGACCACCAGTCAAACCATCACGGCGATACATGTCCGCATAGTACGACGCCGGCTGCTGGGAGACGAAATTCGTCGTCGGACCGGCACCGGCATCGGTCAATGTGCCGCCGACGATCTGTTTCACCACGCCATCGTGGAGGTCGATGCAGGGGCGGAAGAGAGTCATGGGGGAAATGTCGAATGCTGGAATGCTGGAATGCTGGAATTGGGGATGCTGGCCAAGCAAGAAAACCGCGAGTGCCGCAATGCTTTCGCTACGGACCAACGCCGTGCCTCATGCGACATTCCAGCATTCCAGCATTCCAGCATTTGGCATTCCTCCTCTATAGGATCGGCTTCTTCTCATCCGGATCCGAATAATCCGGGCCGCCAAGAATTCCCGAACGCTTGAGCTGCTCAGCCATCATCTGGCGGACTAGCTTCACGCCTTGCAGCAATCCGTCACCCTGCGTCGCGACGCCGGTACGAATGAGGAACTTGACCAACGCCTGATAGCCGTTGATCGCCTGCGGACTGAGCGCGGCCTGCACGTGCTGCGGTGGCAGCGCCTGCGGTAACACTTGCAGTAACACCGCCGCAAACTCGTCGCGTGACAAGTCAGCGAGCGCAGCTTGCACGGCGCGCACCGCAAGTTGCTCAAGCATTTGGCCGAGCTGCACCGCCATCTGGCGGAGCTGCGCTGGCAGCGCGGTGGCCTCGGGACTGGCCGCGAAAGCTTTCCAATCCACCGGCACACCGGCGGTCGGCGGAAGCGCGGCCGCATCAGCGTCGAGTGGCGGTTCGTCGAGTTCAGCCTCGGCGTTCGCTGCCATCGGTGGCGCTGGTTGTTTCGCTGCTGGCTTGGCGCCCGGTGCTGGTTCCGCTTTCGCCGCTGGCTTGGGCGCTTCCGGAACAAACACGTGATCAGCGAAGAATTCGCCCCACGTCGCGCTGAATTGCCGAACTGCGTCGGAATCCTTGCGGCCGTCAAGCACGGCCTTCTTGATCCGTTGTAACTCGAAGCGATCGCAGAAACGATCACCATCGAGCACCGCCTGTGCCTGCGCTCCGGCTTCGGCATCTCCGAGTACGGCGAGTACGCGCACCGCGTGTTCACCCAGGCCAGTGCCGCCAGCTTTCGCCTTAGCAACTTCGGCCGCAACCCGCGCACGCATCACCACGCCCAAGCCAGTTGAGGCCTTACCCGTCGCAGCTAACACGGCGAGCCCGGCGTAGGCGTTATCGCGTTGATCGATGCCACCACTTTCGACGGCGGCGAGTAATTCGCGCTCACCGCCAAGATGGCCAAGCGCCCAAGCCGCAGCGCGACCGGGCAGACCTTCACGTGGCAACTGCGCCGCCAGTTCAGCGGTCAATCCGCTGACGGTCTTGCTGCCAGCAATGATTGCACCCGCCGCGCTGAGCGTTGCGTCGCTGCCAGTGATCAGCTTCTTGAGTGCGCCAGCATCTGCGGGCGCCGCGTCGATTGCGGCTGGTTCCAGTTTACCGCCGCGGGTCAGGCTTTCGGGTTGCATGCGCGTTGCTCCAATGCGGTGATCTTTTCGATGCGACGAAGATGACGAGGGCCATCGCTGCGGGCAGTGGTCAGCCACGCGTCGACCGTCGCGATCGCGGTGGGCGCATCGAGAACGCGCGCACCGATCGCCAGGACCTGGGCATGGTTGTGTTCGCTGGCCAGCGCCCCGGTGAATGCATTGTGGGCGACACCACAACGGATCCCGGGAATTTTGTTGGCGGAGATTGCAATGCCGATGCCGGTCCCACAGATCAACACAGCGCGGTCGGCGCGGCCAGCGAGCACTTCGGCGCACGCGGCCTCAGCAAAATCTGGGTAATCGACACTCGCTTCAGCGCAGGTGCCTAAATCGCGGACGGTATGACCGCCACGCTGGAGGTGCTCGACGAGCGCTTGCTTGAGGGCAGGCGAAGAATGGTCACCAGCGATGACGAGGCGCATGGGCAGGAGGTTAGTAGTCGGCAGCAAGAGGCCACCAGGAATGCTGGAATGCTGGAATGCTGGAATGAAGCCGAACCCAACCCGTCATTCGTCAACGACAGTTGCGCGGACCATTCCAGCATTCCAACATTCCAGCATTTGGCATTTCGTGGCTTACGCCTTCGCTGCCTGCCCCGCGCCAGCCAAGACCTGATCGAGCAGCGTCTCGATCGCCTTGGCCTCGCGGATTTCCATGGCTACCTGATTGCCCTGGCCGCTCTTTTGCAGTTGCTTGGCAATATCCTGGGCCTTGCGGCCGGTCTGCTGGGCAGCCATCAAGATCTGATCGCGGATGTCGTCGTTGGTGATTTCGATGTTCAGATGATCACCAAGCGCGGTCATGATGACGTGGCGCTTGAATACCTTTTCGATGTTCGCCTTCGCGTCGGCTTTTGCCTTGGCAACATCTTCCTTTTTCTCGGTCGCCTTGGCTTCGGCTTCGGTCTCGGCCTGGGTCAGCGCGGCGGCGAACGCCTTGGGCGGCAGCTCGGCGCTGATCTTCTCAAGCAGTTGCGCTGACAGTTGCTCGACCTGCTTGCCGCGCGCCTCGCCCTGCTTGCGGCTGATCAGACGCAGCTTGAGCATCTCTTTGAGGCCAGCGAGATCCTTGGCGCCGACCTTTTGCGCCATCGCGTCGTCAAGCGGCGCAGCGCGCAGGCGATTGCCGCTCTTCACGGTAAAGGTGACGTTGGCCTCTTTACTGGCGTGTTCGACCGGGGTGAAATTGGCAGGTAACGTCGAAGTAAACGCCACGCTGTCGCCGACCTTCTTGCCAGCCAGTGCGGCAACGACATCAGCGGGCAACTTGCCAAACAGCGGATAACCACCAACGAGATGATGGAAATCCTCGAGCTTGCGGATCTCGACACCGGCAACGGTTACGCTGCCATTGAGCATCAGTGCGTCATCAGCGATAATTGTGTCACTGTCGCCAATCGGACCCATATCGCCCATGCGCCGGGCCATCGCGGTGGCGACTTCCTCGACTTCACTGTCGGCGACACTGACGTCGCCAACGTCTAGTTTGAAAGTCTTTGCGTCTGGAAATGCAATCGTCGGATAGGTTTCGAAACTCACCGTGATCTGTAGGCCGTCCTTGCGTTCGATGCTGTCCGTCGCAATCGCGCCAAAGGGGCGGAGCTTGTGTTCGCGTAGGGCGGAGTTCACACCTTCGTCAGCCAGCGCCTCTTCGGCCTGGGCCTGGGCAGCAGCGCCATAGCGCTTTTCCAACATCGCCTTGGGCGCCTTGCCGGGGCGGAATCCTTCGATCTTGGCCTGGCCAGCGAAGCGCTTGATCAGGTCCGACTTACGCACGTCGATCTCGGCAACGGTGTAGTTGACCGTGACGCGCTTGGAAAGAGTTCCGGCATCGGCGACGTTGACTTGCATGGCTAAGACTCCGCGAAAGGGCGCGCAGTGTGATGACAACCACGGTTTGGGCAAGCGGGTGAAGGAGTCCTAACTATCCTGCAATACTCAGGGTCAGACAGGTAGTCGTGGCGAAGCTGCTAGGTAGAAATACGGTGAATATAATCAAATCGCCCTGGCACGCACCCAGAGGACGCCGCCGTGAATGCCCTGCTCGCTTCCTCAACCAGTGCATCGCACGCACGCCGCGGAGCCTCCCTCTTGTCCGTGCTACTGGCGCTCTGCGGTTGTGGGTTGGCCTCCTTCATTGCCTGGCGCATGGATCAGTCAGCCAGCGCCCTGACTGAACGGCGGTTCGATCGCTATGCCGAGCGTCTGGTGTTCGATATCCAACGCCGCCTCAGCCTGCCGCTCTCTGGTCTGAAAGGCGCGCGCGGCGTCTATGCAGCCAGCAAGTCGGTTGAACGTGATGAGTTTCGCGCTTACGTCGAGTCGCGTGACCTCGCTAGCGAATTTCCAGGGATTCTCGGCTTCGGATTCATCCAACGCGTCGCGCGCGCCGACCTTGAGGTCTTCATAGCCAACGAACGCGCTGATGCCGCTCCGGATTTTCTGGTCAAACATGTCGGCGATGAACCCGACCAGTATATCACCAAGTTCATTTACCCATTGGAACCCAATCGCGCCGCCTGGGGACTGAACCTAGGCTTCGAGCCGATCAGGCGGTCCGCCATTGAACGCGCCATTGCCAGCGGCGAACCTGCGCTCACAGCGCGCGTTACCCTGTTACAGGACGCACAGCAGTCTCCTTCATTCCTCCTGTTAGTACCGGTGTTTCGTAACGGCTCCAATCCGCACACACCCGAGGAGCGGCGCGCGGCACTGGTCGGCTTGGTGTACGCGCCGATTAAAGCGATCGACCTCTTGGCGGGACTTCCGCAGGTGGCTGACGCTCTGGTCGATTGCGTCATTCGTGACCTGACCGACCCGCAGCACAACGATCAGCTGTATCCATGCCCCGCAGTGCCAGCCACCGCCGCGCCCAGCTACAGTAAACTCGAAACCATCGAATTCGGGGGACGTAAACTCGGCATCCAACTCTCCTCGACTCCAGCCCTGGATGCGTCAGTCGCCCATGGGCCGGCGCTGCTGGTGTTGATAACCGGAGGCATCATCAGCTTTCTACTCGCTGGTGGTATGTGGTTGCTGGTGACTGGGCGATCGCGGGCCACCACGTTGGCGACTGCGATGACGGCCGAACTCAGCCTGGCCAAACGCAACGCCGACAACCTCCTCCGTGAGACTGCCGCGTTTCGCTCGACCATCGATCAGTACAACCTCGTGTCGATCACCGATGCCCAGGGAAAAATCCTGGATGTCAACGATGCCTTCTGCGCACTGAGCGGTTATCAACGCAGCGAACTACTGGGGAAAGATCATCGTCTGATCAATTCCGGCCACCATCCGAAATCCTTTTGGCAGGACGCTTGGGCAACTATTCGCACTGGCAAACCATGGCGAGCCGAAGTCTGCAACCGCGCCAAAAATGGCTCGCTGTATTGGGTGGACAGTATGATCGCGCCCTTCATGGGTGGCGATGGACGCCCCGAACGCTTCGTGTCCATCCGCACGGATATCACCGCGCGCAAATTGGCCGAGTCCCTGCTGCTGCGCATTGCTGCGCACATTCCTGGCATGGTGTTTCAGTACCATCTGCGCACGGATGGCACCGGCCACTTCCCCTATAGCTCAGTCGGGATCACGGCGATTTATGGATTTTCGCCAGAAGAAGCCGCCGTATCTGTCCAGCCGATCATCGATCGCATTCATGCTGATGACCGCCAGCGAGTGATCGACAGCATTACCGCTTCGGCCACGACGCTGACGCTGTGGGACTGTGAATATCGCTACCACCACCCCAATGGCCAAACCATCTGGCTGCATGGTCGCTCGAGTCCGGAACGGCAGACCGACGGCAGTGTGCTGTGGCATGGATTCATCACCGACATATCTGCCAAGCGCGCCGCCCAAGAGGCTTTCCAGGCCGCCACCTCACTGCGCCAGGCGATTCTTGATGGGGCCGACTACGCGATCATCGCTGCCACCACCGACGGCGTCATCACGGTCTTCAATGCCGGTGCCGAGCGCATGCTTGGCTATCGCGCCGACGAGGTGATCAATCGCCTGACTCCAGCCGTCATCCATGTTTCCGAAGAAGTCGTTGCCCGCGCCGCCGAATTGTCGCGCGAACTCGGCCGCCCCATTGAACCGGGATTCGATGTATTCGTCATCAAACCACGCGAGTACCAGCAATCAGACGAGCGTGAATGGACCTATGTCCGCAAGGACGGCAGTCGTTTCCCGGTGCAATTGTCCGTGACCGCCTTGCGTGACGCAGCGGGAACGGTCACCGGCTACCTCGGTATCGCTAATGACATCACCCAGCGCCTGGAGCAACAAGAGCGCCTGCGTAAAGCGCTCCGGGATGCCGAGGCCGCAACTCAGGCGAAGAGCACGTTCCTCGCCGCGATGAGTCATGAGATTCGCACGCCCATGAACGGTGTCATCGGCATGGCCAACTTGCTCGTGCAAACGCAGCTGACAACCGACCAGCGTGAATACGCCGAAACCATCCGCTCCAGCGGCGAGGCCCTGCTCAGCCTGATCAATGACATCCTCGATTTCTCCAAGCTGGAGTCCGGTAAGATCGAGCTGGAGCATATTGCGTTCAGTCTCAGCCATCTGGCTGATGGCGTGCTGGCCATCATGGCCCACCAAGCCGAGCAGAAGCAGTTCGCGCTCGAACTACGACTGGACTCGAATCTGCCGCGCTATTTCGTTGGCGATCCCAATCGCCTGCGACAGATCCTGCTCAATCTGGTCGCGAATGCGGTAAAGTTCACTCACTCTGGTCGCGTACTCATCGATGTCGCCGTCCGTGACAGCAAGGAGGCAGAGGCATCCCTCACCATCTCCGTGATCGACAGCGGCATCGGCATGACGCCTGAACAACTCAAGCGCATTGGCCAAGCTTTCGTCCAGGCCGATGCCTCGACCACCAGACAATTCGGTGGCACTGGGCTGGGCCTAAGCATCACTAAACGCCTGCTGGAGGCGATGGGTGGTCATCTGGAAATCGAGTCTTTGGCCGGCGTTGGCTCAACCTTTCGCGTCTGCCTGAAGCTGCCAATCAGCACGACCGGACCTGTTTCCACCGGGCGCCGCGATGGCCCATATGCTCCTGCTTCTGCCACGAACATACCGCCGATTCAGAAACTAGGTCGCGTCCTTGTCGCCGAGGATAATGCGGTCAACCAGCGCCTCGCCAAGGCAATGCTGCGCAATCTCGCCGAATACGTTGATCTGGTCGAACATGGCGCCGCCGCTGTCGCTGCGGCCAAGGACAACCGCTATGATTGCATTCTGATGGATTGCCAGATGCCGAAAATGGACGGATTCGAAGCAACGCGACAGATCCGCGCCCATGAACGGGACGCTGGACGTTCTCCGGTCAGAATCATTGCGCTGACCGCCAACGCACTGGCCGGTGACCGCGAACGTTGCCTGGCAGCCGGTATGGATGATTACCTCAGCAAGCCGCTGCGCAGCGCTGATCTTGCCGCAGCACTCGCACGGAGTCAGCCCAACAGCACCCCGGCCCACGTTCTGGGTGGGGAAAACAGTCAGCTCACTGCAACCGAGATCGGCGAAATCACCGCGACAGCCCAGGCCACTATACCGGGCCTTTTGGCCGAAGGATTGGCCGCCGCCGCAGTCGATGACCTCGACCGCCTGGAGTCGCTGGCCCATAATCTCAAAGGGGTCGCGATGCTGTTTCACCAGACAGCGTTGCAAAAATCCTGCGAGCAACTTGAGCTCGCCATCCAATCAGGCGATCGTGCGGCGGTTCAACGCGCAATGCCTGAATGGCAGCGTGAAACCGAGGCGGTGATCAACCTCCTGCGCAACCAACCGCGGGCATGAGCGAACCAGTAGGCAACAGCACTCATCCTAAACATCGCAATCCAAGGCAACCGCAGAGGCGCAGAGCTACGCAGAGGTCGCAGAGGGCTG